>JAZKDF010000011.1:0-23948 GCA_040387715.1 Pseudomonadota bacterium | reverse complement strand
TAAGCGGGATCGAACCGCTGACCTCTTGCATGCCATGCAAGCGCTCTCCCAGCTGAGCTATACCCCCGTAATCTCGCAATAAAACTACAAGACACTCAAAACAATCCAAGATTTTATCCTATTTTTGTACTGGAGCGCAAATTCTACTTTAGAGCACCTTAGAAAGTCTTTCCACTACCTCGTCTTTACCTAGGACAACCAAGACAGAATCAATCGCTGGTGTCTGCGTCGTGGCAAATAAGGCATAGCGAACAGGCATTGCCAAGGCCGGCATTTTGAGCTGATGCTTGGCCAAAACTTCTTTAAAAGCAGCTCCATAAGCAGCCTTTGTGTGCTCGGCACAGCGTATTGCCTCGATTAAGTCTTTTAGTGCGGGAACAGTTTCTGATGGAATATTGACAGCAATTTGATCAGCGCTATGAGTGGGCGCAGGAAGATAAAAGAGTTTGGCGCCCTCTGCGATTTCAATTAAGGTGTTGGCGCGATCTTTTAAGAGTGCAACCACCTCCACAAAATCTGGGCCATTCTCAGTATCGATGCCTAGCTCATGCGCAAAAGGCTTAGTTGCCGCTGCTAAAGATGTGGAATCGGCATTTTGAATGTATTGATGATTGAGCCAAAGCAATTTCTCTGGATTATGTTGCGCAGGTGACCTACCCAGACTTTCCAAATCAAACCAATTTACAAACTGTTCTTTAGTAAAGATTTCGGCATCACCATGGGACCAGCCCAACCTGGCTAGGTAGTTCAAGATAGCCTCAGGTAAGTACCCCGCTTTTTGGTAATCGCGGACGCTCATCGCCCCATTACGCTTGCTCATCTTTTCGCCCGAGTCGTTTAAAACGGTTGGCAGATGGGCATATATCGGCGGTGCGCCGCCAAGCGCCTTCATGATATTGATTTGACGAGGCGTATTGTTGACGTGATCATCGCCGCGAATAACGTGGGTAATATTCATATCGAGATCATCTACGACAACACAGAAATTATAGGTTGGCGTTCCATCGGGACGGGCAATGACCAAGTCATCCAACTCATCATTGCTGATTTCGATCTGGCCTTTAACCGCATCTTCCCAAATAACGGATCCGCCGATAGGATTTTTAAAGCGAATTACCGGCAAAACACCTTGAGGAATATCCGGCAGGGTTTTTCCTGGCTCAGGACGCCACTGACCGTTATAGCGTGGCTTTTCTTTATTGGCCATTTGTTGATCGCGAAGCTTATTCAATTCCTCTTCACTCATGTAGCAGGGATAAGCTAGACCAGCGTCCAGCATCTGCTTAACGACTTCACGATAACGATCAATGCGCTGCATTTGATAAATAGGACCCTCATCCAAATCCAGCCCAAGCCAAGCCATGCCTTCGATAATGACATCGACAGCTTCCTGCGTGGAGCGCTCTATATCGGTATCCTCAATACGCAAGATGAAGTCGCCTTTGTTATGTCGAGCAAAGGCCCATGGATACAAAGCGCTGCGGAGGTTGCCCAAGTGAATAAAGCCCGTTGGACTGGGGGCGAATCGTGTACGTATATGCATAAATGCCATTATCTCAGGTCAGCTTTGGAATACGTCATTTACCACCTAGATCCGGAAAAAAGTGGATACTTTCACTTATGAACGAATTACTTGTATTTATGTGTGACGGCGCCCCAGTCCGCGGGGAAATTGTTTCCATTAGCAGTGCATGGCAGGCTGTTTTAGAGCGTCGTAACGACCCCCCTGTGGTTAGGCGCATCCTAGGGGACTTTGTGGGCGCAGCGACCCTCTTAAGCGCCAGCCTGAAATTTGATGGGACTTTGATTATTCAGGCTCAAAGTAAAGGCCCTATTCAACTCCTTGTAGTTGAATGCAAGTCTGATTTGACGATGAGAGCCACCGTAAAGCTATCGGTAGACGCTGCTGCCATAGACCCAAATGCCACCCTAGGCGAATTGCTGGATGCCGATAATTCGGGTCGCCTGGTAATCACCTTAGACCCATCTGACCGGCAGCCCGGTCAACCGCCCTACCAAGGCATTGTGGCCCTCCAGGAGCATCGTGGAACCATCATTAAGCCTGTTAGCAGTGCAGCGGAAGCTATTGCTCTGTATATGCAAAATTCAGAACAGCTGGATACCCGTATTTGGTTGGCATCCAATGACACTCATGTCGGTGGACTTCTTTTGCAGCGATTGCCAGATTCTGGTGGTCACGCTCATCTAGACCCACAGCTTGCTGCTGAGGGCTGGAATCGTATACAGACTCTTGGTGAAACTATTACTACCGAAGAGCTATTGACGCTTTCACCAGAAACCATTCTGCGCCGCCTATTTTTAGAGGAGTCTACAGAAAGCGGTGTGAGGAGTTTTCCTGCTCGCCCTGTTCACTTTGGCTGCCGTTGTTCGCGTGCAAAGGTAGCCGACGTCCTGAGGATGCTTGGGGAAGAGGAAGTCGAGAGCATTCTGGCGGAGCAAGGTGCCGTTGAAACTGAGTGTGATTTTTGCGCCAAATCGTATCTCTTTGATGCGGTTGACTGCAGGCAAGTTTTTAAAACGGATTTATTGGCAGATGCTACAAGACCGCCATCTAGCGGACATTAGGCGGCAATAATTATTGCTTAGCAGTTAATGGCTTGACGCCATCAGCTGCGTTGGCAGCAGATTTCTCGGTTGGTAGAATTTGTACAAAGAATTCACCATCCTTGATCATTCCATGTTCAACACGTGCTCGCTCTTCAATAGCGCGGGTGCCATCTTTTAAATCCTTCACATCACCCGTAAGCTTGGCATTGCGCAAGCTGAGCAAGCTATTTTTAGCCTGCTGTAGCTCGAGCTGCTTCTCCATCTCGTAAACCTTCAGCCATCCACCCTTACCCAACCAAAGTGGGTACTGAATTGCAATTAGCAATAGCAGCATAGAGTAGATGACGATACGCATAGATTGGTGGACGCCTATCTACTAAAGCTTAAGGTTATAGAAAACAGATTTTCCTGGGTAGGTAGCAACATCACCCAAGTCTTCCTCAATGCGCAATAACTGGTTGTACTTCGCAATGCGGTCAGAGCGAGATAAAGAACCGGTTTTAATCTGACCAGCATTGGTGCCAACCGCAATATCAGCAATGGTGCTGTCCTCAGTCTCGCCAGAACGATGTGAAATCACTGCGGTGTAATTAGCACGCTTAGCCATTTCAATTGCAGCAAAGGTTTCGGTCAATGTGCCAATTTGGTTGATCTTAATCAGGATAGAGTTAGCGATACCTTTCTCAATACCCTCTTTGAGAATGCGTGTGTTGGTAACAAAAAGATCGTCACCGACCAGTTGGATTTTCTTACCTAACTTTTGGGTAATGTCAGCCCATCCATCCCAGTCACTCTCATGCATGCCATCCTCAATCGATACGATTGGGAATTGATCGGCTAAATTGCCGAGATAGTCTGAGAATTCACTGGAAGTCAGTTGCAAGCCTTCGCCAGACAGGTGATATTTACCATCTTTGTAGAATTCACTAGCAGCGCAATCCAAAGCCAATAAGACATCCTCGCCCGCTTGGTAGCCAGCGCCCTCAATCGCCTTCATGATGGTCTGTAGGCACTCTTGATTACTCTTGAAGTTCGGGGCAAAGCCGCCTTCGTCACCGACGGTAGTTGGCATGCCCTGTGCACCTAAAATTTTCTTCAACTCATGGAAGATCTCAGCGCCACAACGTAAGGCTTCACGGAAACTTTGTGCGCCAACCGGCATCACCATAAATTCCTGAATATCCAAGCTGTTATTCGCATGTGCCCCGCCATTGACGATATTCATCATTGGTACCGGCAATTGCATACCACCAGACCCACCAAAGTAGCGATACAAGGGTAAGCCAGCTTCTTCTGCCGCAGCGCGTGCTACAGCCATAGAAACAGCCAGCGTTGCATTTGCACCTAAGCGCGCCTTATTGTGCGTTCCATCTAATTCGATCAAAGTGTGATCAAGAAAGGCTTGCTCGCTTGCATCAAGACCCAGGATAGATTCAGCAATCTCGATATTGATGTTTTGAACGGCTTTAAGAACACCCTTGCCCAAGTAACGCGCTTTGTCGCCGTCACGAAGCTCAATCGCCTCGCGGGAGCCAGTGGATGCGCCAGATGGCACCGCTGCACGGCCCATAACACCAGACTCCAGCAATACATCGCACTCAACCGTTGGGTTGCCGCGTGAATCTAAAACTTCTCTACCGATGATGTCAACAATGGCGCTCATGCACCTTCTCCTAAGTAAAAAATAAATATGGGGTGTTACTTAAAGCTATCTTCTAAAAATGAACCCGGCTTCTTAACGACCGAATCAATTGCCACCAAGGACTCAAGTAGCTCTTTCATACGATTCAGCGGCACGGCATTTGGTCCATCAGATAGTGCCTTAGCTGGATCTGGATGCGTTTCCATAAATAGCCCGCTGATACCGACTGCAACAGCAGCACGAGCTAGCACAGGTACAAATTCGCGCTGGCCACCACTAGCATTACCTTGCCCGCCTGGAAGTTGGACTGAATGGGTGGCATCAAAAACAACCGGCGCATGTGCTTCGCGAAGAATTGCCAGGCTGCGCATATCTGAAACTAAATTGTTATACCCAAATGAGGCGCCACGCTCACAAACCATAAATTGATCTGGAAGATTTACCTCTGCAGCGGCTGCACGCGCCTTGTCGATCACGTTCAGCATTTCATGAGGGGATAAAAATTGGCCCTTCTTAAAATTCACCGGCTTGCCACTTTGAGCGCAAGCCCGAATGAAATCAGTTTGCCTACACAAAAAAGCGGGCGTCTGAAGCACATCAACCACTTTTGCAACTGGGGCAATCTCACTGATGTCATGGATATCAGTGAGAATGGGAACTCCAATTTCACGCTTTACGCGCGCCAAAATCTCAAGACCCTTCTCCATTCCCAGACCTCTAAAGGAGGTACCGGAGGAGCGGTTGGCTTTATCAAACGAAGATTTGTAAATAAATGGAATGCTAAGAGCACCGGTAATTTCTTTTAGTTCACCAGCAATATCTAAGGCGGATTGCTCGGATTCAATAACGCAAGGCCCCGCAATTAAAAAGAAGCGGTGGTCCAAACCGACATCAAAGCCGCATAATTTAAATGCACTCATCTTGCTCTCCTAGGCCGCTTGTTTTTCAGTAGCAGCTTGATGAATTAAAGATGCTTTAATGAATGCGGAAAATAATGGATGACCATCACGCGGAGTCGAAGTGAACTCCGGATGAAACTGAACACCGAAGAACCAAGGGTGCATTGAACTTGGCAACTCCATCATTTCTGGCAAGGACTCATTTGGTGTTCTGGCAGAAATAATCAGGCCAGATTTCTCAAGACGAGGCACGTAGGCGTTGTTAACTTCATAACGATGGCGATGACGCTCATTGACTTCAGCACCATAGATATCGTGAGCCAAAGTACCTGCTTTCACAGGACAGCGCTGCGAGCCAAGGCGCATAGTGCCACCCAGATCGGAGTCATTGCTACGTTTCTCAACGCGACCTTCGCGATCAACCCACTCGGTAATCAGAGCAACCACTGGGCTCTCAGTCTCTGGATCAAATTCGGTACTGTTGGCCCCAGCAACATTGGCAACGTGACGAGCAAATTCGATCACAGCCAATTGCATGCCTAAGCAAATTCCAAGATATGGGACATGATTCTCACGCGCATAACGAATAGCAGCAATCTTCCCTTCTGTGCCGCGTTTACCAAACCCGCCTGGAACCAAAATGGCATCTAAGCCTTGAAGACAGTCGACACCGTCTTTTTCAATCACTTCAGAGTCGATGTAATTGATGTTGACACGTGTGTGATTGTGAATACCTGCGTGACGCAAAGCTTCAATTAATGACTTGTACGATTCTGTTAACTCAACATACTTGCCAACCATGCCAATGGTGACTTCATGTTGTGGGTTGGCTAATTCATAAACCAAGTTTGCCCAAACGGATAGGTCTGCAGGTTTTGCTTCGATATCCAATTCACGACAAATTAAATCATCCATACCCTGCGCTTGAAGCATTTCAGGAATCTTGTAGATAGTATCCACATCCCACACAGAAATAACAGCCTCTTCACGTACGTTGGAGAACAGAGAAATCTTGGAGCGCTCATCCTCCGGAATTGGGCGGTCCGCACGACACAAGAGAACCGTAGGCATGATGCCAATTTCGCGTAACTTTTGGACCGAGTGCTGGGTAGGCTTGGTTTTTAATTCCCCAGCGCTGGTAAGGTATGGGACCAAGGTGAGGTGCACAAACGCACAGCTGTGTCTTGGGAGGCGGATGCTCATTTGGCGAGCCGCCTCAAGGAATGGCAGTGACTCAATGTCACCCACAGTTCCACCGATTTCACAGATCGCAATATCGGCTTTACCGTCATGGCTAGCTTTTGCACCACGCTCTACAAAGGCTTGAATTTCATTTGTAATATGGGGAATAACTTGAACCGTTTTACCCAAGTACTCGCCGCGTCGCTCTTTGCTGATCACAGACTCGTAAATTTGGCCAGTAGTAAAGTTATTACTCTTGCGCATCTTTGCGGATACAAAGCGCTCATAGTGACCTAGGTCAAGATCAGTTTCCGCTCCATCTTCAGTCACGAAGACTTCGCCATGCTGAAGTGGACTCATCGTCCCCGGGTCAACGTTGATATAAGGGTCTAATTTTAGGAGGGTGACTTTCAGGCCGCGGGATTCAAGAATCGCGGCAAGCGAGGCAGCTGCGATTCCTTTCCCTAAAGAAGAAACCACACCACCAGTGACAAAAACGTATTTGGTCATCGCTTAAGCTCTGTTGGAAAAAGTAATTATAACGATAGCGTGTCTTGAAGGATAAATTATTAGTCCGCCCTGCAACTCCAAGGCTTGCGGATAGCACCTCAAAATATTGCCTATTATTTAAGCGATTTTTAGCATTACGAAGTCATTTTTACTCGCGGCTACCCTCTCACCTAAGGCGTCTACTCCATCTTGATTGACTGTGGCAAATAATTCAAATGCGGTGCCTCATCAGAATTAACCCCTATTTATGCTTTTTTGGCATATTTTTTGGGATTTATTGGCAATTAAGTCTTATATAAGACATGAATTAGCAATTACAATAGACTGGATAGGGAAACACGCCCTGCAGAGCTTTACTGTTGATAACTCTTACCCAATAGGAAACACGATGCTAGAAGCCTACAACGCCCAAGTTGCCGAACGCGCAGCCCTTGGAATTCCAGCCCTCCCCTTGACTAAAGATCAAACGGCCGAGCTGGTTGGTTTACTCAAAAATCCCCCTAAGGGTAAAGAGGCAGAATTGGTTGAACTTATTACCAATCGCGTGCCAGCAGGCGTCGATGAAGCCGCAAAGGTGAAGGCTGAGTTTTTAGATGCCGTTGCAAAGGGCGCAGAGAAGTCACCTTTGATTTCTCGCATTAAGGCAACTGAACTGTTGGGCACCATGCTTGGTGGATACAACATCAAACCTCTGGTTGAATTACTTTCTGATTCCGAGTGCGCAGCAACAGCCGCTGCAGCATTGAAAAAAACCTTGTTAATGTTTGACTACTTCCACGATGTGCAGGAATTAGCGGAAAAAGGAAATGCAGAAGCTAAGGGCGTACTTCAGAGTTGGGCTGATGCCGAGTGGTTTACAAGCCGTCCAGCCGTTCCAGAGAGCATGAAGCTCACCGTATTCAAAGTCACCGGTGAAACCAATACCGATGACCTATCCCCCGCACCCGATGCGTGGAGCCGTCCAGATATCCCATTACACGCAACCATCATGTTGAAGAACCCGCGTCCAGGTATCGAGCCTGACGAGGTCGGTGTTCGTGGACCAATGAAGCAAATTGAAGCCCTCCAGAAAAAAGGCAATCAAATTGCTTATGTTGGAGATGTGGTTGGCACAGGCTCTTCACGTAAATCTGCAACGAACTCCGTGTTGTGGTGGACTGGTCAAGATATTCCATTCGTTCCGAATAAACGCTTTGGTGGCGTTTGCTTGGGCACAAAGATTGCCCCAATCTTCTTTAACACCATGGAAGATGCTGGTGCGTTGCCAGTTGAGCTAGATGTATCCAATATGAATATGGGCGACGAAATTGAATTGCGTCCATACGAAGGTAAGGCTTTCAAAAATGGTAAAGAAATTGCCTCTTTCTCATTAAAGTCACCAGTCATTCTGGATGAAGTACGTGCGGGCGGACGCATTCCTTTAATCGTTGGTCGCGGCCTCACAGCCAAGGCTCGCGCAGCACTGGGATTGCCAGCCTCTACAGAATTCCGTATCCCAGTCAGCCCTCCTGAAATCAAGAAAGGTTTCAGCTTGGCACAGAAGATGGTGGGTCGTGCTTGTGGATTGCCAGAAGGTCAAGGCGTACGCCCAGACACCTATTGCGAGCCACACATGACAACCGTAGGTTCGCAAGACACTACTGGTCCTATGACTCGTGATGAACTGAAAGACCTTGCTTGCTTAGGCTTCTCCGCTGACTTGGTAATGCAATCGTTCTGTCATACCTCTGCCTATCCAAAACCAGTCGATATTCGTACGCACCATGAATTACCTGCATTCATGACCAACCGTGGTGGCGTTGCATTGCGTCCAGGTGATGGCGTGATTCACAGTTGGTTAAATCGTTTGCTCCTGCCTGATACCTGCGGTACTGGTGGCGATAGTCATACCCGCTTCCCTATTGGCATCTCCTTCCCTGCTGGCTCTGGCTTAGTGGCCTTTGCGGCGGCTACTGGCGTCATGCCCTTGGATATGCCGGAGTCTGTTTTGGTTCGCTTCAAAGGAAAAATGCAGCCCGGCATCACTTTGCGTGACTTGGTCAATGCAATTCCTTTGTATGCCATCAAAAAAGGTTTGTTAACTGTTGAAAAACAAAACAAGAAGAATATTTTCTCTGGCCGGATCTTAGAAATCGAAGGCTTACCTGATCTCAAGGTTGAGCAAGCATTTGAATTGTCAGATGCTTCTGCAGAACGCTCTGCTGCCGGTTGCGCCATTCAGTTAAGTAAAGAGCCGATCATCGAGTACATGCGCTCTAACATTACTTTAATGAAGTGGATGATTGCCAATGGCTATGAAGATAAGCGCACACTTGGTCGTCGCATTAAGGCAATGGAAGCTTGGATTGCTAAGCCTGATTTACTCAAGGCCGATGCTGATGCTGATTACGCAGAGATTATCGAGATCGACATGGGCGAAATTAAAGAGCCAATCTTGGCCTGCCCTAACGATCCAGATGATGTGAAATTCTTATCCGAGGTTTCTGGAGAGAAAATCGATGAAGTATTTATCGGCTCTTGCATGACCAATATTGGCCACTTCCGTGCAGCTGGCCAGGTTCTTCAGGGTAAAAAAGATATGCCTACTCGCCTCTGGGTTGCCCCGCCAACCAAGATGGATCAGATGATTCTGACTGAGGAAGGTTATTACGGCATTCTGGGTGCCACTGGCGCTCGCATGGAAACCCCGGGTTGCTCGCTCTGTATGGGTAACCAGGCGCAGATCCGTAAAGGCTCTACTGCAGTTTCCACATCTACACGGAACTTCCCGAACCGTTTGGGTATTGATACGCGCGTGTACTTAGCCTCTGCAGAGCTATCAGCAGTTGCAGCACTCTTGGGTCGCCTACCAACACCGAAAGAATATTTCGAGCAGGTTGAGCCCTTAAATGCTAAAGCAGGTGAAGTTTATAAGTATATGAACTTTGACAAGATTAAGTCATTCAGTGATGTTGCTGACAACGTCACAATCTAAGCATCAATAAGCCCTGAAGTTTAGGGCAGCAAAAAAGGCGATCACTTGATCGCCTTTTTTCTTATTCATCTTTAACTAGATGCTGAGCTTATTTTCTTGATGGGCATTTTCACGGTTTAAACCTGAAGCCCAATTATTTGTCGGCAAGCCCGTCTTTTCCATAATCAACTTGGCGCGCTGAGAGACCTCTTTCCACTCCACATCCAGTTGCGGACCTTTAAATGCAATAGCCACTACATTGCAGTCATGAGACTCGGGAAATAAAAGCACTCGATTATCAAATGCCTCGCAGATGTTATTTAAATTAACGTCAAAGCTCTTGTGTCGTGAGAATAGATTTACTGTTAGTACGCCTGGTGACTTCAGAATGTCATAGCAGCCCTTATAAAAGTCTAAGGAGCTAGCGGCTGGTCCATCACAAATGGCGTCATATAGATCAACTTGAACTGCATCGAACTGATTTCGATACTTGGCATTTTGAACAAAAGCCTTGGCATCCGTTTGCAAAGTCTCTAGACGTCTATCGTCATCCGGCGTGAAGAACATACTGCGAGCAGAAACAATCACTGCTGGATTAAGTTCAACAACGGTTGTTTTGACTGCCGGGCAATAGCGATGAGCAAACTTCGTTAGGGCACCCGTGCCTAAGCCAAGTTGGGCTATCCGCATTCCTGGTTTAGTTTCTAAGAAGAGAAGCCATGCCATCATTTGCTGGTTGTACTCGAGGTAAATCTCATCTGGGTCGCGAATACGCATAGCGCCTTGGATCAGCTCGCTCCCAAAGTGCAAATAGCGCACCCCACCACTCTCAGAAAATGTTACTGGCTCCATAGCCATGGATGTCTCAGACATTGATTACTTTGCCCAGACTCTAGCGTTGCGGAATAAGCGCATCCAAGGACTGGCGCCATCAGGCGTGTCTAACCATTGCTTTGGCGCCCAACTCATCTGCACCGCCCTGAATACGCGCTCTGGGTGAGGCATCATCACAGTAAAGCGACCATCCGGCGTAGTAACTCCTGTAAGGCCACCAGGTGAGCCATTCGGGTTCATTGGATAGGTTTCTGTAGGATTGCCCTGGTGATCTACAAAACGAAGTGCAGCTAAGCCTTGTTTCTGCAAGGTATCCAGGCTTCCCTGTTGACTAAAGTTGGCAAAGCCTTCGCCATGGGCAATGGCAATCGGTAGCTGACTACCTGCCATACCTTGCGTAAAGATCGAAGGTGACGCCATTACTTCAGCCATCACTAAGCGCGCCTCATACTGCTCAGATTGATTGCGGGTAAATTTAGGCCAAGCTTCGGCGCCCGGAATAATTCCGGCTAGGTTGCTCATCATTTGACAACCATTGCAGACGCCTAGCGCAAAGCTATCTTGACGATTAAAGAATGTAGAGAACTGATCGCGTAATTGACTATTAAACAGAATGGTCTTTGCCCAACCCTCGCCTGCACCCAATACATCACCATAACTAAATCCACCACAAGCAACTAGTCCGCGGAAGTCGTCCAACCTGGACTTGCCGGAAAGCAAATCAGACATATGAACGTCAAAACTATCAAAGCCTGCCCAGTTCATGGCATAGGCCATTTCTACATGGGAGTTAACGCCCTGCTCGCGCAAGATGGCGACTTTCGGCCTGACATTCTTGTTAACGAATGGCGCTGAAATATCATCCGCAATCTCAAACGTCAGCTTAGGCGTCATACCCGCATCGTTAACGTTATCAAGCAATGCAAACTCACTATCAGCACAATCCGGGTTATCGCGTAAGCGAGCAATTTGATAACTGGTGTTCGCCCACATCTTTTGCAACACTTCACGTGGTTCAGCGAAGATATTTTTAGCATCACGCCAAATTTCAATGCGTCCGTTAGTATTGGGTTGTGCAATGACATGGCTATAAGCGCTGAGGCCTAGCTTGCGCAGAACCGCAAAAACTGCATCACGATCTGCTTTGCGAATTTGAATGACCGCACCAAGCTCTTCATTAAATAAGGCGCGCATGGTCTGCTCATGACGTCGACCAGAAACTTGCTGAGCCCAGTTCTTCGCATCGCCCCAATCAGCCTCTTGACCAATATCCACAGCGATCATGTCAACATTCATAGAGATGCCGATATGAGATGCAAAGGCCATCTCTGCGATACAGGCAAACAAACCGCCATCAGAACGATCGTGATAAGCGAGCAATTGATCCGCCTCACGCAATTCAATCACGGCTGCTGCCAGGGCTTTAAGATCCTCCGGGTGATCGACATTAGGAGTCAATTTACCAGATTGATTGAGGACTTGAGCCAGAATACTTCCAGCCATGCGATTCTTGCCACGCCCCAAATCAATCAAAATCAATTCAGTTTCTAAGGCTGCTCCAGACTGGTCTTTGAGCTTGAGCAAAGGCGTTGCTGTTTTACGAACATCCTGAACAGCCGCAAATGCAGAAATGATTAATGAGACTGGGGAAACAACCTTCTTAGCTTGATCACCATCTTGCCATGCGGTAGCCATGGACAAAGAATCTTTACCAACTGGAATAGAAATTCCAAGGGCTGGGCATAACTCCATGCCGATTGCTTGTACGGAGTCGTACAACTTCGCATCCTCGCCAGGGGCACCACAAGCAGCCATCCAGTTAGCGGAAAGCTTAACGTCTTCTAAGCGACGAATATCAGCGGCCAATAAATTAGTAATGGCTTCACCCACTGCCATTTTGGCGGCAGCTGGTGCATCGATTACGGCCAATGGAGTGCGCTCACCCATAGCCATTACTTCACCGCGATAGCCCTTGTAATCCATTAAGGTCACTGCACAGTCAGCAACAGGAACTTGCCATGGACCCACAAATGGATCGCGCGCATTAAGGCCGCCAACAGTACGATCACCGATAGTGATTAAGAAAGACTTGCTAGCAACAGTTGGCTGCTGCAAAACCCAGGCAACCGATTGCGCCAGATCGACATCGGTAACATCTAACTCATCAAACTCTTGGGCAACACGCTTCACATCGCGATGCATGCGCGGTGGTTTACCAAGCAATACTTCCATTGGCATATCAATCGGCATAGCAGCATCACTGCCGGCAGCCTCTTTGCTATCACTGAGTAGTAGCTGGCGTTCGGTCGTTGCCTCACCCACCACAGCAAACGGACAACGCTCGCGCTCGCATAAAGATTGGAAGAGCTCTAAATCGTTAGCTTCAATTGCCAGTACGTAACGCTCTTGAGACTCGTTGCACCAAATCTCCGCAGGACTCATACCGCTCTCTTCGAGTGGAACCTTGCGTAATTGGAATTGCGCACCTAATCCAGCGCCATCAGCCAGCTCAGGGAATGCATTGGAAATGCCACCTGCACCAACATCGTGGATGGAAACAATTGGGTTGGCCTGCCCCATAGCAATACAAGCGTTAATAACCTCTTGTGCACGGCGCTCCATCTCGGGATTGCCGCGTTGAACTGAGTCGAAATCTAAATCGGCAGTATTGGTGCCGGTTGCAACAGAGCTACCGGTTGCACCGCCCATACCAATACGCATACCAGGACCACCCAACTGAATAAACAAGTGCCCTGCTTTAATTTGTTTCTTAGCTGTATGAATCGAATCAATACTGCCGATACCACCAGCAATCATGATCGGCTTGTGATATCCGCGGCGAACGCCTTCTAGGGTTTGTTCAAATACGCGGAAATAACCACCCAAAATTGGGCGACCGAATTCGTTATTGAATGCAGCCCCGCCCAATGGTCCATCAATCATGATCTGCAGAGGTGTAGCAATGCGTTCAGGCTTTCCATATTGCTCTGCTTCCCATGGTAAATCAGTGCCGGGAATGTTGAGGTTAGAAACGGAGAATCCAGTAAGACCCGCCTTAGGTCGACCGCCGACTCCAGTGGCGCCTTCATCACGAATTTCACCACCTGCACCAGTAGAGGCGCCCGGAAATGGCGCAATTGCCGTTGGATGATTATGCGTCTCCACCTTCATCAAGGTATGGACTAAGCGAGTATCTTTTTCATAAAGATGGCCTTGCCCCTTAGGTGACCATGTTTCAGACTCAGCGCCCACCATGACAGCTGAGTTGTCGGAGTAGGCAACGATAGTTCCTTCTGGTTGCAATTGATGGGTATTGCGAATCATCGCAAACAATGATTTTTCCTGATCATCACCATCGATTGTCCAGCTGGAATTAAAAATCTTATGACGGCAATGTTCGCTATTAGCCTGAGCAAACATGATTAGCTCAACATCACTCGGATTACGCTTTAAGCGAATGAAATTCTCGACCAGGTAAAGCACCTCATCCTCTGACAGCGCAAGGCCTAGATCTTGGTTAGCTTTGTCCAAGGCCGCCCTACCCTCAGAAAGGACCGGGATGCGGACAAAGGGTCTATCAGGAAGAGATTGATATAAATCACTTGCCTCATTGACATCAGCAATCACTACCTCTGTCATTCGATCATGCAGCACGGCTAAAACCAGTTGCTCTTGATCTGCGCTGAGCGCCTTTTTACTTTGCCATGAGAATTGAACGCCACGCTCAATGCGCAATACATTCAGACCACATTGACGGGCAATATCGGTTGCCTTGCTGGCCCAAGGAGAAACTGTGCCAAAACGAGGTATAGCAATTGCGGATTGCTTGTCTGCAGCCTTACCAAACAGAGATCCAGCACTCTTGATCTGCGATACAAAGGTTTGACCGTAAGTCAGCAGACTCTCGAGCACCCCCTTGTCTTTGGTGTCGAGTGGAGACTCGGACCAAATGAAATGAAGATACTGAGCCTCAATGGACTCAAGTTGAATTCCTTGGGCTGCGAGCGAGGCTAAAAGTCGCTGTTGGCGGAAGGCTGAAAGGGCATTTGCCCCGGGCAAGCAACAGAATGATGACATCCCAAGATTATAAGGTTTTGGCTAAACCAAGCGGCCACCTTGAAGGCTTAATTGGCGTCCGCACCGAGCAGCCAAGGCTGGATCATGGGTCACCAAAACCAAGGTGGAGGAATTCTCCTGATTTAGCTCAAAAAGGAGCTCAATTACCCTATTTCCACTCGCTTCATCCAAACTTCCAGTCGGCTCATCCGCGAAGAGGATGGCGGGTTTATTAATAAAGGCACGGGCCAGCGCCACACGCTGTTGCTCGCCCCCGGAGAGGGTTTTAGGAAAATGATTTGCCCTTGGGCTTAAGCTAACCTTTTCCAGCCACTCAAGGGCGGCCTGCTGAGCCTTGGTTTGGGAGCTACCAGCCATCTCTAGTGGGAGCATCACATTTTCCAGGGCCGTTAAGTGAGGTAACAATTGAAAAGATTGAAAAACAAAGCCAACAGACTGACCGCGCAAACGTGCCCTGCCATCCTCGTCCAATAGATTAAGGTTTTTCCCCATCAGATCAATATGCCCAGTACTTGGCAGATCCAAGCCAGCCAAGAGGCTTAATAAAGTACTCTTGCCGGATCCAGAGGCGCCCACAATCGCTACACTTTCTCCCCGCTCAATTTGAAAGTTCAGGTCGTGCAAAATAGCTAGCTCACCATCAGCCGTATTGACCAACTTGCCCACCTGATCAGCAACAATGGAATTAGACTGTTTGTTCATATGAAAATTTTCTAGAATGGAAAAATGCGGATTCAGCTTTTAACTGCCAACAAACTCATTACGGGCCTATTTTGCCTCTTAATGAGCATTTGCTCCTATGCCCAAGTAAAGCCAGTGATCTTGGTATTGGGCGACAGTCTTTCTGCCGAGTATGGGCTACCGCGTGGCACTGGCTGGGTCAAACTGCTAGAAGACCAATTACTTCAGGATAAAAGCCCCTGGAGAACGTTTAACGCCAGTATTAGCGGAGAAACTAGCTCAGGCGCCCTTACGCGACTTCCAGCCCTGCTGGGTCAGAAAAACCCGGGGATTGTCATTATTGAATTAGGGGCGAATGATGCCTTACGTGGATTGCCCATCAATCAAACCGAAACCAATTTGCGCAAAATAATTCAGGTTAGCAAGAAGTCAGGTGCCAAAGTTTTACTCTGTGGCATACAGATCCCAAGCAATTATGGGCAAACCTATACCGGACAATTTAAGAAACTCTATCCACAACTAGCCAACCAAGAGCACATCGAGTTACTGCCATTTTTCTTGGAAGGCGTTGTAACTAAGTCGGAATTATTTCAGGCGGATCGCCTGCACCCCAATGTGGAAGCCCAAAGCATTCTTTTCAAAAACGTATGGGGCTCAATGGCCCCATACAGTAACTTGCTTAAGAAATCGCCTTAAGTATTAACTGCCCGCACTACTAGTACTGGCAGCCTTAAGTGGGTTGATTACTTTAACGCCGGCACTATTGCGCCAATAGCCCATAAAACCCGCAAATTCAGACTGTGCTGCTAACGCTTGAATCTGTTGTGCTTGTGCTTTGTGAACCTTAGCATCAACTGCAGATGGTTGACGAACTTGGTCGATACGATAAATCGTAGTACCCACACCAGGGTTGGCAACTGAAACCACGGCCGGCAATGTATCCGCATTCACAGACATCACTTCATCCATCGATGGGCCAACCAAACTGCCCGGCTTATTACGCGAGATCCAAATGGCGCTACCAAAGCCAGCGGCATTCTTTGGATCTTTTTCTAGTGCGACAAATTTCTCGCTAGCGGCGGCAATAGCAAGCTTCTCGGCAGCGCGTTGACTAACTTGTCTCTGTACTTCAGAAGCAACATCTTGATAAGGCAAGATTTCTGCAGGGTGCAAAGTGATGACCCTTGCAGATACAAATACACCCGGTGAAACCTGTACAGCCTCGGTATTGCGCTTGTTCTTGAGGGCCTCATCACCATAGAGAGACTGAACTACCTTTGGATTTGCCAAAGGATGGTCCTTACTTACACCAGGTGCGCCACTACGAGTTACGCCCTTTTGAGTTTGAATACTGAGCTTTAATTTATCTGCAGCTGGCTTCAAGCTGTCAGACTGGTCGTAAGTCATATTCGCAAACTGATCCGCCTTCTCATTAAAGACTTTGGAATCTTCTTTTGGATCCGCCTTGAGCACAATATATTCAACATCAATGTATTCGGGGCGCTCAAATAACTTTGCGTTAGCTTCATAAAAAGCCTGCAACTCTTCAGGGCTCGGATTGACTTTAGATAAATAGTCTTTGGCATTGAACTGTAAAGCCTGAACCTGTCTTTCGGACTCATATAGAGATGAAACGATTTCAGATAATTTGGGGCTAGCTAATTCTGTGCGGGCAACTGAATTGACTAATTGCTGAATCTTCAAGTCAAAACTTTGTCCTGCATAAAACTGTTCTTCGTTCATGCCATTGCTTGCAAGCAACTGCTTAAATCGGACATCATCAAATGTCCCGTCCTGGCGATATAAAGCACGGATCTGCGGAATTTTTTGTAGGCTATTAACTAACTCTTGTTTACCCACTTGTAAGCGCAAATCGCTTACTGCAAATCCTAGGATGCGCTGTTGAAGCAACTCATTGAGTATTGCTTGGCGAAATGGGAGGCTCTGAGCAATCTGCGCATTTCCACCAACACGTTCCGCTTGACGCTTAGCGGCCGCATCCACTTCTTGAGCGGTAATAGGCTTGCCATTGACTTTAACGATGTCCGTTTCCTTGTCCATGAAGCTGGAATAGCTTGAGATGCCAAATAAGGCAAATGACGGAACGATGAACAGCATCAATACGAATTGAAGAATCTTTTGGTGCTTACGTACGGTATCAAACATGAATTAATCGCTAGAAATGAAGTCAATACTGCGAGTGTACTAGGCTGAAGGTCTAGAGGAACTAGAAAGCCTGTAAGAAGAAAAACAAATGCGATTTGGGAAACTGGTGGGCGCTGACGGGATCGAACCGCCGACATTCTGCGTGTAAGGCAGACGCTCTACCATCTGAGCTAAGCGCCCCAAATTAATACAGACGAGATTGTAACCTAGTGTGGGAATAAAAGAGAGATTCCTCATCAAAAGGGATGTAAATAAACAGCTCAATCTGACTCGAAATCCCTCAAATACCCCTAGGCTTCAATGCTTCAAGGCCTCTCCAGAAGAAATCTTTTCATTCGCTTTACTGGCTTCAGCAGCCTTTTTTGCGAGCTCTTCTGGTGTTGGATCAGGCAAAGCAACTGGTTTTCGCTCTAAAGCCAACTCCAGAACTTTATCAATCCATCGCACCGGCACGATTTCAATCGCATTCTTGACATTGTCAGGAATATCGATCAAATCTTTGACGTTTTCCTCTGGGATCAAGGCTAACTTAATTCCGCCACGATGCGCGGCCAATAACTTCTCTTTTAGGCCGCCAATTGGAAGAACCTCACCCCGCAAAGTAATCTCACCGGTCATCGCAACATCAGAACGAATTGGAATGCCTGTAAATACAGACACCAAGGCTGTTGTAATCGCAATCCCAGCTGATGGACCATCTTTAGGTGTTGCACCATCTGGGAAGTGAATATGAATATCTTTCTTCTCAAAGGCCTCATCCGCAATTCCAAGAGCTCTTGCTCTAGAGCGCACAACTGTTTTGGCAGCCTCTACAGACTCTTTCATCACATCGCCAATGGAGCCAGTGCGAGTAATAACACCCTTGCCTGGCATAACAGCAGCTTCGATCGTTAATAGATCGCCACCAACTTCAGTCCAAGCTAAGCCAGTGACTTGACCAACCTGGTTCTCTTTTGCAGCAAGACCAAAGTCGTACATCTTCACAGAGAGGAATTTCTCCAGATTGTCAGCACTCACAATGACTGGTGCAGCCTCTTTTTTGAGAAGCAATAGCTTGACTACCTTACGGCAAATCTTGCTGATTTCTCGCTCTAAGGAACGCACACCAGCTTCGCGTGTGTAGTAACGGATCATGCTACGTACAGCAGACTCCTCTATCTTTAACTCGTCCTTCTTGAGACCATTATTTTTAATCTGCTTAGGGATTAAATAATTGGTTGCAATGCTTGTTTTCTCATCCTCCGTGTAACCAGCGAGACGAATAATTTCAAGACGATCCAATAATGGGCCAGGAATATTCAAGGAGTTTGATGTAGCGACAAACATGACATCTGACAGATCAAAGTCAACTTCAACATAGTGATCTTGGAAGGTGTGATTTTGCTCTGGATCTAAAACCTCAAGTAATGCGCTGGCCGGATCCCCGCGGAAATCCATGCCCATCTTGTCCACTTCATCCAAGAGGAATAAAGGATTGCGCACACCCACTTTAGTTAAGCTAGAAAGAATCTTGCCAGGCATAGAGCCTATATAGGTACGACGATGCCCGCGAATTTCGGATTCATCGCGCACACCACCCAAAGCCATACGTACAAACTTACGATTTGTCGCTCGCGCAATGGATTGGCCCAGGGAAGTTTTACCGACACCAGGAGGGCCGACCAAACAAAGGATTGGGGCCTTGACGCGCTCAACACGCTGTTGAACCGCGAGGTACTCCAAGATGCGTTCTTTAACTTTATCCAGCCCGTAGTGATCTTCATCCAATACTTTTTCAGCATTGGCTAAATCATTATTGATCTTGGTTTTTTTCTTCCAAGGAAGATTGACTAAGGTGTCAATAAAATTGCGAATTACGGTTGCTTCGGCAGACATTGGGGACATGAGCTTGAGCTTCTTCAGCTCGGACTCAGCCTTTTTCAACGCCTCCTTAGGCATGCGAGCGGCTTTGACGCGCTTCTCAAGCTCCTCAAGATCAGCGCCCTCTTCGCCCTCGCCTAATTCTTTCTGAATTGCTTTAACTTGTTCGTTTAAGTAATACTCGCGCTGACTCTTTTCCATCTGACGCTTTACACGCCCACGAATGCGCTTCTCAACTTGCAAGATATCAATTTCACTTTCGAGGTCTGCCAAGAGACTTTCCAAGCGCTGCACAACGTCAGTCATTTCCAGCAAGCGTTGCTTTTGCTCAAGTTTGACTGGGAGATGGGCGCAAATCGTATCAGCTAAACGACTTGGATCATCAATACCGCCTAGCGATGAGAGAATTTCTTGTGGAACTTTTTTGTTCAGCTTTACGTACTGGTCAAACTGAGCCATGATGGCGCGACGCAAAGCCTCTGTCTCATGCGCATCCAATGCCGACATTGCACTTGGAGTGGCTTCGCAACAGAAATAGCCCTGACTATCTTCAACCTGACTTACTTCAGCGCGCTGAACGCCTTCAACCAACACCTTGACGGTGCCATCAGGCAGTTTAAGCATCTGAAGGATATTGGCGATACAGCCGACCTCATAAAGGTCCTCAACGCTTGGCTCATCTTTAGCAGCAGTCTTTTGGGCTACTAAAAGAACATTTTTGCCAGTTTCCATGGCAGCTTCTAGCGCTTTAATTGATTTTGGTCGACCCACAAATAATGGGATCACCATATGCGGAAACACCACGACATCCCTTAAAGGGAGAAGTGGTAGTTGAATAGGTTCAGAGGGTAGTAATAAGTGGCCAGGCATGGGGCAATTCCTCCAAAATAGTCATTCCGTAAAATTCTCTAGAAATGTCGAACTACTAAATGCAGACATTATTTAGAAATAGGATACTACCTATATGGGTGCCGCCTAGTGAAAAACAAGGGGTAAATATGCAAAAAGTGAGCAAAAACACTGTCAAAACAGCAAAAAATAGCAAAAATTACGCTTTTTTGCTCATTTCTGTGGAATCGTCACCCTGCTTGTAGACCAAAATAGGCTTTCCACCCTCAGCGATGGTATTTTCATCGATGACTACCTTTTGTACATTCTTCAAAGATGGCAGGTCATACATGACATCCATGAGTGATCCCTCAAGAATAGAGCGCAGGCCACGTGCACCGGTTTTACGAGCAATAGCCTTCTTAGCGATGGCTGACAAGGCTGCTGGGCGAACTTCAAGCTCAGAGCCCTCCATCGTTAATAGCGCTTGATATTGCTTAACCAAGGCATTCTTAGGCTCAGTGAGAATCTGTATTAAGGCTGTTTCATCCAATTGAGCCAAAGTAGCAACAACAGGCAAGCGGCCGATCAGCTCAGGAATGAGGCCGAACTTAATTAAATCTTCTGGCTCTACTTCGATCAAGAGGTCGCTAACACCGCGATCATCCTTGCCTGGAACCGTGGCATTAAAACCAATGCCGGTCTTTGCCGTGCGTTGCTGAATGACTTTCTCAAGCCCATCAAATGCTCCGCCACAGATAAAGAGAATATTGGTGGTATCAACCTGCAAGAAATCTTGGTTTGGGTGTTTACGACCACCTTGAGGTGGTACGGAAGCCATCGTACCCTCAACCAGCTTTAACAGTGCTTGCTGGACACCCTCACCCGATACGTCGCGAGTAATGGATGGGTTATCTGACTTGCGAGAGATCTTATCGATCTCATCGATATAAACAATGCCGCGCTGCGCTTTTTCTACGTTGTAGTCACAAGCTTGCAGCAATTTTTGAATAATATTCTCGACGTCTTCACCAACATAGCCAGCTTCCGTCAATGTGGTTGCGTCAGCCATCACAAATGGCACATCCAACATGCGCGCCAAGGTCTGAGCCAATAATGTCTTGCCGGAACCGGTTGGGCCGATCAGCAGAATATTGCTTTTGGCTAATTCAACGCCATCGACCATTGCCTTTGCAGGCACTTTGGATTCTTTTTTATCGGCAGCCTCGAGAGGCTTACCGTCTTTATCTAACTTCTCTTTTTTAGGCTTAGGCAAATACTGCAAGCGTTTGTAGTGGTTATATACCGCAACAGCCAAAGTCTTCTTGGCGTGATCTTGCCCAATAACGTATTGGTCTAAGTTCTCACGAATCTGATGCGGGGTTGGCAGGGAATCATCACCCTCCGCCTTTGGAAGTTTTGCCAACTCCTCTTGAATGATGTCAGTACAAAGATCAATGCACTCATCGCAAATAAATACAGAAGGCCCAGCAATTAACTTCTTTACCTCGTTCTGACTCTTGCCACAGAAGGAGCAATACAGAACTTTGTCTGCGCTATTGGTAGTGTTGGTATCGCTCAAGGTGGATATCTAAATGTGAATATGGATTAAGGGCGCTTATCGATTACTTTATCAATCAAGCCATACTCTTGGGCCTGTTCTGCAGACATAAAATTATCGCGATCAGTATCTTTGGCAATGGTCTCAATAGATTGGCCAGTGCGTTCAGCCAAAATTCCATTCAAGCGCTCACGCAAATAGAGGATTTCACGAGCCTGAATTTCAATGTCAGAAGCTTGGCCACGCGCTCCGCCTAGTGGCTGGTGAATCATGACGCGTGAATTAGGCAATGCATAACGCTTACCCTTCTCACCAGCACATAACAAGAATGCGCCCATGCTTGCAGCCATACCCATGCACAGTGTGCTGACGTGCGGCTTGATAAATTGCATGGTGTCGTAAATTGCTAGGCCGGCTGAAACCGAACCGCCAGGAGAGTTGATGTACAGAGAAATTTCTTTATCTGGATTTTCGCTCTCGAGGAAAAGCAACTGTGCAATAACTAAGTTTGCGGTTTGATCATTAACTTCGCCAACTAAGAAAACAACGCGTTCTCTGAGTAAGCGAGAGTAAATGTCATAAGCCCTCTCACCTCGACCAGAGGTTTCAATGACCATTGGAACTAAACCCAAACCTTTGGGCTCTAAATTCTCAGACTGGAAATGATTCTGGTTCATGTGATCAGACCTTTATTGATTAAATACTTAGTTGAGTTTGCTGAGTTCTTCAAAGGTAACGGCTTTATCAATCACTTTAGCTTTTGAAGTGAAATGCTTGATGACGTTATCTTCAAGAACCAAGTTCTCGATATCTTTAAGACGGCTTGGATTACTGTAGAACCAACGTACCACTTCTTTTGGATCTTCGTAAGTAGCAGCTTGCTCATCGATCTCAGCCTTGATTTGATCTGCAGTCGCAGCTAAATTCTCTTGCTTGACTAAGTCACTCAAAATTAAACCAAGGCGAACGCGCTTAAGGGCTTGCTCAGCAAACATCTCAGCAGGAATTGGCGCATCTTTAGCATTTGGAATACCGCGCTGCATCAAGTCTTGACGTGCAGACTGAACTAAGCGCTCTTGCTCTTGAGCAACCAAAGACTTTGGTGCATCGAGTTCGCAAATGCTGTTGAGCTTTTCCATTACCTCACCTTTTAACAAGGAAGTAATGCGACGCTTTGTTTCGCGATCAAGATTTTCTTTTACTTCTTCACGCATCTTGGCAACACCACCTTCAGTCACGCCCAAGGATAATGCGAATGCATCATCAATAGCAGGAAGGTGCGCCCAGCTCACTGACTTAACGGTGATGGTGAAATCAGCAGTCTTGCCGGCTACATCTTTGCCGTGGTAATCCGCTGGGAAACTTAAGGGGAAAGTCTTGCTCTCACCTGCTTTGAGGCCCAATGTAGCTGCTTCAAATTCTGGGAGCATGCGGCCTTCGCCAAGAACGTATTCAAAGTTTTCTGCTTTACCGCCAGCGAATTCAACACCGTCAATCTTGCCTACGAAGTCGATAACGACTTGGTCGCCAGCTTGAGCAGCTAAATTTGAACCGCCATCACCATGAGCACCGGCTTCGCCGCGTGGGTGGTAATGAACTTGCTGCTTACGCAAAACGTCTAATGCACGATCAATCTCTGCATCGGAAATATCTGTGGTGTATTTAGTTACTTCAGCTTTACTGAAATCGCCAATCTTCACTTCCGGCAATACTTCAAAATAAGCATCGAACACAATTTTGTCTGCGTCCAATTCAGATTTAGGATCAAGACGTGGTTGACCAGCCAACAAAATTTTCTCTTTTTGAGCTAGCTCATAGAATAGCTCTGAAGCTTTATCAAACTGTAGTTCGAAATCCACTTGCATGCCGTATTGCTTCTCAACCATATTCTTAGGCACTTTGCCTGGACGGAAGCCTGGAGCTTTCATGGTCTTACCCAATTTAGCCAAACGGTCTTCTCTTGCCTTAGCCAAATCGGCACGAGCGAACTCTAAGGTCACTTTGCGGTCTAACTGACCTAAATTTTCTATCTGCGCAGCCATTCTCGTCTCTTATTTGAAAATCAGAATATGTGAAGCCCAAGCCAAGTAGTTATCTTGTGGTGCGAGGAGGGGGACTCGAACCCCCACACCATTGCTGGCGTCAGGACCTAAACCTGGTGCGTCTACCAATTTCGCCATCCTCGCG
>JAZKDF010000010.1:0-114312 GCA_040387715.1 Pseudomonadota bacterium | reverse complement strand
GAGCGCCGGACTGTTAATCCGTAGGTCCCTGGTTCGAGCCCAGGTCGAGGAGCCAGATACAAGAAAACCACCTTTTAGGTGGTTTTTTCTTTTGTTGCCCACATCAAACGATTGCGTTTAGATCAAGCCCTTTTTACGTAGATTGGCTAGGCGGTTATTTAAGGTCTTAATCGTGAGGAGGTTGAGCTTATCTCCCTCAGACCAATTGCTACCTTTCCACTCAATGCCCTCTGGCGTGACATTCGCAAATGGCTCTTTACCTTCTTTTGCATAGCCTTCCAAAATCGCAATTAATGCAGGGCGATCATCTGATCCGCCGGC
Source organism: Pseudomonadota bacterium (assembly GCA_040387715.1). Lineage (GTDB taxonomy): Bacteria > Pseudomonadota > Gammaproteobacteria > Burkholderiales > Burkholderiaceae > Polynucleobacter. The sequence continues at coordinate 113,991 of JAZKDF010000010.1, read as the reverse complement.
GTCTTTAATAGCATCTAGAATGGGCTTGGTGATCGTATCGCTATAGGTAATCTTAGAGTCTGGATGCTTGGCTGCAGTCGGCTCTTCAAAGATGTACTCATGCGGCCACTCAAATACATTTCTGGCTGAATTTTTTACTGATTCCGGGCTTATTGCGCCACTCTCGGGATTTTTTGGATCGATCGGTAAATTGAGTTCTGCAATCCAGGTTTCGAATTCTGCAATGCGGGCATAGCGTTTTTCTTCACTATCGCGCCTTTGCTCTTCTTGTGACAGCAATAACGTGACCCAGGCCCAAGCAATGTCTTTGGGAATAGCAAACTCTTGAGCAAGAATACCGCTCGCTTTTTTCAGGATAGGTTTGGATGTGAGTTTGGTCATTGCATTCTTTCTAAATTCTTTAATAAGTGCCTTCAATTTGAGGTGGCAAGCTCAGGGGAAGGCTCCCTGCTCGTTTTTGAAATGCTCGCCACAGACCCCGTAGGATACTCTCCATTAGCCGCCTGTTTGCTGGGTCTGCCTGAATAGATCGACATCTAAGGGGCTGCAAAGCCCAGTAATGCAGCAAATCAAGCAAGAATACCTGTATTCACTAAAATGACGCCATGACCAAGATTCCAGAACTCCTAGCCCCAGCCGGCAGCCTTTCGATGCTGCAAACCGCCTTTGACTTTGGCGCTGACGCCATTTATGCAGGACAGCCTCGCTACTCTCTACGAGTCCGTAATAACGACTTTGGAAAAATGGAGACGCTCAAAGAAGGTATTGATACCGCGCATGCTTTGGGCAAGAAGTTTTACTTAGTATCAAATCTGCTACCTCATGGCGGGAAGACGCGTACTTACATTAAAGATATGGACCCGGTGGTTGCATTAAAGCCTGATGCGATGATCATGTCTGATCCTGGACTCATCATGATGGCCAGGGAAGCTTGGCCAGATATGCCTATCCATTTATCAGTCCAAGCAAACACCGTGAATGGCGCCTCAGCAAAATTCTGGCGCTCAGTTGGCATCAGTCGCGTCATCTTGTCTCGTGAACTCTCTTTTGATGAAATCGAAGAAGTGCGTCAGGATTGTCCAGAGATGGAATTAGAGGTATTTGTGCATGGCGCTTTGTGTATCGCTTACTCAGGCCGCTGCTTGCTATCTGGTTACATGTCCCATCGCGATTCGAATCAAGGCGCTTGCACTAATGCCTGTCGCTGGGACTACAAGGTCAAGCCTGGTCAACAAAATACCAGCGGTGATGTCGTTCTTTTACAAGAGGCGCGTCGCCCAGATGATTTGATGCCGATGGAAGAAGATGAACACGGTACCTACATCATGAACTCGAAAGATTTGCGCGCAATTGAACACATTGAACGCTTGACCAAGATGGGTGTGGATTCTTTCAAGATTGAGGGGCGCACTAAGTCGCCCTATTACGTGTCTCGCACTTGCCAATCCTATCGCACTGCAATTGATGACGCAGTAGCTGGTCGCCCAATGAATATGTCCCTCATTGGCAATCTAGAGGGCCTTGCAAATCGTGGCTACACCGATGGCTTCTATGAGCGTCATCACGACAAAGAGTATCAACTCTATATGCGCGGCCACTCTTTATCCGGCAGAAGCCTCTATGTTGGCGAGACTTTAGAGATTGATGAGACTTCAGGCCGCGTCAAGGTGGATGTAAAGAATCGTTTTTCTATTGGCGATAAATTAGAGATCATTGAGCCAGAAGGCAATCAAGATATGGTCTTAGATGCCATGTGGAATCTCAAGGGCGAGTCAATTGATGTTGCGCCTGGCTCTGGTCACTTCGTGTGGATTAAGTTACCGCTCAAGAGTAAGCATGCATTTATTGCGCGATACACAAACGATCCCGCTCCAGTTGAAGTTGGAAGCTCTTGCAGCAACTGCTAATTCAATAACCTAGAAAGTGTTCATGAACGCACCATCACCAAATACAGCCCCCGCGCATAGCTTTAAAGATAAAGCGAAGGAAGAGCTTGTAAAAGCACTCCAGCTAACCATTTACTTTGGGGTCTGGTTTTGTGCAATCGCTTTTTTGGCTGCCACTTCTTTGGATGAAAGACCAATTCCTTTGTCAATATTTGGCTTTGCCTTATTCAAAGCGGCAGTATGTGCCAAGTTCATGCTGCTAGCTCAAGCAGCCTACCCAATCAAGGTGAGCAAGAAACATGGCATTGTCAGCTCACTCCTCGCAGAGTCATTGGTTTATCTTCTCGTAGTCTTGGGACTGAATTACCTAGAGGCTGGTGTGCATGGATTAATTCATGGAAAAGAATTCTGGATTTCCATGACTGAATTTGGCCAATCCAACCCATTACGTGTAGTTGCCATGTCCATTGTCTATTGGTTAATTGTGTGGCCCTACTTACTATTGACAGGTATGAGCATCATGCTTGGAAATAATGCCACTCTAGAAATTTTATTTGGCGATAAGTCAAAATCCAATTCATAAGACTGCAGCAATACAGCCTTGATGATTAAGCCATTTTTCATGATTCAAGGAAGGACTCTTGCAATAGGTGTTTGGCTACTACTTTCAGGCGCCCTATTACCCATCCTATCGAATGCCCAAGAAATCGAAGCGCGGACTTATTCCAATGCACCAGTCGGAATTAACTTCATCAGCGCTGGAATTGCTCAGGCTAAGGCCGGTAATTACACGCTGACCAGCGAAGTGATGGGTCTAACCCATATCTTTGATGCGGGCGGGCAGTCGGGAAAACTCACTTTAGTCCTTCCTTATGGTCAGTTAACTGGATCAAGCGCTATTGGCGGGCGAACAGTCAATGCCAGTACCGAGGGCCTATCCGACCCCCTTATCAAGGCAGCAATCAACTTGTACGGCGCTCCTGCACTAAGCCTAGATGAGTTTAAGAATTACCAACAAGATCTAATTGTTGGGGTCAGTCTTGCGGCATCGGTGCCATGGGGTAAATATGATGACAGCCAACTAATCAATGTAGGTGCTAATCGTTGGTTTATTCAGCCAGGCTTGGGTATATCGAAGGCACTTGGCCCCTGGAGGCTAGAGCTGGCCGGCGCTGGCATTTTTTACACCAGCAATACCAACTTTATGGGCGGCAACTCTTTATCTCAAAACCCCGTCTACTCAACTCAAACCCATGCAATTTATTACTTCCAGAATACTGCCTGGATCTCAGTTGACGCCACCTACTTCACTGGGGGGCAATCCTATGTTAATGGCAACCCCATTAGCGGGAATCAAGAAAACTGGCGCTTTGGCACAACGATGTCCTACCCAGTAAATAAACATAATTCGGTGCGACTATCTGCCAGTACCGGGGCTTACTCTAGAACCAACAACAGTTATGACCTATATGGAATTTCTTGGCAATACCGCCTTGGTGGTGGCTTGTAATTATTTATAAATCACGTAGATGGCGCCGCAGAATTTTGCCAACATTGGACTTTGGCATTTCATCGATAAAGGCAATTTTTCTAGGGCGCTTGTAACTCGTCATTTGCTCTTTGCAGTACTGAATAACCTGAGCCTCGGTTAGCTCAGGCTTGCCTTTGACAATATAAGCCTTCACGATTTCGCCAAGCTTACGATGTGGGAATCCAACCACGGCACACTCTCTTACACCAGGCATCAAAGAAATCACTTCTTCAATTTCATTGGGGAATACTTTAAAACCAGCAACCACGATCATGTCCTTTTTACGGTCCACGATCTGCACATAACCCTCTGGACTCATGATGCCAATATCACCAGACTTAAAGTATCCTTCTGGCGTCATAAATTGAGCGGTCTCTTCAGGTCTATTCCAGTACCCTGACATGACTTGCGGGCCCTTGATGCAGATCTCTCCAGCAACACCAAACGGAAGCTCTACTCCATCATCATCGAGAATCAACACATCGGTGCTAGGCAACGGCATGCCAATCGATCCGGTAAATTCTTGTACAAACGGGGTATTTACACACACTACAGGCGAAGTTTCAGAAAGACCGTATCCCTGAGCAATAGGCACGCCCATTAGCTTTTGCCACAAATCAGCTGTTTTCTTGAGCACGGCCATACCGCCACCAATCGTTACCAATAAATTAGGTAACTTCACATCTCTAAACTCAGGATGATGAATCAGCGCATGAAAAAGTGTATTGACGCCCGGAAAGATATTGATATCTGGATGCTTTTTTAAGAGCTTAATGAAACCAGTGATATCTCGGGGGTTGGCAACTAATAGCAATTTAGCGCCCTTGCGTATTCCAAGAAGACCACAAGCAGTCAGTGCAAAGATATGGGTCATGGGTAGAGCGCACAAAAAAACCAGTTGCTGCTGATATCGATTTTTTAAGGCGGGCTCAAGCCAGGACTCAATCTGAAGAATATTGGCCAATATGTTTCGATGCAATAAAACGGCACCTTTAGAAACGCCCGTTGTACCACCCGTGTACTGCAAAAAGGCGATATCGTCTTGAGATAAATTGGGTTTAGTAAATCCATGCCCCGAACCAATCTTCAGAGCTTGATTCAATTTAATGCAAGGAAAACTCCAATGCGGAATAAGCTTTTTGACATGGCGAGCAATCAGGTTAACGATCACACCTTTAGGACCCAAGGTCTCACCCAAGCTGCTCACAATCACCTTTTTCACTAGTGCTTGAGTAGAAAGATCTTGATAGACATGAGCAAAATTTTCCAGCATTACCAATATTGATGCCCCACTATCTTGAAGTTGATACTCAAGTTCGCGAGCTGTATACAGCGGATTGATATTAACAACAGCAAAGCCTGCGCGTAGGGTGCCAAGCATCGTAATAAGATATTGCGGGACATTAGGAAACATGATGGCAATGCGGGAGCCCGCATCAAGGCCTAAGGTTTGCAAATAGGCAGCAAAGTCCCCTGAGAGAATGTCGAGTTCACGGTAAGTCATCTTGCTACCCATCGACTCAATCGCCACGCGACTAGGATGGTCTTTAAAAGACTTCTCCATTAAATCAACAACCGATGAGTAACTCGCCAAATCAATCTCATGAGGTACGCCCTCAAGATAGTTTTTCAGCCAAGGTTTTTGAGTATTCATTTGCATGACTTCATCAATAGACTGCGCTTAATTACTGATCAGCTCTTTGAGCTTTTCTAGATAGAGTTCTTGACCGTGGTTTACACGATGCGTCCATTCGTTTCCAGAATCTGCGTTAGCATCATCTGTGACGTACTTAAACGATTGCCATGGAACGTTTAATTGATAAGCAATATTAGCAATGGCAAATAACTCCATATCAACCACATCAACGCCTTGCGATACCAACCAAGGATCGTGTTCCGTCACAAAGCTATCACCAGTGCCACAAGTATGCTCGCCGCCCAAGGATAGGTAGTGCGATGGTTTAGGACAAAAAGGGGTTTTCCCCCTTGGTGCAAGGGGCACCGTCATCATGTCGCGCTGAATCACCTTACCAATCTCTAATAAGCCTTGAAGAGTAGGATTAATTTTTCCAACAGTCCCAAAGTTCACTATCCGCCTGGGCCGAAATTCATGAATAGCCCGAATGCTGGCTGCTGTTGCATTGATTTTTCCAACCCCGGAATACACGATATCGACACCCACCGGCAAAACGCTTTTATCCAGCTCGGACTCCAGTGCGGTAATAATAAGTAATTGTGTTTTCATGTCAGCCAATAATGAATTTATTAGATTATCTACCCGGCGTCCCGGACTTTCCTAAGCCAGGAATCCTCTTTAGGGACATCTCCCCGCTTTTGGCAAATCCTGACGCATTCAAAGAGGCTACGGTACAGCTTGAGGCATTGGCTCAACAGTTCAACTATAGCCATATTCTGGGCATTGAATCGCGTGGATTTATCTTTGGTAGCGCCCTAGCCCGCCAATCTCATAAAGGGCTCGCATTGGCACGCAAACCCAATAAGCTACCCCTGGCAAGTCACCGAGAGTCTTATGGCTTGGAGTACGGTTCTGATTCCCTAGAAATCCAGCAATCTACCCTACCCCAAGGCGCACGCGTTTTGATTGTGGACGATGTGCTGGCTACCGGCGGGACCATCATCGCGGCTAGCAATCTACTCAAAAAGGCCGGCTTTGAAGTCGCCGGAGCTATCACCTTACTGGAAATCACCGGCTTAAATGGAGGCGAGATTCTGACTCAAAGCGGCATTGCTAATAAGACGGTCTTAGTCGCTTAAAGCACCAGCTACAGGAGGCTCTTAGCGCCCTTGAGAAGCTTGACAGTACCCCAACCTACTGCGAGCACCTTGCTGGCAAGCTTAGGCTTGTAGTGCGCCAGTACAGCAAAGGCGCTGGTCCACAAGATCGGCGTGCTCTTCATGAAATTGAACGCATCTATGCCTTTATCAGCCCATGACAAGGGTTTTTCTATGGGCTCAAAATGCAAGGCAAAATCAGCACGCTCTTGGGCTGCCCGTTCCTGCAGGACCCTTTGCCTAGCCTTAAGCTCAACTAGCTTTTGACTCATCGCTTGGAAAGCTCCTGGCGGTCTTTTGCCAACTCAGTAATCGTTGCCTCAAATAATTTGGGCATAGTCTTAAATGAGCGCAAGACTACCAAAGCCAGAATGCCACCTACCGCCAAGAAGCCGCTTGTAAGCAAGCTTAGGGCGAAGATGCGATCTGTCTCCCAGCTATAAATCACGATCAACAGGGCCAGCATCACCAAGCCAAAGAATAAAAAAAACAATGTAAAGATCACCATAACCAAGAGACTCAAAAACTTAGTACGTGCGATCTGCACATCAGTAGAGATCAACTCCAGACGGGTCTGAGCAATGGATGCCCCGGTAGAGACCAGATTTTTTAGCGAGGAGAAAAGATTTTCTTGTGACATGAGTGCCTAGCGACGACGAATAAATAAACCAACCAACAGGCCAATCCCAGCAGCAACACCTACCGCTTCCCAAGGATTTCGATGGACAAACTCATCAGTGCGCTCGGCAACGACTTTAGCCTTATCGGTCACGGTGCCCTCAACAGCGGAAAGGCTTTCTTTTGCGCTATTGAGTGTGTCCAAGGCTTTTGAGCGAATTGCGCCCAGCGGGCCATCATCATGGCTTGCCGTTGCCTTAATGAGATCCTCAGCATCTGCCATGAGCGCCCTGAAATCACCAATTAAATCTTCAGAATTGATTTCAACCTCTTCATGCACAGCTGTCGATTTTTTAGCAGTCATTACCAGTCCTTGCTGATGCCATCGAATTAGATGGATAAGTTAATTCTAAGCAATTCCAACAGAGATCACAGTATTAATACCGTCATACCTGCATTACCATCCTTAAAGTGCTTCAGATGGACCTTCAATCCGGGTCGTCTTCTCAAAAGTGCATGGTAGGCCTCGCTACCAAACGCAGTTTGCTCTCCAAAATGATATTCATCCACCCGGTCAGAGAAGTAGTTATTGTCAAGAGCGTCATGCACAGCCCGCTTAATTCTGCCGCCCTCCCCACTTGCTCCATAGCCATGTATCAAGATCATGGCCTTAATACCGACCTCGGATGCGCGCCGAAGAGCAATAGTCAATCGATCCAAGGCCTCTTCAGCGCTTGGGCTATCGAACTTCAAATTCAATACCATCGTGTCGCTATGCGGAATAGGAAGATCCTCACTTCCGCATTGACGACATTGCCCCAGCATTCCCCTAGGGTTGCCACATTCTGGGCACTCAAATGAATGGGTCATCAAACGCCTTTAAAGATGATTGGGTAACAACCCATTCACAAGCACATTAAGAGCAGTACTTTGCTTCTAGAGCAGACGTGGAATTCACCCGATCATCAACCATTCGGTTTAAGGTCATTTGAGCAGCGTCTTTATTCTCCTGCACCTTCAGATTTAAATTAATTAGGCTGGCTACATCCTTACGAATGGAGGTATTGCCATAACGCAAGCCCTTCAATGTAGAAACTGCTTCAGCAGAAATCTTGCATTGCTGGCTTAACAACTCAGAAGAATCAGATGAGGTATTTGCATATGCAAATGCAGCTACGGAGATTGAGGCAACAGCTAATAGAGTTTTTTTCATCTTATTTCCTTAATTTGTGACCACACGTTGGACAACAACCTGAATCTTTTGCTTTTGTTTTTCTTAAGGCGGCGTAGACGCTAGATTCTGAAATTTCCATCTTCCTAGCGGCTTGAGCTGCGGTCATTCCCTTCCCTATCCAATCTAAAGCTTGATGTGTTTTTGGTATCGCTCTTCTCATTCCACCTCCTTTATAAATACTATACCACAGAAGTTGTGAAGTTGTGAACTTTAGTAATAATTCTTATTGAGTGGCAAAATGGGACAATAAGCCAGGAAAAGAGGGATTGAAATTCGTGCCGTGCTGAGTAGGCAATTCGTCAACGACAGTGATAAAGTGATGTCATCAATAAAAAACTATGAGACAGATGAAGCCAACATTAAATCTATTGCAGGCATGCGAACAAATACAAAAAAACCAGCTCAAAGTTGAGGATTATTTGGCGCAATGTGTGGCACGGGCCGATCAGGTTGAGCCCGAGTTAAAGGCGTTTACGGTGAGAGCATCATTGCAAGCACTTCAGGACCAATCAGGCGCCGGCCCATTAATGGGCATCCCCGTTGCCGTCAAAGACATCATTGCGACAAAAGATTTTGTAACAAGCAATGGCTCAGCAATTTACAAAACTCACTTACCATCTGATGATGCGGAAATTGTTAAAAAAATCCGCAGCTTAGGCGGCGTTGTTTTTGGCAAAAGCGTGACAACTGAGTTTGCCTGGCGGCATGCTGGTGCCACTACCAACCCATGGAATAGCGCACATACTCCCGGCGGCTCCTCAAGCGGATCAGCTGCCGCTGTAGCAAGCGGCATTGTGCCTCTGGCGCTAGGATCTCAAACGGCGGGATCTATCATTAGGCCAGCATCATTTTGTGGCGTTGTGGGCTTTAAAGCTAGCTTTGGGGCCGTTCCTCGAAAAGGGGCTCACCCAGTCTCTGGCTCTCTAGACCACATTGGATTCTTCGCCAGAACAGTTGCGGATTGTAGATATGCATTTAACCTACTTCGCAATACAGAGGTTAATGAGGAGGATGCAATTGTCATTCCTGAAATCATGTCGAGGTCTATGAATGAGGCTCTGGAAAACCGTAAACCCCGTATAGCGGTTCTTAAGACACCCTTTGATGAATTATTAAGTCAAGAACAGTTCCAAACAGTTAAAACTGCTGCTACTTTGCTGGAGAAATCAGGTGTCGATATCGAGGAGCTTACTCTACCCCAAAGATACTGGGATGGCATAGAGGCCTTGGCGGTGCTCATGGCGTGTGAAGCTGCGGTGATACATGAAAAGCATCTCGCGCAATTTCCAGATCTTCTCAGCGACGACATGATGGAGCTGATAACTAGAGGTAATGCTTGCTCAGTAGGTGATTACATCAAAGCACAAAATCTTCAAAAAGAATTACGCCTCTCTATAGGCGAATATTTTCAAAAATTTGATGCAATCTTGGCGGCACCTGCTACGGGAGAGGCTCCTGAAGGACTCGGTTTTACTGGAAATCCGATCTTTTGCTCGCTCTGGACATTGATAGGAACTCCAGCTATTGCGCTACCGGTTGGGAAATCAAGCAATGGTCTTCCACTCGGCATTCAGCTCATTGGCAACTACAGAGAAGATGAAAAGCTGCTCAACATGGCTGAGTTTGCTGAAGCCAGCTTTAAGGCCGCAGATTTGGAGTCTTAAGACCTCTGCCAATCAGAGATGAGATTAGCAAATAGTTTTGTAGCGTCTTCGATCTTATCGACATAGCAAAACTCATCCGTTTGGTGAGCCATTTCAGGTTGCCCGGGACCCAATATTACGGTTGGTGGATTTCCGATCGCCGACTTTAAGGCCGATGCATCCGTAAAATACGATACCGTTTTCTCTATTGGTCTCACACCATTGATCTTTGTGCAGCGCTCAAAAACTTTCGCCATCCAGGGATCATTTGCCGGGGTAAATACACCCTCAATATCAATGATGGTTTCAAGCTGAACCTTTGGGCCCAAAGCCTTACACAGACAACCGTAAATGTGAGAATGACTCTGCCCAGCAACCGTACGGATATCCAAGGTCATTTCGGCGGCATCTGGAACGGAGTTGATATTGAGTCCAGACTTTGCCGTACCGACGTTGAGCGTTCCCTGCCCCATCAGTTCATGCGCGGGCGTATCAAAATTAAATTGCTCCAGCGTTAAAGCGGCTTTGGCAAGTTTATAAAAGGCATTCTCACCTCTTTCCGGCATCGAGCCGTGCGCTGTAATACCTTCTGTTTTAGCTCTTAACCAATAAGCACCCTTGTGACCCAAGAGTGGCTCGTTCGCAGTAGGCTCAGCAACAACAAAGCACCCAGCAGGCCCTAAAAAATCAACTATCTCTTTACTTGCAGCAAGATGAAACGCGCCTTCGCAGCCCGTCTCTTCGCCTGCGGTGATGATCATAGTGACGCCAGCTCCCTGTTTGGCTTCAGCTGCCATTTGTATTGCAGCCACTACAAATGCAGCAACACCGCTTTTCATATCGCTTGAGCCGCGACCATAGAGCTTGCCATCATCAATAATGCCGGCAAAGGGTTCAAACCTCCAAGGGCGTGCACCCAACGGCACAACATCAACGTGACCAGTAAAACAAATACTTGGTTTAGCGGGACTGCAAGAGCCAATCTTGGCTACTAAGCTCGTACGTCTTGGAGCAAACTCAACCTTACGACATTCATAACCCGCAGACTCCAAAATAGTTTGCAAGTATTCGCAGATGAGATCTTCATTACCAGGTGGGTTGACCGTATTGAAGCGAATGAGTTGTTGAGTTAATTCGACCGGGTTTAAATTAGAATTCACAATCATTTATCCAAAATAGGCGGCTTGAACTTCCGCGTTTTCAGCAAGCTGCTTAGCATCGCCTTGAGCCACAACTCGACCCTTAGAAATAACATAGCCCCGGTGAGCAATCGCCAAAGTCTGTCGCACATTCTGCTCCACTAAGAGTACTGTCGTACCCATTTGATTGATTTCTTTAATAATCTTAAAGTTTTCTTTAACAAAGAGTGGGGATAAGCCTAGTGATGGCTCATCAAAAATGAGTAAGTCGGGCGAGCTCATCAAACTGCGGCTAATTGCCAACATAGCCTGCTCTCCACCAGACATGGTTCCAGCTAACTGCGAGGAACGTTCAGCCAGGCGTGGGAATAAAGCCTTCACATGTGCTCGACGCTCTTCGATAACAGCCTTATCTTTGACCAAATACGCGCCAGCAGAAAGATTCTCATCAACCGTCATTCGAGGGAAAACACGTCGACCCTCTGGCACGCAGGCAATACCTTGCTCAATAATGCGGTGGGAAGGCAGGCGCGTAATATCGACGCCATTAAAAATAATTTGACCGCGATTGGCTGGCGTTAATCCCAGAATGGACCGAATTAAGGTAGATTTTCCTGCGCCATTAGCCCCCAAGATACAAGTGATCTCACCCTGCTTCACTTCGATCGAAACATCTTCGAGCACATCAATACGATCATATGCTGTATAAACATGATGAATATTTAGCAAGTTCATGATTATTCTTGTCCTAAATAGGCAACCTGAACCTCAGGATTATTAACAATTTCCTCGTAGGTGCCCTCAGCAATTTTTTTGCCATAGTTCAATACGATGCAGCGCTCAGTCATGCGTTGAATGAGACCCATTTCATGCTCGATCAAAATGATGGTGAAAGGTTTGATTTTGCTACGAACCTGCAAAATATCATCCATCACCTCTGCAGTTTCATCATGGGTCATCCCTGCAGAGGGCTCATCCAGCAATAAAAGATCCGGCTCACTAATCAAGGCACGGCAAATCTCAATGCGGCGGCGATCAATCATCGGAAGACTGGCAACAGGCTCGAAAATTTTTCCAGCCAATTTTGGATTGAAGGTCAGGAGCAATTGATTCACTTGCTCCACCACGCGGTCATACTCCTTCTTAAACTCTTTTCGTTTAAAGAGATTGAAAGCCAGCCCAGTATTGAGGCGACGATTGTCGCCAATCGCAATGTTGTCAAATACAGTTAAAGGCAGGGATAGTCTAGAGCGCTGGAAGGTGCGCGTAATCGCCTCACGATACACATCCTGGGCGCTTGCGTCAGTTAGATCCTTACCTCTAAATGTTACGTTGCCAGATGTGGCTCTATAAAGTCCGGTAATCACATTAAAGAATGTTGTCTTCCCTGACCCATTAGGACCTAAAAGCCCCAAAACCTCTCCCTCATTCACATGCAAATTTAGGGAATCCAGCGCAGTAACACCGCCAAAGCGCATGGTGAGATTATTAGCCTCGAGAATTTTATTTTTAACTGAGCTCATTTTTGACCCCCTGCTTTCTTGCCAGGGAAATACTCTCGGATACGTCGTGGCAATAAGCCGTCAGGACGGAATAATAGAATCAAAATCACGACAATTGCATAAAGTAAAAAACGGTACTCCTGAATAAACTGCAACTTTTCAGGCAGGATCACCACAATGGCTGCGGCAGGAATAATTCCCCAAGGATTACCAATACCCCCCAAGATCACAATGGAGACCATGATTAACGAGTCGGCAAAGGTAAAGTTATTAGGGGCTACATAAGCAGTCATCATTCCATATAAGGCGCCCGCCATACCGGCAATAAAGTTGCCCAACGTGAATGCCACAATTTTCCAATGTGCAATATTGACACCAAACGTAGAGGCAGCAATTTCATCAGTGCGCACCATGTCCATACTCAAACCAATCCAAGAACGCTCTAAGTTACGAGTAACTTTGAAACTTAAGATTAATAGGAGTAGTGCAATGAGTAGATAAGGAATGTAAAAGGAGATCTCGTAGCCGGCGATTTCAATACCGTTTGAGAGATTCCAACCAAATAGATTCAGTGCTGGGATCTTCATCCCCTGGGGACCACCCAAGGTATCGTTTACCTCAAGAAAATTCCTAAATAAAATACCAAATGCAATCGTTACCAAGGCCGCATAGTGACCTCGAGTTCTCAAAACCGGATAAATGAGAATAGAGCCAATTAGCGCAGATACACACGCGGCCAAGATGAGGATTGCAAAGTGAGGAACGTCTGTATGTGTCGCCAAGACTGCGGCTGTATAGCTACCAATACCAAAGAATGCCGCCCCTGCAAAGTTGACAATTCCAACGTAGCCAAACTGAATATTTAAGCCCAAACAAACTACAGAGTAAATCAGCACTGTTGCCAACATCAGCAAAGCAAAATGGGAGTTGTGAAACACGACCATGGTGATGAGTACACCCAGGACAGAGGCATAGGCCGGAAACTGTGGATGCTCTCGTACTGCAGCTGCGAGACGCTCCATTAAGCCCATTTTCTTACCAACCAAACTAACAATAAAAGCCAGAATGACTAAGCCGCCAACTTCAGCCTGATTCTCTGATCCAAGCAACAAAATGCTATAGAGCAAACCCAATACAAAAGTAGTGATTAATAGCTTCATACTTATACTCGCTCGCTTGATTTTTCAGAAATCAAACCGGTTGGCTTTAATCCCATGATGATAATAATTACCGTGAATGCAAATACATCCTTATAGGCACTAGGTACGTCAGGCAAAATCGCTGGTAACAAAACTGCACCGATAGTTTGAAGCGCCGCAAAAAGAAATCCACCAACAATAGCTCCATAGAAGTTACCGAGTCCACCCACAACCGCAGCAGAGAAGCCAATCACACCGAGTAACAGCCCCATACTGAAATTTACTTCGTTGTAATACAGACCATTCATCAGGCCAGCTAGAGCTGCTAGCGCTGATCCGAGCATAAAGGTGATCAGAACGATCTGGCGAAAGTTAATACCCATAATGCGAGCGGTTTCACTATCTTGCGCAACAGCCCTAATTGCTAGGCCAATTTTGCTGCGCGTAATTAATCTTTGGACGGCGACGATGCAGATGATTCCTGTTAATAACAATATCAAGCTATCGGATCGCAAGGTAAATTCGCCAAGGGCAATTCCATCAACCGGAAGTAGTCTTGGGAAGGGTTTTGGATTAGAGCCGTTTGGATAAAACAAGCGAACCGCTTCACGCAAAGCCAAGCCCAACATCAAAGTGACGAGCAGCGTATTAATGGGTGGAGCCTTTTGCAAAGGCAGAATCAAGTAGCGGGCAATGACTGCGCCCAAGAAGGCAGCTACCGAAAGGCTGATGAGGACAAGCACCAAAAGCTGAAGCCATGGTGAATCAAAAGTACCCGCTATGCCGATATAAGCGGTAAGTCCAGCAAAGGCCCCCACCATCAAAATATCGCCATGCGAGAACTTAATGACGTCCAAAACACCGAAGTAGAGAGTAAAACCTACCGCAACAATCGCATAAATAACGCCCAACATTAAGCCGTTAAGCAGGTACTGCAAAAAGATATCAAACGACATGCACTATCACCCTCTTCACTTCGGTTGTAAAACAATCAAGCTCAATCTATCTATTGCCCTAATTTACGCTGTTTCTTTGCGTACAAGCTATCTTCCCAAACAACCCACTTGCCATCCTGGGCTACATACTTGGAAATCAAGGGAACAATATTTTGACGATGATCATCAAAACTGACCTTACCAATGATCGTTTCTACATTATTTGTTTTATTCAAAACATCCATTACCTTCTTGCGATTTGGGCCAGCTTTTTCAATGGCGTCCATGATCAAGTTTGCGGCAGTGTACGCAAATGGGCCATAGGCCTCAGGAGCATCTGAATATTTTTGCTGATTGTATTTGGCTGTAAATTCCAAGCCGCCTGGCAACTTCTCCCATGGAGCTCCCTCGATAAAGGAAAGTGAGCCTTCTGACAACTTACCCAAACCTTCAATATACGCATCAGACTTGATTCCAGAGGTTCCCTCGAAGACAGCCTTAATACCTAGACGATCCATTTGGGTGCGAATACGGATGCCGATTGGTGTTAAACCACCAAAGTAAACAACCTCAGGCTTCAACTCTTTAATCTTTGTCAGCTCAGCAGTAAAGTCTTGCTGGTCAGCGGTAACTCCAAAAGTCCCCAGAATCTGACCGCCATTTTTGGTTAAGAATTGGGTGAAGTATTTATTGTGACCCTTGCCGTAGTCTGTAGTGTCATGAATGATGACCCACTTTTTATAGCCTAAACCAGTCAAAAATTTAGCGGCAACCTCATTTTGATTGATCATGGTGCCATTTACGCGGTGGACTTCTTTGTAGTCATTCGCATAGGTGATCTCAGGTAAAACCGCACCCCACACCATCACTGGAAGTCCAAATTTGTGATAAACATCTACCGTGCTCATAGCAACTGCTGAGCAATAGTGGGTTACACCCGCAATGATCGAGCTATCAGAGGCAATCTTCGTTGCAACTTGTACGCCTACGTTTGGCTTGCACTCATCATCGGCAGTAACTAGTTCATATTTATATTTAGCATTAGGATCCTGGTTCCGTAAACGCACAGCAAGGTCAGCAGAATTTCGGCCGCCAATACCATTGGCGGATACGCCGCCCGTCAAAGGTCCAATGTAAGCAATCTTTACCGTGTCTTTTGCAGAGACGCTAAAAGAAAGACTTGAGCACAGCGCAAGGACTAAAGCTGAAACGATTGATTTCATAACTACTCTCCTAAGGAATTTTTTGCAACCACTTGCCAATCAGTGTATCAATGTTCTATTTGTGAAATATTGATCTTCGTCATCTCTTTTGAGTACTCGTATACCCGTAGATCAAAAGTCCTGGGGATAAACATACATGCAAGAAACGTAGTGAGAGTATTGCAATAGCAAAAATCTGAACCCCGCATACACGCTAAAGTGGTGCAATAAAATCTACATTGGGGTCCAGTGCACCAAATTAAAAATCTGAAGCAATAATCTAGGGCTCAATTAGCTTACTTTGGAAATAAAAAAGCCCCGGTTAAGGGGCTTAGTTATTTGTCGTAGCGGCTCAAGCAGTTAAATCACAAGGATTTTGGCGGAGACGAGAGGATTCGAACCTCCGATCAGAGTTTTAGCCCCGATGCTCCCTTAGCAGGGGAGTGCCTTCGACCAGCTCGGCCACGTCTCCCTGCTTGATACCTTTACAACGCCCCACAGTTTAACGGATTCCGTTGACGGCGGGGTTTTACTACGGTTTTAAAGCCTTTACTGCGTGTTTTTACTTCTGATCGAGCTCAAAAGCCTTATGGAGAGCGCGAACAGCCAACTCCATGTACTTCTCGTCGATCACAACAGAAATCTTGATTTCACTAGTGGAGATCATCAAGATATTGATGCCCTCCTCCGATAATGTGCGGAACATTTTGCTAGCAACGCCCACATGGGAACGCATGCCAACGCCAACCACGGAAACTTTAGAAACTTTTGGGTCACCAGTGATTTCTTTGGCCTCAATATGGGCTTGCACGCTGTTCTTAAGTAAGTCCAAGGCTTTTTGGTAGTCAGCGCGAGGTACTGTGAAAGTGAAGTCTGTTTTACCTTCGAACGATTGATTCTGAATGATGATATCCACATCAATATTGGCATCCGCAATCGGGCCCAAAATTTGATAGGCGATGCCTGGACGATCGGGAACCCCAAGAACGGTAATTTTTGCTTCATCACGCGCAAAGGCGATGCCGGAAATAACTGCGGCTTCCATAGTGCTGTCCTCTTCAAATGTAATCAAGGTGCCCGACTTCATCTCTTGATCAAGGGGCATCAACGGATCTGTCAGGGATGACAGAACACGGGTTTTAACTTTGTACTTACCAGCAAACTCGACCGAACGAATTTGCAATACCTTTGAACCAAGACTTGCCATCTCTAGCATTTCTTCAAAAGTAATTTTGTCTAAGCGGCGGGCATCTTCACAAACGCGTGGATCGGTTGTGTAGACACCATCCACGTCGGTATAGATCAAACACTCATCCGCTTTGAGAGCGGCCGCCATCGCAACAGCAGACGTATCAGAGCCACCACGACCTAAGGTAGTGATGTTGCCATTGGGATCAACACCTTGGAAGCCCGTAACAACTACAGCGCGCCCCGCATTGAGGTCAGCAAGAATCTTCTTGTCGTCAATGCTCTTGATACGCGCTTTAGTGAATGCGGAATCCGTGTGAACAGTAACTTGCCAGCCTGCATAGCTAACCGCATCAACACCCTCACGCAGCAATGCCAAGGCCAATAAGCCAGAACTCACTTGTTCTCCTGTAGAGGCGATTTGATCAAGTTCGCGTGGATTTGCATCTGGGTTGATATCTTTTGCCAAACCAAGCAAACGATTAGTTTCGCCGGACATCGCTGAAGGCACCACTACCACCTGGTGACCTGCGCGCATCCATTTAGCAACGCGTTTAGCAACATTCTGAATGCGCTCAACTGAGCCCATTGAGGTGCCACCATACTTATGAACGATAAGAGCCATAAAAACCGTCGTATTGTCTATTTACAGGGAATTGACATTCCCTAGGGTCTAAAAGGGGCTTATTTTACAGGGTTTTATCGCTAGACCAAGGCTTCTCAGACCATGCCGGAAGCACTCTCTTGCCAGTAGCCACTAAATGCGGGTAACTCACCCCTACCCCGGCTACCGCTACAAGGTGCTTATCGATATACAGAAGTAGTGCCTGGCGCTCCCAAGGAGGCATATCCGACTCCTGAAAAAGGTTCTTAAGGGTTTTGCGTGGGGCCTTCGGCTTGATTTGGATCTTTTCAGCCCCCTGGCGCGGTCTCTCCTCAATCAGACCCTGCTCTTGAGCTTCGTTTACCCAAGCCGCAGGAAGGCCGAGCGCCTTACTCCTTGCCGGTATAGCCTTGAATACCCATCGGCCCGCATTGACGTTGGCTACCCGTAAGACGCTGCGCCACAAATAGATGCTTGCCTCATCATGCTGCCACTCTAAGCTTGAATCGGGTTTTACCGCCTTCAGATCCCTCCACCAAGACTCAAGTCGCTCTTGGGATGGCATAGCCAGCTCATTTAACTTCAACCAATATCGCATGAGGTTATTGGCAGCAGGTTTATCTGACGCAGCAAGAATCAAGAGTGGTTGCAGCCTTAAGTTTTTTTTGAGAAGAATCCCTTTTGCATCTTGCCTCGCCAAACGATCAAGCAGAATCTGGGACTGAGCCAGCAACTCTGCGCTACGAGCCAAATTGGCAATCGCGCCGGGCTGAATTGCCTCTAACTTTGGAATAATTTCTTTGCGAATGGCATTACGGCGGTAGCGTGGATTCTGATTGCTCGGGTCCTCTACCCATTTCAAACGATGCTCTTTGGCGTACGCTTCCAAATCTGCCCTGCTTTGATTTAACAGTGGACGCCAGAGCGTAATCGAGTGAGATTCTTTTGTATTGGAACGATTCAGCGGCATGCCAGAGAGACCCGCCACACCCGACCCCCTCAGCAGTTGCAAGAGAATAGTTTCCGCTTGGTCATTTTGATGGTGCGCCAGTAGCAGGTCTTCAATACCATGCTCCACACATAAATCAGTCAAGGCGTCATAGCGCTCTGCCCTTGCTCTGGCTTCAATATTACCTTGGGATAGATCTGCAAAATGCAACAAGCGGAAATCAAAATGCACATGGTAGTTTTTGGCAAGCTTCTCGCAGAACTCCAGCCACTGATCGGCAGGCTTTTGCAAACCATGGTGGATATGAAATACCCAAACCTCAGTTGGGTGGCTGGAATTTGCCTGGACCGCTTTGCAAACGGTATCGAGCAACACAACCGAATCAAGCCCGCCACTTAAGGCAAGCCCAATCCGCTTGGCTGCTACTGGAGCCGCCTTAAGGCTTAGCTTCGATTTCCTTGAACTTGCCATAGCTCATCAAGCGTTCGTGGCGACGCTCGAGAAGCGCATCCACTTTCATGCCATCGAAGGTCTTCAGTGAATCCGCTAAGGCTTTGCGCATATTAGTCATCATGACATCGTAATCGCGATGAGCGCCACCCGTTGGCTCGGCCACAATCTTATCGATCAGACCCAGGGTCTTTAAACGTTGCGCGGTCAAACCTAATTGCTCCGCAGCTTCCGGCGCTTTTTCTGCGGTCTTCCAAAGAATGGATGCACAACCCTCTGGCGAAATCACCGAGTAAGTTGAATTTTGCAACATCAATACCACGTCGCCCATCGCAATTGCTAGAGCGCCACCAGAACCACCCTCACCAATAATGGTGGCGATGATAGGCACTTCTAACTCGGCCTGAACATACAGGTTATGACCAATTGCCTCAGACTGATTACGCTCTTCTGCATCAATGCCAGGAAATGCGCCCGGTGTATCTACAAAAGTGAATACGGGTAATTTAAATTTTTCTGCCAAACGCATCACACGCTTCGCCTTACGATAACCTTCGGGGCGACTCATGCCGAAGTTTCTTAAAGCGCGCTCTTTGGTATCGCGACCCTTTTGATGGCCGATCACCATGCAGGGTTGATTCTCAAAACGGGCTAAACCAGTAATGATGGATTGGTCATCAGCAAAGTTACGATCCCCATGGAGCTCATGAAAGTCGGTAAACAGTGCGCTCACATAATCCAATGTATAGGGACGCTGCGGATGACGTGCTACTTGTGAAACCTGCCAAGGGCTTAAGTTGGCATAGATGTCTTTAGTCAGCTGCAGACTTTTTTCGCTCAGCGTTTTGATCTCATCAGAAATATCTACTGATGATTCATCTTGTACAAATTGCAGTTCTTCAATCTTTGACTCTAGTTCAGCGATTGACTGCTCAAAATCCAGGAAAGTCGTTTTCATAGCTTGATTTTAATATTCAACGGGGATGGGGTCGAGACTTCTCCACATATACCAGGTTGCCACGGTGCGCCAAGGGGCCCAATTAGCCGCTACTTCACGTGCTTCATGCCTGCTAACAGGCTCTCCACTGAAGTAATTGAGGGAAATCGCCTTAATTAGACCTACATCATCCAAGGGGAGAATATTGGGTCTAACCATGTTGAACATGAGGAACATTTCTGCTGTCCAGCGACCAATACCCCGAATATCACACAATTCTTTGATGATGGCCTCATCTTCCATGCCCTTCCATTGATTGGCGTGCAAATGGCCAGAATCGAAGTGTTCAGCCAAATCGCGGATGTATTCCACCTTGCGGCCTGATAATCCGGCAGCGCGTAACTCTTCAACGCTTAAGGCGAGGATATTTTTGGGATTTACTTTTTCTTGAGACGCCAATAAAACCTTGTTCCAAACAGACTGGGCGGCAGCCACAGAAATTTGCTGACCAACAATCGCCCTTGCGAGAGTTGTAAAGGCATCGCCACGCGTTCTCAAAAAACCTGAGCCATATTTTGGAATCAATTTTTTGAGAATGCGATCATGTTTCATCAACTCGGCACAAGCCTGCTCCCAATAATCGGGGGCAACTTCTTCGGTGATGATTTGCTCCGCGGCTTTACTCAAAATAAATATTCTTCAATTAACTTCTACGCCACTCAGTAATGCCACCAGGCTTATCTTCCAAAACTACGCCCTGCTCCAATAAAGTCTTGCGAATCAAATCTGCTTTAGCAAAATCTTTCGCCTGCTTTGCAGCAACTCGTGCAGCAATCTGCTCTTCAATGGCTGCAGGCGATAAACCTGATTCACTACCTCGCGATCCTTCTTGCAAAAATACTGTTGGATCACGCTGCAAGAAATTGAGGGTTCCAGCTAGCCCTTTAAGGGTATCGGCTAATTGCACCTTCTCATCACCCTGCGCACGATTGACCTCACTCGCCAAATCAAAGAGTGCCGCAATAGCCTCGGGCGTGTTGAAGTCATCATTCATGGCAGCAGCAAAGCGCTGAGCCCATGGTGAATGAGGCTCTACAGGATGATTGCTAACCGACACTTGGGCTAACGCCGTGTACAGGCGAACCAATCCAGAGCGAGCTTCCTCGAGCTGCGCATCACTGTAGTTGATCGGGCTGCGGTAGTGCGCTCGCAACATAAAGAAGCGCAATACTTCAGGATCGAAATTCTTGAGAACATCACGGATTAAGAAAAAATTGCCCAATGACTTAGACATCTTTTCTTCATTCACGCGAATGTGACCGTTGTGCATCCAATAATTTACAAAAGGTTGGTCGCTGGCCTTGTGATCTTGGCCATATAAAGCACCTTCACTTTGAGCAATCTCATTCTCGTGATGCGGGAACTGTAAATCAGCACCTCCACCATGAATATCAAAATGCTCGCCCAATAAATCACATGACATGGCAGAGCATTCAATGTGCCATCCAGGGCGACCCTCACCCCAAGGGGATTTCCAACGGGTATCAGCGGGTTCTTCAGGCTTGGCACTTTTCCATAAAACAAAATCTAAGGGATCGCGCTTGCCGCCACCAATAGCGACACGCTCTCCAGCATTCAACTCATCTAAAGATTTACCTGAAAGGCGTCCATACTCAGGAAATAAACGGACAGCGAAATTGACATCACCATCCTCGCCTTGATAGGCCAATTCATTTTCAATCAAGCGACCAATAATGCCTTGCATTTGCGCGATGTAATCCGTTGCGCGGGGCTCATGGTCAGGGTGCATTAAACCCAACTCGTCTGAGTCGGCATGCATAGCATCAATGAAACGCTGTGTCAGCGCGGCAATGGGCTCGCCATTCTCAATCGCGCGATTAATGATTTTGTCATCAATATCGGTGATATTTCGGACATAAACCACTTCGTAGCCACTAGCTCGCAACCAGCGAACCACCATATCAAAGACAATCATCACCCGAGCATGCCCAATATGGCAAAAGTCATAAACGGTCATCCCACAGACATACATCTTCACCTTGCCCGGCTCGATGGGTTTGAAGGTCTGCTTAGAACGACTAAGGGTATTATAAATTTGCAGCATAGAAGCTATAAAGGTGGGCAAGTTGCGCCAATTTGTTAGACTGAGCGCTGAGTATATCGAATGAGCCAGTTTTTCACCCCACCCCCTATGCCAGCTAACCCTTTTTCAACACGTCCAGCCCAATTGGGTGGCTTAAGCGCCATTTTTGCCGTCTTAGTGCTTGCGGGGTGCAGCACTCCTGGCCAGCAGTTGGCAGACGCTGAAATTAAGGCTCTCAATAGCGCTCCTGCAAGCAGCTCTCAGGGAAGCCAAACGCCCTATTTGGGGTCTTATGGCACATCTGATCCACCGAGACTGGCTGGCAATGATGCGGGATACGATCAATTCAGCCCCGAGCTATCCGACTCCGTGGCCGTTCCATTTTTATCCTTCTTAATTATTGAACCAGACCCAGTTACTAAAAATGGTGTTCCATCCGATATCGAAAAGATGGTTAAAGCCAAGCAATATCCTGAGGCCATCGATCTGATTAATCAGCGCCTGAAGAAAACGCCGGGCAACGTCCAATTACGTTATGTTAAAGCACGTATGCAGATTGAAATGCGTCAGTGGGAAGCTGCTAAAAAGACTTTAGTTGAAATTACTCAGCAGTTCCCAGAACTACCCGAACCTTATAACAACCTTGCTGCGCTAGCGGCCAATCAAGGAAACTGGATTGAGGCAAGAGACTATTTAGAGCTCGCCCTGAAATTACGACCAAGCTATACCGTTGCTGCCGCCAACTTAGGCGAAGTCTATATTCGCCTTGCTGCTCAGGCCTATGACAATGCTGCAAAAGATGCCGTACTCAATCAGCGCCAATACACCAATCGTGCGAAAGCATTGATGGAAATACTCAAGCCATCTAAAAAGATGACTGCGCCCGACACACCAACCCCAAAATAATTTATTACTATTTTTTATCTACTAACTCATCAGAAAGTTAATTCATCATGGCTAAAGTTCTACTCAAGACCAACAAAGGCGACATCACCCTCACGCTAGACGACGCTAAAGCGCCAAAGACGGTTGCCAATTTTTTACAGTATGTGAAAAGCGGTCATTACGATGGCACAATTTTTCATCGCGTAATTGATAACTTTATGATTCAAGGCGGTGGCATGACTGCTGGCCTGAAAGAAAAAACTTCTGGCGCACAAATTGAGAATGAGGCAAACAACGGCCTCAAGAATGAACGCGGCACAGTCGCCATGGCTCGTACTAGCGACCCACACTCTGCAACTGCGCAGTTTTTTATTAACGTCAATGACAATGATTTCTTGAACCATACCGCCCCGAATGCACAAGGCTGGGGATATGCCGTTTTTGGTAAAGTCTCTGACGGCTTAGATGTAGTTGATGTAATTCGTAAAGTCAAAACTGGTAACGCAGGATTTCATCAAGATGTTCCTGCAGAAGATGTTGTTATTGAAAAGGCAACTGTTCTCGAGTAATGATTCCGCAATACGCGAGCGCGCTGCTCATTTCGGATTTGCATCTCACGCCGTCAATGCCATTGACGGCGCAACGATTCTTTGATTTTTGCGAAAAGGATGCTCCTAAAGTTGAGGCGGTATTTATCCTAGGAGATCTGTTTGAGTATTGGGTCGGAGACGATGCCGCCCTACACTCACCATTTCAGCAAGAAGTAAAACATGCGCTCGCCACACTCTCCACTAAAGTAAAGACCTATTACCTGCACGGTAACCGAGACTTTTTAGTGGGAAAGCATTTCTTAAGCAAAACTGGCATGACCTTGTTACCTGATCCGAGCAAAATTCAGATTGCTGGTTCTGAGTATGTTCTCTGCCACGGGGACGCTCTTTGCACAGCAGACATTGGGTATCAAGTTTTCCGCAGCTGGGTCAGAAAACCCTGGATACAAAAATTATTTTTAAGGCTGCCTTTACATTGGCGACGCTCAATTGCAAATCACCTACGCAACAATAGTGGCGTGCAATATCAGCGCTCAATCCATTCTTCTGTAGCAGGGGTGCAAGTTAAAACGGATGTCACACTAGCAGCATGTGCTGCGGTCCTAAAAGATCAAGCTGGCAATCAACTGATTCATGGGCATACCCACCTACCCAAACACCATCAAGAACGCCTGCAAGATCAAGAATGGCAGCGCTGGGTTCTATCCGACTGGGACCTAGATCGCCCAGAAAGCGGACGCCCACGCGCAAGTGCCCTCCTCATTAATCAAGACGGCGTCTCTTACGCCGACCTGATCAAAACTTAACACTGCCGCTGAATTAGCAGGTGGAATATTTAGATAAGCACTGCACCATCTGAGCAAAGATGCGTGGGTTTGCACACATCACTTCACCGCTTTGCAAGAAGCCTTCCTCACCGCGGTAATTACCGATCAATCCACCAGCTTCGGTAATCAATAAAGCACCTGCAGCCATATCCCATGGCTTGAGATCACTCTCAAAAAATCCATCGTAACGACCAGCAGCGACATAAGCCAAATCAAGAGATGCGGCTCCAGGACGGCGAAGACCGGCACATTGACGTGACATGTCTGCAAATATTTTTAAATACTTTTCCAAGTCCTGATCTTCGCGATATGGAAAACCAGTGCCCAATAAAGAATTGGCCAGACGATCTTGAGTGGCAACACGCAAACGCCGACGATCCAAATAAGCACCTGCACCACGCGTAGCAGTAAAAAGTTCATCGCGAGTTGGGTCGTACACCACGGCCTGCTGGGTTACCCCATTAACAGACAAGGCGATAGAAACTGCGTATTGCGGGAAACCATGAATAAAGTTAGTTGTGCCATCAAGCGGATCGATGATCCACACATTTTCGGCATCGGTGTTTTGAGCACCAGTTTCTTCAGCCAAGAATCCATGTGAAGGATAGGCCTCGCTAAGCGTTTCAATAATGGCCGCTTCAGCCTGTCTGTCCACCTCAGTTACAAAATCATTATGTTGTTTGCGGTCAACCTGAAGCCGCTCCAAATTGAGGGAAGCTCTATTAATCACGGTTCCGGCACGACGGGCAGCCTTCACGGCCACATTTAACATGGGATGCATAGTTTTGATGGACAAATTAAATAAGAACAAGCTCACCAGATTGCAAACTGCAGGACAATAAGGAGCTAACACCCTGATTCTAAACGATTGCCCCCTTGAACGCCCAAGCTCTTAAAGATTCCCTACCGATATGAACGCCACTCAAGCACAGTTACTTCGCTGGGTTTTAGTTGAAACCAGCCACCCTGGAAACGTTGGTTCGGCAGCACGCGCACTCAAAACCATGGGCTTTAGCGATCTACGCCTAATTTCCCCGAAGATTCCGGGGGTTGCTGGGGCACCCGAAGCTATCGCCCTAGCTAGTGGTGCGGTCGATATCCTGGAGTCCAGTCAAGAGTCTTCAAGCCTAGAGGGCGCTGTTCAAGACTGCGCATTGGTATTGGGCCTCACGAGTCGTGACCGCGAATTTGGACCTCCCGCCTTAAATTGGCAAGATGCTCGACCTCTAATCAAAGCTGCCATCACCGGCAATCAACGAGTCGCCCTCCTTTTTGGCCCAGAGAGAACGGGTCTAGACAATCACCACCTCTCGCTCTGCACCCATCGGGTATGGCTTGATGCCAATCCGCTCTACCCTTCTCTAAACCTCGCCCAAGCGATGATGGTGTGCGCCTTCACCCTAAGAGAATCTTTAGACAAGGATTTAGATGCCAAGTCTCTGGCTACTGATAACTCTGAAGTCGTTGACTATGCAGACCCAGCAGCCGTAGCTGCGATGCTAGAGCACTGGCGGCAAGGGCTTGAGGCCATTGGATATCTTGACCCCGCTAACCCCAAAAAACTCATGCCTCGCTTACAAGCGCTATTTGCGAGAACTCGGCTCCATAAAGAAGAAATTGATCTTCTGAGAGGCATAGCCAAACAGATGCTCCTCAGAAAGTAAATTTGGCCTTTACCCGTTAAAATCGCTTTATGTTTAATTCGCTTTTCGACCAAGTCGATTCCATCATTGTTCGTGACCCTGCCGCCAGAAATCGCCTAGAGGTCATTACCTGCTATCCAGGTTTGCATGCCGTATGGATTCATCGGGCATCACATGGCCTGTGGAATATGGGTTTGAAATGGATTGCACGCCTTCTATCAATGGTCGCCCGCTTAATTACCGGCATTGAAATTCATCCCGGAGCCAAGATCGGTCGTCGCGTATTTCTAGACCATGGCCTTGGCATTGTGATTGGTGAAACCACTGAAATTGGAGATGACTGCACCATCTATCAAGGCGTTACTTTGGGCGGGACCTCTTTATATAAAGGCGTGAAGCGTCACCCCACTTTAGGTAAGGGCGTGGTTATTAGTGCCGGCGCTAAAGTTCTAGGGGGCTTTACCGTAGGTGACGGAGCTCGCGTTGGATCTAATGCTGTAGTGCTTAAAGAAATCCCTGCGGGAGCCACTGCAGTAGGAATTCCTGCGCGTATCTTGCATCCGGATTTACCTCAAGCAAGCGCCCCAGACAGCAAGGCAAAAGAATACTTCTCTGCTTATGGAGTGACGCCAAACGTGGATGATCCCGTCTCTATGGCATTAAAGGGTTTGATCGATGCCACCTTAGAGCAAGAGGCCAAAATCGCCGTACTTGAGAAGGCGCTAGCCAAGCTCAGCAACACCCCAGCATCGAATGCCAGTGAGTCGAGCGACACCAAGCGTGATCTTGGCGCTTTAAAAGAGTGGCTTAAAGAATAAATTAATGCAGGGTTGGTGACGAACTGCCGACCGCAAATTCATCATCGCTGTCATCGGAATCATCGGGCATTCCAAATGCAAAAGCCTCGCCACCCTCAGGATGCCGATTCTCAATCTCTTCATCAGTAGCGACACGAATGTCCTCTACTTGAACCCAAAAACGTAAAGCCATGCCAGCAAGCGGATGATTGCCATCCAAGACCACTTGACTATCAGCAACATCGGTAACGGTGTAGATTAAAGGCTCATCATCCACATCGCCGGACTCACCTTCCTCAGCGTCAGGAACGCCCTCAAACTGCATGCCCACTTCCAATGGCTCAGGAAAGCGTGCGCGTGGTTCAATCTTCAACAACTCAGGGTCATACTCACCAAAGGCCTCGCTTGGCTCTAGCTGAATGCTAGCTTCATAGCCCACATCTTGACCGTCCAATAAAGTTTCTATCTTAGGAAAAGTACCCTCATATCCGCCGTGCAGGTATACCATCGGAGAATCTGGTTCCTCGATAATATTATTTTGCGCGTCGGTTAATTTGTAGCGCAGGGATACAACGGTATTTTTTTCGATCTTCATGCGTAATTCATTCAACATTGTGTTTTAAACAGCTTCTTACTTATATGACTGCATTTTACTTGAGCAAGCCCTACGACCCGCCACATGCACCCCAAAACCTGCCGCTAGATATCCCATGGGCTCTTCTGGGGGGCAATAGCCCCCAACAGTTCATGAAATCCTATTGGCACAAAAAGCCGCTCTTAGTGCGCGGCGCGATCCCCGCTTTTGGACTCTCTAAAAACCTGGGAGATCCCCTTGCTAGCGCAATATCACCTCAAGAACTATTCAAAATAGCCGGCCATGATGCTGTTGAATCTAGGTTAATTCGCTCTAAACCCTGGAGCTTTTCCGATGGCCCCTTTACAAAGAAATCAATCCCAACACTAGATGCGCCCGACTGGACACTTTTACTTCAGGGCATGGAAGCAAGACATCCTGCTGCCGCAAAAATACTTTCTTGGTTTCGCTTTATTCCGGATGCACGCTTAGATGATCTGATGATTAGCATTGCCGGCCCTGGGGGAGGCGTTGGACCCCACTTTGATTCGTATGACGTCTTTTTAATACAGATGTCGGGGCGTCGACGCTGGCGCATTTCAGAGCAAAAAGATTTAAGCCTAAACCCCAATCTACCTCTCAAAATTTTGCAGCACTTTAAATCCGAACAAGAATGGGATCTCGAGCCCGGCGACATGCTGTATTTACCGCCTCATGTTGCCCATGATGGGATTGCTTTAGATGCTGGTTGCCAAACTTGGTCAGTTGGGTTTCGAGCACAAAGCTATAAAGAAATTTTGCAAGAGGGATTATGGCGTTTAGCTGAGTCGCTTGAAGAAATTCCAGGGCTAGAAAAACGCTTTGCCGACCCCAGGCAAAAGGCAACCAAGCAAGCGGAACAACTCCCGGAAGAAATGATTAGGCAAGTACAGCAAAAATTAACGAATCTCCGACTGGATCGCATAGAAACATTTCTACCGGGAATTGCTGCCTACCTCAGCGAACCCAAACCTCAGGCCTATTTTGATGGCTCAGAAAACGATCTTTCTCCTGAAGAATTTGAGCGCCAGATTAACAAGCAAGCCCTGGAGCCACATCCTCAAACGCGACTATTGGCGCTAGGAAAAACCATTTATTGCAATGGAGAGGACATGACTAGCGGGCAAACTAGCTCTATACAGCTTGCCTGGCGCAAACTGGCCGCCAAGAGGCAATTTAAAGGCCGCCTTGGACAATCAGGGCATAAAAATACTCTATTTGAAGCATTTCAAGCTGGCTGGCTAGTTTTTTAACCCCAGATTTGTGGGTGGCTATAATGATCTCTGGAAAGTACCTAAGGGGTAACCCTGCACTTTTCAGTTATTAGCAACCGGTTATTAATGATATTTTTTAAGAGGAAATTACAAATGAAGAAGTCACTCGCACTCGTAGCAATGTTGGCAATCGCTTTGGCCGCTTGCGGTAAAAAAGAAGAAGCAAAACCTGTAGAAGCTGCTCCTGCTGCTCCTGCCGCTGCACCTGCTGCTGACGCTCCTGCTGCTGCTCCAGCTGCTCCAGCTGCTGATGCTAAGAAGTAATCTTCTTCTTGAAGAAAAAAAGCCGCTGAAAAGCGGCTTTTTTATTAACTAGCTTTTTTAATTTCAATCACTTATCTAGACATTTGCTCAGTAAGTAGCGTTAACAGTTGCAAACCTGCAGCCGTATTTTCTGGCTTACCATCCGCATCTTGTACATAGATGCTTGATGAGTTATCCCCGGTAGATTTGACCACTACGAGATACTTCTTAGCCTTCAAGCTTGAGTCATCCTTGCTGCTAAACAGATTGGTGAAGAAGCCTTTAGTATCACCAAGATCCTTAGGGTTAACGTAACGGACATAGTAAACACCATTAGTGCGATTACGATCTTCAACGGTAAAGTTCGATCGATCTAAGGCAAGACCCGTGTCACGCCATGCACGATCAAAGCCTGCGGCAATCTCAATATGAGCAGTATTGACGCCCTCCTGCACTAACTTAGCCTTAGGTGTCTTAGGACCGAGTGGTGCAGCAACCTGAGCCTTAGCCATCTCTTGGGTCATCCCTAAACGCTCCATCAGGCGGGCCAAGAAAGCAGCCTCTAATTCTGGATCATTTGGGCGTGCAGTCCAAATCGTAGAAATACAGGAACCAGTTGTATCCGTCGTACATTTTTCAATGGCACCACGCTGTGTAATATAAATTTCAGTTTCGCCAGGCTTAGTAACCTCAAGTCGAGTCTTATATTTGTCGCGCTCGCCAGTATCGTAAATGGAATCAAGAGCACCCCCAATGGTTGAGCGAATGAAATCCTGAGCAATCTTGGCGCGGTTCTCGGCCCAGTCGGTTTCCATGATGCCGGTTGACGGGGAGTCAATCACTAGCAAGAAACCATTCTCCTGCCAAAAATCTTTAATTTGCGGATAAAGCTCTGGCGCTGGTTTTTCAACCACCAACCAACGGCGCTCGCCATCACGAGCAATGCGCATACCAGGGATTCCAGTCATCACATTACTGCGAGTCTGAGCCGATTTTTTAACAGCAGCGCTGTACTCGGACATCGTGGCAGAGCCATCTTGAACAATGTACCGACGATCGGCCTGAGCGGTAATGAGATCAGGGGGATAGGACAAATTAGGACCGCGCACCGCACCGGCAGATTTGTAATCGACGGTGTCATTAGTTGCCACCGATTTACATCCGAGCAAAACAGCGCTCGAAATGGAGAGGATCAGAATGGTAGCGCAATGTTTGCGTAGAAATTGTATTAAGTTCATCATAGTAAGCCGGCCTGTTTCATTGCAGTCTTTAAAGGTTCCCGCAAAGCAAGGCTCAAAGGGGTTAAAGGCAAGCGAATTCCCGCTGTAACTTTGCCCATTTCATGCAGGGCCCATTTCACAGGAATTGGATTTGCCTCGGTAAACATGGCTTTATGCACAGCCAGTAATTGATATTGGATGGCGCGCGCCTTAACAACATCATCAGACATCGCGGCCTGACACAATTCATGCATCAGACGTGGCGCGATATTGGCAGTGACAGAAATATTGCCTTTACCGCCCATGAGCATCAGCATCGCTGCACTTAGGTCATCGCCAGAAAATACGGAGAAATCTTGATGGCCAGCGCGCTTGAGATCGGCAAGCAGCAAAGTACCGCGCTCAATACTGCCAGTAGCATCTTTAATGCCGATGACACCTGGAACACCCGCTAGGCGAACCGTTGTTTCGCCAGCGAGATCGGCAACAGTCCTGCCGGGGACATTGTAGAGAATGACGGGCAGATCAACCGACTCAGCGATTTTCTTGAAGTGGGCATACATACCCTCTTGAGTTGGCTTGTTGTAATACGGAACAACCTGCAAACTAGCATCCGCACCAACTGACTTGGCAAACTGAGTTAATTCAATTGCCTCAGTGGTTGAGTTACCGCCAGTACCCGCGATTACTGGGATGCGTCCAGCAACATGATCAACAGTTACTTTAATGAGTTCGCAATGTTCTTCAACGGACACTGTAGGCGACTCGCCACTTGTTCCGACAATGACAATGCCATCTGAACCTTCGGCAACATGCCAATCCAACAATGAACGTAAAGCCGGAAAATCTAGACTTCCATCCTCGAACATCGGCGTCACAATCGCGGGCATGCTGCCAGCGATTGGCTTTTTACTAGCTTGGGATTGTGTTGTATTAGTCACTGAAGCTGTCTGAATTATCTGAATGGTAACCACCAAATTGTAACGGAATGCACCCTTTTAAACGCCCTTTTACAGCACAAATCCGCTGAATCCTAGCTGGTTTAGGTTGATCAAGGTAAATATCCTCATAGGCGATGACTTTAAGGCCTGATCGATGTGCCAAAGCAAGCAATTCCCCTGAATTAAGCAGGAAATTGGGGTTTGAGGGCTTGCCAAATTCGGCATTCCCGTCAGCAAAGGTTTCATAGATTAGTACGCCACCCTCAGCCAGCATTTTGGGTAATTCATCTAAAAATGGACGATATAGATAATTGGTGACCACAATCCCGGAAAACAGCTGTCCTAGCAAGGGCCACTCCAAACCCTCAAGATCAAATTCTTGAGTTTGAATGGGGAGACCTTGCAGCGAATTCATGCTGGAAGTATCCCGGTCGACAGCCAAAATACGATGGCCCAGCGATGCCAATAGAGCACTATGTCTACCCGCGCCACAAGCAAGGTCCAAAATCAGCCCATCCTTAGGAATAGTCGGTGCAAAACGCCGTACCCAAGGAGAGGCATCTGCGATCACAGCATGCATTGCAGTCAAGGGGCGATCTTAGTCGTACGCCAAGCCCATAGATTCACGGACCTCGCGCATGGTCTCTTGAGCAACCTTACGCGCCTTGTCACAACCATCCGCAATGATGGAGCGCAATAAGCTTGGATCATCCAAGTACTTTTGCGCGCGCTCGAACATTGGCTGTTGCTCAGCAAGAATTGCGTCGATGACGGGTTGCTTGCACTCTAAGCAGCCAATACCAGCTGACTTGCATTCCTTCTGTACCCAAGTCTTGGTTTCTTCATTTGAATACACTGTATGCAACTGCCATACTGGGCAACGCGCAGGATCACCGGGGTCAGTTCTACGGACTCGCGCAGGATCGGTTGGCATAGTACGAATCGAACGAATAACCTCTTCTGGTTTTTCGCGAATGCCAATCGTATTGCCATAGGACTTGGACATCTTCTGACCATCAATTCCAGGCATGCGCGATGCAGTTGTCAACAAAGCCTGTGGTTCTGGCAGAATAATTTTGCGCGCACCTTCTAAGAAACCAAATAATCTCTCACGATCAGCCATCGAGAGACTTTGAGCTTCTTGTAGCAATGCTTTAGCCTGCTCTAGCGCCTCATCATCGCCCCGTTCCTGAAAAGCTACACGCAATTCGGCATACATTTTGGCGCGTTTACTGCCCAATTTTTTAACTGCCTCAAGCGCCTTCTCTTCAAAACCAGGCTCACGCCCGTAAAGGTAGTTAAAACGACGCGCCACTTCACGCGTCATCTCTACGTGCGGTATTTGGTCTTCACCTACCGGCACAAATTGTGCCCGATACATCAAAATATCTGCGGCCTGCAGTAAGGGATAGCCAAGGAAGCCATATGTTTGCAAATCTTTTTCTTTGAGTTTTTCAATCTGATCTTTATAGGTTGGCACGCGCTCCAACCAGCCCAAAGGAGTACCCATGGATAGCAGTAGGAATAACTCTGCATGCTCAGGTACTTTGCTTTGAATAAATAAAGTTGCTTGGTTCGGATCAACGCCGCAAGCTAACCAATCAATCACCATATCCCAGACAGATTGCTCAATCACATCTGGGGTTTCGTAGTGAGTCGTTAAGGCATGCCAGTCTGCTACAAAAAAGTAGCAAGGATACTCAGACTGCAAGCGAACCCAATTCTTTAAAACGCCATGGTAATGGCCGAGGTGCAAGCTACCAGTTGGTCGCATGCCAGAGAGAACGCGTTCTGCAAACATCTTGATATTTATTCTTTAAGGGTAATTAAAAATGGTTAAGTGTGAAAAACTGTTTAATGAAATAACGACCATACTGGAGTCAAATGATCAGGCAAGTGAGGCAAGGTGCCCAGATCAATATAACTTTCCTCGGGATCATGGAAGTCCGATCCCCGAGAAGCTAAAAATCCATAGTGCTGAGCAATCTTGCCATAGGTCTGATATTGATTTGGACTATGGCTGCCAGTAATCACCTCAATAGCCAAGCCGCCAATTTCTTTAAAGTGCTTATAGAGCTCATCCATCTGCATTGCGCTGAGTTTGTAGCGGCCTGGGTGTGCAATCACAGCAGCACCACCCGCCCCCTTAATCCAAGCAACAGCATCATCCAATGTTGCCCAGAGATGCGGAACATATCCAGGCTTATCTTCAACCAGATATCTCTTAAAGACTTGATCGGTATCCTTACAGATACCCTGCTCCACCAGAAAGCGCGCGAAGTGTGTACGAGAGATCAGATCGTGATTGCCAGCAAAATGTAATGCGCCTTCATAGGCACCAGGTATTCCCGCTTTTAATAGTTGCTCCGCCATCTGTTTGGCGCGATTACCGCGACCTTCACGAGTACGGCGCAGACCCTCCAAGATTCCTGCATGAGCAGCATCAATTCCCAAGCCAACAATGTGAATAGTCTGCCCCATCCAGCTCACAGAAATTTCGACCCCAGAGAGGTAGTCCA
This sequence comes from Pseudomonadota bacterium, assembly GCA_040387715.1. Taxonomy (GTDB): domain Bacteria; phylum Pseudomonadota; class Gammaproteobacteria; order Burkholderiales; family Burkholderiaceae; genus Polynucleobacter. Next base: position 80,624 of record JAZKDF010000010.1, on the reverse strand, counting down.
TGCCCAATGCGCTTGCGGCAATCCGAGCCCGCTCCTGCCCACCCAACTCATCATGATCTGTTAAAGCCCATAGACGGACACCATTGGCGTAGGCTCGCTCCGCTAACTGCTCAGGCGTTAAGGTTCCATCCGAAACCACGGAGTGGCAGTGTAAATCTGCGTTTAGGCTGGAATTACTTCTCATGACCCTATTTTAGGTCAAGCTGGTATCAATTACCCGGCGTGGCGCATCCAGGTAATCACGAGATTGCATCTCAATTAGGCGAGAAACCGTTCTGGAGAACTCGCTGGTAATTTGACCCTCGGTATACAAATCCACTGCCGGGACCTCTGCAGAGATGATTAATTTGATTTTATGGTCATATAAGACGTCAATCAGCCAAATAAAGCGGCGCGCCTCATTTGTCATTCTGGGGGGCATGTACGGCACACCCGACAAAATCACGGTGTGGAACAGGTTGGCGATCTCCAAATAGTCATTTTGAGATCTGGGTCCACAGCACAGGGTTTGAAAGTCAAACCAAACTACCCCCTCAGCCATGTGCAAAGGTCTGAGCTCACGCGATTCAATGCGCAGGACGGGGCGAACCGTCTCTTTTTGATTGCCGATCAAAGTCTGAAACATTTGCATCAAGACTGTATGAGTTTGGGCATTCACGGGCGTGAGATAAGCCTCAACTTGAGCCATCTGCACACGACGGTAGTCATTACCTGCATCCACATTCATGATGTCTAGCTTTTCTTCCAAAAGCTTGATGGCCGGCAACAAGCGATCGCGATGCAATCCATTGGGATACAGCTGGCTTGGCTGATAGTTTGAAGTCATAACAAACTGCACGCGATCTTCGAAGAGCGCGGTAAGCAAGCGATACAAGATCATGGCATCCGCAATGTCATTAATATGAAACTCATCAAAGCAGATGAGTCGATACCGCTTAGCAATTCTTTTGGAAAGCTCGTCCAATGGGTCAGCTAAACCAGAGAGCTCATGAAGCTCGCGATGAACTTCGCGCATGAATTCATGAAAATGAATGCGGATCTTTTTTTCCAGAGGAGAAGCTGCAAAGAAACAATCCATCAAAAAGGATTTGCCCCTACCAACCCCACCCCACAAATACACGCCACGGGGTAGCTTGGGTTTAAAGAGTTTCTTTTTTAAGCCGTTGCTACGGATTTCTTTATAAGCAATCCACTCATCTTCACAACGCTGTAAGCGCTCAATGGCAGCAAGCTGCGCGGGATCACTTTGATACCCGCGCGCTTTTAACTCTTGATGGTAATACTCTAATGCTTTCAATTACATGTTTAACGCACGTTTATCCGTCGCTAATGCAGCCTCGCGAACCACTTCCGACAAGCTAGGGTGTGGATGACAGATACGAGCAATATCTTCAGCTGCGGCTTTAAATTCCATCGCTACGGCTGCCTCAGCAATTAAATCAGAGGCGTTTGGCCCAATGATATGAACACCTAAGATCTCATCTGTTTTTTCATCAGCCAATACTTTGACGAAGCCATCAGCACGATCCATACCTAAGGCGCGACCGTTAGCAGCAAATGGGAACTGACCTGCTTTGTAAGCAATGCCGGCCTGTTTGAGTTGCTCTTCGGTCTTACCAACCCAAGCAATTTCTGGATCGGTGTAGATCACCCAAGGAATGCAGTTGTAATCAATGTGCGGCTTTTGACCGGCGATCGTTTCAGCAACGAGTACGCCTTCATCTTCAGCCTTATGAGCCAACATTGGTCCACGTACAACGTCACCTACTGCATAAACTCCAGGGGCCGCCGTTGCACAAGTGTGATCATCAATAGGAATGAAGCCACGCTCATCCACTTTGAGACCAATCTTATCGAGACCTAATTTTTCGGTGTTCGGAACGCGACCAACAGAAACAATTAAACGGTCGCACTCTAATTTCTGAGCCTTGCCTTCGCTATCGGTGTAGTTAACAACAACACCTTTTTTGTCGGCCTTCACTTCACCAATCTTGACGCCCATATTGATTTTGAGGCCTTGCTTGGTGAAGATCTTATGGGCTTCTTTTGCAATACCTTGATCGCATGCACCCAAGAAAGTTGGGAGCGCTTCAAGAATCGTCACATCAGAGCCAACACGACGCCATACAGACCCCAACTCTAAGCCAATTACACCGGCACCAATGACGCCCAGTTTCTCTGGAATGGAATCAAACTTGAGACCGCCTTCGTTATCGCTAATCAATACGTTGTCGACGGGAATGCCAGGCAAATGACGTGCCTTAGATCCAGTAGCAATGATCACGTTTTTAGCTGTAACTACTTCTTTATCTTTGCCATCAATCTTGACTTGATAACCATCAGCGCCCTTGCCTTCAAAAGAAGCGTGGCCCTTTAACAAAGTGATTTTGTTCTTACGGAACAAGAACTGAATGCCCGCAGTCATCTTAGTCACAATCGCATCTTTACGAGCGATCATCTTGCCGGAATCCAGCTTGACTGATCCAACAGTGATGCCATGGTCCGCAACGTGGTGGCTGATCTTCTCAAACTCCTCAGAAGAGGCAAGCAAAGCTTTAGAAGGAATGCAGCCGACATTCAAACAAGTGCCACCTAAGCGTGGCTCACCTTTGGGATCGTCGTAGGCATTGGATTCAGCGCAGGCAACCTTAAAGCCCAGTTGCGCCGCACGAATCGCAGCGATGTAACCACCAGGGCCACCGCCGATTACTAATACGTCAAATGATTGGCTCATGTTCTTTCCTCTTACAAATCAAGGAGAAGACGTGAAGGATCTTCCAACGCATCCTTCATGGCAACCAAACCAAGCACTGCCTCACGACCGTCAATGATGCGATGGTCATATGACAAAGCTAAGTAGTTAATTGGACGAATCACAACTTGACCATTTTCAACTACGGCACGCTCTTTGGTCGCATGAATACCTAAGATCGCAGACTGTGGAGGGTTAATAATTGGTGTAGAAAGCATGGAGCCGAATACGCCACCGTTAGAGATGGAGAATGTGCCACCAGTTAAATCCTCTAAGGACAATTTACCTTCACGAGCCTTAACGCCAAACTCAGCAATCTTTTTCTCGATATCAGCCAAATTCATTTGATCAACGTCACGCAGAATTGGAACTACCAAGCCGCGTGGTGAGCTGACCGCAATACCAATATCAAAGTAACCGTGGTACACGATGTCATTGCCATCAACAGATGCATTCAACAATGGGAATTTCTTCAGCGCATGGGTCGCAGCTTTAACGAAGAAGGACATGAAGCCCAACTTCACACCATGGACTTTTTCGAACTGATCTTTGTACTTGTTACGCATAGCGATGACTGGGGCCATGTTGACTTCATTGAAAGTAGTCAAGATGGCGTTGTTTGCTTGAGACTCCAACAAACGCTCAGCAATACGAGCGCGCAAGCGGCTCATTGGAACGCGTTCTTCTGGGCGATCACCCATCGGAATCGGCGCACTAGGCAAGGCAGCAGATTTTGCAGCACCGGCAGAAGCATTTAATGCATCGCCTTTAGTAATACGGCCATCGCGTCCAGAACCAGCAACTTGACTAGCATCGATATTTTTCTCTGCAAGGATTTTTGCAGCTGAAGGCGCAGCGGCTGCACCAGATGATTTTGCTGCAGGAGCAGCTTTAGCAGGAGCGGCAGCCGGAGCTGCTGCAGGTGCCGGCGCTACTGCAGCTGCAGGAGCCGCAGCAGCAACAGCAGTGCTATCTATCTTTGCAATCAACTGTTCAGCAACAACAGTGCCGCCATCAGCAACAACGATCTCTGTAATAACGCCAGCAGATGGTGCGGGAACTTCCAACACCACTTTATCCGTTTCAATTTCAATCAAGATCTCATCTTGACCGACGGCATCGCCGACTTTCTTTTTCCATTGCAACAAAGTAGCTTCTGCTACTGACTCGGAGAGCTGGGGGACTTTAACTTCAAAAATAGCCATGATTAATCCTATTTAGTGTTTGTATATTGAGCGACGTCTACGATTACTTCGTGATGACATAACCCTTTAATTTTGCGAATGCTGCAGTAAGAAGAGACTTCTGTTGTTCTTGATGGAGATGAGCATATCCACATGCTGGTGAAGCTGATGCTGGACGACCTGCATATGCCAACTTCATGCCTTCAGACATATTCTCCAAAATATTGTGCTGAACAAAGAACCAGGCGCCTTGGTTTTGTGGCTCATCTTGACACCACAAAACCTCTTCGAGATTCGGATACTTCTTCAACTCAGCAGTCAATGCCTTATGCGGGAACGGATACAACTGCTCCAAGCGAATAATCGCTACATCTTCCAGTTTTTTCTCGGCACGCGTTTTGGCTAGGTCGTAGTAGACCTTACCAGAGCACATCACCAAACGAGTGACCTTCTTACCATCAATGCTCTCATCACGCTCAGGAAGAATGGTTTGGAAACCACCCTTGGTGAATTCGGTCAATGGTGAAGCGGCCTCTTTATTACGCAGTAATGATTTTGGTGTCATCAAGATCAGCGGCTTGCGGAACTGACGAATCATCTGGCGACGCAATACGTGGAAAATCTGAGCTGCTGTCGTTGGCTGAATCACCTGCATATTTGTATCGGCGCATAACTGCATAAAGCGCTCTAAACGAGCAGATGAGTGCTCTGGGCCTTGACCTTCATAGCCATGAGGCAACATCATGACGAGGCCATTAGCGCGACCCCACTTCACTTCGCCTGAAGCGATAAATTGGTCGATCACTACTTGAGCGCCATTCGCAAAATCGCCGAACTGGGCTTCCCAGATAGTCAAGGTGTTAGGCTCTGCAGCTGCGTAGCCATACTCAAAACCGAGCACAGCCTCTTCCGACAGGATGGAGTCAATCACCAGAAATGGGGCTTGATCTTTAGCGACGTGCTGAAGTGCAATATAAGTACCGGTATCCCACTTCTCGCGATTTTGATTGTGCAGCACTGCGTGGCGATGGGTAAATGTACCGCGACCACTATCTTCACCAGACAAACGTACTGGATAACCACTGGCCACCAAGGATGCAAAAGCCATGTGCTCACCCATACCCCAGTCGATATTCGCTTCACCACGACCCATTGCAGCGCGGTCACGATAAACCCTCTCAACCAATGGATGCGCCTTGAAGTCATCGGGAATAGTGGAAATCTTGTCAGCCAAGCGCTTCCATTCAGTCAATGGAATCGCTGTATCCGCTTCATCAGTCCATTTCTTATTTAAGAATGGTGACCAATCTACGGCGAACTTGCCTTTGAAGTTACTCAACACTGGATCTGAGGTTTGCTTACCGGCATCCATTGCGGCGCGGTACTCTTTAACCATCAAATCACCGGTGCCTGCTGGCAATACGCCTTGAGCCTCTAACTTATCGGCATAGTACTTGCGTGTACCAGGATGCGCGGCAATAATTTTGTACATCAAAGGCTGTGTCATCGCAGGCGTATCTTGCTCGTTGTGGCCCAGCTTTCTGAAGCAAACAATATCAATTGCAACATCTTTGTGGAACTGGCTACGGAACTCTACCGCCAACTTCGTGGCCAACACTACCGCCTCAGGATCATCGCCATTGACGTGCAATACCGGCGCATCAATGACCTTCATGATGTCAGTGCAATATAAGCTTGAGCGTAAATCGCGCGGGTCAGATGTTGTGAAACCAATTTGGTTATTAATCACAATATGGATCGTGCCGCCAGTGGAATAACCGCGAACTTCGGCCATAGCCAAAGTCTCTTGCATGACACCCTGACCTGCAATCGCAGCATCACCATGAACCAAGACTGGCAAAACTTGCTCACCCAGCAAATCTCCACGACGCTCCATACGGGCACGCGCAGAACCTTCAACAACTGGGTTCACGATTTCTAAATGGGATGGGTTAAATGCCAATGACAAATGTACTGGACCAGCTGGAGTAGAAATATCGCTAGAGAAACCTTGGTGATATTTCACATCACCTGCAGGTAAAGTTTCCGGGCCTTTGTGCTCAAACTCGGCAAACAAATCTGTCGGCATCTTGCCCAAGGTATTAACAAGAACGTTTAGACGACCACGGTGGGCCATACCAATGACGATTTCTTGAACACCCTTAGCGCCTGCCTCACGGATCAATTCATCCATACAGGCGATAAAGCTTTCACCACCCTCAAGAGAGAAGCGTTTTTGACCAACGTACTTGGCCTGAAGGTAGCGCTCCAAACCTTCTGCCGCAGTAACGCGATCTAAGATATGGCGCTTTTCATCCACATTAAAACGTGGTGTTGAGCGAATAGACTCTAATTTCTCTTGCCACCATTTTTTGATCTTCTGATCGGCAATAAACATGTACTCGGCGCCCAAGGTGCCGCAGTAGGTTTCACGCAACGCTTGCAATAAATCACGCAAGGTCATTTCGTTCTTACCGAAGAAGGTATTGCTAGTGTTGAAGACGATATCCATATCGCCATCAGTAAACCCGTAGAAAGCAGGATCTAATTCAGGAATGTCCGGACGCTCTGTGCGTTTCAACGGATCAATATCCGCCCAACGATTGCCGACGTTACGATACGCTGCAATTAACTGTTGAACTGCTACACGTTTGCGGCCCATAGCGGAGTCGGCCGAATCAGCCGATACCGTACGAATGGGGCCTTGCTTCGCGCGCTCAGCAAAGGAAGCAACAATGGGTCCATGGGCAATATCAGTTCTAGATGAACCGTCGACCGCTGGGATTTGCTTCACGTTATCAAAATAATCTCGCCAGTGATCAGCTACAGAAGCTGGATCGTGCAAGTAGGATTCGTAGAGCTCCTCTACGTAGGGTGCGTTTCCGCCGAAGAGATAGGAATTATCTCTTTGATCCTGCATCATGATGCTCACCTTTCATCGGGTTTCCCGAATAAAAACTGTGGTTAAAACCATTCGCTCTACGGCTAAACCGCTTCACGAATTGATCTGTGCGAATTCCTTTACAACGATGCTAATTTAACACGATTACCCATTGATTCATAAAGGGCTTTCCCTGATTTGGATGGTTTCAGGGGTATTTCCCTATTTAAGCCCCGAATAAGAAATTTCCTACTCTGATTTAAACCACTCCTGACAGATTCTCCTGGATTTGATTCGTATTCTCTAAATCTTCAAATAAATTAATGAGATTAAGGACATATGAAAGCAATTACCCCAGAATTGGAATATCTGAGCACGCGTCAAAGCGCAAAAGTATTACAGGTATCACTGGGCACCGTCCAGAAAATGGTTGAGTTAGGTGAATTAATCGCCTGGAAGACGCGCGGAGGTCATCGGAGGATTCTGGCCAGCTCGCTTGATCAGCAGTTGGCCCGACGCAAGCGAGCTATGCGCCAAAAAACTACCCAAAACTGCATAGCCATGGGAATATTTAGGAGATCTGAAAATAGCCAGGAATTAATCGAATCCATTCAATGCTGGCAATTGAAGGTGGAGATGGAGATCTCCGTTGATAGCCTAGAGGGTCTAATGAAGGCGGTTTCGATTGCGCCTGATTTAATCTTCCTTGATGCCCTGATACCCCCAGTTGAACAGGTTCATCTAATCCATTACCTCAGCAAAAACAAGGACACGCAGCGTATTCCTATACTGGTTGATGAGGGGTTCATACGACTCCACCCTGGAGTCATGGGCCTAGCAGATGAAAATACCGTTGGCGTGAGGCCGCAGTACTCGGAGACCCTGCAAGAAGAGCTTGAAAACGGCTTAATTAATCAAAACCCACTCATTATTGGCTATCCAGCCACCAATCCAGAGCTAGAAACTGCCTTAGAAGGGAAAAATAGACATGAACTATTAGAGCCCATCTTTATTCAGGCACTCAATAGAAAGTGTGCGTAAAACCTGAGCCCAAGCTCGCCAAAATAAAAGCCGCTCAATTTACACTGAGCGGCTTTTTAACAACTAAATCTATTTAAATCAAGATGTTAGATCAGGAAGTTGCTACGATCTCTACCTTCAATCCATTTTGGCGCCTTACCCCGGCCAGTCCAAGTATCTCCAGTAGACGGGTTACGGTACTTAGGGGCTACTTTGCCACTAGAGCTACGAGCGCCAGACTTGCGACTAAACAAATCTGATGCCGTTAAATCGTACTGCTCAATAATGAGTTTAGCTTTAGCAATACCGTCAGCCTTTTCACGCTGAACTGCTTCTTTAATTTGTTTATCCAACTGCTCGCGTTGGGCTAATAGCTCTTGGTAAGAAGACATGTATTAATCTCTCCGAATATTAGTTATATGGAATAACAAAGAATTTGCTATACCCGAAGAAGAATTATATACACATATTAATAAATACCAATATATATTCAAATATTGCTTATAACCTTATATAAATAAGACTATTAGTGCATTTTTAATTGATTAACTAACATAATCATTATAAATACTATATTTATTATAAGTAAATAAAGCTATCTTCTGAGCATAAAGGTGCCGCTAGATTTAGCAGTAACTTCACCGACCTCATTTAAAACTACGGCCTCACAATAATTAATCGTTTTTCCAGACTTGAGTACACTGCCCTCAACCACAATCTTGCCAACACTGGGACGTAGGAAACTCACGCTCATATCAATCGTCATGGCACCAAGTGGCTGGTCAACAGTACTCCGCGCTGCTGCACCCATCGCAAAATCGAGCAATGTCATCACTACTCCACCATGGGCAATATGAAAGCTATTCTCAAACTCCGGTTTAATTACCAAGCTAATGCGGGATTTACCCCCTTCGGCATACTCAGGCACAACACCCAAATGAGCCAAAAAAGGAATGGTTAAACCAAAATAAGTAGTGTCTTTTGAGCTGGATGTCATAGAAATTTGAGATTGAGTAGATGGTCGGGGCGAGAGGATTTGAACCTCCGACCACATGCACCCCATGCATGTACGCTACCAGGCTGCGCTACGCCCCGACGAGAAACAAAATTGTATCAGTAACTATTTGGATAGAATTTGCAGCACAGCCTGCAACTCATCACGTAATCGCAACTCACCACGAGCCTCTTCTAGGCGATTTCTGGCACCACTGATCGTAAAGCCTTCTTCATACAGAAGCGCTCTAATCTTACGGATTAAGACAACTTCGTGGTGCTGATAGTAGCGACGATTCCCTCGACGCTTTTGCGGGCTTAATTGTGCGAACTCTTGCTCCCAATAGCGCAGCACGTGGGAGCGAACGCCGCACAGGTCTGATACCTCACCAATAGTGAAATAACGCTTAGCGGGTATTGGGGGGAGCTGCGAACTGAGCAGCACCGTCCCAGCATCAAATGCTGTTTTCTCGAGCATGTGACTCAACTACGTCCTTGAGCTTTTGACTTGCATGAAATGTAACAACACGACGGGCTGCAATCGGAATCATTTGACCAGTTTTTGGGTTGCGGCCTGGGCGAGCGGATTTATTACGTAACTGAAAATTACCAAACCCAGAAATCTTCACCTCAACGCCAGTCTCCAAAGACTTTCCAATGCGATCAAAGAAGGCATCAATCATGTCCTTAGCCTCGCGCTTATTCAGGCCAACTTGATCAAAAAGGGCTTCCGAGAGTTCATTCTTGGTAACGGTATCGTTGCTAACTAATTCATTCATATCGGAAGTCTCTTCGATCTATATCTGTTGCTAATATTAAACCTAGCGCAGACGGGCTGCGCAATTTTTCTCAAGCGCTACTAACAAGGCTGCCATAACCGCTTCAATTTGTGCATCTTGCAGGGTTTCTTGCGGATTCAACAAGGTTACGCGGAAGGCCAAACTCTTTTCATCATCAGCCATGCTGCTAGAACCGGCTTTAGGCTTGAACTCATCAAACAACTCAATTGCTTTAACAAAGTTCTGCTTTTTCGCGTTCATTGCATCCAATAGCGCCTGCGCGGAAATAGACTGCTTCACTACGACAGCCAAATCACGCTGCACCGCAGGAAACTTGCTTAACTCTTCTGGCTGTGGAATCCCCAGATTGCGAATCGCCTCGAGATCCAACTCAAACAGCACTGGAGCCTGAGGCAATTCATAGGCTTGCTGCAAGCCAGGATGTAACTCACCAATCCAACCAATATTGAGTTTGCCCTTTGGAGTTGCCAATTGTATTTGGGCGCTACGGCCTGGATGTAATGCAGGGTGAACGGCAGCCTCGGTCGTGAAATGCAAGGGATCGAGCACACGCTCTAGATCGCCCTTCACGTCAAAGAAGTCAACTGCGCGATCCACGCTTGCCCACTGTTCCGGAACGAATGAGCCATAAGCCAAGCCACCGACTTGTTGTGGTTGATGAAAACCGGCAACCTTCCCAGCTTCTTCTTCAACACTAGCATCGCGCTTAAATACGCGACCTGTCTCAAATAAACGGACACGCCCTGCACCACGGTTTAGATTCGACTTGAGGTTGCCCAACAAACCGCCCCATAGATTGCTACGCATCACACCATATTGATTGGCAATTGGGTTGAGTACGGCTATTAAATCTTTTTCGGTAGCAGCGGCTAAACGTTGCTCGCTCTCAAGATCAGTAAACCCGAAGTTCACCGCCTCTTGATACCCCTGCAGAGCTAAACGTTGGCGCAATAAATGAACTCCACGTTTTGCTTCAGCTTTAGCGCTCATCTTCAACGATGAAACTGGCGGCACATCAGGAATATTTTCAAAGCCGTACATACGTGCGACTTCTTCAATTAAATCTTCTTCAATTTCAATATCAAAGCGATAGCTTGGTGGGGTCACGACAAATACATCGCCTGCATCTTGCTTAAACTCAAAACCGAGACGCTTGAACACATCGGCAACAATTTCAACTGTCAGCGGAATGCCAATGACTTTGATGGCACGAGCTAAACGCATGCTCACTGGTTTGCGCTCTGGAACAGCTAATAATTGATCATCAATTGGACCAACTTGACCGCCACACACCTCAACAATCAGCGCGCTTAAATACTCCAAGCAGTTGGCTGTATTTTGTGGATCAACACCACGCTCAAAACGATGCGCTGCATCGGTGCTGAAGTTAAAGCGACGAGCACGTCCTTGAATTGCTGAAGGCTGCCAGTAAGCCGCTTCAACATAAATATTTGTAGTGTCGTCAGTTACTGCGCAATGATTACCACCCATGATCCCGGCTAATGCTACGGGGCCATTTTGATCGGCAACCACACCCGCATCTTGCATCTTGCCTGCAGAATCTGGGCCTTGCAAAGTGACTGTCTGGCCATTTAATAATTCGAGGGTTTCGCCTGGCTTCGCCCAACGCACAGAGATATCACCAGCCAATTGATCAATATCAAACACATGGGTCGGCTGACCCATTTCCAGCATGACGTAGTTAGACAAATCAACTAAAGGAGAAATACTTCTTTGCCCTGCACGTGATAAACGTTGCACGATCCAATCCGGTGTTGTTGCTTTTGGATTAACACCACGAATGACGCGACCTGCAAAGCGGCCACACAGATCGACACTCTCAACAGTTACTTTGAGTTTGTCGGCTATTGCGATATTTACCGGTGTCCATTTTGGCGCGCACAATGCAGCTCCAGTAATGGCTGATACTTCACGAGCCATGCCCATGAGTGAAAGACAGTCTGCTTTATTGGGCGTTAATTTAATTACAAAGATCTGATCATCCAAATCCAAGTATTTACGAATGTCTTCACCAACTGGCGCGTCACTAGGCAACTCTAGGATGCCTTCGTGATCATCGCCAAGCCCAAGCTCGCGACCAGAGCACAACATGCCCTGGCTTTCTACACCGCGCAGCTTGCCTACTTTAATCATGAACGGTTTACCACCCACTTCTGCTGGCGGTAATTCGGCGCCAACCATAGCGCAAGGGATTTTGATACCAGCACGTGCGTTCGGTGCACCACACACAATTTGCAATTCTTGCCCAGTGCCTGCATCAACCTTACAAACGCGCAGACGATCTGCATCAGGATGCTGCTCAGCAGAGAGAATTTGTGCGATGACGATCTTCGTAAATGCAGGCGCTACTGAATGTTGCTCTTCCACTTCAAGGCCAGCCATAGTCATGGCATGACCCAAGGCATTGCTATCGAGCGAAGGGTTTACATATTGGCGTAACCAAGATTCAGAAAATTGCATATGCGCTATCTACTATTAGAAGGTTGGCGAATTAAGCCGGAAATTGCGCTAAGAAACGGAGATCGTTCTCAAAGAAAAGACGTAAATCATCAACGCCGTAACGCAACATCGTCAAGCGCTCTAAGCCAGAGCCAAAAGCAAAACCGGTATAGCGCTCTGGATCAATACCCATATTGCGCAATACATTAGGATGCACCTGCCCTGCCCCAGAAATCTCCAACCAGCGGCCAGCTAACTTGCCACTACCGAAGGCCATATCGATTTCAGCTGAAGGTTCTGTAAATGGGAAATACGAAGGGCGGAAACGAACTTGTAATTCATTCGTTTCAAAAAAGGTTCTGAGGAAATCGGTATAAACACCTTTGAGATCAGCGAAGGAAACGCTCTCTGCAATCCACAAGCCTTCAACCTGATGAAACATGGGTGAATGGGTTGCGTCGCTATCAACACGATAGGTTCTGCCAGGAGCGATCACTTTGATTGGCGGCATCACATCAGCATGAGCATATTTCTTGACGTGCTCACTGGCATATCGAACCTGAATCGGGCTGGTATGGGTACGCAATAACAAAGGCTTCCCATTGGAATCTTTGCCATCAATATAAAAGGTGTCCTGCATTGAACGTGCGGGATGATTCTCGGGGCTATTTAAGGCTGTGAAATTAAACCAATCGGTTTCAATTTCAGGGCCATCAGCTACATCAAAACCAATCGAGCGGAAGATCTCTTCAACACGTTCCCAGGTGCGCATCACGGGATGCAAGCTTCCCACCACTTGGCCACGGCCAGGCAAAGAGACGTCAATAGATTCGGCCGCAAGACGTTGCAGCAATACCGCATCAGCCAATGCTTGGCGACGCTCTTGCAGTGCAGCTTCTACTTGGGTTTTGATTTGATTAATTTGGGCGCCAGCACTCTTGCGTTCATCAGGCGACATTCCACCAAGCGCTTTTAAACGCTCAGTGAGAACACCTGACTTACCGAGATACTTGGCTTTCGCGTCCTCTAGAGCTGCCGCATCGGCAGCTCCGAGGAAATCACGTTTAGCATCCTCGACAATGTGGTCGAGAGAAACCATTGCAGCTTAGTTATTAAATAAACTAAGAATTAAGCTGCGGCGCTTACTACGGATTTGATCCGAGTAACCAAAGCAGCGAAAGCCGCTTTGTCAGCAATGGCCATATCAGAAAGCACTTTGCGGTCGAGTTCGATCGCAGCTTTCTTCATACCATTCATGAATACGCTATAGGTCATGTCATGCTGACGAACTGCCGCGTTGATACGAGCAATCCACAATGCACGGAATACACGTTTCTTATTGCGACGGTCGCGGTAAGCATATTGACCAGCACGCATAACTGCTTGCTTAGCAATACGGAATACGTTTTTACGACGTCCACGATAGCCTGTTGCGGCATCGGTGATTTTCTTATGACGGGCTCTTGCTGTAACCCCACGTTTGACTCTTGGCATTTATTTCTCCTGATCTAGTCTGAGGTTAAGCGTATGGAAGCATTGAGCGAATTGACTTAACGTCTGCCTTCGCAACTTCGGTAGTACCACGTAGGTGACGCTTATTCTTTGTGGTCTTCTTGGTGAGGATGTGGCGTTTGAAAGCCTGACCTCGTTTGATCGTTCCGCCTGCGCGAACCGTGAAGCGCTTTTTAGCGCTACTCTTGCTCTTCATCTTGGGCATAAAGCACCCCTTCTTCTGCATGTGCGACTTAGGTGGTAACCGACGGTTACGCTTCCTGTACCTAGAAGCACTTCTTACTACCGGAGTCTTGCGACTCCTCCCTACTTAAACAACAAACCCAATCTCTCGAATCGGTTTGTTATGTTTATTACTTTGCCTTACGGATGGGGGCCAATACCATCACCATCTGGCGGCCTTCCATCTTTGGAAACTGCTCTACTTGACCATACTCAATCAGGTCTGACTTCAAGCGCTCCAACATTCTGACTCCGATTTCTTGGTGGGCCATTTCACGACCCCGAAACCGCAGCGTAATCTTTGTCTTATCGCCATCTTCTAAAAAGCGGATTAGATTGCGTAGCTTCACACCATAATCGCCATCATCTGTGCCGGGACGGAATTTCACTTCCTTCACCTGAATCACCTTTTGCTTGAGCTTAGCTTCATGCAAACGTTTGGCTTCTTGGTACTTGAATTTGCCGAAGTCCATGATGCGGACTACAGGTGGCACAGCCGTCGGAGCAATTTCAACCAAATCGGTCTCTTTCTCTTCTGCTAAAGCCAGGGCTTCACTCAACTTAACCACACCGATGGGTTCTCCATCCAGTCCAATCAGACGCACTTCAGGAGCAGTAATCTCCCGGTTTATGCGCTGCGATTTATCAGTAGCGATCTTCTTAATTCCTTTAAAAAAACAATAAAAACCATTCCACCCCTAGCTAGGCTCGGGTCCGACTTTCTGGGAAATATCCTGCTGGAGTCGGGCAACGAAGGCATCAAGAGGCATTACACCTAAATCCACTCCGCCACGGGCACGAACGGCCACCGAATTACTTTCTGCTTCTTTATCCCCTACAACTAACAAAAATGGGAGCTTCTGTAATGCGTGCTCGCGTATTTTATACGTAATTTTCTCATTCCGCAAATCCGATTCGACTCTAAACCCTTGTTTTTTCAGAGATTGCTGGACTTTTTGCGCGTATGCAGCAGAATTATCCGAGATATTGAGGACTACAGCCTGGGTCGGAGCAAGCCAAACTGGCATATTTCCAGCGTGGTTTTCGATCAAAATGCCGATAAAACGCTCTAAAGACCCCACAATTGCCCTATGAAGCATCACTGGAGCCTTGCGCGTGTTCTCTTCGGTGACGTATTCCGCACCTAAACGGGCTGGCATCGAGAAATCCACCTGAATGGTGCCGCACTGCCAAGTGCGTCCAATGGAGTCCTTGAGGTGATATTCAATCTTCGGACCGTAAAAAGCGCCCTCGCCTGGCAATTCTTCCCATTCTTGGCCTGAAGCAGTCAAGGCGCCGCGTAAGGCAGCTTCGGCTTTATCCCAAATCGCGTCGTCACCAACGCGCTTTGCTGGACGCAAGGCAAGCTTGACAGCCACCTCAGTAAAGCCAAAATCTTGATAAACCTCACGAACCGCCTTATCAAAAGCAGCTACCTCAGACTGAATCTGATCTTCGGTACAGAAGATATGCCCATCGTCCTGCGTGAAACCACGTACACGCATCAAGCCATGCAATGCACCCGATGGTTCATTGCGGTGGCACTGGCCAAACTCGCCGTAACGTAATGGCAATTCACGATAGCTATGCAAGCCGGAGTTAAAAATCTGGACATGTCCTGGGCAGTTCATCGGCTTTAATGCATACGCACGATTCTCCGACTCCGTCGTAAACATGTTTTCTTTGTAGTTATCCCAGTGGCCAGACTTTTCCCAAAGACCACGATCTAAAATCTGTGGGGCTTTCACCTCTTGGTAGCCTTCGCGTTGATAAACGCGACGCATGTACTGCTCAACCTCTTGCCAAATGGACCAACCCTTTGGGTGCCAGAAAATTAAACCGGGCGCCTCAGGCTGAAAGTGAAATAAGTCCAAGAACTTACCTAAGCGACGGTGGTCGCGCTTCTCAGCCTCTTCGAGCATATGCAAATGCGCATCTTGATCTTCTTTTTTCAACCAAGCGGTGCCGTAGATCCGCTGCAGCATCTCATTCTTACTATCGCCGCGCCAGTAAGCGCCAGCAACGCTGAGAAGCTTAAACACCTTGAGCTTGCCAGTAGAGGGTACGTGCGGTCCGCGGCATAAATCAGTGAACTTCCCTTCGGCGTACAAAGACACATCTTCGCCTTGCGGGATGCTAGAAATAATTTCTGCTTTGTAGTTTTCGCCTTGATCTTTAAAAAACTTTACCGCTTCATCACGAGGCATGACTGTACGAATCACTGGCTCATCTTTTTTAGCCAGCTCAGCCATTTTCTTTTCAATCGCTACCAAGTCTTCTGGTGTGAATGCGCGATGAAATGAGAAGTCGTAATAGAAACCGTTTTCAATCACAGGTCCAATAGTGACCTGCGCTTCTGGAAAGAGTTCTTTAACGGCATAGGCCAGCAAGTGCGCAGTCGAGTGACGCACAATTTCCAGAGCCTCCGGGCTTTTATCCGTGATGATGGCTAACTGGCTATCTTTATCAATTACAAAGCTGGCATCGACCATCTTGCCATCAACTATGCCCCCAAGGGCAGCTTTGGCGAGACCGCTACCGATGCTTTGGGCAACATCAAGAACGCGTACGGGAGCATCAAACTCACGTTTAGATCCATCCGGCAGGGTAACTACAAGCATGACCGCTCCATCTTATTAAGATTCAGCCGATTGACTGATTTACTGCATAACATCCACCAAAAAGAAAGCGCGGTAGCTTTTGGGCAACCGCGCACTTTTGGGTCTTTATTCGTTGGTAGGCTCGATTGGACTCGAACCAACGACCCCCACCATGTCAAGGTGGTGCTCTAACCAGCTGAGCTACGAGCCTATATAGCCATAGAGTTTATCACCGGCGGCGCACTTGGGTCACTCCTTTAACTTCTTCCAAGCCATTTTGGATGAGTCGTAAGGCTTCCGAGTCCTTAATTTCAACGGTCAATAGGATTTGAGCGAGGCCTCGTTTAGCGGATTTACGCAGATCAATCACATGGACACCCTGCCTCGTCAGGATTTCAAAAAGCTCTCGCATGAGCTCAGGGCGATCCAGACCAGTTACCGCTAAATCAGCAGGAAACACCCGCTTAGCATCATTCCCTACAGCCGATTCGATGCCGGAGTCATTCCAAGCCGTTTGGATGACGCGCTCAGGGGCTCGCTCCAATAAACCTCTAAAAGTCTTACAAGATCGCCGATGAATGGATACTCCACGACCCTGGGTGACAAAACCTGCAATGGCATCTGGCGGCACTGGCCTGCAGCACCTAGCCAACTGGGTCAACAATGAATCCACCCCGACTACCAAAACATCGCCCGCTTGACCCTGCTTGCGGCTACTTTGCTTAAGAACAATTTCTGGAGCTGGTGCCGTCGCTTTGGCTTCTGGCTTTTGCTCCGCCTTAACGTCTGAGGGCTTAGCCCCCGCCTCTTCGTCATCCAAAGCATTAAACCAAGTACGCACACGAGTGCGGGCACGTTGCGAGCGCAAGTAGTTACGGTTGGGGCTAATCCAGTCTCGTGAGGGACCGCCGTGCTTCACAGCAATGATTTCTATAGTCTGGCCATTCTGGAGTGGCGTATCCAGCGGCACCATGGCGCCATCTACCCTAGCGCCGCGACAGCGGTGCCCCAGATCGGTATGCACTGCATATGCAAAATCAATTGGTGATGAGCCCTTCTCCAAGGAAATGACCTTTCCTAGTGGAGTGAGGACATAAATATGATCATCAATCTCGTGATGCTTGAGCTGCTCCCAAGCATCCTCTTTCCAGGAGATCAGCTGCCTTGCCCAAGCAATCTGACGCTCATAGGCTACAGCCGCACTATGCGTGCCAGTTTGGTGACTTGGATTTGGCGTGCTTGAGGTAGTCAATGTGGACTTATTTTTTGGTGGGGTTGCAGCGCCAATATAAGCACCCTCTTTATAGCGCCAGTGAGCAGCCAAACCATACTCAGCCTGTTGATGCATTTCATTGGTGCGCACCTGAATCTCAAATGCCGTGCCATACTCATCCATCACTACGGTATGCAAAGATTGATAGCCGTTGGGTTTAGGTCTTGCAATGTAGTCATCAAATTCACGTGGCACTGGCTGCCAAATGTTATGCACGATTCCCAAAATGGCGTAACAAGATTTAACGTCGTCCACTAAAACTCTAAATGCCCTGACGTCATAAAGATTGGCAAAGTCCAATGACTTGCCCTGCATCTTCTTCCAAATGCTGTAGATATGCTTTGGGCGGCCCTGAACCTGACCTTGGATGTGGGCAGCGTTTAATTCTTCTTTGAGTTTTATGACAATCTGCTCAATAAAAGATTCACGCTCAATACGCTTGCCATCCAACATCTTGGCAATATCGCGGTAGATCTCCGGAGAGAGAACTCGAAACGCCAAGTCCTCCATCTCCCATTTCATTTGCCAGATACCGAGGCGATTGGCGAGGCTTGCATCAATATTCAGAATCTCTTGCGCCCAAGCTTTTGGCATCTCCATCTTTTCTTGGGTAATCCAACGCAGCGTTTGCAATCGAGAAGCAAGGTAAATTAGAACAACGCGTAAGTCATCACCAAAAGCGAGCAACATTTTTCTGAGCATTTCTTCTTGCCCAGAAATGCTGAGACCACCATCATTGCGCACCAGCTTGGATTGCGCCTGCCTTAGACCACGGTAACCAATGAGGAGCTTGGCTGACTCATCGCCAATCAGCTTAATGAGCGCCTCTTTACCATGGGTGCGTGCAATATTACTTGCTGCGGTTAGCGTGGCTTCATCTAGATGAAGCTGCTGCAGAATGCTGTGAACGCCAGCAGCATGATTTTCAGAGGGCTCACCATACCAGCCATCTACTATCTTGACGCTCCCGGAAAGATTGCCAGTATTCGACATAAGGGACTGAATTCCTTAGCTAAAGAATTCTTTTGCTAAGGCGACTTGCTCTGACTTTACAAAAGCGGGAGCATGTCCCACTCCTGGAATTTCAATGCTTCGAATATAAGGATTGACTCTGCACATCTCCGCTACAGTTTTAGCGGAAAGCAAATCCGATTCGCCGCCACGCACAATCAGCATCGGTACATGAATTTGCTTGAAGGCATGCCACATCGCCATCTCTCCTGCCTTTGCCATAATCGGATTGACTGATGCAAACGGCACGGAAATATCGGGGTCATAATGCATCACCCAAAGCCCATCTTTTTGCACTAGCATCGGGCCGTTATAAATCTCCCACTCTTCTGGCGTATGACTACCAAAAGATGCGCAGATCTCATTTAAGCGCTGCAGAGCATCTGCGCGGCTGCTAAAGCTAAAAGCTTGGCCAACGTAAGAACCTAAACGCTTGATTGCTTCAGGTTCAATGCGCGGACCCACATCATTAATCAACATGCGCCGAATCGGATTCTTCGGCATCGATGCGTAGACCATGCCGATCAGACCGCCCATAGACGTTCCAAACCAATCAACTTGAGTGACGCCCAAATGCTTGATCAAGCTCGCCATATCAGCAACGTATTGAGGAACCGCATAGAGCATGGGGTTTGTTAGATGATCCGAATCACCACGCCCAACTACATCAGGACAAACAACGTAGTACTCATTGCTCATGGCCTCGGCAAGGGTTTTGAAATCACTACCTCTGCGAGTCAAGCCATGAACGCAAAATAAAACCTTTGGATTATTAGGATTACCCCAGGCGTGATAAGCCATACGATGTGGGCCATCAGGACTAGTGCAAGCGACGAAGAAGGTATCACCATGATGCATTACTTGGGAAGCATTTACTTTGTCATTTAACTGCTCATCATGAGTATGCTCATCAATCCCGCCAGCCTCTTCAGGTTGCAAGGTGACATGGTCGATACCGTGCTTCTCAAGCAACATCGCATTAATTCGCGCCATGATGTCTGGCCAGTCAGCAATGTGTTCAATTTCAATGTGGCCAATCAATGCTGGAAAGCTGGGCGTCATCTCCCATACATGAAGATCATGCACCGACAATACGCCCGAAACATTTTTAAGATCTCTGCCAACCGCTAAGTAGTCAATATGTAGCGGTACACCTTCCATCAGGAAGTGATAGGACTCATGAAGAATTGAAATCGTTGACTTCAGAATAAGTAGCGACACCAAGATTGAAAGGATGGCGTCAATTGGCATCCAGCCCGTCAACTGAATCACGATACCTGCGATCAAGGCAGCGACAGAGCCCAATAGATCACCCATCACATGAACCAATGCAGCACGCGTATTAACGCTCTTCTTGTCACGGGATAACACCCAAGCAACAACAATATTCATTAACAGGCCAATGGCTGCAACTACGGTAACAGTTAAGCCATCCACTTTATGTGGATCATAGAAGCGACTAATCGCCTCCACCATAATCCAAACTACTAGCGCTAACATCGCAATGCTATTGACAAATGCCGCTAAGGCTTCTGCCCTTCCGAATCCAAAAGAATGTTTAGGTGATGGCGGACGACGAGAAATAATTTGGGCCAATAAAGCCAACCCCAATGCAGCTGCATCGGTCACCATGTGACCCGCATCCGATATCAAGGCCAGTGAATTAGCGAAATAGGCTGCTGCCCCCTCCACACCAGAAAATCCGAGAGTCAGGACCAGGGCAATTAATAATAAATTCTGGTTCGAGACTTCCTTGGCATGGGAGTGCTTAGCATCACCCTGCTTATGTGCGTGAAGTGAATGATCTGCAGCACTCATAAGGGCGTCTTTAGAAATAGAAATGGGGTCATTGACCCCATTATTTCACTATCCTACGAAAAAGGTTAGAAACCCGTTGTATCTACAGGGGCACCCGTTTTGGATAACACTTCTTCCTTAGCCACCCCTGGAGCCAGCTCAACCAACTTCAAGCCCTTAGGCGTAATGTCGAGGACGCAAAGGTCGGTAATGATGCGGCTAATGACACCGACACCAGTTAATGGCAATGTGCACTTAGGCAAGATCTTAATCTCCTCTGTGCCGTCTTTCTTCTTGGCAACGTGCTCCATCAACACAACCACATGCTTTACACCAGCAACCAAATCCATGGCGCCGCCCATACCTTTAACCATCTTGCCTGGAATCATCCAGTTCGCCAAGTCGCCATGTTCGCTAACCTGCATCGCACCCAAAATGGCGATGTTAATTTTTCCACCGCGAATCATTCCAAATGAATCTGCGGACGAAAAAATGGAGGAGCCCGGCAAGGTTGTAATCGTTTGCTTGCCCGCATTAATTAAATCAGCATCAATCGTTGCTTCAGTTGGAAATGGGCCAATACCCAATAAACCATTTTCAGACTGGAGCCACACTTCCATTCCTTCAGGAACATGGTTAGCTACCAAGGTTGGCATACCAATACCCAAATTGACGTAGTAACCATCCTTTAGTTCTTTAGCAGCGCGTGCTGCCATTTCATCTCTATTCCAAGGCATATCGATCTTCCTAAATATTCTGTACTGTAAGTAGCGCTAATTAAGCGGCTGATAAAGTGCGTTGCTCAATACGTTTCTCGGGCGTAGTATTAAGTACCAAGCGATGCACGTAGATGCCTGGCGTGTGGATCTGATCTGGATCTAGCTCGCCGTTCTCCACGATCTCTTCCACTTCAGCAACCGTGATCTTGCCAGCCATAGCCACTACTGGATTAAAGTTGCGAGCGGTATAGCGATATACCAAATTACCAGATTTATCCGCTTTCCACGCCTTCACGAGAGAAATATCTGAAATGATTGAACGCTCCATGATGTAACGCTCACCATCGAACTCTTTTTCTTCTTTTCCTTCAGCAACTAGAGTGCCTACACCTGTTTTGGTATAGAAAGCAGGAATACCGCAACCGCCAGCACGCAACTTCTCTGCCAGAGTTCCTTGCGGAGTAAATTCCAGCTCGAGTTCGCCAGCTAAAAACTGACGCTCAAACTCTTTGTTCTCACCCACATAGGATGCAACCATCTTCTTTACTTGCCTGGAGTTCAACAACAAACCCAAACCAAAGCCGTCTACCCCAGCATTATTAGCAATCGCTGTCAGATTTTGGGCGCCAAGATCCTTAACGGCCTGAATCAGTGCCTCAGGGATTCCGCACAGGCCAAAGCCGCCAACAGCAAGCTTTTGGCCATCCTTCAAAATATCCCGCAGAGCATCCACAGCCGATGGGTAAGTTTTATTCATAAATTCGTCCTAATATTGCCAAAAAAGGGTAAAAAAGCAATCATAACGCTTTAGCCCCTCAAGCCCGTGAGCATTGGGCACCAACCTGGTTTTTCTAGCTTAGAACTAAACTATAGGTGTGGTTTGAGGGTTAATAAATAGCAAAAATGCTTAAAACACCCGAAATCCCTTAAGCGCCCTATTTTTAAGCAATGCCGGAGAAATGAAATGACTGCCCAGGAATTACTCGAACAATTTGGACCTAGAGAATCCATGGACTATGACCTCGTCATCGTCGGGGGCGGCCCTGCAGGCCTATCCGCAGCCATTAAAGCAAAACAACTAGCCAATGCATCCGGCAAAGAGATTAGCGTCTGCGTTCTCGAAAAGGGATCTGAGATAGGTGCACATATCCTCTCTGGCGCAGTAATGGATCCCAAAGCACTGACCGAACTCTTCCCAAACTGGAAAGAGCTGGGTGCACCACTCGATACTGAAGTCACTCAAGATCAGTTTTTGTTTCTGACAAAAGACAGCTCGCTCCAAGTCCCGAATTGGCTGCTACCTCACTGCTTTAAGAATGAAGGTAACTACATCGTTAGCCTGGCCAACGTCACTCGCTGGCTTGGTCAACAAGCCGAGAGCTTGGGTGTAGAAATTTTTCCCGGCTTTCCCGCAGCAGAAATTCTGTACAACGATCAAGGCGCAGTGTGTGGCGTCGTTACTGGATCAATGGGCTTAGATAAAGAAGGTCAACCCACCGATCAATTTCAGTTGGGCATGGAATTACGCGGTAAGTACACCTTATTCGCAGAAGGTTCACGCGGTCACTTAGGCAAACAACTGATTGCCAAATTTGCCTTAGATAAAGATGCTGATCCTCAAAGCTACGGCATTGGCATTAAAGAGCTTTGGGAAGTCGAGCCGTCGAAAAGCAAACCTGGTCTAGTAGTTCACACCGCAGGCTGGCCACTTGAGAGTGATACTTACGGTGGCTCGTTTCTGTATCACTTAGCCGATAACAAGGTTGCCGTTGGTTTAGTAGTGGGGCTCTCTTACAAGAATCCCTACCTCTCCCCTTTTGAAGAATTCCAGCGCTACAAACTCCATCCGAAGATTCGTGAAACCTTTGAAGGCGGCAAACGCCTAGCCTATGGTGCGCGTGCGCTTACAGCGGGCGGTTTAAATAGCCTGCCTAAAACTGTATTCCCGGGCGGCGCATTGATTGGTTGTGATGCCGGCTTCTTAAATGCATCGCGCATCAAAGGAAGTCATGCTGCCATTAAGACTGGCATGCTTGCTGCGGAGGCTGCTGTTGCTGCACTTGCTGAGAATCGTTCGGCGGATGTCTTGGCTGCTTATCCAAGCGTCTTTAAAAATAGCTGGCTACATACAGAACTCAGTCAGGCTCGCAACTTCAAGCCATGGATGTCTAAGGGGCTTTACCTGGGCACACTCATGGTTGGTCTCGAGCAAAAGCTGTTGGGTGGCAATATGCCATGGACAATCCACTTGAAGCATGCAGATCATGAATGCTTAGAGCCAGCAGCACAACATCAGCCAATCGACTACCCAAAACCGGATGGCAAGATTACCTTTGATCGTCTCTCATCCGTATTCATCTCCAACACCAACCATGCTGAGAATCAACCCATCCATCTCACCTTAAAAGATGCAACGATACCGGTGAGCTTAAATCTCAAAACCTATGCGGGCCCAGAGCAACGTTACTGCCCTGCTGGCGTGTATGAGTATGTGGAAAAAGAAGGGCAAGCGCAGTTGCAAATTAATTCGCAGAACTGTGTGCATTGCAAGACTTGCGATATCAAGGATCCAAGTCAAAACATTGTTTGGATTACTCCTGAAGGTGGTGGTGGACCTAACTACGGATCGATGTAAGAGGATTGATTCGGTTATCTAGTCGGGTAGCGACGAGGACGTAGCTTCCCAATCGCCATACCCGCTAGACCACAGGCTAAGGCCGACATCACAAACACATTGCGTGGCTGGGTGGCATCCCATAACCAGCCAGCCACCAAGCCCCCCAGCGTTCCACCTAAACCATAGGACACGGTTGCCATCAAGGCCTGTCCTCGCGCCTGCAAGGGCCCCGTAAACCAGCGTTGCAATAACTTCGTAGCCGCACTATGGTGAGCACCAAAAGTGCCCGCATGCATGAGCTGAGCCAAAATCAGCACCCAAGTCACAGGGAAAAAGGCAATCAAGATAAATCGAAACACACCAATACCAAAGGCAATTTGCAGAACCACTTCGGCATCCAGACGACTGAGTACTTTGCTCTGAAAATAAAAGAAGATCACTTCAGCCGCAACACCCAAGGCCCAGAACAAACCAATCTGGAATTTGTCGTAACCTAAATCCGCTAGATAAAGTGAATAGAAGACATACAAAGCTGCATGCGCAAAGATCATAAAAAAACCCGATAGCAAGAACCAGCGCACATCGGGATTAAACAAGACTACTAGGAGTTCGCCCTTCACCATCTTGCGACGCTCCATCTTAGGCTCATGCAAGCGAAAGGTAACTACCGCCAGGAAGATCAAAATCACCGCGCCCACAATGGGGTAAAGCTCGATACCTTTGCGCTGGAATAACTCACCAGCAAATAAGACCATGGCAATAAAACCAATCGAGCCCCATAAACGCAAACGACCATATCGTTTATCAAATGAATTATCTTTAAATAAAGCATGCACTGTAGCCGACTCGCCCAGTGGCATCAAACTACTAAGGATGGTGTGCAGTACAAACATCCACACAAAGAATGCGATGTAGCTATGCAGAAAAAAGATGCATAAGAAAGTGACTGCTGCCAAGCAAGCGCAGAAGCGAATGATGCTGATGCGATTGGAAAGATAATCCGATAACCATCCCCAAGAAAATGGGCCTACTATCCGCGTAATTTGCAGCATAGACATCAAGACGGCGATTTCAATTACGCTAAAGCCGCGATCAAGAAAAAAGAGACTAGCGTAAGGAGAAACTAAGCCAACATACGCAAAATATAAAAAGAAAAAGGACCCGAAGGCCCAACGCACTGAAGGTGTCATTTTCTTTTTCTTAGCTGTATGTTTTGATTAATCAGTTGCAGAACCCGGGCGTGCCGCTGGTATCGGCGGAACGGCATGTTTAACATCGCCACATTGAGCGCGATGACGCAGGGCATGGTCGATTAATACTAAGGCCAGCATCGCTTCCGCAATTGGTGTGGCCCGTATACCTACACATGGATCATGACGACCTTTAGTTTGCACAGTAATCGGTTTGCCATCTAAATCAATCGATTCTTTTGGGCTCAGGATGCTAGAGGTTGGCTTGATGGCAATCGATACCCGCAAATCTTGTCCGCTACTGATGCCGCCTAGGGTTCCGCCACTGTGATTGCTAGCGAAACCATCTGGATAAAGCTCATCGCCATGCTCGCTACCACGTTGAGCTACTGACTTAAAGCCGGCACCAATCTCGACACCTTTAACGGCATTGATACCCATCATGGCATGTGCAATGTCGGCATCCAACTTATCAAACAAAGGCTCACCCAGTCCAATTGGAACATTGCGCGCCCGCACTTCAATCTTTGCTCCACATGAATCCCCTGCTTTACGCAGTGAGTCCATATAAGCTTCCAACTGTGGAACGATATCGGCATTCGCAGCAAAGAAAGGATTGCTCTCGATGAGCGTCGCATTTTGAAATGGGATTTCAATCTCACCGAGTTGGCTCATGTAGCCATAAAACTCAGTGCCGTACTGTTCTTTGAGCCACTTCTTGGCAATCGCTGCAGCAGCCACCACCGGCGCCGTTAAACGTGCTGAAGAACGACCACCACCACGAGGATCACGCAAACCATATTTGTAGTGATAGGCGTAATCGGCATGGCCAGGTCTAAATGTTTGCAGGATATTGCCGTAATCTTGGCTGCGTTGATCGGTATTCCGAATTAACAGACCAATGGGCGCAC
This sequence comes from Pseudomonadota bacterium, assembly GCA_040387715.1. Classification (GTDB taxonomy): domain Bacteria; phylum Pseudomonadota; class Gammaproteobacteria; order Burkholderiales; family Burkholderiaceae; genus Polynucleobacter. The sequence continues at coordinate 54,682 of JAZKDF010000010.1, read as the reverse complement.
CAGTGGTTTTACCTTCATACACGCCGGAAAGGATTTCAACCTTGTCAGCCTCTTGACGTTGAGTCACGTGGCGGGATGTACCAGGCTTGCGACGATCTAAGTCAATCTGCAAATCCGCTTCACATAAAGACATTCCCGGAGGGCAACCATCAACGACAGCGCCAATTGCGGGACCGTGGGATTCACCAAAAGTGGTGACCGTAAAAAGAAGGCCTAAAGTATTTCCTGACATAACGACATTATGTCATTTGTCAGGGGTATCAGGCCAGGCTGTTAGGGGGCGGCCTTTTCGGCCTCTTCCGGCCAGTCACGGATGTAGGCCTTCAACATCGTGTTTTCGAAGTCCTGAGCCTCAACAACGGATTTGGCCACATCGTAGAAAGAAATCACACCCATCAGCATCTTTTGGTCAATCACCGGCAAATAACGGGCATGTTCAACGAGCATCATGCGACGCACTTCATCAATCTCGGTTTCCATATTGCAAGTCAGTGGATTGGCATTCATCACGCCTTGAACCTTGAGGTCATCCAATTTGCCATGGTGCTTGGCTAAAGCGGCAATCACCTCGCGGAATGTCAGGATGCCTACGAGCTTGTCGTACTCCATCACAACCAAAGAACCGATGTCATGCTCACTCATTACCAAGACAGCGGTTTGCAAGGCAGTCTCTGGCGCCACAGTAAATAGTGTGCTGCCCTTAACGCGCAATATGTCACAAACTTTCATTTGGTCTCCAGCAATAAGTTCTTATTTAAACAATATATTCTCAAGCCCCTACAGAATCAAGGGTCAAATGAGGTATTTCAGTAACGAATAACCCTAATCACCCCACTCCGGATGCTGGGCAGATCGGCAACTAGAACGGCCCCCGCCAAGGTAATCCACCAGGTTAGGTAAATCCAAATCAAAGCCAATGGGAAAATAGCAAAAGCACCATAGACCGTTTTATAAAAGGCGACATTCGTCAAAAATAGACCAAAGCCAAACTTCATCAGCTCAAAAGTCAGGGCTGCAAAGAAAGCTCCGCTGAAAGCATCGCGCCACTGAATTTGGGCGTACGGCAGAATTTTGTAGGCCACCGAGAATACGGACATAGCCAGGAGTACCGGCACCACGGTTGCAACAAACCCCAAGCCAAAACTCAAGGTTTCCGTCCACCCCTCGGCCGCACTAAATAAGAGGCCGCTCAAGTAGGTTCCAACACCCAGCAGAATGGGGCCTAATATCGTTGCCGCAGAGTAGATCGCAATTTTCTTCAGAATGGGACGACGCTGAGTAACGCGAAAGATCTGGTTAAAAGCACCCTCAATCACCCCCATTGTCATAATCGTCGTAATGACCAGACCCACCAAACCAATCAAGGTGAGACCTTTGGCCTGAGCTGAAAATTGATCTAAATAATTAAAGGCTTGCTGATTTAATCCGCCAGGCATATACGTGTCGAGCAACCAAGCCTGAAAGGCGTATTTAATCCGCACCACACTAGGCAGATAGCCAATCAGAATAGAGGCCACCGTCAGCATCGGCACCAGGGCAAGCGTGGTTGTAAAGGCCAGACTTGCCGCTACCTGCTTCAGATTTTGGCCACGATTACGCTCCCAGATCTCTTTTCCAAGAGAGAGCCATAATTGAGGATTCTGAATGAGGCGCATCGCCCATATCATAAGAGATAAGAGAAGAATATGAGCCAATCCGACGTTTTAGTTTTGTACTACTCACGCTATGGAGCAACCCGAGACTTGGCACGCCTGATTGCCGAGGGTATTGAAAGCGTTCCCGGAGCCAATGCCAGATTGCGCACTGTCCCAGCCATTTCGACCGTTTGCGAATCTACCGAGGCCGCTGTTCCAGCCGATGGCGCTCCTTATGTTGAGTATGCGGACTTAAAAGAATGTATCGGCCTAGCCCTTGGGTCCCCAACCCGCTTTGGAAACATGGCCGCCCCCATGAAATACTTTTGGGATGGCAGCTCTTCAGAGTGGCTTAATGGTGCCCTGATCGGTAAACCAGCCTGCGTCTTTACCAGCACTGGCAGTCTGCATGGTGGACAGGAAAGCACCCTGCTGACCATGATGATTCCCCTGCTTCACCACGGGATGGTGATCATGGGTGTTCCCTATAGCGAGCCCGATCTCATGAGCACCGCAACTGGCGGAAGTCCTTATGGGGTCACCCACCTCGCGCATGCCGATGGGAGGGCACCAATCAGCGCCGAAGAGCAACGCTTAGCAATTTCCCAGGGCAAACGCCTTGCGCTTACAGCACTCAAACTTAATCAAGGCTAACCATGCTCAAAAGCTGGCTCTCAAAGAATCCATACCAACTCATCGCTACCGCCGCCTTTGTTGACCTCTTCATACTGTGCGTTTCTTGGGAATGGTTTATCTCCCCACTTAGACCTGGCGGATCCTGGCTCATTCTGAAAGCCATCCCCCTGCTATTTGCCATTCCAGGACTGTGGAAAGGCAAGGTGTACACCATGCAGTGGGCCTCCATGCTGATACTGCTCTACATCACCGAGGGCTTAGTCCGCATCCTGGAAACTGGGGCTAATTTCTGGATGGCCACCCTAGAAACCACCCTAGGCACCATCGCCTTTGTTTGCCTGCTCATCTACCTTAAACCCATCAAAGCGCGCGCTAAAGCCGCCAAAAAAGAGCGCGCTGCTGCTGGAATACCAGACTAGAGACATAAAAAAGGCTTATTTGGCAGATTTTTGCTAATTTCTTCAAAAATATTACTTATTCCTGTCATCCCAGCCACTTTTCCATGCGTTGTATGGACATGGAGGTGGCAAATATGTCAACAAGACTCAAACGCTGGGCCCGCGCAATTCAACAGATCGACTTGTCCAAAAGGACGCCTGAGGTCGCTATTGGCTATTTAGATAGCAAATACCGCGATATCGCTTGGCGCTACATCCGCATTTTGGGCTTTGAACGCACTATTAGCTTTATGGCCAGCAATAACTTCCACCCGGAATAATTTACTGTATACAAAAAAACCCCAGAAAAGCTTTCTTTTCTGGGGTTTTTCTTTAGCACCAGTCAATAGGAAAGTTAATTGCTTTTGGCTTTTAGACCCTCCTCCAGCTGATTGATCTTGTTTTGCATTGCGGCTATTTTTGCATTTAGAGCGCCCACATTTAAGAAGCTTTCATCTGCAACCTGTGCTTTTAGATTATTACCCCAGCCAAGCCAAGAAGAGTCATAGACCTTAACCTTCTTAAAGCCAAGATTTTTTAAAACAGTAGCGGTTTCCGAAGCACGTACGCCACTTTGGCAGTAGACAACCGTCTCTTGATTTGGGTCTAAAGCCGAATATAGCTTTTTCAAATCTGCCTGACTTTTCAGAGTCATCCCTGAGTTATCAGAAACCTGCTTCTTACTGAGCTTGGTGGATGTGGCGGGATCCTGCCAGTTCTCCTCAAAAGGAATATTGATCGCATTGGGAATATGGCCACCTCGGATCGCACGAATATCTTTGCCAGAAAACTCATCCGGAGTTCGAGCGTCAATAATTTGAACGGATTTGGATTGAACCAACTTGAGCATCTCCTCATTCGTAACTGCTAACTGGGGCTGAGGGACTAGGACCACAGAGACCGCCGGTAGGATAGCGCGCTCTTTTTGCAGAGGTAAACCAGCTGATTTCCAGGCGTCAATACCGTCATGATAGATTTGAGCCTGCTTACCGCCGAAATAATTGATCGTATACAGACCAAAGTAAGCGTAAGGATTACCGCGCGAGCCGTAGACCACAACATCTTTATTAATATCGAGGCCAGCCTGATTAAAAATTGCCTGAATCTTTGCGATAGCAATGTAATCCTCTTTATTGGGATCCCTCAGAATATTACCGGCATCGCCGATATTAATAGCGCCAGGGATATGTCCTTCTAAATAACTCTTTTCATCGCGGACATCCCAAATGACTGCCCCGCGCGCCAGCGCCTCCTGCACTTGTGCCGTCTGAATAATGGCGTCATTTTTTTGCGCGGCGACCAAAGAACTGGCGAGCATCATGCCAATTGAGAGGATGTATTTTATGTGAGGATGCATATAGGGGCTTTCTAATTACAGTTTGGGTATGAGTCAAATATTAACTCGATGTTCTTGCTGGGGATGAAAAACCCAAAAGACCAGCAAGAAAAAGGCTAAGCCAGCACATGAGCCCGAGAATAGGAATGCGTAAGCAGGATCAAAGGATTCATAAAGCCACCCAAATATCAGCGAGGCTGGGAGCAACATCAAGCCTGAAACCAGATTAAACCAACCAAAGGCCGTACCAGCCATCCCCTGAGGGGCCAAGTCTGCCACTAAGGCCTTCTCCACGCCTTCGGTCGCCGCCTTAAATAATCCATAGATTGCAAACAATCCACAGAGCATCCACAAGGAAATGCCAGAGAAACTCATTGCAATGTAGAAAAACGCAAATGCAGCCCAAGCAATCAAAATGAAATGCTTGCGACTAAAACGATCAGACAAAGATGAAAGCGGCGTTCCGAAAACGGTGGTGATCAAGGAAATGGCGGCCCACAGCAAAGGGATCTGCTCTTGGGGAACACCAAGCTCTCTTGCCCTTAACAATAAAAACATGTCAGATGAATTGGCTAAAGCAAAAATTCCTGCGGCCAAAATGTAGCGCTTAAATTGCGGCGGCAATCCCTCTAGCGACCAAGAGAAAGGCTGCACCACCACTTGCTCGCGCGGCGGCTCTTTAAGACAGAGGGCTAAACCTACTGCAATAATTCCCGGAACGATCGCCCATAAAAAGATATCTCGCAACGGAATATGGATTGAGAGTAAAAAGGCTGCCATCAAAGGCCCAAAAACTGCGCCCGCATTATCCATTGAACGATGCAGCCCAAACGTAATGCCACGTTGATTGGGGGCAACACTCTCCGCCAACAATGCATCCCGAGGGGAGCTTCTCAACCCCTTCCCAAGACGATCCGCAAAACGAATACATAAGACCCATGCCCAAGAATTCGCGATCGCAATTAGAGGCCTACCAATCCCAGCCATAAAATAACCAATCACTATCCAAGGCTTGGTCTTTTTTGTGCGATCCACAATCACACCTGAAACTAATTTGAAGATGCTAGAGCTAGCCTCAGCAATCCCCTCAATAAGACCCAGGGCTTTAGGTCCTGCCATCAGAACAGTAGCAAGGTAAAGCGGCATCAAGGGATAAAGCATCTCGCTTGCAGCGTCATTCACAAAACTAATCAGGCCGATGAGCCACACAGTTCGGGGAAGAGAAAATAAAGTTTTGAACATACCGACTCAATGTAGCATCAAATTAAATATGACTCAAACTGTCACAATCGCTTGAAAGTAAGAGTAATTAAACGTAGGATCAGGATATAGTCATCAGCAATTACAGGGATGAATTAACAAACACTCTCTTCATAGGAATACATCATGAGCCAAAAAAAATTAGTGAAGCAATTATTAAAAAAACTAGACAAGATTGAGGCTGAAAGAGAGAAGCTAATCGACAAGCTAGCAAAAGCACTGGATAAGCTCGAGAAGAAGGTGCCAGCAAAAAAAGTAGTTGCAAAGAAAGTTGTTGCGAAAAAGGCGCCAGCTAAAAAAGCGGCAGCTAAGAAGGTCCCCACAAAGAAAGTTGTTGCGAAAAAAGTAGTGGCCAAGAAGGCTCCCGCTAAAAAAGTAGTTGCAAAAAAATCCTTAGCAACAGCTGTTTAATAGTCACCAATCGAAAACTAAAGACTGCCCGTGAGTAAATCACTGATTTCTGAAGATACTTACGAGGCAGACTTACGACTTCTTCAAATTGAATTAGTCAAACTCCAACGCCACAATATTCAAAAAGGTAAACGTCTCTTAGTTATTTTTGAGGGGCGTGACACTGCGGGCAAAGATGGAAGCATTAAAAGCGTTGCTGAAAATTTAAGCCCTAGAGATAGCAAAATTGTCGCTCTAGCTAGCCCCTCCTCTCTCGAAGAGCATGAATGGTACTTTCAACGATACGTTGCGCAGCTACCAACAGCTGGTGAAACTGTCCTCTTTAATCGAAGTTGGTATAACCGTGCCGGCGTTGAAAAAGTCATGGGCTTTTGCACCCATGATCAATACAAATTGTTTATGGCAACCGTGAATGATTTTGAATCCCTGCTTGTAAGATCCAATATTCAAATAGTGAAGTACTACCTAGACATCTCTAAAGAAGAGCAAGCCAAAAGACTAAAAGATCGCGCCAAGGACCCATTAAAACAGTGGAAGATCAGCCCTATCGATCAAAAGGCCCAGAAGATGTGGGATGCCTACTCAGAAGCTAGAGACAGCATGCTCAGGCAAACTAACTCAGAGGATGCGCCCTGGATTGTGATTTGCGCAAACGATAAGAAGCTGGCCCATCTTAATCTGATTGCAGACCTGTTAACACGAGTTAACTACCCGGACAAGGATAAGAAAATCTTGAAAATTGATCCGAAGATTGTATTGACCTGGCCAGCGAATTCCAAAAAACTTCCCAAGCTATCCAAGTAGCTCAGTTAAGCAAAGAATAACTCCGCTTCAGCCAGCAGTTCTTGAGGTAACTCTTCGGGAATGTAATGGCCGCATGAAACACTTTTTCCAGAGACGGTAGTCGCTACCCTCTTCCAATCCTCGATTGGTGAAAAACATTTAGCTACCAGACCATGGCTACCCCATAGGACTCGCAGCGGTAACTCCAATTTCTTACCAGCATCTCTATCTGCCCGATCATGTATGAGGTCGATGGAGGCCGCGGCACGATAGTCCTCACACATAGCACGCATGGAAGCTGGATTGCTAGCGCCCGCAAGATACTCTTCCCAAGCCAGCGGATCAAAAATTCCGGTGCCGGCGTGTCTTCCCATATGATTTCTGAGCCAGAACTCTGGATTTGCGCCAATCAGGGTTTCTGGAATGGGTTCAGGCTGTATTAAGAAAAACCAATGCCAATACCCCTTAGCAAATTCCATTGTGGTGTTCTCATACATGGTGAGTGTCGGAGAAATATCGAGCACCATCAAACGCTCTACGCTTTCGGGAAAATCCATTGCCAAGCGATGTGACACCCGACCACCGCGATCATGGCCCAACACGGAGAATTGGCGGTGCCCAAGAGCTTGCATCACAGCATGCTGATCAGCAGCCATCGATCTTTTTGAATAAGTCGAATGATCAGGCGCACCTACCGGCTTTGATGAGGCACCATAGCCGCGAAGATCAGTCACAACAACTGAAAATCGCTTTGCTAATTCAGGGGCTATATGCCTCCAGATAGCCTTAGTTTGAGGAAAGCCATGGAGCAATAGCAATGCAGGTCCCGTACCTGCCGTTTGGCAAGATATCTTGATGAGTCCATCAGCCGAAGGAACCTCAATTACGGACTCCTGAAAACCTTCAATAACAAATGTCATCTCATCTCCAATAAAAAAGAGCCTCCTGAGAGGCTCTTCAATGTAACTCAATCATTATCTTGCTGCCATTGCCTCAATTTCAGCAACAGTAACATACCCTCTGTTTTGCTGATCAATCCGACTGAAATGATCATAGATTCGAGGCATGCAACCATTTGCTTCATTCAGAGTGAGCTTGCCATCATGATTGGTATCGCATTTAGCAAAGCGCTCTTGAATTTCTTTATTGCGTGAGGCGTCATCAGCATACACAGGGACTGCTGCAAACATGAATGCCAATGAAGCAATAAGACCTAATTGTGTAATGAGGGTTCGCATAATCATTTTTATTTAGCGGCAGTTGCTCTTGGATCGGCAGAAGTTTCCATTGCTACCTTGACCACCTTCTTAGCCATCGCAACAAATGATTCAACAGAACCACCGCCAGTTCGGAAAGATTCACCTTGAATTGTGACCAAGCCTTCACCAATCACTTCTTTTGTTTGGCTATCTGTAATCTTACTTTCCACCAACATCGCTGGAGTTTTAGAGTTTACGCCACCGGCATAAGCCGCCGCATTCATTGCCAAACCAATTGGCGTGAAATTCCATGGCTGCAAACTATCGGCTGAACTCTCTGCACCAGTAATGCCAACGGAGATGCGAGCCACGCCAGGACCTGGCTGATTAACGATCTTAATATTGCCGCGACTCATCACCGCATTCACCATCGAATCTTGAAGTGCAACCTGAGCCTGGTTAATTGCCTCTGGGGAAATTTCCTTCGTAGCATTCTGATTTAGATAAATCGGATCCAAGATGACGGCCGTATAGGATCCAGGATTGACTCCTGCTTTGCGATATCTCCAAATACGAGTATCCGCCTCTGAAGTAGCCATTGGAACTAGCGCTGAATAATTTGGCAAGAACCCAGACTTAGGCATTGGTTGACTTGCCAATTTAGGGGTATTGCTACACGCAGCCAAAAGAGTAGCTACGGAGATTACCGCAACAAAGGCGCCGAATTTATTCATTTTTTAGGTCCAGTGAGTAGTGTGATTGATATTAGCTCTTGAGCTAGTGATACCAGATCATACGCCTCATTGATTACCGCGATTCAATACCAATTTATGGGGCTGGGCATGGCATCAAGCTGCCTGACTTTTGATGTAGTTGTGGCTTGCACTCAACTGGTGCGCTCGGGGCCCTGGAGCTTGATGATGGTCCTGCGACAGATGATTGAGTTACCGCAGGCGGATTCAGTTTTGGTGCCTCGGAATTTGAGACCATTACAGACTTATAAAACTCTTTATCAGTCCCGGGGCAAGGCATTAAAGCCCCCGTTTTAGCATTCATAACCGACTTACATTGAGGGTCGGCCTGAAGCCTCGCTTCGAGCTTATCAACGGAACAGGCACCTAGCACCGATAAAACAAAACATAGAGTGGCGGCGTGCAAATACGGGGTGATATTCATGTGATTCATTCTAGGCCAAACGGGGGTACTTTAATAGTGGCAATATATGGGAATCCACTCAATATAAAACAACTAAAGGAGAGCAAAATGAACAAAGAAGCATTTGAAAAAGGACTTAAAACTCGCCGAGAAGTGCTGGGCGCAGAGTATGTAGACAACTCCATCAAGAATGCCGATGCATTCAACCTGCCGATGCAGGAATTGGTTACCGAATATTGTTGGAATGAAATTTGGAACCGCCCCGGCCTAGATCGCAGAACCAGAAGCATCATTAACTTATCTATGATTACCGCCTTAAATCGCCCTCATGAACTCAAGCTTCATGTGAAAGGCGCCATTAATAACGGCCTGAGCAAAGAAGATATCCAGGAGATATTTTTACAGACAGCAATTTACTGCGGCGTACCGGCAGCAATTGACAGCTTTCGATGCGCAAAGGAAGTCTTTGCTGAAATGGGAATTTAAATCAATGATCTAAAATTTTTGAGAGGAAATCTTTGGCTCTTGGCGATCTAGCGTCAGGGTTGCCAAAGAACTCGTCCTTACTGCAGTCCTCAATAATTTTCCCTTGATCCATGAAGATCACGCGGTGACTCACCTTGCGAGCAAAACCCATCTCATGGGTAACACAGCACATGGTCATACCCTCATGAGCGAGCTTCACCATGACATCCAACACCTCACCCACCATCTCAGGGTCAAGAGCGGATGTTGGCTCATCAAATAGCATCACAATCGGATCCATACTTAAGGCACGCGCAATCGCGACTCGTTGCTGCTGCCCACCAGACAACTGTCCTGGAAACTTATCTTTTTGAGCCATCAAGCCAACGCGCTCTAAATACTTCAGGCCATGGATCTTAGCCTCATCTGCAGATCTACCTAAGACCTTCATTTGAGCAAGCGTGAGATTTTCAGTCACACTCAGATGCGGGAACAACTCAAAGTGCTGGAACACCATGCCCACGCGGGAGCGTAATTTAGGTAAGTTGGTTTTTGGGTCATGCAAAGCAATCCCATCAACCGTAATTCCGCCAGTCTGAAAAGGCTCAAGCGCATTAATTGTTTTAATGAGAGTGGACTTGCCGGAACCTGAAGGACCGCAAATGACAACGACCTCACCTTTTTTAATCGATGTGGAGCAATCGGTTAAAACCTGAAATGAGCCATACCATTTGGAAACATTTTGAAGTTCAATCATGATGATCTATTTAATTTTCACTGGATAGGATTAGCGAATAATGGCAACTCTAGCTTGAATCTTGCGCACCACCTTGGAGAGCGAGAAACAAATAACAAAATAAGTAGCGGCTGCCAAGATATAGGTTTCGATTGGTCGGCCGTAATTTTTACCAGCAATCTCGAACCCTTTTAGCAAGTCATATGCCCCAATAGCATAGACCAAAGAAGTATCTTGAAATAAGACAATCGTCTGAGTCATAAATACGGGAATCATATTTCTAAAAGCTTGAGGCAACACTACCAGCCGCATATTCTGACCATAAGTCATTCCCAGAGCTTCGCCTGCATAGGTCTGCCCTTTGGGTACAGACTGGATGCCGGCACGCACAATTTCAGAGAAGAATGCCGCCTCGAATGCAATGAAGGTAATCGTGGCAGATAGATCCGCACCAATAGGCTTACCAATCAACATTGGAATAAGCAAAAAGAACCAGAGAATCACCATCACCAGCGGAATAGACCGCATGGTGTTCACATAAAAGGTGGCTGGATACACTAAAGCAGGACGGCCCGATAGCCTCATTAGAGCTAGAAACGTTCCAAATAAAATGCCGCCAACCGTGGCAAATACCGTCAACTGAACGCTAAATAACAAGCCCTTCAGGATGTAATTGGTAAATAATTCCCAATTGTAAAAACTCAGATCTAAGCTCAACATATTATTAACCCTATCAATACTTAGTGAGCCAAGCTTGCATCATTGGATGCAATAAAACCCGGAATGCGGCTACGCTTCTCAATCAGCGTCATCACGCGGTTTACTGCGAATGCTGAGAGAGCGTACAAGAAAGTAACTGCTAAATAGATTTCAACACCCTTAGAAGTTTCTTCTTGGGCCTGCATTGCAAACAAAGTTAACTCTGGCACCGATACCGCAAAGGCAACTGAGGAGTTCTTAATTAAATTCATGCTCTCCGATGTGAGAGGTGGAATCACAATCCGCAAGGCCATTGGCAAGATAATGTAACGATAACTTTGTGCAGTTGTTAAGCCTAACGCAGTTGCAGCAGCCGTTTGCCCGCTAGGCAAAGCCTGAATACCCGCCCTCACCTGCTCAGCAATACGAGCAGATGTGAAGAAGCCTAGGGCAATACTCACCAACCAATAGGAAGGCAAAGCCTTTAAAGGCAATACAAAAGATGGGATGACGTGATACCAAAGAAATACTTGAACCAAGATGGGGATATTTCTAAACAACTCCACCCAAGCGGTAGAAATACGAATCAGCCATCTATTCAGCGAGGTAGTGGTTGGTAGGGTACGCAGAGTACCCATCACCGCCCCTAGAATTAAGGCGATAGTTAAGCCAAGGCCAGCAACAGCCAAAGTCCAACCCCAGGCTTTCATCAGCCAGTCTAGGTAACTTGGATCGCTGTTTTGGGCTAAGCCAAAAAGAGCGGAGAAGCAGTGGTCCACCACTTCTCCATCCAAGGTGTTCTTACAAAAAACACCTAAATCTAAAGACATATTGTTAACTCGTTTTTAGTGAATAAATATGGCTTACTTCTTGTTGTAATCTTCAGCAGGCTTGTCATTCAGATTAGCCCAAGCATTTTTAGTTGCTGGAGACAATTCAAGACCTACAACAATATTCTTTGGTGGAATTGGAGATAAAAACCATTTGTTCCAAAGTTTAGGCATATTGCCATTTGCCACAATCTTGGCAATCGCAGCATTCACGGCAGCCTTAAATTCTGGATCATTCTTAGGAACCATGATCGCGATAGGCTCAGTTGCCAGAACCTCACCAACAATCTTGTAGTCTTTTGGATTCTTGGAGTTAGCAATGTTGCCAGCCAAGATTGAACCATCCATTACGAAAGCATCGGCACGGCCAGACTCGAGCAATAAGAAGCTGTCAGCATGGTCTTTACCAAATACTTCTTCGAAATTGACGCCATTAGCTTTTTCATGTTTGCGCAGTAACTGTACTGAAGTGGTACCAGTAGTTGTAGCAACCTTTTTTCCAGCCAATTGAGAGATAGAAGTAATACCAGAGTTCGCTTTTACTGCAATCCGAACTTCTTCTACGTAAAGAGTATTAGCAAAACCAACATCCTTGGCGCGCGCTGTATTGTTAGTAGTTGTACCGCACTCAATATCCACTGTGCCGTTTTGAACTAAAGGCACACGGTTCTGAGATGTAACAGGTTGGTAGTTAATACGTAAAGTGCTTAAGCCCAACTTATCTTTGACATCAGCCAAAATCATGCGGCAAATTTCAACGTGATAGCCATCAAAGCGACTATCTCCAGTGGTGTATGACATTGGGATAGATGATTCACGAACACCCATGGTGACAGTACCGGTGGATTTAATTTTATCCATCGTCTGGCTTGCTGCATGAGCATTTACAGCACCCAATAACAATGTTGCAGCGATTAAACAGTTAGTACTGAGTTTTTTGCTTTTCACGAATATCTCCTATCGTCTATTAACATCAAAAATAACAGCACTAGTATATATATAGATATCAAAATGAATAGTGCATGTATCCCTTAATAGGGGCAAAAGCAGCGGGGAAATAGATATTGGGGGGGTGGTCTGCCCAGCACGATTCGAACGTGCGACCTACGCCTTAGAAGGGCGTTGCTCTATCCAGCTGAGCTATAGGCAGTGTGTACTGGGACTTAAATTGGTAAAACTTAGAGAAAGTGGTCGGAGTACAAGGATTCGAACCTTGGACCCCCTGCTCCCAAAGCAGGTGCGCTACCAGGCTGCGCTACACTCCGACGGAATCGATATTCTACACCGAGATGGCCTAAGAGGGCAAATACTGTAATATTCGGGGCATGGGAGCCTCATTTTTAAGCACATTCAGAAAGCAATTTAGGCAGTTTATTGCCCTCAGCTTTTTGCTAGCTAGCTTACTGGGTGCTCACTGGATTGGCTTTACCCACGGCATTACGCACTCCGGAATACACCACCAAAACATTCAACTAAGCTGCGTAGATCAAGCCCCTAGTCTCGGACATGGGTCTACGAGCTGCCACCTTTTTGAAGCGCTCACGCTAGCTGGGTTCATCACCTCTACCCCATCTTCTTTTGAGGTTCAGGCAAGCTTCGGTACTTTCAAACCCTTACCTGAGCAGACACCCCTTAAGCGTATTCAAGCGGGGCTTTATCAATCCAGGGCTCCACCCAGCTTTATTCTGTAATTCTTCATCATGCCAAGCCTATGCTTGGTCTACCGATTGATTAAATGCCTCAACTTTGTTGAGCGCAGGTTTCAGAATGAAAGCTTCACTATGTATCACCGCCATTATTGTTTTAACAAAGCAAAACTGATTTTTGTACTCCTATCAGGATCATTGAGCTCAGTTACGCTCGCTCAATCAACAGCGCCCAATTTAGAAATCACTGCTACCGGATCGCAAGAAGCCACGCAAAGCATTCTGACGCCAACCAAGGTTTTGCAGGGCGATGAGCTACTCAATAAATTAAGCGGAACCTTAGGTGCTACGCTAGCTAATGAGCTCGGCGTATCTGCCACGGGCTATGGTGCAGGCTCATCTCGCCCAGTAATTCGCGGACTTGAAGGGTCTCGAGTGCAGATCCTACAAAATAGTTTATCGGTTGGCGATGTTTCTAACATCTCACAAGACCATGCTGTTGGCAACAATATGCAAAACGCCCACCAAGTGGAAATACTGCGTGGTGCAGCTGCCCTACTTTATGGATCAGGCTCTAGCGGTGGACTGGTAAACGTTGTCAATGATCGCATTCTGACCAACTTACCTGATAGGCCAACAGGTGCAATCAATACGAGCTATGACACTGTTAGCAATGGAAGGGCTGGAGCCCTAGAGGTCGATGGCGCGGTTGGGTCCGTTGCAGTACACGTCGACACTGCTATTAATAATGAGAATAATTACCGCATACCAGGCAACTCAACGCAATCCCAAGGCCAACCCTCTACTGGGTGGAGCGTTCCGCCAGGCGGCGATGGTGGAAATAATTACAGCGGCAAACTTCCCAACTCGTTTAGCAATCAAAATAATTTAGGATTTGGAATTTCCCATATCGGTGAATCTGGCTACACCGGAGTTTCCGTAGAGCGATTAAACAATAACTACGGCATTCCAACACCTGAAGGCGGATCGATTAACCAATCGCAAAATCGATACGACTTCCAGCACCAAACTCGAGATCCATTTTCAGGCTTCTCCTCTTTCAAATTAAGTGCAGCTAACTCTAACTACAACCATACAGAATTTAACAATGTAGGTGCGGCGGCCTCACAATGGAAAAATATCGCCAATGAGGCTCGATTTGAATTAGCCCACAATCCCATCATCGGATGGAAAGGTACCTTTGGTGCACAGGTATCTGCTGCCTCTCTCAACGCTACCGAAGTTGGCACAGGGAGTTATGCAATCGTTCCGCCAACCAAAACGAATTCAAATGCGCTATTTTGGATTGAGGAAGGGAAATGGAATTCCCTCCAAGGTAGCCTAGGTCTGCGATACAACAATGTTGCCCAAAATCCAAACCTGGGGACCGTCTTAGAGTCACAACCCACCATCGACCCTGTCGGAACCACGCCGAGTATTACGCTGCAGAATCGTAAATTTAATCTCCTATCCTATTCCGCGGGAGGCTTATGGGGCTTCATGCAGGGCTATGGCAGTGGAGTGGCTTATACAGCTTCACAGCGAGCACCAAGCGCTCAAGAGCTCTATTCCTATGGTGCACATGAATCCACTGCCACCTTTGACATTGGCAACCCCAATCTCACTAAGGAGACTTCGCATAACTTAGAGTTCAATATCCAAAAGACCAGCGGACTACTGAGGAGCAAGGCCAGCATCTATGCCAATCGCTTTAATAACTATATCTATGGGTACTACACCGGTAGCGTGATTAATAACGGCGGGCAAGAGGGCAATGGATTTAACGTGGTGACATCTCAACAGGCCGCAGCCACCATCAAAGGTATTGAGGGTGAGCTCACATACAACTGGAATCAAACAGGCTTAGGCGGTCGAGTCTTTGGCGATGCCTCCCAAGGCACTTTTGATGCGGGCGGGAACTTACCTTTGCAGCCAGCGCCTCGCTTAGGCGCAGAGTTAGCCCATCAGCAAAATGGTTGGCTTACCAATGCAACTTACATCTATAGCTACCAACAGAATCGATTGGCAAACTGGGAACAAGGCCCTGCCCCAAGCTACAACTTAATAAATGCTGGCATCTCTTACACGGAGAGAGTGAAAGATGTGAACTGGACTGTATATATGAATCTCAAGAACTTGCTTAATGAGCAGATTCGGTATGCCACTACACCAATGGCCGTGAGACTGTATGCGCCACAGCCTGGCAGAAGCCTCATGGTGGGCTTAAGGGGAGCATTCTAGCTAGTAAACCTCTGGCACATACATCTCAGGAGGAACTGGCCCACGCAAGTAATCGGGATTATGAACACGCGCTGGCAGCTTAATGACTGGATGATCAATTTCTTTATAGGCAATTTGATCAAGCAAGTGGGTAATGCAATTTAAGCGCGCTTTTTTCTTATCGTTCGCAGCAACAACCCACCATGGGGCCTCTGGAATATGGGTCCGTTCCAGCATGGTCTCCTTAGCCTTAGTGTAGGCCTCCCATAAACGCCTAGCCTCCAAATCCATTGGGCTGAGCTTCCACTGTTTAAGAGGGTCGTGAATGCGCATCATGAAGCGGTTGTATTGCTCATCATCGGAAATGGAGAACCAATACTTAATGAGGATGATTCCAGAGCTGATCATCATGCGCTCAAGATCCGGAACCGTCCTCAAAAACTCTTCATACTCATCTTCAGTACAAAACCCCATCACCTTCTCAACACCGGCACGGTTGTACCAACTACGATCAAACAGGACTATTTCTCCGCCGGCTGGCAGTTGAGAAATATACCTTTGAAAATACCACTGGGTTTTTTCACGCTCGTTAGGTGCCGGCAAGGCAACAACCTTACACACACGAGGATTGAGTCGCTGAGTGATCCGTTTAATTGCACCACCCTTACCCGCTGAATCACGACCTTCAAATAAAACAGCTACTTTTAGCTTGTTCTCAACAACCCAATCTTGAAGTTTTACTAGCTCACCCTGTAATCGAAAAAGCTCCTTGAAATACAGTTGGCGCGACATCTCAGAGCCACTATCTCCATCAGGAGACATGCGATCATCATCGAGCTCCATCTCAAGCTCTTCATCCATGCTGTCTAAGATTTCTTCTTGAGCCCGCTTGTACCACTCAGCCATCTCTTGATGTTTTGATGTCATATCTTCCTCTAAGCCAATACTACCTTTGTATCCCAGAGATATGACACTTTTATTACATAAGCTGATTACAGAGTTTTGGAGATGGATTCCTGACAATAAACCGCCAATTTCTTGCGATCCATGTCCAGCATGTCGCTCACAGTAGGCGGAGCCAGAATGGTTATTTGAGCTACTAAAGAGCGATTTTTGATGATATTTGACATCGACTCCAGAAGACCCATTTCACCGATAAATCCAGGCACATCACTTCTCCTCCCCGTTGATTTAGAGAGGTAACAAATGGCAAGCGGATAAACGGAGACCCGAGCCAGGATGGCCGACTCAAACAAATTGGGCTTGAATGGCAAAACTATTTCACCAATAGTGGAGGTTCCCTCAGGAAATATGCAAACAGATTCCGTGTTCAATACATCCGCCATTTGACCTACCACCTGTCTTGCGTGTCGCGCACTATCTCTTCGGATGAATACAGTTCCCAATTGCTTGGCCATCCAGCCAAATATGGGCCAAGCTGCTACTTCAGACTTTGCTACAAAACGAATGGGTTTAAATGAATTGATGACATGAATATCTAACCATGAAATATGGTTTGCAGCTATTAGGTGTGGGGTATTTTCCAGCAAATCAGCACCATGAACCCTAAGCTCCATATTAAATATAAATAGAAGGCGTTTTGACCACTGCTGAATTTTGCGATCTTTATTTACCTGACTAAGAAACGGAAATATAAAAGAAAGTGAGCAGACACCGCAAAGCACGTGGATCCAAATCTGAATCCATATCCCAATATATAAAAGACTTGGCGTCTCGATTGGGTCGGGATGGGTTGAATAATTTTTTATCATTAGACCCAAATATAAATCAAGTCATCAAATTGACTTAAAAGCGTCACGTAGCTTACATAATGCTGAGGCTTAATGCTTACTCATGACGTACTACAGAGCTATCTGGATTTCAGATGTACACCTAGGAACATCAGGGTGTCAGGCCAAATACCTTCTCGATTTCTTAAAACATAATGAAGCGGAGAAGTTTTATTTGGTTGGTGACATTATTGATGGCTGGAAATTAAAAAGATCCTTTTATTGGCCACAAGCCCATAACGATGTCGTGCAAAAGCTTTTGCGAAAGGCTCGTAAAGGATCTGAGGTAATTTACATCCCCGGCAACCATGATGAAGCGGCCAGACAATACTTTGGCATGTCATTTGGGGATATCCAGGTTCAAGAAGAGGTAATCCACGTCACACTTGATGGGCGAAAACTGTGGGTTACTCATGGCGATCTTTTTGACGGTGTCATGCAATATGCAAAATGGCTAGCATATGTAGGTGATTCGATGTATTCCCTCATCCTTTACATCAATCGCTATTTCAATATGCTTCGAATCAAGATGGGATTGCAGTATTGGTCGCTCTCTCAATACCTGAAGCATCAGGTTAAAAATGCCGTTAGCTACATCGCCGATTTTGAACACATTATGGCTAGAGAAGCGCGCTTGCGAAATTGTGATGGTGTCGTATGCGGCCACATTCATAAGGCAGAGATTCGAGAGATTGATGGCCTGCTCTATTGCAACGATGGTGACTGGGTAGAAAGTCTTTCTGCTCTGGTCGAAACCACTGCAGGCGAACTCAAAATCATTTACTGGACTCACATTCAAGGTGATGCAGTCAAGATTCCTGAAATTATTCTCCAACCCGCATTAGAAGCACTTGTTAAAGAGGCTAGCGCATGAAAATTATGATCATCACCGACGCATGGGATCCACAAGTCAATGGCGTTGTCAGGACCCTCAAGCAAACTCGTACCGAACTTATTGCGATGGGGCATGAAGTAGAAATGATTACACCCAATGGATTTAAGTCAATTCCATGTCCAACCTATCCAGATATTGCGTTGTCATTGTTTCCGGGTAAAGAGGTTGCCCGCAGAATTAAGGCGTTTGCGCCAGATGCCATGCATATTGCTACGGAAGGTCCCTTAGGCTTGTCCGCTCGTGCCTATGCCGTGAAAAATGAACTCCCCTTCTCTACCGCCTATCACACGCGCTTTCCAGAATATGTCAAAGCGCGTACTGGTATTCCACTTGCTATTACTTATGCTTTCATACGGTGGTTTCACGGACCCTCAATGGCCGTGATGGCACCAACAATCGTCGTAAAAGATGATCTACAGAAATATGGCCTTAACAATGTAGTGCTGTGGTCGCGAGGCGTAGATTTGGATATTTTTAAAATGCAAGATTCAAAAGCCTTGAATACTGCTCATCCAATCTTTTTATATGTCGGCAGAGTCGCAGTCGAAAAAAATATTAATGCTTTCCTGGAGATAGATCTTCCAGGCTCTAAATGGGTTGTCGGAGATGGCCCAGCTATGGCTGCAATTAAAGAAAAATATCCCAATATCAATTACCTGGGAGTTTTACAACAACATGAGTTGGCTAAGGTTTATGCAGCCGCAGATGTATTTGTATTCCCCAGCAAGACAGATACCTTTGGGTTGGTACTGCTAGAGGCGATGGCATGCGGAACACCAGTGGCCGCTTACCCAGTTACCGGGCCGATTGATGTGCTTGGTAAGTCTCCTGCAGGCGCCATGAATGAAGATTTACGAATTGCCTGCCTGCAAGCTCTCAAAATCCCGCGTGCATTCGCTAGGGAGCATGCCGAGAAATTCTCCTGGAGGGCGGCTACTGAGCAGTTTGTAAATCACCTCAAGCCAGTTCCATCGCCAGCAGTTCATATCACCGCCCTCGCTTAATGTAAGACCCTATTTTGACTACTCCTTACAACATCAATCAAAATCCTCACAAAGGTAACCGAGGCCTCAGTAGAGCCTGGCATGCAGCAAAGAACTCATGGTGCGGCATTGTTTATGCATTTGAAGAGGAAAGTGCGTTTAGACAAGAGCTAACCTTGCTGCTTTTGCTAACGCCGATTGCCATCCTCTTGCCCATTAACCCCCTTGAAAAATGCGCTCTCATCTGCTCATTAATCATGGTTTTAGTGGTTGAATTACTGAACTCTAGTGTCGAGGCGGCAATTGATCGAATCTCTTTTGACCATCACGATCTCTCAAAGAGAGCTAAAGACTTTGGATCAGCAGCCGTCATGCTAACCCTACTCATTACGACGCTGATTTGGGTCACTATCTGCACCCCGATTGTCATGAATTGGTAATAGAGCACTTCTACTATCAAAGAAATTAATAAAGGAAAACTATGTCCGACATTCCAAACCCATTAGCCGCATTTGATCTCTTCAATTCACCCTTTGAAGGTAAGCCAAAGAAAAAAAGTAAGCACAAGTCAGATGCCATTAAAAAGCTTTTCTCTAAAAAAATAGCAAAGAAATTATTTGGAAAGAAATTTTCCACTCGAACACGCGCTGAGTTAAACACCCAAGCCCCAGTTACTCCTGAGAAAGTAACTATTAAGCCAAAGCGCCCAGCATTTCAAATTACCTGGGCGAGCAATGCTAACGAAATTAAAGAGGCGCAACGCCTACGCTACAAAATATTTGCCGAAGAAATGGGTGCGAATCTACCATCAAATCCTGAGAATCTGGATATAGATGAGTTTGATATCTATTGCGATCACCTACTTATTCGCGATCAAGAATCACTTAAGGTGGTCGGCACATACCGCGTGTTGCCACCACACAAGGCCTTAGAAATTGGGCGCCTCTATTCAGACTCCGAGTTTGACCTGTCACGTTTAAATCATTTGCGCCCCAAAATGGTGGAGCTTGGTAGATCATGCGTCCATGCAGACTACCGTTCTGGGGCAGTAATTATGGCGCTATGGAGCGGCCTTGCCCAATACATGCAAAAACACGAATATGAAATCATGCTCGGTTGTGCGAGTATCCCCATGGCTGATGGCGGTCACTTTGCAGCCAGCCTTTATAACTCCCTCAGTAATGAGCAAATGGCCCCTGTTGAGAATCATGCTTTCCCACGCTTGGCCCTACCCCTGGATCGGTTGAACGGCGGCTTAGAAGTGGAACCACCTCCGCTGATTAAGGGCTACCTAAAACTAGGCGCAAAAATTTGCAGCGCTCCAGCCTGGGATCCCGACTTCAATACTGCCGATGTACTCACCATGCTGCGCTTATCCGAAATTAATCCGCGCTACGCGAAACACTTCTTGGGCGCCTAGATTACTTAAGACTGATGGCATAAGGTCGGCCGATACGCTCCCATTCGGCCGCTTCTTTTTCTAAGCTAAATTCAGTTAAAGGATGCTCCTTGGCCCACTCCTTCGAGAGGGTGACCAAGCAAGACCCATTGCTCTCTGAAACTTTGACCTTGGGTAAGTTGCCATCACTACGACCACGGCAAAGAACTTGGGCCAACCGCAAGCAGAAAAGCATACGCCAATCAGAGAAGCTGGAATTATTGGCTAGCTTTCCTAATTTTCCAGTATGGCCAATGAGTAGTGCCGCCAATCTCGCCTGATCGTTCTTTGAAAATCCTGGCATATCCGCATTACCGGCTATATAGGCGGAATGCTTGTGATAACCATTATGAGAAATCGATAAGCCAATTTCATGTAAATTTGCAGCCCATTGTAGTAGGGCGATATTGTCCGCCCTGCTTTCTTCATCTGGCTTTGGAAGTTGAGATAAGAACTCAGCCGCCAAATTACCAACCCGCATAGCCTGCTCTCGATCAATGGTATAGCGCTGCATAAATTGCTCTACCGTAACAAAGCGCATATCAGCGTGTTGAGAGCGCCCCAGCAGGTCATAGAGAACGCCTATCCGAAGTGCGGCATCAGTGACCTCCATAGACTCAATGCCTAACTCGTCGAAGACAGCAATCATGATTGCAAGGCCGCCGGGCCAGACAGCGCGGCGGTCATCCTTGAGCCCTACCAGCTCCACCTGACTTACATGTTCGTATTTAAGAAGATGCTTTTTCATTGCTCTTAAACCGTCACGTGTAATTAAGCCGCTAGCACTATTAACTCGACCCATAGTTAAGCCGTCACCATGGCCATTGAAATTATTGTCAGAGATAAGCTCAGCCAATGCCCGAGCGGTGCCTGAAGACCCGATAACCTGCTTCCAGCCGGTCTTCAAAAATGCTCCGGAAATGACCTGAATCTCTCGACGCGCGGCTAGCTCGGCCTCCTTAAAAGCATGAGAATCAATATCCCCTTTAGGAAAGAAGCGGAGGCTATGGGAGACGCAGCCAATATACAAGCTCTCCATTAACTTGGGCTCATAGGCTTTACCGATAATGAGCTCAGTGGAACCACCTCCAATGTCCACAACCAGGCGGTTACCCTGAACTGCAGGTACCTCGTGCGCCGCGCCAATATAAATTAGGCGAGCCTCCTCTACGCCAGCAATGATTTCAATTGGGAAGCCCAAAGCTTCTTCAGCATCACGTATAAAGCTAGAGGCATTTTTAGCGACACGCAAAGTATTGGTTGCAACCGCACGCACTTTGGAGGGATCGAACCCACGGATACGCTCGCCAAAGCGACGAATCGCAGCAATGCCACGCTGATAAGCATCATTACCTAGCAATTTATTGTCGGTTAAGCCCGCGGCGAGACGAACAGATTCACGCAAGGTATCAATTGGGCGCAATTGAGTGCCTGAAGGGGTTTGAACAACTTGAGCAACCAGCATGCGAAAACTATTCGAGCCTAGGTCGACTGCGGCGACCAGATCTGAAGGATTGTCATTGGGTGCGTCTGTAGCGGTAATCAAGATATTTCCAAGGGCTGCGTAGTCAAATGAATATCTAGTCTACAGGGTAAGACTTAAGCAGCTAAATTTTTTTCCGAGCTTGAGCAGTCGACACTGCCAAAACTGCAGAATATGCAGCAGTCTCCAGACTTTGGTCTTAAGATGGTCTTGCAGGATTGACAACGATATAGGTGCTGAGATGACCCTTTTGGCAAGGCCAAGGTTTCAGCTGCAAGACAGATTGGACAGGTGATTTTAGAAGAATGATCTTGAATTAATGTAGCCACAGATAGATGATCTGCCTTGAGTGTGACAACTTCATGTCACCTTAGATCGACATGAGACTGTCATATTGACTTGATACGATCACACAACATATCAAGCCGGGTTCATAAAAATGAGTAAATATCACTACGAAGATGCAATCCTGCAGTTACAGAAGACGGGACAAATCACCCTATCTGATTTTAAGAATCTACCGTACGAAGAGCTGGTAGAGCTTCTGGAAGAAATTAAGGTATGGTGTCTTTATGCCAATGGGAAGTTAGAAAAACTACCCAAGGAATCCAAAAAGAAGAAGAAAAAGAAAAAAGAGTAGATCTTTAATTTTCTTAAGATGTAATGCGATCCTGAGGAAAGCGCAAAGTAAAAGTGCTGCCCTTACCAGGTGTACTCTCAATCAGTAACTGAGCCTGGTGTCGATTGGCAATATGCTTCACAATCGCCAAGCCCAAGCCTGTGCCCCCCGTATCTCGGGAGCGACTTCGATCAACCCGATAAAAGCGCTCGGTCAGCCTGGATAAATGTTCAGACGCAATACCGGGCCCCGTATCCGTTACAGAGAACTCACCATACCCTTGACTATTGACAGACCATTTTGCAGTCACAGCACCAATATCAGGAGTGTACCGAATGGCATTAGAGACAAGATTGCTAAACGCAGAAAGAATTTCTCGCTCCTCCCCCATTAAATTGCAAGGGGTGGTAATTTCGAAATTCAGAGCGTGTCGACCCTGAGAAAGCGCCTCAGCATCATTTCTCACTAAAGCCATTAAGGTTTCTATTTTGATGGTCTGCAAAGGAGCTGGCAAGGTATTGGCTTCAAGATTTGCTAGGGTTAATAAATCCTCAACCAAACTCTTCATGCGCCGAGCCTGTGACATCATCATTTCAAAATACTGTTCACGCTGCTGCTTATCAATATCAAGGGACTGAATAGTTTCTAAAAAACCCATTAATACGGTAATAGGCGTCCTCATCTCATGCGATACATTGGCAACGAAGTCACGTCGCATTGCATCCGCTTTTTGTAAATCAGTGACGTCTTGTACTAACAAGAGGTGGCGTTTTTGACCAAAAGGAAAAGCCTGGATCATCAAACTCAGATTGGCATCTACCCCCATTCTCTCCAGCAAAAGGGGTTCTTCAAACTGGCGCTTATTTAAATATTGAATAAATTCAGGGCGGCGAATCAGGAAGTTAATTCTCTGGAGAGCATCTCGCTTGAAATTTAATCCAAAAAAGCGCTCAGCAATCTCATTGCACCATTCAATTTGATCTTGATCATCAAGCATCAAGATCCCGTTAGGGGATGCCTGAAAGGCCTCAATAAAGCGATCATGCTGCTTTTCTACCGTGCGAATTTCTTGTTTAAGATTGCGCACCAGCCGCTGCAGTCGGAAAAAAACCTCTTCCCAAAATCCGCTTGGGAGAGGCATATTTTCAACCGCATCTTGCAGTACATATTTTCGTAGGCGCGCTAAATTGATGTAGGAGTAGACCAGTGGGACTGCTAAAACCGCCATTCCCACGGCAATAGCAGAATCGGCACCCCAATTGGCAAGAGCAATATATGCGGCCAGGAGCGCCAAACAAAGAAGAGTGATGAAGCGGGTTAAAACGGATAACATGGGGCAATCTTAGAGCATCTGTAGCGGGATGTAGCAAAACATCTAAAAATGCCTAGTAAATAAGCAATCAAACTTCAGTTGGAACTTTGGTAATCCTGTATCCACTACCCCTAACCGTCTCAATAAAACGATCGCAATCCATAGGTGCCAAAGCAGCTCTTAGCCTCTTGATATGGACATCCACAGTTCTTTCTTCAATATAAACGTCACTACCCCAAACTTGATCAAGCAAACTTGTGCGTGAGTGAACACGCTCAGGGTGAGTCATAAAAAATTGGAGTAAACGATATTCGGTTGGTCCCAATAAAATCGGTTTCGGATCCAGATTAGGCCAAACCGCTAGAACACGATGTGAGCCTGGATCCAACCTCAGTGGCCCAACCGATAATGGCCCCGTATCTTCAATTGGGGATTGCCTGCGAAGAAGGGCCTTAACCCTGGCAACCAACTCCTTTGGAGAAAATGGCTTGGTAACATAATCATCAGCACCGGAATCTAAACCCAGCACCTTGTCAGACTCTTCGCTTTTTGCTGTCAACATTAGGATGGGGAGACCCCTCGTACGCTCATTTGCACGAAGCTCCCTGGCAAATTGCACGCCTGACTTGCCAGGTAACATCCAATCCAAAATCAGCAGGCTGGGCAATTCGTCCCGCATCATGTTCATAGCCACTTCAGTTTGTAAAGCCTTCTCTACTTGATACCCTGCATGAGTTAAGTTAATCGCTATCAACTCAGCAATAGAGGGCTCATCCTCAACAACCAAAATACGGTGAGTCATCCCCATACTTATGCCTTGTTCGCCTCACGCACAAGATCCTCATGAGGAAGATGACGCACATCAGAGCCCTTGGCAATGTAGATGACAAACTCAGCAATATTCTTTGCATGATCGCCAATACGCTCAATCGCCTTTGCAATAGTCAACATATCTAGACCAGTAGTAATGGTATGCGGATCTTCCATCATGTATGAAATTAGCTTGCGAACAAAACCCCTGAATTCCTCATCAATCTGGCGATCTTCCTGCACTACATCTGCAGCAGCGACTGTATCCAAGCGAGCAAAGGCATCCAGACTTCGACGCAACAAGGAGATTGCCATCTGCCCAGAAAGACGAATTTCAGCCACGTTAATATTGTGAGTGGCTCCAGCCTCAATTAAGCGCTTAGTGCGCTTGGCAACACGTTCAGCCTCATCACCAGCACGCTCCAAATTAGTAATCGCCTTAGAAACGGCCATCACCAAGCGCAAATCTCGAGCCGTAGGCTGACGTCGCGCAATCAATTCCGTGCAAGCCATATCAATCTGAATCTCTAGATCATTGACTAGCTTCTCGTTCTGGATAACAACATTACAGGTCTCAATATCCATTTGCGTAAAAGCACGCATAGCTGTAGAGATCTGGGATTCAACCAAGCCACCCATTTCGAGTAGGCGGCTAGAGAGAGAATTTAAATCAGCGTCAAATTGCGATGAAAGGTGTTTATCAGGCATTTATATCTCCAATTAACCGAAACGGCCGGTAATGTAATCTTCTGTTTCTTTACGTTTTGGCTTAATGAATATTTCATCCGTCTTGCCAAACTCAATCAAGCTTCCAAGGTACATATAAGCGGTGTAATCAGATACTCGAGCTGCTTGTTGCATATTATGAGTAACGATAGCAATCGTGTACTCATGCTTAAGTTCATTAATGAGCT
Organism: Pseudomonadota bacterium; assembly: GCA_040387715.1. Classification (GTDB taxonomy): domain Bacteria; phylum Pseudomonadota; class Gammaproteobacteria; order Burkholderiales; family Burkholderiaceae; genus Polynucleobacter. Next base: position 28,991 of record JAZKDF010000010.1, on the reverse strand, counting down.
CTTCAATCTTGCCTGTAGAAATTGGATCTAAAGCAGAGGTGGGTTCGTCAAGCAAAATGACCGATGGCTTTACAGCTACGCCACGGGCAATACATAAGCGCTGTTGTTGACCACCTGAGAGTGATAGACCACTTTGATTTAATTTATCTTTTGCCTCATTCCAAAGTGCAGCCTTGTTTAGGGCCCACTCAACACGCTCATCCATTTCAGAGCGTGAAAGCTTTTCATAAAGACGTACACCAAAGGCAATATTCTCGTAGATGGACATTGGAAATGGTGTTGGCTTCTGAAAAACCATACCGATACGTGAGCGCAGTAGATTCAAATCCTGACCTGGGGCTAAGATATTTTGACCGTAAAAGTTAATCTCACCCTCAGCACGCTGTCCGGGGTACAGGTCATACATGCGATTCAGAGTGCGCAATAAGGTCGACTTGCCACAGCCAGATGGCCCAATAAAGGCGGTAACTTTACCCTCTTCAATATCTAAATTAATATTCTTGAGACCTTGAAAAGCACCATAGAAAAAGTTCAAGTTACGCACTTCTAGCGCATTCTTCACTTTTTTTATCGGCTGTTGATTTTGAGTTTCGTTCATTCTTGTTCCTAGACTATCAACTGTATTTAAGTCAAACATGGTTTTTATATTACTCATTAACTTTGAACCTTCTCGCGGAATACCACACGAGCCAGAATATTCAATCCAAGCACTGCAAATGTAATCAACAGCGCCCCGCCCCACGCAAGCTCCACCCAGTTATCGTAAGGGCTCATTGCAAACTGGAAAATAACCACGGGCAAGTTGGCCATTGGGGCATTCATATTGGTGGAGAAAAACTGATTATTGAGTGCGGTAAAGAGTAAAGGCGCTGTTTCGCCACTGACGCGCGCCAGCGCTAACAAAATGCCTGTCATCACACCGCTTTGCGCTGCTCTCAAGGTGATCATGAAGGCTACCTTCCACTTCGGAGTGCCTAGAGCATAGGCGGCCTCGCGCAAGCTACCAGGGACCAAGCGCAACATATTTTCAGTTGTACGAACCACCACTGGAATCGCAATCAAAGCCAAAGCAATCGTGCCAGCCCAACCAGAAAAGTGACGGACTTGAGCAACCACGAAAGCATAGACAAATAAGCCAATCACAATCGATGGTGCCGAAAGCATGATGTCGGTAACAAAACGGGTAATGGAAGCAATGCGACTGCGGTCACCGTATTCAGAAAGATAGAGGCCGGCCAAAACACCAATTGGTGTGCTGATTAGCGTACAGCAACCCACCAACAATAAACTCCCAACAATGGCATTCGCCAGGCCGCCGCCTTCAGAGCCGGGTGCCGGTGTGCTTTGCGTGAATAAGGTGACATCCAGAGCTGAAAAACCCTTAAACACCAAAACGCTTAATATCCAAAGCAAAAAAATCATGCCTAAACCCATGGCTCCCATTGATAGCGTCAGACCAATCTTGTTGGCACGCTTGCGCTTTGCAAATACTGCGGGATTGATATTCGAAATATTATTCATGTCTTTAAGCCCTGCTTCTTCTCCATATTGCTCAGCATCCACTTAGCAAATGCCAACACAACAAAGGTAATAATGAATAGCGCCAATCCCAGCGCGAATAAGGAAGATAGATGATTTCCTGCCTCGGCCTCACCAAACTCATTGGCAAGCGTTGAGGCGATTGAAGTTCCCGGCGCAAATAGGGATGGTGATAAACGGTGCGCATTACCGATCACGAAGGTCACAGCCATCGTTTCACCCAGCGCTCTACCTAGACCCAGCATTACTCCGCCAATAACACCTGCCTTAGTGTAGGGCAGTACGACATTCTTCACCACTTCCCAGGTTGTACAGCCAATCCCATAAGCGGACTCTTTTAAAACTGGGGGGACAATTTCAAATACATCTCGCATCACGGAGGAAATAAATGGCAGAATCATCATGGCCAAAATAAGACCAGCACAAAGAACACCAATACCATTAAATGCACCGGAAAAAAGGATTCCTAAGCCGGGAATCTGACCGAGCGTCGCAGCCAAAGCCGGCTGAATATATTCAGCAAATAATGGGGCAAAAATAAAAAGGCCAAACATACCGTAGATGATGGATGGAACTGCTGCAAGCAACTCTACCGCCGTGCCTAATGGTCTACGCAAGGGACCGGGACAAAGCTCTGTAAGGAAGACGGCAATTCCGAAACTTAAGGGCACGGCTATTAGCAAGGCGATCAAGGAAGTCACCAGGGTGCCGTAGATAGCAATCAAGCCACCAAACTCACCATTCACAATATCCCACTCTTGGGTGAAGAAAAATCCCAAGCCAAAAGTGCTTAAAGCGGGCCACGCGTTGCTAAACAAGGAAATCATAATTCCGAGCAAGGCGATCAATACTGATAAAGCAAAAAATTGGGTAATTGCGTGAAACAGGAAATCTTGAATACGCTGCAACTTAGCAATTCGAAGTGCTTTCGCCGTCGGTGCTGAGTGAGACTGGGTGGATTCAATCATAAATTGCGCTTATTTTAAATATTGAAACAGCCCCACTTTTGGTGGAGCTGTTATTCAGCGATGACTAAGAAAACTTAATCATCAAACCTTACTTAGTAACAACCTTTGAAAATACATTCTTACGGATAAATTCTGTTGTTGCATCAGGCATTGGCACGTAATCCAAGTCTTCGGCCATCTTCTTGCCATCCTTGAAAGCAAAATCAAAGAACTTAATCACTTCAGCAGCATTTGCCTTGTTCTCTGGATTCTTGTACAAGAGAATAAATGAGGCGCCAGTAATTGGCCATGACTTTGCACCAGGCGCGTTAGTAATAAAAGTACCCATACCTGGAATCTTAGACCAATCTGTACCTGCAGCTGCGGCCGCGAATGTCAAATCATCTGGAGCCACAAAATTACCATCCTTATTTTTTAAAGAAATATAAGTCATTTTGTTTTTCTTGGCATAAGCGTACTCAACATAACCAACAGAGTTCTTAACGCGGGATACGTTAGCAGCTACACCTTCGTTACCTTTACCGCCAACAGATGAAGCGGCTGGCCATTTAACTGCAGCACCTGCACCAACAGCATCCTTCCAGAGTGCACTAGTTTTTGACAGGTAATCAGTAAAGATTGCAGTTGTCCCGGAACCATCAGCACGGTGAACAACAGTAATTGGGCCTGAAGGAATCTTCACGCCTGGGTTCATGATCGCAATGCGCTTGTCACCCCAATCTGAGATTACGCCCTGGAAAATATCGGCCAATGTTGGGCCATCTAATTTCATTTCACCGGGCTTTACACCCTCAACGTTCATCACCGGCACTACGCCACCAATGATTGCTGGGAATTGCAGCAAACCATCTTTTTCTAGATCATCAAATTTAACCGGGGCATCAGAGGCGCCAAAATCAACCGTCTTTGCTTTAATTTGCTTGATACCACCTGACGAACCAATAGATTGGTAATTCAAGTTAGAGCCTGTTTTTGCTTTATAGGCTTCGGCCCATTTTGCGTAAATTGGATATGGGAATGTTGCGCCAGCGCCAGTCATATCGGCTGCAAAGGCAACTGGGGCAATTGAAATTGCGCTAATCACTAACGCTTTTTTCAAGATTGATTTCATGTGGATCGATCCTCAAATTAATACCGCAACATTGCGATATCAGAACGATACGACCAGAGTGTGACTCTTTTGTGACAATCTTTTTAGTAAAAATTAATTCAATAGAATCAATAATTTAAGCAACTGGCACCAGGTCGGCAATGCTCTTGGCTGAGCTCATTGCTACATTACCGTCTTGAGCTTCAACCATGACGCGCAGGACAGGCTCTGTACCTGAGGCACGGATAAGCACCCTACCCGTGCCTTTCAGATCGCTCTCCACCTGACTGATCTTGGATTTGATGGTGTCATCACTCTTCCAGTCATACCCTGCCTTGAATTTGATGTTCAGAAGCACTTGGGGGAATATTTTTACGGAGTCTAGCAGCTGAGCCAAACTCTTCTTGGTCTGACTCATTGCCGCCAGTACTTGTAATGCTGCAATGGTGCCATCACCAGTAGAGTGACGATCTAAGCAAAGCAGATGACCTGAGCCTTCGCCACCGATGAGCCAGCCTTTTTGCTTGAGTAACTCTAGGACATAACGATCGCCCACATTAGCGCGCTCAAATCCAATACCCAAACCTTTGATTGCGTTCTCCACTGCTAGGTTGGTCATTAAGGTGCCGACTACCCCGCCGATAGCTTGACCACGTTCGATGCGGTCTTTTGCAAGGACGTATAGAAGTTCATCACCATTAAATAATCGGCCAGAGGCGTCAACCATTTGCAAGCGATCAGCATCACCATCCAAAGCTATCCCAAGATCTGCTCTAGTTTCTTTAACTTTGGCAATTAATGCCTCAGGAGATGTTGCGCCAAAGCCATCATTGATGTTGCGGCCATCGGGCTGAACGCCGATAGAGATGACTTCAGCACCAAGCTCATGAAAGACGTGGGGTGCGGTGTGATACGCGGCACCATGTGCACAGTCCACCACCAATTTCATGCCTTTAAGATTTAATTCGCCCGGAAAGGTGGATTTGCAGAATTCAATATAACGACCAGCAGCATCATCTAAACGAAATGCCTTACCCAATTCATTTGAACTGACACAACCCATAGGCCTGGCAAGTTCTGCCTCAATAGCCAACTCAAACTCATCAGTTAACTTACCGCCTTCAGCGGAAAAGAATTTAATGCCGTTGTCTTGATAAGCATTGTGCGATGCTGAAATCACCACGCCTGCAGATAAGCGCAATGCCTTGGTCAGATAGGCAACACCAGGGGTGGGCATTGGTCCGCATAACATCACATCGACACCTGCAGCCGCAAAGCCAGCCTCTAAAGCAGCTTCCAATAAATAACCGGAAATACGCGTATCTTTACCAATCAAAATCTTGCAACGCTCACCTGGTTTTGAGTGACTATTCAGCACTTTGCCTGCAGCATAGCCAAGGCGCGTAATGAACTCGGGAACAATCGGAAATTGCCCCACTTCACCGCGGATGCCATCAGTACCAAAGTATTGTTTTTTCATGGGCTTGATTATAAAACTTGTGGGTATTTAGCCGGGCAAATTATTTCTGGATAGCTTCCCAGAGCTTTAGGGAGTCAACCGTCTCTTGGACGTCATGAACACGGATAATGCGAGCGCCTCGATCAGCAGCCAGAATGGCAGCGGCAACGCTGGGCGCTACTCGATCATTGGTGTCACGACCAGTTAACTTGCCCAGCATGGATTTACGAGAAATCCCTGCTAGCACCGGATATCCCAATTGGGAGAATTGATCAAAATCGGCTAGCATCTTGAGATTGTGTTCCAGACTTTTACCAAAACCAAATCCAGAGTCAACGGCAATTCGGTTTTGAGCAACACCCTGATCTTGTAGTAACTCTGCGCGCTCTTGTAAAAATAGATTTACCTCTGCAATGACATCTTGATATTCAGGATCAAATTGCATGGTCTGTGGATCACGTTGCATATGCATTAAAACAATACCGCACTGTTTATCTGGATTGCTTTTATCGCTCTCGATGACAGCCTCTACTGAACCCTCTTGTCGTAAAGCCCAGATGTCATTAACGCAATCCACTCCAGCTTTGAGTGCTTGGCGCATTGTCTCTGCTTTATAGGTATCGATTGATAGTGCTACGCCACAATCTTTCAGCGCTTCAATGACTGGCAAGACCCGATCCAACTCTTCTTGCAAAGACACAGGCTCAGCACCAGGGCGGGTAGATTCACCACCAATATCAATCATGTCTGCGCCATTGGAAATCATGCGCTCGGCTTGAGCGATTGCATCACCTGGGGTTCTGAACTTGCCACCATCCGAAAAGGAATCTGGTGTGGCATTGAGAATACCCATCACAAGTGGGCGTTGACGTTTACTAAAGTCAAAAAGAAAACGCCCGCAACGCCATGTTGCGGGCAGACTTTGCTTCATCACCTAGCTACAGACTAATAGCTGATTAAGCAGTTGCTGGAGCAGCGTCCGCAGCAGGACCAGGCGTACCAGCGGAATTACCAAACTGGGTTGCTGGTGGCGGCTTAGGAGCGCGTGGCGGACGACCTTCCATGATGTCGGTAATCTGCTCAGCATCGATGGTTTCCCATTCAAGCAAGGCAGCAACCATGGCTTCAACCTTGTCACGGTTTTGCTCGAGGATCGATCTTGCCAATGCGTACTGGCTATCCACCAGAGCACGAATTTCTGCATCCACCTTTTGTTGGGTCAGTTCAGAAACCGTCTTGGTGCTGTTGCGTCCAAAAATACTTTCAGACTCGGTATCCACATAAACCATCGTACCCAAGCTATCACTCATACCGTATCGAGTCACCATATCGCGAGCCATTTTTGTAGCACGCTCAAAGTCATTCGATGCGCCAGTACTCATGGAATGCAAGAAGACCTCTTCAGCAGCGCGGCCGCCAAACAAAATGGCCAACTCTTCCATCATGCGATCTTTATACAAATTCACACGGTCAAATTCCGGCAGCTGCCAAGTCACACCCAAAGCCATACCGCGCGGCATGATGGTGACCTTATGCACTGGATCTGCTTTAGGTAACACCTTAGCTACCACTGCGTGACCAGACTCGTGATACGCCGTATTACGACGCTCTTCTTCACGCATCACTGCAGACTTACGCTCCGGACCCATGTAGATCTTGTCTTTGGCATCTTCGAAGTCTTTCATATCTACAGCACGCTTATTGCGACGCGCCGCAAACAATGCAGACTCATTGACCAAGTTTGCTAAATCTGCGCCTGAGAAACCGGGAGTACCACGCGCCAATACAGCTGCATCCACATCTGGATCAATCGGAACTTTGCGCATATGTACTTGCAGAATTTGCTCGCGACCACGAATGTCAGGCAAACCAACGTGTACTTGACGATCGAAACGTCCTGGGCGCAATAAGGCTTTATCCAGCACATCAGAACGGTTAGTTGCAGCAACCACGATTACGCCGCTATTACTTTCAAAACCATCCATCTCAACCAGCATTTGGTTCAAGGTTTGCTCACGCTCGTCATTACCGCCACCCATACCAGCACCACGATGACGACCGACAGCATCGATCTCATCAATGAAGATGATGCAGGGAGAATTTTTCTTGGCGTTCTCGAACATGTCACGCACGCGTGAAGCACCAACACCCACAAACATCTCTACGAAGTCTGAACCAGAGATGGAGAAGAAAGGAACTTTGGCTTCGCCTGCAATTGCGCGCGCCAACAAAGTCTTACCAGTACCCGGAGGGCCCACTAGCAAGACGCCATGCGGAATGCGACCACCCAGCTTTTGAAACTTTTGCGGATCCTTCAGGAAGTCCACAATCTCAAAGACTTCTTCTTTGGCCTCATCGCAACCCGCCACATCAGCGAAGGTTACGGTGTTGCTGTTCTCATCAATTAAGCGCGCTTTAGATTTGCCGAAAGAGAATGCTCCGCCCTTACCACCACCTTGCATCTGACGCATCATGAAGAACCAGAAACCAATAATCAATAAAGTCGGCCCGAGGTAATACAAAGCAGAAACCAACATATTGGGTTCGTCATCCGCTTTACCAGTCACTTGGACACCAAATTTCATCAGATCGCCAACCATCCAAATATCTCCTGGGGAGATGATGGAATATTTGTTGCCGTCATTAGGGGTGACTTGGAGTGTGCGACCTTGCACATCAACTCGTTTGACTTTGCCAGCTTTGGCATCGTCCATGAATTGAGAATACGTGACCTGAGTCTGATCTTTTGGCTTATCAAACTGTTTAAAAACAGTAAACAGCACCAGACCCACAATGAGCCACACGCCGATTTTTTGCAACATATTGCTATTCAAAAGGAGACCTTTGCCGGATTAATCCGGGAGTTAAAGCGGATTGCTATACCTAAGTATTTGATTCTACTACCAGGCTTTTTCAAGGGCTGAGAGCCAATTTATTTAATAAACCCCTACTTTTAGGGGGTTATTTGTGCGGCTTGAGGTCACGGCCGAGCAAAAAGATTTCAGAAGACTTCGCTCTGGAAGCTTTTGGCTTTCTGGAGGCTACTGTTTTAAAGACCTTTTTAAAGGATTCCACGATCTGGCTATAGCCACTGCCGTTAAAGCACTTAATAAGTAGCGCACCCTCTGGCTTCAGATGCTGCACTGAAAAGTCCAGTGCAATTTCCGCCAAAAAAGCCATGCGAGCAGCATCTGCCACCCCCACCCCAGACAGGTTGGGAGCCATATCAGACATCACGAGATCCACTTTTCCATCCGCGTTGGGAGGCAAAAGTGCCTCAAGCGCCTTTAAACCCTCGTCCTCACGGAAGTCGCCCTGGATAAAGGAAACATCCGCAATATCCTCCATTGGCAGAATATCGATCGCAATAATGATTCCATCTGGCTTGCCGGATTCGATATTCGGATTGTTTTTACCCAGCTCGGTCAGGCGATTACGGGCGTACTGAGACCAGCTCCCAGGAGCGCTCCCGAGATCCACAATGGTCATGCCTGCTTTGATGAGTCGGTCTTGCTCGTCTATCTCGCTCAGCTTATAAACGGCTCGTGCACGATAACCCTCTTTTTGAGCCATCTTCACGTACGGATCATTTAGGTGATCCTGCAACCAACTTTTATTAAATTTATTCTTTGCCACAACTTACCCACTTTCGGCGTCTATTTTCCTTGTTTATGCCCTACAAGGCAAAAGGAATCGACGTAAAACAACTTGATTTGAGCTTATATGAGGCCGAAAGCCCTGTTTTACAAGCCCTAATGCTCTATCATCGAGCCCATGACTGCACTTACTATTACCCCTACACAACGCAAATCCCTTAAAGCTGACGCCCATGGACTGAGTCCAGTCGTCATGATTGGTGGCGATGGCCTGACCCCTGCGGTCATTAAAGAGGCTAAGGTGGCCATTTCTCATCATGGCTTAATTAAAGTTCGCGTGTTTGGCGATGACCGTGATGCGCGTGTTGCTATCTATGAAGAGCTTTGCGACAAGCTCGGCGCCGCCCCAGTCCAACATATCGGAAAATTGCTCGTGCTGTGGAAACCGATTGATATTGTTGATGCAGCCCTCTCCAATTTAGGAAGATCTAGCAAGCAAACCAAAAAATCATTGCAAGCACCCCGCACTAAGCGTCAACCGAATCGGGTTGTCGCAAAAGCCGGTGTACGTACCAGCACTTCCGAGAGATCGGATCGACGCTCTGCAGCTAGCAAGTCGCCTTTTGAAAGAGTTGCGGCTGCAAAAAGCGCTACTCCGAAGAAACGTGTTCTACGTGCTGATGCCGCTGAATCCAAAATTGGTTGGTCATCACCCGGCTATCGCAAAGCGGTTGCAGCACCTGCACCGATTAAGAAGCGCAAAGTACGCATGAGCAGTACGAAGAAGAAATCATTGGGCTCTTGATGTAAAGAGCGGCACAGAGTGCTTCAGCAAAAAACGCCGCTAGTCGGCGTTTTTTATTACCTACTTCTTGCATTACCTCTTGCACTACCTCTTGGTAAGTCGCCAGACTAGGAAGATACCTAAAAGACTCTGCAGCATAAACAGCATGCTGGAAGCGCCATGCAGCCTGCCAAACAAAGTTGCTGAGGGCGAAAGCATGACTGGCATGCCTTGGGCTAAGGCGTTATCTCGCAGGGCATTCATCCAAGGGATGAAGATAAAGGCGGCAGCGATGGAACACAGCAGCATTGCCAGCAAGAGCCAACGAATGACTCTAAATTGATTGAGACCACGATTCACTAAGAGGTTGGCTAGAACCATCAGACCAATACAAACAATCAAACTGAGATAAGCCTCTAGCCTAAAGATGCTGCCAGCCACCATGCCGGCGGCTTGACGATCAGTCATGGTGCTAAAAATAGCCGGGGCAACTAGGTAGCCCACAGCCAGTAGACTACCAACCCATAAACCTGTAATCACAGAAAAGAGCCTTTGAGCCCCCATGTGATGAGAAGTCTCTAGACTCTGCATGTCGATTCTGGTGAATATTAAATGTAACGAACCGCGAGAATTTCTACTTCGCGATTACCGCCAGGGGCCTGAACGGCAACCACATCACCCTCTTCTTTGCTAATCAAAGCACGTGCAATGGGTGAGCTAATAGAGATCTTATTGAATTCAATATCAGCTTCGTCGTCACCAACGATCTGATAAGTCAGCTTAGTGCCGTCTTCCAAATCTTCAAGATCCACAGTCGCACCAAACACCACACGGCCATTCACATCCAATGTTGCTGGATCAATGATTTGCGCTGCGGAGAGTTTTCCTTCCAGCTCCTGAATACGGCCTTCAATGAAGCCTTGCTTTTCTTTGGCAGCATCGTACTCAGCGTTCTCAGAAAGATCGCCTTGAGCGCGTGCTTCAGAGATTGCGTTAATCACTGATGGGCGCTCTACATGCTTTAAGCGATGCAACTCATCTTTGAGGAGCTCAGCGCCGCGTTTAGTAATGGGGATTGTGTTCATACTTCTTACCTAACTTAAATTAATGGAGAGTCTTATGCAGATTCTGCAATGAATACACTTCAAGAGACTCTTTATTGCCGTTTTGTGAGGTCATCAAACCATCCATGACTGCGCGTGCCGCACTAATCGTGGTGTAGTAAGTCACATTATTAGCTTGCGCACTGGTACGAATCGAGCGTGAATCTGCAATTGCAGTACGCGTCTCATCAACAGTAGTAAATACGAGAGAGATCTCACCATTCTTGATCAAATCAACAATGTGTGGACGACCGTCTTTTACCTTGTTCACTACGCGCACCGGTAAACCAGCCGCTTCAATCGCTGCAGCAGTGCCTTTGGTGGCAACCATGGGGAAGCCCAACTGATGCAAGAGCTTAGCTACCTCAACTGCTTTTGGTTTGTCGCTATCTTTTACCGTCAACACCACAGTACCACTCTTAGGCAATTTGATACCAGCACCTAATTGGGATTTGAAGAGCGCTTCACCGAAAGTTTTACCAACACCCATCACTTCACCAGTCGAACGCATCTCTGGTCCAAGGATCGGATCAATGCCCGGGAACTTATTGAACGGGAATACCGCTTCTTTCACTGAATAGTAAGCAGGCTTCACTTCAGATGTGATGCCTTGTTGCTCTAAAGTCTGACCCACCATGCAGCGTGCTGCAATCTTGGCCAACTGCAAGCCGGTTGCCTTAGATACAAACGGCACTGTACGAGAAGCACGTGGATTTACTTCGAGAACATAAATCACATCTTGGCCATCGACATTCTGAATCGCAAATTGGACGTTCATCAAACCCACCACATTGAGGCCTTTGGCCATCGCAGCAGTTTGACGTTTGATTTCCGCAATCGTTTCATCAGAAAGGGAATATGGCGGCAATGAGCAGGCGGAGTCACCTGAGTGAACGCCAGCTTGCTCAATATGCTCCATCACACCACCAATGAATACCTGTTGGCCATCGCTAATACAGTCAACGTCGCACTCAATCGCATCGTTTAAGAAACGATCTAGCAATACTGGTGAGTCATGGGAGACCTTAACCGCTTCACGCATATAGCGCTCGAGATCGCGACCATCATGAACGATTTCCATCGCACGGCCACCCAATACATAGGAAGGACGCACCACCAATGGATAGCCAATTTCTTCAGCAAGCTTCAGTGCCTCATCTTCCGCACGAGCGGTACGATTAGGCGGCTGACGTAAGTTCAACTCATGCAATAACTTCTGGAAACGCTCACGGTCTTCTGCGGCATCAATCATGTCAGGTGAAGTTCCAATAATCGGAACGCCATTCGCCTCAAGATCTAAAGCTAACTTCAACGGAGTCTGGCCGCCATACTGCACGATCACACCTTTAGGCTTTTCAATGGCGACGATCTCCAAAACATCTTCCAAAGTCAAAGGCTCGAAATACAAGCGATCGGATGTATCGTAGTCAGTAGAAACCGTTTCTGGGTTGCAGTTCACCATGATGGTTTCATAACCATCTTCACGCATGGCTAAGGCAGCATGAACGCAGCAATAGTCAAACTCAATGCCTTGGCCGATACGGTTTGGACCACCGCCCAGCACCATGATCTTGTCTTTGGTGGTTGGCTGAGATTCGCACTCGCCATGCTCTGCTTCATAAGTGGAATACAAATAGGCTGTGTTCGTAGAAAACTCAGCAGCACAAGTATCCACGCGCTTGTACACAGGAACTACTTTCAAACGATGACGTGCTGCACGAACGGAGGAAGCATCTACTCCCAACAATTTCGCTAAGCGACGATCTGAGAAACCTTTTTGCTTGATAAAACGCAACTCAGGGGCTGACAAGCTATCGAGCTTGCGCTGCTTGAGCTCAGTTTCCATGGTGATGAGCTCTTCGATTTGTTCCAAGAACCAAGGATCCACCTTAGTCTCGTTGTAAATCTCATCCAAACCCATACCCATACGGAAAGCATCGGCCAAATACCAAATACGATCAGGACCAGGCTCGCCGATTTCTTGAATGATGTCATCTAAATCTGTAGAAACTTCATCCAGACCATCAACACCAACCTCTAGACCACGCAACGCTTTTTGGAATGACTCTTGGAAGGTGCGGCCAATCGCCATCACCTCGCCAACTGACTTCATCTGCGTTGTTAAACGAGAGTCTGCCTGCGGGAATTTCTCAAACGCAAAACGCGGAATCTTTGTCACAACATAGTCGATTGATGGCTCGAAGGATGCTGGAGTAGCACCCCCAGTGATGTCGTTCTTCAACTCATCCAAGGTGTAGCCAACTGCCAACTTCGCGGCAATCTTCGCAATTGGGAAACCCGTTGCTTTTGAAGCCAAGGCAGATGAACGTGAAACGCGTGGGTTCATCTCAATCACGATCATGCGACCGTCAACTGGGTTAATCGAGAACTGGACGTTTGATCCACCAGTGTCAACACCAATCTCACGCAATACCGCAATCGAGGCGTTTCGCAGAATTTGATACTCTTTATCCGTCAATGTTTGCGCAGGAGCAACAGTGATTGAGTCACCGGTGTGCACACCCATTGGATCTAAGTTTTCGATAGAGCAAACGATGATGCAGTTATCGGCGTGGTCACGCACCACTTCCATCTCAAACTCTTTCCAGCCCAAGAGGGACTCTTCAATCAAGAGCTCGCGGGTTGGAGATAAATCTAAACCGCGTTTGCAAATCTCTTCAAACTCTTCACGGTTATAAGCAATACCGCCGCCAGATCCACCCATGGTGAATGAAGGACGAATCACTACTGGAAAACCTAAGCTGCCAGTTTCCTTCTGAATGCGTTGCTGAACTTCATGAGCCTCATCCATTGAGTGCGCAATGCCAGACTTCGCAGAACCAAGACCAATCTTGGTCATCGCATCTTTAAACTTTTGGCGGTCTTCTGCTTTATCAATCGCTTCTGGTGAGGCACCAATTAATTCACAGCCGTATTTCTCAAGAACGCCATGGCGATGCAAATCAAGTGCGCAGTTCAGGGCTGTTTGACCGCCCATGGTTGGCAAAATCGCATCTGGTTTCTCGGCGGCAATAATGCGCTCCACTACTTCCCAGGTAATCGGCTCGATGTAAGTCACATCCGCCATCTCTGGGTCAGTCATGATGGTGGCAGGATTACTGTTCACCAAAATCACTTTGTAGCCTTCGTCACGCAAAGCTTTACAAGCTTGGGCACCAGAGTAATCAAACTCACAGGCCTGTCCAATCACAATTGGGCCTGCACCAATAATCAGAATGCTCTTAATGTCGCTACGCTTAGGCATTATTTGCCCTCCTTATTACCAACAGCGGCAGCATTCATGAGCTCCACAAAACGATCAAATAAATAGGCAATGTCATGAGGGCCTGGTGAGGCCTCAGGGTGACCCTGGAAACACAAAGCAGGCTTGTCTTTCCAAGCCAGGCCTTGCAGTGATCCATCAAATAAAGACACGTGCGTGACACGAATATTGTCAGGCAAGGTGTTTGCATCAACAGCAAAACCGTGGTTCTGAGAGGTAATCGCTACGCGCCCAGTTTCCAAATCTTTTACAGGGTGGTTTGCGCCGTGGTGGCCAAATTTCATCTTCAACGTTTTAGCGCCAGCAGCCAAGCCCATGATCTGGTGACCCAAACAAATGCCGAATGTTGGAACACCCTTTTCAATAATTTCCTTTGCGGCAGCAATCGCGTAATCGCAAGGACCGGGATCTCCAGGGCCATTTGAGAAGAAGACGCCATCGGGGTTCATCGCCAAAACTTCGGCGGCGCTAGTTTGAGCGGGAACGACGGTTAACTCGCAGCCACGCTCAGTGAGCATGCGTAAAATATTGCGCTTCACACCAAAGTCATAAGCAACGACTTTCTTGATTGGCTTGCTAGCATCTAAAGCTCTATAAGCAGGCTTGCCATCGGGGCCATGTAGATCCCAATCAGCTTCGCGCCATTGATATGGAGTCTTCGTAGTAACCACCTTAGCCAGATCTAAGCCGGCCATACCTGGGAAGGCTTTAGCCAATTCCAAGGCTTTCTTGCCGAGAGCGGCAACATCATCGCCCATCTTGCCAGCAACGATTGCGCCGGACTGGGCGCCTTTGTCGCGGAGGATGCGAGTGAGCTTGCGGGTATCGATACCAGAGATACCAACTACACCTGCTTTAGTCAGGTAGCTATCGAGGCTTTCTTCAGATCGGAAATTAGAAACTCGCTTGGAGAGGTCTTTTACGACCAAGCCAGCTGCATGAATTTGATCCGACTCAGCATCTTGACCATTCACACCAACGTTTCCGATGTGGGGATAAGTCAAAGTGACGATTTGGCGTGAGTAACTAGGATCAGTAATGATCTCTTGGTAGCCAGTAAGCGCGGTATTGAAAACGACTTCGCCGGTAGTTTCGCCAGGGGCGCCAATACTAAGACCGGGAAATACGGTGCCGTCAGCTAAAGCCAACACGGCGGGAGGAAAAGAAGGAAGCAAGGGTGACAAACCATCTCCAGTCCCTGCTCCATCCGACGCTCAACACCCCAAAAAGACCAACCCAGGACTGTTTGTGCGGGAGGTGAGTGTCTTTAAGCGCTAGGGTAATTTATTAAGTTTTGAACCTAGTAATGATACCAGTTTTGCGTATAAACCCTTGGATTCCCAGCCAATGAGGCCCAAAAGGCAAAAAGCCCCTAAGTCATGTGACCGAGGGGCTTATTTTGGCCAGAAAAGAGCTGGTTTTAGGACTTCGCGCTTTGCTCGATGATGGTCTTAATTTGAGCTAACACGCCCTGATCTTCCATGGTGCTGATATCACCAGGATCGCGCCCTTCGGCAACGGCCTGGAGCGCACGACGGACAATCTTGCCCGAACGGGTTTTTGGCAAAGCAGTCACCACATAAACGCGGCCTGGACGTGCAATTGCGCCCAAGGTGGTGTCTACCGTCTTCATGCACTCTGCTTCTAGCGTGGCTGTATTGGAAGAATCCTTTGGAATCACAAACGCAATCGCTGCCTGCCCCTTGAGCTTGTCCTCAATGCCCACTACTGCCACTTCAGAGATGTTTGGATGACTAGAAATGCTCTCCTCGATCTCGCGAGTGCCCAAACGATGACCGGCAACGTTAATCACGTCATCAGTACGACCCAAGATGAAGAAGTAACCATCTTCATCTTTAATGCCCCAGTCAAAGGTAGAGTAAATCGTCTTACCGGGAATGGTTTCCCAGTAGGTACTGACAAACCGCTTGTCATCACCCCAAACGGTTTGCATGCAACCTGGAGGCAAAGGACCTTCGATTGCAATGACTCCTTTTTGATCTGGGCCCAACTCTTCAGAAGTCGCATCGTCGAGCAACTTCATGTTGTAACCAAAGGAAGGAACGCCTGGTGAGCCAAACTTATGTGGCATGACTTCTACACCACGCTGAATTGCTAGCATTGGCCAGCCCGTTTCTGTCTGCCAGTAGTTATCCACGATGGGCTTCTTAATTGCATCATGAATCCATGTTGCGGTTGGCTCATCCAATGGCTCCCCCGCCAAGAACAAAGCACGTAAGCTAGACAGATCATATTTAGTTAGGAATGCAGGGTCTTGTTTCTTGAGAACACGAACTGCGGTTGGTGCAGAGAACATGACTGACACTTTGTACTTCTCTACCAGCTCCCACCAAATGCCCGCGTCAGGACGCAATGGCGTCCCTTCGTACATGATCGTTGCCATGCCATTGAGCAATGGTGCGTAAATGATGTAGCTATGACCTACCACCCAACCAATGTCCGATGTACAGAACATGGTTTCGCCAGGATTACCGCAGAAAATATGCTTCATAGTGGAGGCTAAAGCGACTGCATAACCACCAGTGTCACGTTGCACGCCTTTAGGTTTACCGGTCGTACCGGAGGTGTACAAGATGTATGAGGTATGGGTTGCATCCACCCACTCAATCGGAACTACATCATTGAGGTGTTTTTGGCGCTCAGTCGCATAATCCAAGTCACGACCAGCAACGGTGGTGAACTCAGTCAGACCGCGGTTCACGATTAAGACTTTTTCAGGCTTGTGGGCAGCCAGTGTAATTGCCTCATCTAGCAAAGGCTTATAAGGAACCGCCTTACCGCCACGCGCGCCTGCTTCTGCAGTCACAATCATTTTGGGTTGCGCATCATCGATACGAGATGCCAAGCTGTGTGAGGCAAATCCACCAAACACCACAGAGTGAATTGCACCAATGCGCACACAAGCCAACATCGCAAAGCAAGCCTCAGCAATCATCGGCATATAAATGAGGACGCGATCGCCTTTTTTAACGCCGTTCGCTTGGTAGATTGCAGACATACGATTGACTTCTTCGTAGAGCTCTTTGAATGTATAGGCTTTCTCTAGATTAGTTTCTGTTGAAACGGCAACTAGAGCAATTTGATCGGGACGATCTTTGAGATGACGGTCGACTGCGTTGTAGCAGAGATTGGTTAAGCCGCCTTCAAACCATTTAGCAAATGGAGGGTTTGCATAATCCAGAACCTTATTAAATGGCTTTTCCCAGTGAATGAGTTTTGCCTGCTCTCCCCAGAATCCATCTGGGTCTTTAATGGAGCGTTCGTGTTCTGATTTGTAGGACATGGTCAACCTAAATAAGTAAATTAAAGTGTCTGGACTTACTGAATCTTGCTAGCTCCTTTGCTGCTGGAAACCTTGGTAGTCGAGCTAGATGCTTTCGCAGATCCATTTTTCGCAGATTTTGCAAGCCCTGTCGATGCGGATTTATGCTGAGATGCAGCATTATTTGCAGAAGAATTACCCTTAGTAACCCCTTTTACAGGCTTTGCGACAGGACATTTGGCTCCTTTTGCACATTTTTTAGGCGCTGCTGGAGCTGGCTTGTCGAGGCTCAGGCTACCATTTTCCGCCATGGCAAGCGAGATATCTCCTGGGCGGTGACTGGTTTTGGGCACCAAAACCGTTGAGCCAGAGCGAATTCTCATGCCTTTAGGAATGCCGTTAATGACCCTCAGAGTATCTACATCTACGCCAAGCGTCTTAGCAGCTTGGTCAACCGATTCGGTCTTGGTGACCTGCACTGCCGCCCAAGAAGATAGAGGTTTGGTGTACTTTTTGAGGTTTTCCTGGAAGATTTCCGCATGTCCGAAAGGCAGCAAAATCTGCTGATTGGCATTACTGAGAATGACCGGCTTATTAAAGGATGGATTCAGGCTATGGAACTCTTCCTCTGGAATCTCACTCAACTTAATCGCCAGGGCCACATCAATATCGGATCCGACATCCACCGCTACAAAGTAGGGGTGGTTTTCTAGCTCTGGCAAGACAATGCCGTAGGACTGAGGATCCAACACAATCTGTCGGTAGGCCATGAGTTTCGGCACATAGTTGCGCGTCTCATTAGGCATCTTCAGGCTGAGATAATCCGTTGGGAGTCCTGCAGCCAGATTACGCTTCTGAGCCTTAGAAACATTGCCCGCACCCCAGTTATAAGCTGCTAACGCAAGCTCCCAGCTACCAAACTGTGTATGTAAGCGTTGCAGGTAATCTAGAGCAGCATCGGTTGACTGCAACACATCCCTGCGCTCATCCCTAAAGACGTTTTGGGTTAAACGAAAATCTTTGCCGGTTGCTGGCATAAATTGCCACAAGCCCATAGCCTTTGCATTGGACTTCGCGTTTGTCACGAAGGCGCTCTCGACAAACGGGAGCAAGGCAATCTCCGTTGGCATATTGCGCGCATTGACTTCTTGCACGATATAAAACAGGTAACGCGATGAACGCGTCATCGAACGGTTAACGTAGTCAGGGCGAGCGCTAAGCCAACGTACCTGCTCGATTTCTAGTGGGGTGTTCATGGGCTGCATCTCAAAGCCATCCCGAATACGAATCCAGAGATTGCTTGAAGGTGCATACAAGTCACTCACAGATTGATTCTGTAAATTCACTCGCTTTGCTTTAGCGGCCCGTGGATCCTTACGAGTCGGGGTATCAGAAGACCAATCCCCAGTCCCCGCACAACCTGAGAGCGCGGCAATCAATAAGATCGCCGCATAGCGCCACCACATCAGAACCGATCCTTCCAAGCCCGAATCACCGCCAAGACATGCGCAGGTGTAGGGAGGGATTTTTCACCGGAGACTTCAAGTGCGGCATCAATCACAGCCTGTTGATCGCAGCGCATGAACGGGTTGACTTGCAGCTCTTGGCCGATAGTCGTTGGCAAAGTGGGCAGATGTTGATCACGTAGAGCCTTGGCAGTTTCAGCCCAGGTAATGAGATTGGCATTATTAGGCTCAACCGCTAATGCGAAGCGAATATTCGATAAGGTGTATTCATGGGTGCAATACACCAGGGTATTTTTTGGCAAGGCAATAAACTTCGCAAGGGACTGGCTCATCTGTGTGGGGGTGCCCTCAAACAAACGACCGCAGCCCGATGCAAACAAAGTGTCACCACAGAACAGCATGGGTTCGACTACATTGGCCTGCATATTGGCAAAGTAAGCAATGTGGGTCAAGGTATGACCCGGCACTTCGTACACCTCAAGGCTAATACGTGGTGCAGCCACCTCAATCTTGTCGCCCTCCATCATGGCATTCGTGCGGCCAGGAATCTCAATATTAGCGGGACCGTAAACCGGGACCGATCCCAGCGCCTGCAGTAGATTCAGGATGCCACCGGTATGGTCAGCGTGATGATGGGTAATTAAAATACCAGTCAACGTCAGATCGTTCTGCGCAAGGTATTCCAATACTGGGGCAGCATCGCCTGGATCCACAATCAAGGCCGATTGCCCATCATGGATGCACCAGATGTAGTTGTCGTCAAAGGCCGGTATCGGCCAAACCTGCAATAAAGTATTCTTCACCATAGACCGATGATACCAACCCCACTCACCCCATCTCAGATGCCTGCACCACCATGGAGTTCATGGGAAAAGTGGCTGCAATCACCTCCTGGACGCTATGTGCTTGCCTGGGAGCAGAAATGCTTTAACCAAATCGTGGCAGATGTCTTTGGTTTTTATGCGGTTCAGATTGGTTTGCCCCAAATGAATACCTTGGCAGAAAACCGCATGCCTTTGCAGGCTCTATTGATTCACTCCAATGACCGCCAAAAATATGCCAATGAATTTAGCTGGCACCCAATTGAAGGCAATGCCAACGAACTACCCTTTGCATCCGAAACTATTGACCTATTGGTATTGCCGCATGTTTTGGAATTTGCTGCCGACCCCCATCAAATTTTGCGTGAGGCTGAGCGCGTTCTTCGCCCTGAGGGTCGCTTGATTATTTCCGGCTTTAACCCAGCAAGTCTTTGGGGAATGCGCCAGTACCTCAGTAGACTGATCGGCACTCCGTATCTACCAAGAGATGGGCAATTTATCAGCCTACTCCGAATTAAAGATTGGTTACAGTTATTGAACTTCTCATTAGATCGCGGCCATTTTGGCTGCTACAAACTCCCCCTTAGTGGCGAGTCGGGCATGGCTAGAATGGATTTCATGGAGCCCGCTGGTAACCGCTGGTGGCCTATTTTTGGGGCTGTCTTCTTAGTCTCAGCCATTAAGCGCCAACAAGGTATTCGACTTATCGGACAAGTTCAAGGCTTGCGCATTCCGGCGATGACGAAATTAAGCCCGGCCGCCGAAAGTCGACAAAATTTGGCAAACAACCAAGACACAGTAAATTAAGACTATGCCGCACACCAAATCACTCCCTCATATCGTCATTTATACCGACGGCGCCTGCAAAGGCAATCCTGGCCCTGGCGGCTGGGGTGCAGTTCTACGTTCTGGAGCTCATGAGAAGCACCTGCATGGAGGCGCTGAGCACACCACCAATAACCGCATGGAAATCAGCGCAGTGATTCATGCGCTGCGAGCGCTTAAGCAAACTAGCTCAGTAGAGCTTTGGACGGACTCCCAATACGTCCAAAAAGGGGTGACTGAGTGGCTAGAGGGCTGGAAAAAAAGAGGTTGGAAGACGGCCAGCAAGGATCCCGTCAAGAATGCGGACCTATGGCAAGAATTAGATGCCCTCATCCCCAATCACAAGATCTCTTGGCACTGGGTACGCGGTCACAATGGCCACCCTGGAAATGAGCTTGCAGACCTCCTGGCAAACAAAGGCGTAGAAGAGTTTCTGCCTTAAGTGAGATGGGCGCCTATAGGCCCAGTTTTGACCGTCTTATGAGAGAATGAACACATTCAGAGCGGGTACCGAATTCACCGCTAAACCCATATAGAACCTAGAAAAAATCCGAGACCGTGTCAAAAATTGAATCTGCACTCGACAAAGCCGTTGCCAAATTACCAGCCCTCAAAAATAGGGTCCAGTCTCGCTTATGCAAGCTATGGCAGAAACTCACTCCCCACGTCAATAAACTCAAAAAAGTAGACTACGCAACAGCAAAGCTATTCGCGATTCAATTCAAGTGGCGCATTTTGATTGCGCTTCTGGTCTTGTACGCCGGATCCAAAGCAATTGACTATTTTTTTCCAGCTGCCGACAAGGCTGGCGGTCCAGTGACAGTTAGCACCATTGTGGTCGATAAAAAAGAGATCCCTTTGGTGATTGAGGCTACCGGTACGATTGTGAGCAACAGCATTGTGGATATTCGTCCGATGGTCACCAATACTGTTTCGAAGATACACATCAAAGATGGCGAAGAAGTAAAGCAGGGTCAGCTTCTGTTTACGCTCGATGATCGCAATGACAAAGCCAACTATGAGAGATTAAAAGCCTTGGCTGATGACTCTCAGAAACAGTATTTACGCGCCAAAGAGTTGGTCGCGAAAAACTTTATCTCCAAAGCAGGCTTAGAGACCTCCTTAGCAAATGCGAAATCGGCTCAAGCTGCAGCCCGTTCAGCAGAGGTGCAACTGTCGTTTGATTCGATTCGCTCACCAATTGATGGTCGCGCCGGAATTATTAATGTATTCCCTGGATCCTTGGTGCAGGCAAGTAACGTGGTGACAACAGCCACCAGCTCCACTGCTACCTCTAGCGTGGGTTCCATGGT
This sequence comes from Pseudomonadota bacterium, assembly GCA_040387715.1. Taxonomy (GTDB): domain Bacteria; phylum Pseudomonadota; class Gammaproteobacteria; order Burkholderiales; family Burkholderiaceae; genus Polynucleobacter. Next base: position 7,461 of record JAZKDF010000010.1, on the reverse strand, counting down.
CACCATTACCCAACTCAACCCCATCAATGTGCAATTTGTGATTCCCGAAAAAGATATCCCCATCTTGCTTGAGAATCAATTGGACGGCGAACCGCTGACAGTCAAAGTGACAGTGGGCGATAGCGGCAAAAGAACTTATGAAGGCAAAGTCCTGGTGATTGATAACCAAGTGGATCCTTCGATCGCTGCGGTTCGCGTTAAGGCGCAAATTCCTAATGATGCGATGACCCTTCTTCCCGGCCAATTTGCGCGCGTGTCGCTCGTTGCTAATAATCTGAAAGATGCGCTAGCCGTGCCATCCCAAGCGATTGTGATTAGTCCGCGCGGAAGATTGGTCTACACGGTAGATAAAGACGGCAAGGCCGTTTCAAAACCAGTCAAGGTGGTTTATGAATACCAAGGCTCTTCAGTCATCACCGGTATTGAGTCTGGTGATCGAGTGGTAGTAGAAGGTAAGCAGAATTTACGACCTGGTAGCAAAACCAAAGAGGCTAAAGAAGCGAAAGGTAATGCTTCCAGCTCCACTGCTCCTGCAGCTCCAGTAGCTCCTACGGCTTCTGCCCCCGCTACCCCAGCAACCCCTTCTGCAGCAGATAAAAAATGACCCTATCCGAGTTATGTATTCGCCGGCCTGTAATGACGGTGTTGCTGTCTGTGGCAACCGTGATTGCTGGAGCTGTGGCTTACCTCAACATTCCAGTCGCAGCGCTTCCTAGCTTCAATACGCCAGTCATCTCTGTTAGCGCCTCCCTTCCAGGCGCCTCACCAGAGAACATGGCATCCGCAGTAGCACTGCCCTTGGAAAAAGAGTTCTCCACGATTGATGGCGTCAAGATCATCAGCTCGACCAACTCCTTAGGTAGCACCAGCATTACTCTGGAGTTCAACAACGATCGCGACATCGATAAAGCTGCGGTAGACGTTCAAGCCGCGCTCTTACGCGCCCAAAAACGTCTTCCAATTGAAATGACGGTGCCGCCGTCTTATCGCAAGATCAATCCAGCTGACACGCCAGTGTTGGTGGTGAGAATGCAGTCCCCCTCCATCAGCTTGTCTGAGCTCAATGCGTATGCTGAAAACTTGCTATCACCAAACCTCTCCACGATTAGCGGTGTTGCACAGGTACTGGTCTATGGTGCAAAGCGTTATGCCGTTCGAGTGCGCGTTCATCCTGATGCGCTAGGCAATCGCAATTTGACGATGGATGATGTGGCTACGGCAATCAATAAAGCCAACTCTAATAGTCCAGTGGGCGTGTTGGATGGCCCTCGTCAGTCCATTACGATTTATGCCAACCCTCAATTGGTTCGACCAGAAGAATTTGGCAACCTCATCATTAGCCAAAAAAATGGCTTGCCGATTTACCTCAAGGATGTAGCCGAGGTTGTCGAGAGCTACGAAGATGTGAAGACCTTGGCTAGTGCCAATGGCGAAAGATCGATTGCCATTGCCGTGCTACGCCAGCCCAATGCCAATACGGTTGAGGTGGTGAAGTCTGTAAAAGCCTTGCTTCCTCAGCTTCAAAAGCAAATGCCTGACTCAATCAAGCTACAGCTTTTGAATGACCGATCCATTTCGATTATTGAAGCGATTCATGACGTTAATTTGACGCTAGCTTTAACCGTATTGCTAGTGGTGTTGGTGATCTTCTTATTCCTTAAACACATATCAGCCACCATCATTCCCTCGATCAGTTTGCCAATCTCCTTGATTGGCGCTTTCTTCTTGCTGTATTTCTTGGGGTATAGCTTAGATAACATTTCCCTATTGGGAATTACGCTGGCAGTGGGCTTAGTCGTCGATGATGCGATCGTGGTTTTAGAAAACATCATGCGCTACGTTGAGCAAGGCATGGATCCACTCAAAGCTTCGCTCAAAGGAAGTAAGGAAGTGGGATTTACGATTATCTCGATCTCTATTTCGCTGGTGGCAGTATTCATTCCGCTCTTTTTTATGCCGGGCCCGATCGGCCTGCTCTTTAGGGAGTTTGCCGTAGTCGTATCGCTATCCATCCTGGTGTCGGCGCTGGTATCCCTTACTGTGGTTCCCATGCTGTGCAGCCGCTTCTTACCTAAGCCTGGGCAGCACGCAAAAGAATATGCCATCAATAAAAAGTTTGATCGCTTTTTTGATTGGATGCTCAAGACCTATATTCATTATTTGGACTTGGCGCTGCTGAACCGCAAAAAAGTATTGTGGGGCGCCCTCTCTACCTTTGTGATTACAGTCGTTCTATTTATCAATAGCCCTAAGGGATTCTTCCCAGAAGAGGATATTGGGCAGATCCTCGCAACGACTGAGGCCTCTGAAGACATCTCCTTTAAGGCGATGTTAGTTCTGCAAGATCAAGCAGCAGCCCTCGTCAACACTGATCCAAATGTAGCTAGCTCCATCTCCATAGTCGGTGGTGGTAATAGCTCTGGTAGCAATACTGGCCGCATCTTCATCATCCTCAAACCCAAAGGTGATCGCGCCAAAATGGCGAAGATTATGGAGGGTCTCCGAGCGAAGTTCAAAGAAATCCCCGGACTTCAGGTGTATATGCGCCCTGTTCAGAACTTACAGCTCGGCGGCAAAAGCAGTAAGAGTCGCTATCAATTTACCTTGCAAAGCGTTGGCTTTGAAGGAGTCAATGAATGGGCGGATAAGCTGATGCAGAAGTTGCGAGCAGACCCGATGTTCCGCGATGTCACGAGTGACTCTCAGCTAAAGGGGCTGAATGTCAAGATCGATATCGATCGCGAAAAGGCTGCGAGCGCTGGAATTACCATTACCGATATTCGTTCGGCACTGTACAACTCCTATGGCGAAAAACAAGTATCGACCATCTATACACCGGTTAATACCTACTACGTGATTCTTGAAGCTGCAGAAGAAGATCGGCAGTATGAAACTGATCTCAACAAGATCTTTGTGCGCGGTCGCGCCACCGATAAGCTCATCCCACTGTCGAGTGTGGCTAGTTTCACTAGAACAATCGGCCCAACCGCTGTAAACCATCAAGGGCAAATTCCGGCGGTGACTCTGTCATTTAATTTGGCGCCAGATATCTTCTTGGGCGACGCTACTAAAAAGATTGAAGCTTATACAAAAGAAATCGGCCTACCGTCTTCCATCATTACTAGTTACGGCGGTGATGCAGCGGTCTTTAAGAGCAATCAATCGGGTCAGTTGATCTTGATTTTTGCTGCTTTAGGTGTGATTTATATTCTGCTAGGCGTACTGTACGAGAGCTACATTCATCCGCTCACTATTCTTGCAGGCCTACCATCCGCTGCGATTGGTGCCATTCTGGCGCTACGCATCTTTGGCTTTGAGCTCACCATCATTGCGTCGATTGGTATTTTGCTGCTGATTGGTATTGTGAAGAAGAATGCGATTTTGATGATTGACTTTGCTTTAGATGCCCAGCGCAATCAAGGCATGTCTCCTGAGAAGGCTATTCGTGAGGCGTGTATCTTGCGATTCCGTCCCATCATGATGACCACTTTTGCAGCTTTGATGGGCGCTCTTCCTATCGCATTCGGCATTGGTGCGGGCGCAGAGCTTCGTCAACCACTCGGCATTAGTGTGGCCGGCGGACTAATCTTTTCTCAGTTTGTTACCTTAATCATTACCCCTGTGATCTACCTGTACCTCGATAAATATGCGGGCACAGGCCCCATGGAAATTCCCCCATCCGTATTGGAAGGCACCTAATGCGTCAAGTCATCCTCGATACCGAAACTACCGGACTGAATCCCGCTACAGGCGATCGTATTATTGAAATCGGTTGCGTTGAAATGGTCGGTCGTCGCTTAACTGACCGCACGTTCCATTACTACATCAATCCTGAGCGCGATATTGATGCAGGCGCTTTTGCGGTCCACGGACTCTCCCGTGAGTTTTTGTCAGACAAGCCGGTATTTGCCAATATTGTGGAAGAGCTCATTGAGTTTGTTGATGGCGCTGAAGTCGTGATTCATAACGCCGCGTTTGACTTGGGATTTTTGGATAATGAATTTGCCTTACTCAAGCGCCCCGCTTTTAGAGGTCTTGCTTCAAAAATTACCGATACGCTCCTAGATGCCCGTCAAATGTTTCCGGGCAAGCGCAATTCACTAGATGCACTCTGCGAACGATTTGCAATTAGCAATCAACACCGCACCTTGCACGGCGCTTTATTGGATGCCCAGTTATTAGCGGAGGTCTATGTAGCCATGACACGTGGCCAAGAGGATCTCTCCATTGATCTGGTTGACTACACAGTGGGCACTGATGCATCTGGCCAGATGAAAGCCTTACCTAGCAATCTCAAACTCATGACAGCAAGCGAGGAAGACTGCCAGCTACATGAAAAGATCTTAGGTGAGATTGCCAAAGCCAGTAAAAAGGACCCCGTCTGGAGTCCTTCTGTTGTGACTGGCTAAAAAAATATTCTTGATTAGCTGATGGCACGGCGGATCTCATCCGCCTTAGGTTTAGAGCCTGTTACCGACTCGGTATCGTGCTCCGTTGTATTTTCTATGGTTTCGATCACCGCTTCTTGCATGCGAATATTGTCTTTCGGGCAAATTGGGGCGCCATAGGTAGCCCACTTCTTCAGCAAAGTAACCTCGTATCCACATTGACCACATTTGGCTTTATTGCGACTGGCATTACTGGGTCTTGGTGGCGGAAACACAATGGCCTGGTGTGGATAAGGACCGAGCTCTTGGCTAATCATCATCAAGCGCACCATCAACTCCTCAGTGGCATGCGCCATTCGGGCGGGACCCTCTAGCCCAACAGTTTGGGCGATACCTTTAAAGTCTTCGCCATGACCACTAAAGCAATCATCCACAGCGTGGCATAGCTCATGCACCAAGGTGTCTAACAGTTGCACTGGATCATCCAACTTAGGAGAGATAAAGATCTCGTTCACCCCACCACCAGAACGTTCGCGTGGCCAGCACTGCCCTAGCGTTGTCCTCGGACTGCTAGAGGCCGGAAAGCCGCATGACACTCTCACTGGCGGAATGGCATACCCCGCCTTTGAAAACACGGGTTCTAAATGTCTTACGGCGTCTTCCAGCCAGGATTCTCTTACGGAGTGTTGCTTCATCTGCGTTTCGTTCAGTTCAATATTGAATGGGTGGGATTTAATCGAGCTTGATATTGGCTGACTTAATTGCTTTATCCCAATAAGGTAATTCTTTTTTCAGCAAGACATCCATCTGCGTCGGCGTGAGATAACGCAACTCAACACCAGCTGCATCAGAACGCTCTTTTACTTCTGGCAAAGCTAAGCTTTTCTTAACAGAGTCAGTGAGCTTGGCAATGACTGGAGCTGGGGTTCCCGCTGGAGCATACAAAGCCACCCAAGACTCCAGCTGAAATGAAGGCAAGCCTGCTTCAGCAGTCGTTGGGACATTGGGCATACCAGGATGACGCGTCTTACCAGTCACAGCCAGGGCTTTTAATTTTCCGCTTTGCACATGTTGCATGACTGAAGGTGGCGTTGTAATAAACAATTGCACTTGACCAGCCAATACGTCTTGGACTGCAGGACCAGAACCTTTGTATGGCACGTGAACAATATCGACGCCTGTATTTTGCTTAAAGATTTCTGTACCAATGTGGGAAACGGAACCATTGCCTTGCGAGGCGTAATTGAGCTTTCCAGGGTTGGCTTTAGCGTAAGCAATAAATTCTTTTAAGGTATTTACGGGCACCGATGGATGCACAGCAATCACGTTTGTGGACACCGTGAGGAGCGCCACTGGAGAAAAATCTTTGAGGGGGTCCCAAGGCAATTTATCCATTAACGAAGGGTTGCCAACGTGATATCCCGAATAAGAAATCAATAAGGTATAACCATCAGGCTTGGCCTTGGCAACATATTGATAGGCAGTATTACCACTGGCACCCGGCTTGTTATCCACAATAACTGGCTGGCCAATCACCCTAGTCAGAGGCTCACTCAATAAACGCGCCGAGGTGTCAACAAGACCTCCCGGTGGATTTGGAACTACCAAAGTAATTGGACGGTCCGGGAATGATTGGGCATGAACCAAGTTAGCGCCCAATGCAATAGCAAGCATAGCTATTGAACGGCAAATGAATGTGATGGGTTTCATATTAATCTCCAGTAAATCATTTTTTATTATTTGATATCAATTATCGCTGGCCTACTTTGACGTCGCCAAAAATAGCCTGAGCTTCGCGCGGTAAACAGCGCCAGTAACGTTCATTTGAGGGCACGATGCCACTTAAGGCTGCGGCCGCTTCCCAGGCCCACCTTGGCTTATACAAAAATGCGCGGGCCAAGGCAATCAGATCCGCATCCCCTTTTTGCAGAATATCCTCAGCCTGTTGTGGCTCTGTAATTAAACCCACTGTCATTGTAGGAATGCCCGACCGGTCTTTGACGATCTTGGCAAATGGCACCTGATAGTTTGGACCAATCGCAATCTTTTGCAGCGAAGAAATGCCTCCCGATGAGATGTGAACGAAATCACAACCGAGCGGTTTTAGGCGAGCTGCAAAGTCAGCAGTCTCTTCCGGAGTCCAGCCGCCCTCAATCCAATCGCTAGCTGAGATGCGGATTCCCAATACACCTTGATAAGCCTTACGCACCGCTGCAAACAATTCCAAAGGAAAGCGGATGCGGTTTTCGTAAGAGCCGCCGTATTCATCGGTACGCTGATTGGCGATCGGCGACAAGAATTGATGCAAGAGGTAGCCATGCGCCCCATGCAACTCAATCCCGTCCACACCAACCCGTTCAGATCGCTGCGCTGCAACAACAAATGCGGCAATGAGCTCTGCCAACTCTGCTTTTGAAAGCTCATGGGGCAAACGCTCATCTTTCAGCTGAGGAATAGCCGAAGGGGCTAAGGTATCCCAGCCACCCTGCTCTTTAGACAGTAATTGACCGCCATCCCAAGGGGTTGCGCTAGAGGCCTTCCGGCCAGCATGCGCCAGCTGAATAAACACGGCGGTTTGGGGGGCTAGCTTACGGGCTCTGCCAAGCTTATCTTTTAGCGCTGCCTCTGTACGGTCATCCCACAAACCCAGGCAGGCAGGGGTGATGCGCCCTTCTGGCGTCACGCCAGTCGCTTCAATAATGAATAGGCCTGCCCCGCTATTAAGAAGATTGCCCCAGTGCATCAGATGCCAATCCTGCGCCTCTCCATTCACGGCCGAGTACTGGCACATAGGCGCTACGACGACCCGATTTGGAAGGGTTAACTGCCCCCGGGGAGAGCTCAATGCAAAGCTGGAAAAGAGAAGACTCATTTAAATGCCTCTAGATCTGAAAATGCGTAAAAGTGATGAAAGCGATAAAATATAGTCAGTAGAATAAACGAGACCATAAACTTGTGTAGCTACCCAGCTATGGAAGTTTATTGAACCCAAAACCAGTAAAAAAGATTAAGCAAAACACCATGAGCGCACCACAAGCCTTTCAATCAACACAAGATATTGGCCACTTTGTTG
>JAZKDF010000009.1:0-46768 GCA_040387715.1 Pseudomonadota bacterium | reverse complement strand
ATTGCTGGCGTCAGGACCTAAACCTGGTGCGTCTACCAATTTCGCCATCCTCGCGCGAATTCCGCAAACACTACCGAGCTGAAGCTTCACTCTAAAGACCGTAATTCTACAATGCTTGGCGGTTTTGGAGGATATTTAGACCTTATAGAGCAAAGCTACCGCATGGACTGCGACGCCCTCACCCCTGCCTAGGTGGCCAAGAGATTCGTTGGTTTTAGCCTTCAGGTTGACATGGCTTGGTGTAACCGCCAAATCTGCCGCTATATTGCGAACCATATCTGGCAGAAAAGTGGCTAATTTAGGCTTCTGGCAAATAATCGTTGCATCAACGTTACCAACCTGAAACCCCGCAGCCTGAACCTTTTGCAAGGCGGCGCGCAGCAAAATACGGCTATCCATATCCTTAAACTGTGGATCCGTATCCGGAAATAGCTGGCCAATATCATTTAGACCGGCAGCCCCCAATAAGGCATCCGTTAGAGCATGCAATAAGACATCCGCATCAGAATGCCCCAGAAGACCTTTGTCGTTGGGGACATGCACACCGCCCAATATCAACTTGCGATCCGCAACCAAAGCGTGAACGTCATAACCCTGACCGATGCGGAATTGGGGGATGTGGAAGGTATTTGAGGTCATTAGATAGTCGTATTCTGTCTGAGGTCTTGCTTTACTTCAGGGCTGCCGCATGCAAAATACTGTGCATCAGCTCCCAATCAGCAGGGTGCGTTACCTTAAAGTTGCGCGTTGCACCCTCTATTAGCAATGGATTTGATCCTGCCAGCTCCATGGCGCTAGCTTCATCAGTGATGTCAGCCTCCATGCGTATGCCCTCTTCTATTGCATCATGCAGACGCTTTAAGCCAAACATCTGGGGCGTTTGGGCTTGCCATAAGTGGTCTCTGGAAATAGTCTTCATCGCTCGATTGGGGTTGCCGGCAATAGCGGAGTTAGCATCTGCCATCTTCAAGGTATCGGCCAGTGGCATCGCCAATAAGCCTCCCTCGCCCGTCTGGATGACTGCGTGAATCAGTTTTTGAATCAGCTCAGGGGAAATTCCAGGTCGGGCAGCGTCATGCACCAAAACCCAATCATCCTCAGGAATTCCTGCGTCCAACATGGCTCGCAAAGTATTTCTGACGGTTTCTTGTCGTGTCGGACCGCCGCTTGGAAGAAATTGGAGCGAAGGTGAAGATTCGGAAAACCTGCTCAATATGGGGTTATCAATGAAACTAGGGCTTACACCCACCCAAATAGAGGCAATCTCGGAGGTATTGATAAAGGCGTCTAAGGCATAGGCCAACATTGGCTTGCCGGCCAAGCCCTGAAATTGCTTTGGCAGATCACCCCCAAGCCTAGAGCCAGTTCCCGCTGTAGGGAGCAAGGCGTGACATTGGGGCAAGGACTGTGAAGATTGAATTCCAGGGCGCATACCTGATTCTATAATGAGCTTAGATGTCTGATGCATTAAAACTAGCACCCCCCATACCTGCACCGCGGGCTGGGCAGCGCTTTACCTTTTCAGGCCTAGTCGGCTCTTCAGATGCTGCATTAATTGCCCAATCTGCACTTCGCTATCGATCTGAGTACTCGGTCATGGTCATCTTCTGTGCGCAGGCTCAGGAAGCGCAGCGTCTCCTGGAAGAAATTCCGGCTTTTGCTCCCCAACTAAAAACACGCCTGTTGCCTGACTGGGAAATTCTGCCGTATGACCATTTCTCACCGCATCAGGATTTAGTTTCTGAGCGTTTAGCAACCCTCTATGAATTGCTGAACGGCAGCTGTGACATCGTTTTAGTACCTATCACTACCGCTTTACAAAGATTGGGCCCGCCAAACTTTTTATCTGGGCACACCTTCTTCTTTAGACAGGGTGACAAGCTCAATGAGGCGGCACTAAAACTTCAGTTGCAGCAGGCTGGTTACGACCCCGTCAGCGCTGTCATGCGTCCCGGCGAATACAGTATTCGCGGCGGCTTAATCGACTTATTCCCGATGGGCTCCAGCCTGCCTTATCGCCTGGATCTTTTTGGTGATGAGATTGAGCAGATCAGAGCGTTCGATCCCGATACACAGCGCAGCCTCTATCCCGTTAAAGAAGTCCGCCTATTACCAGGCCATGAGTTTCCATTCGATGACGCTTCGCGCACTGCATTCCGCGGTCGCTGGCGAGAAGTGTTCGAGGGCGATCCAACCCGTTGCTCAATATACAAAGACGCTAACCTCGGAATTCCGAGCGCTGGCATCGAGTCCTACCTTCCCCTCTTTTTTGAAGAGTCATCGACCGTCTTTGATTACTTCCCACGCTCGGGTGATCCAGTTTGGTTGGTGAGCATCGGTGATGCTGAAGAATCCATCAAGAGTTTTTGGAAAGACACGCTGTCGAGATATGAATTTTTAAAACACGATCTTGATCGCCCCATCCTTCCACCAGGAGAATTATTTTTAGATGTAGATCAATTTTTTACGGCATCCAAACCTAATGCACGCTTGGTATTGGATAAAGAGGCAAAAGAGACTCCGCAATTTTTAGCAGTCCCCGACCTTTCTGTGCATCGCCGTGATACTGATCCAATCAATCGCCTGAGAGCATTAGTTTCACAAGAAAAAGTACGAGTGCTGATTTGTAGTGATAGCAATGGCCGTAAAGAATCTATTCGCCAACTATTTGAAGAAAGTAATTCGGTAGCGGGACAAAATGGCAAACCGGTTTACCCATTAAAGCCCGAGGGCTTTGAAGGAATTGCTGATTTTATTAAGAGTGACGCGCTATTTGGATTGGTTACAGCACAACTCTTCAATGGCTTTACCTGGCCAGCTGAAAACCTCATCGTCGTTACTGAGGCAGAACTCTTTACGACGACCGCTCGTCAACGACGCAAAGGTAAGGAGAGTGAGAGTGCCGATCCGGACATGCTGTTCAAGGATTTATCTGAGCTCAAGATTGGTGATCCCGTCGTTCACTCTGATCATGGTATCGGTCGATATCAAGGATTGGTTCTACTCAATTTAGCTCCACCCAAAGAAGAGCCTATTTTTGAAGAGTTTCTGCACTTGGTTTACGCCAAAGACGCAACCCTGTATGTTCCAGTTCAACAACTGCAAATGGTGACGCGTTATGCCGGCTCCGATCCTGACTCAGCACCATTGCACCAATTGGGTTCAGGACAATGGGATAAGGCGCGACGCAAGGCTGCGCAACAAATACGAGATACCGCTGCTGAGCTTCTCAGCCTGTATGCCGCTAGAGCGATTCGCAAAGGTCATGCCTTTGAATTCTCTGCCCATGATTACGCTGCTTTTGCCGAAAGTTTTGGCTTTGAGGAAACGCCGGACCAAGCTAATGCAATTGCTGCAGTGATTGGCGATATGACTAGTGGCACACCAATGGATCGCTTAGTGTGTGGTGATGTGGGCTTTGGTAAAACCGAGGTAGCTTTGCGTGCAAGCTTTGTTGCGGTTATGGGTGGCAAGCAAGTGGCAATCTTGGCGCCAACTACCCTCCTGGCCGAACAACATGTCGCCACTTGGAAAGATCGCTTTGCCGATTGGCCAGTTCGCATTGTTGAACTCTCGCGCTTTAAAACCACCAAAGAAATTAATGCTGCACTAGAGGCCATTGCCAAGGGTGAAGCGGACATCATAATCGGCACACATAAGCTGCTATCAAAAGAAACTCAGTTTGCCAATTTGGGCTTAGTCATCGTTGATGAAGAGCATCGCTTTGGTGTGCGCCAAAAGGATGCGCTCAAAGCACTGCGTGCTGAGGTGGATATTCTGACCTTAACTGCCACGCCTATTCCCAGAACTCTGGGTATGGCCATGGAAGGTTTGCGTGAGTTCTCCATCATTGCTACCGCGCCTCAAAAACGCTTAGCCATCAAAACCTTTGTGCGACGCGAAGGTGATGGGGTCATTCGTGAAGCCGTGCTTCGTGAAATTAAGCGTGGTGGACAGGTCTACTTCCTTCATAACGAAGTCGAAACTATTCAAAACCGTAAACAGGCATTACAAGAACTCATTCCAGAGGCACGTATCAGCGTAGCGCACGGCCAAATGCATGAGCGTGAGCTGGAATCAGTCATGCGTGAGTTTGTCACCCAACGCACCAATATCTTGTTATGCACCACCATCATTGAAACCGGTATTGACGTTCCAACGGCCAATACCATCATCATGCATCGAGCAGATAAATTTGGATTAGCGCAGCTGCATCAATTGCGTGGTCGCGTTGGACGCTCACATCACCAGGCCTACGCTTATTTACTAGTGCCAGATCCAGAAGCGCTCAGCAAGCAAGCACAATTGCGTTTAAATGCGATTCAAGCAATGGAGGAGCTGGGCTCTGGCTTCTATTTGGCGATGCATGACTTAGAAATCCGCGGTGCTGGTGAGGTCCTAGGAGATAAACAGTCTGGGGAGATTCATGAAATTGGATTCCAACTCTATACCGAGATGCTGAACCGAGCCGTGAAATCCTTACGCAGCGGCAAAGAGCCAGATCTGTTATCGCCACTTCAAGCAACAACCGATGTCAATTTGGGCGTTCCCGCCCTCTTCCCAAACGATTATTGCCCCGATGTCCATGAGCGACTCTCCATGTATAAACGCTTTGCCGGTACAAACGATTTCTCTGAACTCATGGGCTTACGTGAAGAGCTAGTAGACCGTTATGGTGATTTGCCAGACCAAGCTAAATCACTCTATGAGACCCATCGACTGCGCTTAGAGATGACTGGTTTTGGCATCAAAAAGATTGACGCTAGCCCAGCATCAATTCAGATACAGTTCATCCCCAATCCACCGATCGATCCGATGAAGATCATTCAATTGATTCAGTCGTCAAAATATATCCAGCTAAATGGTCAAGATAAGTTAAAAATTCTTCCCCAGAAAGAGAAGGATTTTGAGAAGCTAGAGCAACGACTAGACCATATTCGAAAAATTCTCAGAAGCCTGAATGAATCTGCCATGCTCAATACTGCTCAAGCCAATTAATTACCCTTTATTTACTGCCCATGTCTAAGCTCACTCTCGTCGCCCTTGCTAATAATCCAATCCCCGCAGAATTAGATGCCGCATTGTTTGCACATGCAAAAGTCTTAGGGTTAGAAATTGCCAAGCTGGAAACTCAGCCAACGCATCTAAAATACTTTACGACCCGCTGGATCAGTTCGCGGGTTTTAATGCCCGAAGCCAGGATTGCTATGCGGGATATTGCGGCATCATACAACGCCGATTTAGCCTTTCTTTCTCCTGGATTTAAACCAGATGAAGTCAAGGTGTTGGCCATGGATATGGACTCCACCCTCATCAATATTGAGTGCATCGATGAGATTGCAGACTTCACCGGTATGAAGGCCGCTGTTTCAGAGATCACCGAAGCGACCATGCGCGGTGAAATTAAAGACTTTAAAGAAAGCTTGCGAAGACGTGTTGCTCTGTTAGCCGGTGTTTCTGCGGACGTATTGGAGTCCGTATATCGCGAACGTTTACGCCCCAACCCTGGAGCTAGTGAATTGCTAGCCGGGGCGAATGCGGACGGGATCTACACATTGCTAGTTTCTGGTGGATTCACTTTTTTCACTGAAAAACTTCAGCAGCAGCTGGGCTTCAAACAAACCCAAGCCAATACCTTGGAAATCGTTGACGGAAAACTAACAGGCAGAGTGATTGGTGAGATCGTCGATGGTGCAGCTAAAGCTGCCTACCTAGAGCAAGCATGCACTCTTATGAACTGCCACAAACAGAATGCCATCACCATGGGCGATGGATCCAACGATCTACCAATGATGTATGGCTCTGGCATCAGTATTGCCTATAAAGCAAAGCCCATTGTCAAAGAAAAAGCCGACGCGGCTTTTGACCGGGTCGGCTTGGATGCTGCTTTACTGCTAATTGCCTAAATCACTTGGTTTAGGCTACTGCAGTAATTTCGCGCTGATTACAAGCGCTCAAAAATCGTTGCAATACCCTGTCCACCACCGATACACATCGTCACCAAAGCATATTTACCTTGAACGCGATGCAATTCATGGATAGCTTTAGTGGCAATTGCAGCACCAGAGCAACCGATTGGGTGACCCAATGCAATAGCTCCACCATTCACGTTGGTCTTGGCTGGATCTAATCCCAAGCCTTTGGTTACAGCTAGGGCTTGAGCTGCAAATGCCTCATTCGACTCGATCACATCGATTTGATCTAATTTCAAACCCGCACGTTCAAGAGCAATCTTGGTTGCAGGAATGGGGCCTTCACCCATGATGTGATTAGGAACACCAGCAATCGCATAAGAAACTAAGCGAGCGATAGGTTTATGACCGGCTTTCTTGGCAGCTTCGGCGTCTGCCAATACAAAGAATGCTGCGCCGTCATTAATGCCTGATGCGTTACCTGCAGTCACGCTACCACCCTCTTTTTTGAAGACTGCTTTCATCTTCGCCAAAGTTTCCATAGTGGTATCTGGCTTGCAATGCTCATCAGTATCAAACACCACATCACCCTTGCGAGTCTTGATGGTGATTGGAACGATTTGAGATTTGAAGCGGCCCTCTTTAATGGCGTGCGCCGCACGACGATGGGACTCAACCGCTAAAGCATCTTGCTCTTCACGAGTGAACTTCCATTTCTCAACGAGGTTCTCTGCAGTAACGCCCATATGACCAACGCCAAATGGATCGGTCAAAACTGAAACCATCAAGTCGAGCATTTTGGTATCGCCCATGCGAGCGCCGCTGCGCATCGCTGGTGAGCCATACATCCCGCGTGACATTACTTCAACACCACCACCGACACCATAATCACAGTCGCCCAACATAATGGCCTGGGCTGTTGTCACAATGGCTTGTAAGCCTGAACTACACAAACGATTCAAAGCCATCGCAACGGATTCCATTGGAAGACCAGCTTGAATAGAGGCTACGCGAGCAACATAGGCGTAGCGGTTATCTGTAGGAATAGTGTTGCCAACAGTAACGTAATTAATTAAGGCCGGATCTACTCCAGACCGAGCAACCGCCTCCTTCATCACGATACCGCCGAGCTCACATGGCTCAAGGCTGCTCAGAGATCCATTGAAAGCACCAATTGCAGAACGTACAGCACTTAAAACGACGACATCACGACTCATAACAATCCCCTTTACGCTACCCATATAGGTAAATTAATGGCCCTAGTTTCAGACCTAGATACTATTTTTATTCCAATAGTCAAGTTTCGGCTATTAGGTCATGCCCTTGGGAGCTAATCACCGTCACTTTGATGATTTCACCAGCACGATAGCGCTTGGATGGTTTACTTGGGGGCAAAACCCGCACCAAACCATCAATTTCAGGGGCATCACCGATAGTTCGGCCAATTCCGCCAGACTCATCAACCCGATCAATGATGACCTGAATACGCTTGCCTATTTTTTTAGCAAGCCGTTTGATTGAGATTTCTTCAGCCTTGGCCATAAAACGGGCACGACGATCTTCACGCAAGTCATCTGGCACTGGATTATCCAAAGCATTAGCAGTGGCGCCATCAACGGGTGAGTAAGCAAAACAACCGGCACGATCGATTTGAGCTTCGTCTATGAAATTCAAAAGATACTCAAACTCTGCTTCAGTTTCACCTGGAAAGCCGGCAATAAAAGTACTGCGAATAACTAAGTCTGGACAAGCTGTACGCCACGCCTGAATTCGCTCGATATTCTTTTCTCCACTAGCGGGACGCTTCATGCGCTTGAGAACATCGGGGTGCGCGTGTTGCAAAGGAATGTCTAGGTAGGGGAGTACGCCATAACCATGATCAGCAAACTCAGCCATTAACGGCAATACATCATCCACATGCGGATAGGGATACACATAATGCAGACGAACCCACGCTTGATGCTCTCTTGCAATTTGGTTTAAGGCGTTGACCAAATCAAACATTCGCGTCTTAACGGGCTTGCCATCCCAAAAGCCTGTGCGATATTGGATGTCTACCCCATACGCACTCGTATCCTGAGACACAACTAATAATTCTTTTACACCAGACTCGAATAATTTTTTAGCTTCTAGCAATACCTCGCCAATAGGACGCGAGACAAGATCACCACGCAAACTTGGGATGATGCAGAAAGTACAGCGATGATTACAACCCTCGGAAATCTTTAAGTAGGCATAGTGTTTCGGCGTAAGCTTGACGCCAATCGGTGGCAACAGATCCGTAAAAGGATCATGAGGCTTTGGGAGGTGCAAGTGAATAGCCTGCATTACCTCTTGAGTGGCATGTGGACCAGTTACTGCCAGGACTTTGGGGTGAATACTTTGAATAAGATCGCTACCATCTGCATTTTTACGGGCGCCTAAACAACCCGTCACAATCACCTTGCCATTTTCAGATAAAGCCTCACCAATCGCTGCAAGACTCTCCTCAACAGCGGAATCAATGAAGCCACAAGTGTTCACAATTACCAGATCAGCGCCAGAATAATCCTTGGCCGTCTCATAACCTTCCGCACTTAATTGAGTGAGGATGAGTTCAGAATCAACCAGCGCCTTGGGGCAGCCCAAGGAAACAAAACCAACTTTTCCCACCACGACTATTCTTTTTCTGTCGGGTTAGGTTGACCTGCGAACGGGAAGCTGCTAAATATCGATGGCGAGCTTTGCATTTGCTCTTGCATCTTCACAAATAGATCCTTGCTTTGTTCCATGTAGTTGCCCATCAAACCCTGCATCATTGGATTTTGCAGATTCATCATCTTGGCCCAAGCTTCAGGCGTGCTGCCTGCGCTCATGCCCTGAGTTTGATCGCCCAACTTATTGTGAATATCCACAAAAGACTGCATAGTCTTTTCAAGGTAGCTACCCATCAAGCCCTGCATGGAGTTTCCATAAAAGCGAATGATTTGAGAAAGCATTTGCGTAGAAAACACTGGCGCACCGCCAGCCTCTTCTTCCAAAATAATTTGCAATAGGATATTGCGTGTTAAGTCATCTTCAGTTTTAGCGTCTACAACACTAAAAGCATCACCGGCCATGACTAAATTTTTGATATCAGCCAGCGTGACATAGGTGCTGGTTTGGGTGTCATATAAACGACGATTTGGATACTTCTTAATTAAGCGACTATCGCCTGCTTTTTTAGTACGTGTGGCCATGTAATTTTTTCCTAACTCTCGGTATTGCAATGCAACATCGGCATAGTTTATCTCTAGTTTGATCTAAAGGTAAATATGCCGATGCACAGACCACTAAAACTGCATTTTTAATGGGATTTAGCCAGTATGGAGACCACCATTTAAGGAGAAGTCGGCACCAGTAGCATAGCCACCATCATCGGAAGCAATCCAACAACAAATGGAGGCGATTTCTTCGGGGGTACCCAAACGTTTAACCGGAACACCAGCAACAATCTTCTCCAGCACATCTTCGCGAATGGCTTTAACCATGTCCGTACCGATATAGCCAGGGGAAACTGTATTCACGGTCACTCCTTTAGAGGCTAACTCCTGTGACAAAGCCATCGTAAATCCATGCAAACCCGCTTTCGCAGTGGAATAGTTGGACTGACCGAATTGCCCCTTCTGACCATTAACAGAGGAAATATTGATAATGCGACCCCAGCCGTTATCAGCCATACCATCTACTACTTGCTTGGTCACATTGAACAAAGAATTGAGATTGGTATCAATTACAGCCTTCCACTGATCTGGAGTCATTTTGCGGAATACGCTGTCTTTAGTAATACCAGCATTATTTACCAACACATCAACGCGCCCTACTTCGGCTTTGACTTTATCGAAAGCGGCTACCGTGCTATCCCAGTCAGAGACATTACCCTCAGAGGCTATGAAGTCATAACCCAAGGCTTTTTGCTCGCCGATCCAGCGATCTTTACGGGGGGAATTCGGGCCGCAACCAGCGACGACCTTAAATCCATCTTTGGCGAGACGCTGACAAATAGCGGTACCAATGCCACCCATACCGCCAGTTACGTATGCAATCTTTTGAGACATGTATTTCCCCTTATGAAAAAATATTATTGAGCAGCAGTCGAAACTTTTTCCTTCACGTACTTACCAGGTGCAGCCTCTAGTTTTTTGTACCGTGCATTACCAAACGTTTTGCTGGCTTTCACTTTTTTGCCACCAAACTGTTCTAACCATTTAGCGTAGTTAGGCCACCAACTACCTTTAATATCTTTTGCCGCTGCCAACCATTCGTCCGCAGTCTTAGCTAATTTATTGTTTTCAAAATAATGTCGTTTATTTTTTGCTGGAGGATTAATCACACCCGCTATATGGCCTGATGCGCCCAAGACAAATCGATTCTTACCCTTCAAAATATGAGTGGACTCGTAAGCAGATTTCCAAGGCACGATGTGATCATCGTGAGAAGCGTAGATATAAGATGGAACAGTGATCTTGCCTAAATCTACCTTTTCGCCGCAAACGGTTAACTTGCCTGCCTTAATTAATTCATTTTGCAGATAGGTATGGCGCAGGTACCAGCAATACATCGGCCCAGGCAGATTGGTTGAATCGCCATTCCAATACAGCAAATCAAATGGTGGCGGTGAATTACCTTTGAGGTAGTTCTCAACCACGTAATTCCACACTAAATCATTCGGACGCAGGAATGAGAATGTATTACCTAGATCCAGGCCCGACATCATGCCGAAGTGACCGCCCTCGCCACCAATCGTGCTTTCACGCAACTTGACCATACCCTCATCAATGAAGACATCGAGAATGCCGGTATCACTGAAATCCAATAGCGTTGTGAGCAAAGTCAAGCTCGCAACGTAATCTTTTTTACGTGCCGCCAAGACTGCTAAAGCCGTAGAAGTTAAAGTTCCGCCCACGCAGAAACCAAGCACGTTAATCTGCTCCGTGCCGCCAATGTCTTTTACAACCTCAATGGCCTTGATAACACCATCCCCTACATAATCATCCCAGGTAATTTTGGACATGGATGCATCAGGATTTTTCCAGGAGACCAAGAAAACAGTGTGACCCTGCTCCACCATATAACGAACAACCGAGTTGTCTGGCTGCAGATCTAATATGTAATACTTGTTGATGCAAGGCGGAACCATCAAGTATGGACGCTCATAAACCGTATCAGTCAGTGGTGTGTACTGAATCAACTCAAAGAGATCGCTCCGAAAAACCACCTGGCCTTCAGTGGTGGCAATATTTTTACCAAGCTCAAAAGCGCTTTCATCGGTCTGTGAAACTTTGCCCTTTTTTAAATCCCCCAACAGGTTCACTATTCCATTTTGAATAGACTGGCCTTGCGAGCTAATAATATTTTCAAGAACCTCGGGATTAGTAGCGATAAAGTTGGATGGCGATAAGGCGTCAATCATTTGTTCCGTGGTGAACAAAATTTTGACCTTGGTTTTTTCATCCGCCTCAACCGCTTTGGCAAGCGCAAGCAAATGCCTGGAGTTCAACAAATAAGTGGCGGCAATCATCTTGCTCCAAGAGGAGTGCCAAGCTTTTCCTGAGAAGCGGCGATCTTTTACTTCGATAGCATCAGGATTCGTTGCAAGGTGAGCAAACTCAGCAAAGTATTCTTTTTGAATTTCTGCCAGGCGCTCCTGGGGAATTAAAGCCATGTGGTGCGGAGCCAGTGATGGCGCTACACCTGTATTCATACCTGCAAACATAATGATCTCGTAAAGTTATTGAGACCATTCTCCATCTATCAGACTAGAAGGGTTATACGCACTAACCCTAGCCCTAGGGCTAAGCTGGTAATTACCCCAAGTTAAGTCTGACCAGAAATCCAAATTAGAGAGGCAAAGCGTCCGGTGATCTTGTCTCTGCGATACGAGAAAAAGCTCTCTCGATCACTGAAGGTACAAAAGTCCCCGCCATGAATAAATTCAATACCCTCGGAATGAAGGCGATCCCGGGCAAGCATATATAAATCGGCCAAATATTTACCGGGGCTCCCGGCGACAGGCTTAAATGCAGACAACAAAATGGCCTGGCCTTGACTGGAAAAAGATTCCAGCACATCTTCGCCCACTTCAAATGCGCTCGACCCAATTGCAGGACCCATCCAGACCAAAATATCTTTTGCCATTAGATCTGGAGATAGAGCACGCATTTCTTGAATAGTGTTTTCGAGAACGCCACCACTAAGACCGCGCCACCCAGCATGAGCAGCACCAATTACATTGCCACACTTGCTTGCAAACAATACCGGCATGCAATCCGCAGTCAGAATAGCCAACACCTCATTTGGGATATTGCTAACAGCGGCATCCGCTTCATATGGCTCCCCCATAGAGCTAGCCCTCGAAGCTGGGGTGCTTACGGTATTGCCATGAATCTGTTTAAGCCAAATTGGCTCGGTAGGAAGATGGGATCGGACGATGCTGCGGTTTTTAAGAACATCCACCGGATCGTCTCCAGCATGAAGCCCAAGGTTGAGACCATCAAATGGTGGCTTGCTAACACCGCCATCTCTTGTTGTACAAAATGCATTGATTTGCTCGGGTGCCACCCACCCTGGCTTGATCTTTTTAATTGCGCTGGTCATTTTTAACGGAGGCCAACAATGCCTCTTCTTTAGGCAGGTCTGCCTCACCCATCCCCACCAATGAGAGCAACTCGATTAAATCTTGTGGGGGCAATCTAAACCAGGTCATGATTTCTTGGGTTACTGGATGTTGCAGGCTAAGAGCATAGGCGTGCAAAGCTTGGCGGGCAAAAGGCAGGGATTTAGCGACCCCAGGCGTTCGTTTGCGGTAGACCGGGTCACCCAGCAAGGGGAATCCCAAGGATTCCAGATGTACACGAATTTGGTGGGTGCGACCAGTTTCTAAGCGGCACTCCAACAAGGCAACCAGACTTCCAGAAAATACGCCTTTGGCCAGCCGCCGAAATAATGTAGCGGCAGGCTTGCCTTGTGCCGATCCCGCAGCCATTTTGAGGCGGTCTCGCTGATCGCGCCCAACGGTAGCCAAAACCTTGCCCTGCGATGGGGCATCACCCCAAACCCAAGCAAGATAGCGACGACCAACGGTACGCTCCTGTAATTGCCTCACTAGAGAAGTCTGAGCGATATCGGTCCGAGCCACCACCATTAATCCAGAAGTATCTTTATCTAGGCGGTGGACGATCCCCGCTCTTGGTAAGTGCTTTAACTCGGGAAAGCGGTGTAACAAGCCATTTAATAGAGTTCCAGTCCAATTGCCAGCGGCCGGATGAACCACAAGCCCGGCTGGTTTATTAACCACAATGATGGAATCATCCTCATAAACCACGTCCAAAGGGATGTCTTCTGGAGCAAAAGCGTACTGTTCAGGCATCTCCTGCGGAAAAACCTTAATACTCTCGCCCCCACGGAGTAAATGGCGGACTTTGGTGACTTTTTCGTCAACAGTAACCGCCCCAGCCTCAACCCAGGCTTTGAGCCGATTACGGGAATAATCAGGCAAAGCGCCGCCAAGAAACTTATCCAAACGCTCCCCACTGACCTCGTAGGGAACTTCTAGCGCTATGTAATCCTCTTCATCGATATAATCAATGGGATTCGAATCGGGAGTATGCGGCAATGCCACGCTTAAAGAGCCTTTTAATTATGTCGGACGTTATCAGAGACGCCAGTTTAAGGCTTGCCGCCACTATTGGGTCAACTTCTAGAAAATCCCTGTTCTCACTATTGATCATCGCAAGTGCCGCATCCGTTTTGCTAAGTGGATGTGCAGGTAGCGATGGCCAAAAGGACGACACCGATATTTGGTCAGAAACAAAGTTGTATTCCGAAGCAACCGATAAGCTCAATGATGCTGACTTTGCAAAGTGCGGCAAGTACTTTGAGAAGCTAGAGGGTCGCTTCCCTTTTGGGCCCTATTCTCAACAAGCCCAAATCAATGCTGCTTATTGTTATTGGAAAGCCCAGGAACAAGCTCAAGCTTTGGTTGCTATTGATCGATTCATCAAACTGCATCAAGGCAGCCCCAATTTAGATTACGCCTACTACCTTAAAGGCCTAATTAGTTTTAATGATGATTTAGGTTGGCTTGGTAAATTTACCGGGCAAGATTTAAGTGAGCGTGATCCAAAAGCAGCTAAAGAAGCATTTGAATCTTTCAAAGTAGTGGTTGAACGCTTCCCTGATAGCAAATATGCCCCTGACTCATTGGATCGTATGCGCTACATCGTTAACTCCCTTGCGGAAGCGGACGTCATCGTGGCTCGGTTCTATTACCAACGTGGTGCTTATTTAGCTGCCGCCAATCGAGCGCAACTAGTGATTCGTGATTACGATCGCGCACCCGCTGTTGAGGAGGCACTTTATATCCTTACTAAGTCGTATGAGAAGTTGGGTATGACAGATTTAAGTAATGACTCTCTACGTGTATTCAAACTCAATTTCCCTGATAGTCAAATGATGCTGACTGGCCAACGCGTTCAAAAAGAGCGTCGTTGGTGGCAAATCTGGAACAAGTAAAGAAATAAAAATGGGGGTCATCAAGTGGCGCTGCCTTACTTGATGACTACCGGCACCCTCTGCGCCAATGCGCAAATCAGTTCATAGCCAATGCTCCCGCTCATCTGAGCCACATCATCCACCGGCACTTCGCTACCCCATAACTCAACCACGCTTCCAACCTTGGCATTGGGTGCTTCGCGCAAGTCAATCGTCAGCATATCCATAGATACCCGCCCAACAATCGGACAAATTACTCCATCACCTTGGGCATCAGCACCATCTACCCAAACTGGTGTGCCATCTTCTGCATGCCGAGGATAGCCATCCGCATAGCCACAAGCAATCACGCCAATACGCATATCTTCTGGCGCTTGATAGCGGCCACCGTACCCTACACAGTCACCTTTTTTTAACTCCTGAATATCAATAATTTCACTGTGCAACTGCATTGCAGCCTGCAATTCAGATCGCACAATATCTGTATGCACTCCGGTGGGCGAGACACCATACAACATGATTCCAGGGCGAACCCAATCACCCAAGGCATTGCGGTGCCACAAAATTGCCGCCGAATTAGCCAGGGAGCTTGGAGCCTGCAACCCCTCGGTCGCCAGCTCAAAGCATTCCATTTGCTCACCTACCGATGGTGAGCGCTCAATTTCATCTGCATTAGCAAAATGAGTCATGTGGTGGAGGTGATAACCAGCCACATGTAAGCGATGAAAAGCAGCTCGGTATTGCTCAGGCCTAAAACCCAGTCGATTCATTCCAGAATTGAGTTTTAAAAAGATATTAATAGGATGACCCGAATGATTTTCATGGGACTCAAGCCAGATGACTTGCTTCTCGCTATGAACCACTAAATCACACCGCAGCTTGATAACCAATTCAAGCTCCTGCTGGCTAAAAAGCCCTTCCAAAAGCAGTATGCGACCCTCCCAACCATGGTCTCTTAGCCATTGCGCATCTGCAATATCAAGCAAAGCAAAGCCATCCGTAGACTCCAACCCCTTAAACACAGCCTCCAAGGTATGACCATAGGCTTTTGCCTTGACGACTGACCAAATCTTGGATTGGGGGGCGAGTTCACGAACCCGGCTTAAGTTATGACGAAAGGCATCTGTGTGTATAGTTGCGACAATTGGTCTATGAATCAAGCGATTAGCCGATGAGCACATATCTACCCCTCCTTTCATGTTTTAATTACATCAATGACTAGATTGTACGAATGAACCGCAGTTTTTACATCATTATGGCGGCGCAATTTTTTTCGTCGCTTGCTGATAACGCATTGCTGATCGCAGCAATCGCCCTCTTGGTCCAGCTTAATGCTCCGGCCTGGATGACTCCTTTACTCAAATTATTCTTCGTTCTTTCCTACGTATTACTGGCTGCCTTTGTCGGAGCCTTTGCAGACTCACGCCCCAAAGGCAAGGTCATGTTCGTTACCAATACAATCAAATTCGTTGGCTGTGCGGTCATGCTGTTTGGCAGCCACCCTCTATTGGCCTATGCCATTGTTGGCCTAGGCGCCGCTGCCTACTCCCCAGCCAAATATGGCATTCTGACCGAGCTACTGCCGCCGGAGAAACTGGTTGCCGCCAACGGCTGGATCGAAGGGTTAACTGTTGGCTCCATCATTATGGGGACTGTCCTAGGCGGTGTCCTGATTAGCAAATCCGTGTCCCAGAGCCTCCTGGGTTTTGATATGCCCATTCTAGATACCAGTATTGATACGGCAGCAGAGTCCGCCATCATGATCATCATGATGATTTATGTTCTGGCAGCCCTAATTAATTTGCGCATTCCAGATACTGGGGCGCGCTATGAGTCCCAAAAAACCAATCCGATAGAGTTAATCAAAGATTTTGCCGTCTGCTTTAAGACCCTATGGGACGATCGCCTTGGCCAGATTTCATTGGCAGTAACCACCCTATTTTGGGGTGCTGGTGCCACATTACAATTTATTGTCATTAAGTGGGCGCAGGTTGCCCTGCATATGACACTGTCCCAAGGGGCCATTCTGCAGGCGATATCCGCATTTGGAGTGGCTGGAGGGGCTGTATGGGCTGCTTGGCGAGTACCCCTGCGTAGCTCACTTAAAGTACTCCCATATGGCATAGCCATGGGTCTAGTAGTCTGCATCATGGCAATCTACAACTCCGACATGCTACCAAATACAACTATCTGGACTATTGGCAAATTTGAGATCTCGCTTAACCTATTGCCGGCCTATTTTCTGCTGGTGTTGGTTGGCTGGTTAGCGGGTTACTTTGTAGTGCCCATGAATGCCCTACTTCAACATCGTGGCCACGTTTTGATGTCTGCCGGTCACTCGATTGCCGTGCAAAACTTTAACGAGAACATCTCTGTATTAATGATGCTCTCCATTTACTCTGGTTTAATCTGGCTTGATGCACCTATTCAGGTGGTGATTATTGGTTTTGGTGTCGCAGTAAGTGCAATCATGTGGCTCGTCATCAAGCGTCATGCCGCCAATCAGGCTCAATACGATTCAATGCATTTAATTGGTGAGCACAAGCACTAAGCGCAAGGCTTAACTATTTTGCAAGACCGATTTAGCCAGTAGCAAGTCCTGCCAAAACAAAGCCTTATCTTTAGGCCTAGCAATCAACTGATTTAATTCAAAAGTCGCAATCAGCGGCAAATCCTCAGCACCATCCGCACTCATGGCGAGAACAGTTTCACGCAGTTCTGGTAGCGCGTCACGCTCGCCAGACAATCTTTGAGCAATACTCCCACCAAAGGCTAACGCAACTATCGGCGTTCCGTCTTGCGGCAACAAATCAGGATTCAATTTTTCAGCTGGATTTTTCCAAGACCACTCTTGAGGAGATAAGCCGAGAACACGAATCATGTTTTGAAAAAATATCGCAGCATCACCCTGAGGTTGATTACCAAAGAACCACCACATTCCTGAAGAAGCCCTCTCTGGTGTTTCTGCGATAGTGGATAATGCAACTGTGGCTACATCAACCGGCTGCTGAGCTAGCTCAGCAACATGCATCTCTTGCGAGTGCACTGGAGCAGCATCTCGCAAGGTCCACTCGGTGATACCCATTTCCTTAAGAAAAGCGGAATTTGTGCTCATATTCATTGCTCAAGCTTAATCGATTTAGCCAAAACCAGCGCATCTTCACGCAATCCGCTTGAGGGATCAACTGGGTAATAGTTCTTACGCAGTCCAATTTGCTCATACCCTAGGCTTTGATAGAGTTTGAGTGCGGCGGCGTTGCTAGGTCGAACCTCCAGGATGATGCGTGGCATATTTTGCTGTGCGGCCACACCTTCAATTGCATTCATCATTTTTACGCCAATACCCAAACGGCGCAATTTAGGGGAAACAGTTATGTTGAGTAGATGCAACTCATCTACCGCTGGAAACAAGATGCAGTAGGCCCATAAAATTTCTGGGTCTAAATAACTTCCTTTTATTGCATCAACTAATTGGGGTCTCACGCAATAGGCCCAATGCCCTGCAGCCAGTGAATCCATGAAATTACCCTTGGTCCATGGATGAATATGGGAAACAGATTCAATAGCCAAAACGGAATCCAAATCAGCGACAGTCATAGGTAAAAAAGAAAGCTCTGATACCCCTTCGGCACCCGACTGCAAGGGGTGGGTAGTCTTAGCCATGACGTTGGCTACGCTCCGCAGACGTGAATGCAACCTTGTTGCGTATGTAGAGAGGCTCTAGCAAATGAACGTCTTGTTGCAGACCCTTGCGCCACATGTCTTGAGCGCAAGCTAAGACACCTAAGGCATTGACGCCAATCGTTGAATCAAGAAGACTGTTGGTAAAAGGATTTTCAGCATTGGCAAATATACGGTCGCCAAATTCCAGAATGGCGCTACCCGCTAGAAATTCAACATTTCCAAGTTCTACACCCTCTGGAGCACTCAGATGAATTTCACCTTGACGCTGGGGCAATTGGCTTGGGGTGACTTGATATCTAGCCCAATAGACTTCGTCCATACGGGCATCAACGGCAACGACAAATGACTGCGCACCCGATGCGATAAATGCTGGGCTTTGGACCAACTGACTTGCAATGGCATCTAGGCTAGCTACTGGAAGTACTGGGAGCTTGGCCGCGGTGGCTAAACCCTGAACAACAGCGACTCCCAGGCGAACGCCTGTAAATGCTCCAGGACCATTTCCAATGGCAATGGCATCCAGTGAAGAAAGTTCAATCGATGCTTCAGATAGCAATTCCTCAACCCAAGGCAGCAAGAGCTGGCTAGCGCCAGCCGACACTTTTTGGTGGCGGACTAAAGGTACGGCATCACTGAAAGATAAAGCCACCGAACACCAAGCTGACGAGGTGTCGATGGCCAATATACGGGTCAATTTGGACTCTCTAGATTTTATGAACTCAAACCGACAATGATATCTGGAGGAGCCTGGACAAGCTCAATTAAGACGCCCTCACCACAAAATGGAAACTCTTCATTTCCTTTGGGGTGAACAAAAGTGATGTCATGGCCAGCCGCACCCTTACGAATGCCGCCAGGGGCAAAGCGCAGACCTTGCTCAGACAACCACTCTACCGCTTTTGGCAAATCGTCTACCCACAGACCAATATGGTTTAAAGGGGTTTGATGAACGGCAGGTTTCTTTTCAATATCAAATGGCTGCATGAGATCAACTTCAATCTCATGGGCACCCTTGCCAATGGCGCAAATATCCTCGTCGACATTTTCACGCTCTGATACAAAAGTACTCTTGTATTCGAAGCCCAATAATTCAACCCAGAGTTTGAGGAGGCGATCCTTGTTTTCGCCACCAATTGCAATTTGTTGAATCCCCAATATCTTGAATGGCTTAGTCATATCGACCCCTATTCGAAACGAATGATCAATTGGTCAACGGCTAAGCTTTCACCAACATTGGCACAGATTTCTGCAACCACACCATCCTGAGCGGCAACGAGTGTGTTCTCCATCTTCATCGCTTCAATAGCAGCCAATTTCTGACCGGCAGTGACTGCCTCACCAACCTTGACCGAAATATTGGTCAAGAGGCCAGGCATTGGCGACATCACCAACTTAGAAGTATCAGGCGGAACCTTCACCAACATGCGACGTTGAAGCTCAGCGCCCAACGGGCTTAAGACCAAGCACTCGTAATGCGCACCATCCAATATCAACGCATACTTCACGCCTTTACGCTCCACTTGGGCAGTAATCTTGTGGGTGCCGTTAATGGTTGCGCGTAAGCAGAGCTCGCCTGGACGCCAATTACTGACGATGTTGTAGCGACTAACGTCACCCTCATCTTCAATATAGACAGCGTAAACGCCATCCTTAAGATCAACGCGAACTGGAACCTCTTTCATATCCTCACTAGAGCCAACGCGTGATCCAGTAACAACCACGAATTTCTTCGCAATAGTCATTTCATGACCAGCTAATTGGCCATCAATCATTTGGATATGCTCAAGGTAGCGATAGCGCATGAATGCCGCCAGTGCTGCTAAACGCTTGGGATCACCTGGTTGTACGGAATCCTTTTTAAAACCATCCGGATACTCTTCAGCAATAAAGCCTGTGGTGAAATCACCCGATACAAAACGCGGATGCTGTAAGAGAGCCGCCTGGAATGGAATATTCGAATGAATACCACGAATGACAAAATCGTTGAGCGCAGCGCGCATCTTTTCAATTGCCTCAGTACGATCCTTGCCATGCACGATCAATTTAGCAATCATGGAGTCGTAGTACATCGGAATCTCGCCGCCCTCATAGACACCGGTATCGACACGAACACCATCCAACTCTTCAGGCGGACGATATTTCACCAGGCGACCAGTTGATGGTAAGAAGTTGCGGAATGGATCATCCGCATTGATACGGCACTCCATTGACCAACCATCGAGCTTGATATCTTCTTGTTTAAATGCCAACTTCTCCCCGGCGGCCACACGAATCATCTGCTCAACCAAATCTAGACCAGTGATGCCTTCAGTCACTGGATGCTCAACTTGCAAGCGGGTATTCATCTCGAGGAAGTAGAAAGACTTATCTTTGCCAACTACAAACTCAACAGTACCAGCAGATTGATAGTTCACAGCCTTTGCCAAAGCAACGGCCTGCTCACCCATTGCCTTACGAGTTGCAGGATCAATAAATGGGGATGGAGCCTCTTCAATAACCTTCTGATGGCGTCGTTGAATCGAACAATCACGCTCACCCAAATACACTACATTGCCCTGTGAATCACCCAACACCTGAATCTCAATATGGCGAGGGCCTTCAACAAACTTCTCTATGAAGACGCGATCATCGCCAAAGCTGTTGAGGGCTTCAGTACGGCAGGCAGTAAATCCTTCGAATGCCTCTTTATCATTAAACGCAACACGCAAGCCCTTACCACCACCGCCTGCGGATGCCTTGATCATGACAGGATAACCAATACCCTGAGCAATCTTGACTGCATCTTCTGCCTTTTCAATTGCCTCATTAAATCCGGGGATTGTATTGACCTTGGCTTCTAAAGCCAACTTCTTTGAGGCAATCTTGTCACCCATTGCCGCAATAGACTGATGTTTTGGACCGATAAAAATAATGCCCTCTTCTTCACAACGACGGGCAAATTGTTCATTTTCAGACAAGAAGCCGTAGCCTGGATGAACCGCTTCAGCACCAGTATCTTTGCAGGCCTGGATAATGCGATCCATCACCAAATAGGATTCACGTGAAGGCGCCAGCCCAATACAAACCGCTTCATCGGCCATTTGTACATGACGGGCTTCTTTATCGGCCTCAGAATAGACGGCAACCGTCCTAATGCCCATCTTCTTAGCGGTTTTCATCACACGGCAGGCGATCTCACCGCGATTAGCAATCAAAATTTTCTTAAACATTTTCGTAGTCATAATTTATCGGCGCCTTAAAGGGGAATATTGCCGTGTTTACGCGGTGGATTTGTGAGCTCTTTGTCCTTCAGCATTGCTAAAGAGCGAGAGATGCGTTTGCGTGTCTCATGGGGCAAGATGACATCATCAATGTAACCACGTCGACCTGCCACAAATGGGTTGGCAAATTTGGCTTTGTATTCAGCTTCACGAGCAGCAATTTTTGCTGGATCGGATTTTTCTTCGCGGAAAATGATTTCAACAGCACCCTTTGGCCCCATAACTGCAATTTCAGCAGAAGGCCAAGCAAAGTTGACGTCACCACGTAGATGCTTAGAAGCCATCACATCATAAGCACCGCCGTAAGCTTTGCGTGTAATTAAGGTGACCTTGGGTACGGTACAGTCAGCATAGGCGTAGAGTAACTTAGCACCATGCTTAATGATGCCGCCGTATTCTTGAGAAGTGCCAGGCATGAATCCAGGAACGTCTACTAAAGTAACAACCGGAATATTGAAGGCATCGCAGAAGCGAACAAAACGCGCAGCCTTAATAGAGGCTTTGATATCCAAGCAACCAGCTAAAACCAAGGGTTGATTTGCAACGATACCAATCGAACGACCTTCCATGCGAGCGAAACCGATCAGGATATTTTTAGCGTAATCAGGCTGTAGTTCAAAGAACTCACCATCATCCACAATCTTCTCAATCAACTCTTTCATATCGTAAGGTTGATTTGGATTGCTTGGCACCAATGTATCTAGCGAGAAATCTGGCTCTTCAGTACGCTGCGCCCCATTAATCATTGGCGGCTTTTCTCGGTTAGACAAGGGAAGATAGTTAAAGAAACGACGGAGCATCATGATGGCATCCACGTCATTATCAAAAGCTAAGTCGCAAACACCAGAGATGGTTGAATGCGTTACCGCGCCACCCAACTCTTCAGCAGTCACATCCTCATGAGTAACGGTCTTGACGACCTCTGGACCAGTCACAAACATATAAGAGCTATCTTTCACCATGAAGATGAAATCGGTTAAGGCTGGGGAGTAAACGGCACCACCGGCTGATGGCCCCATGATCAAGGAGATCTGCGGGATAACGCCAGATGCAGTGACATTGCGTTGGAAAATTTCGGCATAGCCGCCCAATGAAGCAACACCCTCTTGAATACGTGCGCCACCAGAGTCATTTAAACCAATAACCGGAGCACCCACTTTGAGCGCCTGATCCATGATCTTGCAAATCTTCTCGGCATGCGCTTCTGAAAGAGAGCCACCCAAAACAGTAAAGTCTTGTGAGAATACGAATACCAAGCGGCCATTAATCATGCCGTAGCCAGTCACAACGCCATCACCAGGAACGGTTTGATCGGCCATACCAAAGTCGTGGCAACGGTGCTCAACGAACATATCCCACTCTTCAAAGGTGCCCGCATCTAGCAAGAGCTCAATACGCTCGCGTGCGGTTAACTTACCCTTGGAATGTTGAGCAGCAATACGCTTTTGCCCGCCACCTAATCTGGCAAGTTCACGCTTTGCTTCAAGCTGTTGAATGATTTCCTTCATAACTACTCCTTAGAAAAATTCGTGTCCCATTGCCTCGAGTAAACGTCTCGCAGCAACGGAAGCGGCCATGGTTCCTTGATTTACCTCGGCACTCAGACCGGGTAAAAGTGTTTGTACTGCCGGGTGATTCTGAAAAGCATTTTTGAGGCCCGCATCAATTCGATCCCACATCCAAGCGCCCGCTTGTTGTTTGCGACGGGATTGCAATTTGCCATTCGCGTTTTGCAACTTCTGAAAATGGAGAATTTTTTCCCACAACTCAGGCACACCCTTACCCTCTAGAGCACTTAGGGTCATCACGGTAGGATGCCAATATTCTTGATCGTGTGAAGCATGATCTGGATTGCCTTGGAAGCCTAATAGGCGCAAAGAGCTCGTAATAAATAGTTGTGCGCGCATGGCGGCATCTGGATCAATATCAACCTTATTAATCACAATCAGATCCGCAATCTCCATGACACCTTTTTTAATTGCCTGAAGATCATCTCCCGCATTCGGCAGTTGCAATAGCAGGAACATATCCGTCATACCAGCTACAGCAATTTCACTTTGACCTACACCGACAGTTTCGACAATCACAATGTCAAATCCAGCCGCCTCTGCAACCAACATCGCTTCGCGCGTTTTCTCGGCTACACCACCCAATGTGCATGATGAAGGGCTTGGGCGTATAAATGCATTATCGAGAACCGATAACTTCTCCATGCGAGTCTTATCGCCTAAGATAGATCCACCGGATAAGCTCGAAGATGGATCGATCGCCAAAACGGCAACGCGATGCCCCTTGTCAATTAGATATAAACCTAAAGTTTCGATGAGCGTCGACTTGCCAACCCCAGGAACACCAGAGATTCCCAAACGAAATGACTTACCTGTCTTTGGCAGTAAAGTATTGAGCACCTCATCCGCACGCTGACGATGATCCATGCGCGTAGACTCTAGCAAGGTGATGATCTTGGCCAAGGCACGACGCTGTGCCGATGAAGGCGCACCAGTGAGATCATTCACCAAAGCTTGGTCAACTGCATTCAGCATGCTGATGTCTTCGATCTTTTATTTAATCAGGCTTAACAGATTTACGAATCTGCTCAAGCACATCCTTTGCCGATGCTGGTATCGGAGTACCTGGACCGTAAATACCCTTCACGCCAGCCTCGTACAAGAAATCATAGTCTTGTCTTGGAATGACGCCGCCCACGAAAACAATAATGTCGTCGGCGCCCTGCTTTTTCAGCTCGGCAATGATGGCCGGCACCAAGGTCTTGTGTCCAGCGGCTAAGGTAGAAATACCTAATGCGTGAACGTCATTTTCAATCGCTTGACGTGCGCACTCTTCTGGAGTTTGGAACAAGGGTCCAATATCCACGTCAAATCCTAAATCAGCAAAAGCAGTCGCAACCACTTTTGCACCGCGGTCATGACCATCTTGACCCAATTTAGCAATCATCACGCGTGGGCGACGGCCAAAGTCTTTTGCAAAATCAGCAATCTCAAGCTTCAATTTTTCCCAGCCTTCTGCTGAGTCGTAAGCAGCTGCATACACACCAGTCACCTTTTGAGTATCGGCGCGATGGCGCCCGTAAACTTTTTCTAATGCGTCAGATACTTCGCCAACCGTAGCGCGCAAACGAATTGCCTGTACTGCCAGCTCCAATAAGTTGCCGGTATTTTCTTCTGCAGCTTTAGTTAATGCTTCTAATGCGGCTTCAACTTTTTTGGTATCGCGCTTAGCTTTGATGTTCTTTAGTCGCGCAACTTGGCTTTCGCGAACCTTGTCGTTATCAATCATCAAGACATCAACGAGATCTTCTTTACCGAGCTTATATTTATTAACGCCAACAATCACATCTGAACCTGAGTCGATCTTCGCCTGCTTTTCAGCCGCCGCAGCTTCAATCTTGAGCTTAGCCCAACCACTTTCTACCGCTTTGGTCATGCCGCCCATAGCGTCGACTTCTTGAATGATTTCCCAAGCCTTATCAGCCATCTCTTGGGTAAGATTCTCCATCATGTAAGAGCCGGCCCATGGATCGATCACACTAGTAATATGGGTTTCTTCCTGAAGAATTAATTGTGTATTACGAGCAATGCGGCTAGAGAACTCAGATGGCAAAGCAATCGCCTCATCAAAGGAGTTGGTATGTAAGGATTGCGTACCCCCGAATACAGCAGCCATTGCTTCAACCGTTGTACGAACAACGTTGTTGTACGGGTCTTGCTCGGTCAAGGACCAGCCGGATGTTTGGCAGTGTGTGCGCAACATCAGTGACTTCGGATTTTTCGGTTCGAAGGACTTCATGATGCGCCACCACAAGAGTCGTGCAGCGCGCAACTTGGCAACCTCTAAATAAAAGTTCATGCCAATTGCAAAGAAGAATGAAAGACGACCCGCAAAGCCATCAACATCCAAGCCCTTAGCCAAGGCAGTTTTTACATATTCTTTTCCGTCGGCTAATGTGAATGCCAATTCGAGGACCTGGTTAGCACCAGCCTCCTGCATGTGGTAACCCGAAATTGAAATCGAGTTAAATTTTGGCATGTGCTTCGCAGTGTACTCAATGATGTCACCGATGATGCGCATAGAAGGCTCTGGTGGATAAATGTAAGTATTTCGCACCATGAACTCTTTCAGAATGTCATTCTGAATCGTGCCCGATAACAATTCTTGCTTAACGCCCTGCTCTTCACCGGCAACGATGTAACCAGCCAATACTGGCAACACGGCTCCGTTCATCGTCATCGAAACAGAAACCTTGTCCAATGGAATGCCATCGAACAAAATTTTCATATCTTCTACAGAATCAATTGCAACACCCGCTTTACCAACATCACCCGTCACGCGCGGATGATCGGAGTCGTAGCCGCGATGGGTTGCCAAGTCGAATGCAACAGAAACACCTTGACCCCCCGCATCAAGAGCCTTGCGGTAAAACGCATTAGATTCTTCTGCGGTTGAAAACCCGGCGTACTGACGAATCGTCCAAGGGCGAACTGAGTACATAGTTGCTTGAGGTCCGCGCACAAATGGCTCAAAGCCTGGCAAAGAATGTGTGTACTGAAGACCTTCTGTGTCTTCGGCCGTATACAAAGCCTTTAAATGAATTCCATCTGGTGTTTGCCAACCCAATTTATCGACATCGCCATTAGGCGCTGACTTTTGAGCTGATTTCTTCCAAGCATCCAAATTACTGTCCGGCACATTTGGCCATGTATTAGATGAATTCGACGCTGACTTTTTTTCACTTGCACTCATAAAGCACTCCCGGTTGGCTTTATTACATTGTCACTAAATTTGTAGGGCTATTTTGCTTGACAATTTTCAATTTGTCTAGATACTGTATACATAATTATGAATACAAAACTAATTAATAGGCCCCTATACGAAGACGTAGCCGAACGACTTCGAGAGCAGATCTTTTCACATGAGTTGGCGCCAGGAAGCTGGCTGGATGAACAAAGCTTGGCAGCTCACTTTGGCATTAGCCGAACACCCATGCGTGAAGCCATCAAGGTTCTAGCCTCTGAAGGCCTGGTTACGACAAAGATGAATAAAGGAGCTTATGTTACTGAGGTAGATAGACGGGATCTGGAGCAAATCTTTACCGTCCTCTCCCTTCTAGAGGGTCAAGCAGCCAAAGAGACCGCCATCAATGCATCGGAAGCCCAGTTAACCCATCTGGATAACCTGCATCACCGCCTTGAAAAGGCTGCTGCAGATCGGGATGCAGAGCAATTCTTTGAAATTAATGTCAAATTTCATGAGCTGATCCAAGAAATTGCAGGAAATAAATGGATGAATGGCGTTATCGAGGATCTTCGCAAGGTTCTGAAGCTCCAAAGACGGGATTCTTTAAGTCGAGGCGGACGTTTATTGAGCTCCCTCCTAGAACACCGAGAAATCCTCCAGGCCATACTCAAAAGAGATGCCCCGGGAGCAGAAGCCGCCATGCGCAAACACCTCGCTCACGGGCTTGAAGCGGTTAAATAACAGTACAGCAAGCCATAAAAAACAAAGGCTTAGGTGATTAGCCCAAGCCTTTGTACATAATGCCGCGAATTACTGGACTTATTTCTTAACTACGAAATTTCCCGGCAATGTAGTGATATAGGCAGCGATATCGTGCATATCCGCATCAGTGAATGCCTGAACCTGGGAACCCATAATGGCGTTATTACGGCCGTATTGAGCATTGCCATTGCCTACTTTATAGGCTTTTAAGGCGTAATAGAGGTAGTCAGGATACTGACCGGCCAACTTTGGGTAAGCAGGCAAAATGGGAGCATTCAAGCCGGCACCGTGGCAAGAGGCGCAATTCGCCTTCTCTACGAGTGCTTGACCTTTATCAGCGCTAGCTGCTTGAGCTAGGCCAATGCTGGATAACAAAATGGCGGTAATTAGTGCGAATTTCATAAACGTGCCTCTAAATATCACTTCAATGGGTTATTTGGTGAGCTGGCAGTTTGCGCAGCATAGTATTCGCCAAGGTCAGCCATGTCTTGGTCAGACAAGCTGGCGGCAATAGAACGCATCGTTGGATGCTTTCTTTCGCCCTTCTTATAGGCAGATAAGGCGCTGGCAATATAAGCAGCGTTTTGACTGCCCAACATAGGTACCTTGTAAACCAAAGGATAGTCAGCGCGGTAGTCAGGAATGGAGTGGCAACCAATACAGAGCCATACCTTGCCTTGTCCAGCCTGGGCAGAGCCTTTGACGTCTTGAGCTTGAGCAGCAAATCCAGCAAAAGCCAAACCAGCGCAGAGGGTCAATTGGGAAAGAATGAGGTGTTTTTTCATAGAAATCATTATTAACAAGTTTGATTTAAATCAATTTGGAGAGAGTATAGCGGAGACAGACCGAGATACCCTCTTTCAGAGGCTGAAATTAGTGAAAACACTGAAAATAACAAGCCTTTTACCTATACTTGAATGCTATCTACAGACAAATTGATTGCCCCTCACGATGACTAAGACCAAATCCCGCTTTGATGGCTCAGAAAGCTATGTGGCCACAGATGACCTCAAATTGGCAGTCAATGCCGCCATACAACTCCAGCGCCCTCTGTTAATTAAGGGTGAGCCAGGAACAGGTAAGACCATGCTGGCCGAGGAAGTCGCCGCCGCCCTAAACATGCCCTTAATGCAATGGCACATCAAGTCCACTACCAAGGCGCAACAAGGGCTCTATGAGTACGATGCGGTTAGTCGATTAAGGGACTCCCAGCTTGGCGATGCAAAGGTGAATGACATTCGCAACTACATTGTTAAAGGCGTTCTTTGGCAAGCATTTGAAGCAGATGAACCTGTGGTGCTGTTGATCGATGAAATTGATAAGGCGGATATTGAGTTTCCAAATGATCTTCTGAGGGAAATCGACCGCATGGAGTTCTACGTATACGAAACGCGTGAGCTGATTAAAGCCAAGCACCGCCCCCTCGTCATCATCACCTCAAATAATGAAAAGGAATTGCCGGATGCATTTTTGCGTCGCTGCTTCTTTCATTACATTTCATTCCCAGATGCGGGAACGATGCAAAGCATTGTTGATGTTCACCATCCCAATATTAAGCAGGAGTTACTCGAAGCCGCCCTTAAATCGTTTTATCAAATCCGCTCTTTGCCTGGCTTGAAAAAGAAGCCCTCCACTTCTGAGTTAATTGATTGGTTAAAGCTATTGCTAGCCGAAGATATTCCTGCCGAGGCTCTGTATAGCAGCGAGGAAAAAATCATGATTCCACCGCTGCATGGCGCACTCCTCAAAAATGAACAGGACATCCACTTATTTGAACGCCTCGTGATGATGAATCGCAATCACCGCTGATCTCACTCTGCAATAACTGAATCATGCTGATTCAATTCTTTCTCAAACTTAAAGAGGCTAAGGTCCCTGTATCCGTTCGGGAATTTTTAACCTTATTGGAGGCGTTAAAAGAAGGTGTCATTGAACCTTCGATCGATGAGTTCTATCAACTAGCGCGCATGACCTTAGTAAAAGATGAACAGCACTTTGATCGCTTTGATCAAGTCTTTGGCTCTTATTTCAACGGCATCGAGCAAATCATGGCCTTAGCTCCTGATATCCCCTTGGACTGGCTCGAGAAGAAATTACAACGTGTTTTAACCGAAGAAGAAAAAGCAGCTCTCAACAAGTTAGGTGGGCCTGAAGCATTACAAAAACGCCTTCAAGAACTTTTGAAGGAGCAGAAGGAATGGCACGGCGGAGGCAATAAATGGATCGGTGCAGGAGGCTCATCGCCTTTTGGTCATAGCGGCTACCACCCCGAAGGTATCCGGATTGGTGGCGAAAGTGCCGGCAATCGAACGGCCATCAAGATCTGGGAAGCGCGAGAATTTAAAGATTACGACAGCGATCTCAGCCTAGGAACGCGCAATATCAAAATGGCTTTGCGTCGCTTGCGTCGTTTTGCCAGAGAGGGCTCCAGTCTGGAATTAGATCTGGATAAGACAATTCACTCCACTGCTGCAAATGCAGGAATGCTCGATATCCAAATGCGTCCTGAGCGCCACAATCAAGTCAAAGTATTGTTGCTGATGGATGTCGGCGGCTCCATGGACGATCATATTCAACGCATCTCTGAATTATTTACTGCCGTCAAAACAGAGTTCAAGCACTTGGAGTATTACTATTTTCATAACTGCGTGTATGAACACCTCTGGCAAAGCAATCGCCGTAGACGCGATCAAGTGACAGCAACTCAAGACATCATCAATAAGTATGGCCCTGACTACAAGCTCATTTTCATTGGAGATGCCACGATGTCTCCCTATGAAATTCTAAGCCCCAATGGATCGGTTGAATACAATAATCGCGAAACTGGTGCTGCATGGATTAATCGCCTCATTGACCACTTCCCTCACTTTGCATGGCTCAATCCAGAACCTGAATCAGTGTGGGAGTATCGTCAATCCATCGACATCATGAAAGGTCTGATGAAAGACCGTATGTATCCCGTCACTTTGAATGGTCTTGAGAATGCCATGCGTCAATTATCAAAGTAATCCAGTAATATCTGCTTTAACAAAGTCTTTATTTATTTCTTTTTTGATTTATTGCTTTCTTTTTCCTTGCTTACTTTTTCATCTCCTCTTTTCCACTGAACTCTATGACAAATCACATTAGCGATCGCCTGAAAACTCTTGGTATTGATTTACCACCACCGGGACCACCTGCTGCCGCTTATGTGATGGCAACCACCACTGGCAATACCGTTTTTCTATCGGGTCACATCGCCAAAAAAGATGGCAAGCCTTGGGTTGGTAAGCTTGGCTTGGACATGGATACGGAAACTGGTAAAGCTGCCGCCAAGTCGATTGCAATTGATTTGATTTCTACACTACAAAATCATTTAGGCTCACTGGATAAAGTGAAGCGCATTGTGAAGGTCATGGGTTTAGTCAATTCCACTTCTGAATTTACTGAGCAACACTTAGTTGTTAACGGCTGCTCCGAGTTGTTGTTTGAGGTGTTTGGTGATGCCGGTAAACATGCTCGTAGTGCATTCGGTGTGGCGCAGATCCCTTTGGGTGCATGCGTCGAAATTGAATTGATTGCAGAGATTTAAAAACTAGCTAGACTTAATTTGTGCTTTTGGATGTCTTCTGGCGTGTCGACATCCAAGACAAATGCCTGATTGCCAGTATGCATAGCCCTCACCTTATTAGGATGGGCATCCATATATACTCGGCAAACCATATCTGGACTCGCCAGTACATCTAGAACCGCTTTACGCGAAAACAGTATGGGATTGCCGCGCTTCCCACCCACCATTGGAAGAATGATCTCTTCACCACTCTTTCGCCTGACATACTCATCAAGCAACTCCTGAATCTCTTTTGCGCCTACCTGAGGCTGGTCCGATAGCGCGACCAGCAAAACATCAAACTCTTCTTGGAAAGACTCAAGCCCTAGGCGAACTGATGAAGGTTGACCTTTTTCTGGAATCGGATTTTGAACAACCTTCATCGGATAAGAAAATGAGGGATTAATCTTTTCAATCTCGGACTCAATCGCCTGCGCATGAAAGCCAGTCACCACAATGGATTCAACAGGGGTAAATAATTGGATTGAAATCGAAAAACGCTGCAGTAGAGTCTGACCATCTCGATAAAGCAAGGCTTTCGGATGCACGCCAAGCCGGCTACCCTCGCCAGCGGCAAGCAGCAGAACCGCAAAGCGTAATCGAGATGATTGAGGGGATGGGCTAGAACTCGTCATTAGAGTGATAATAATTACATTGGCAGCAAAAAAATAATAAAGACAAAAATATTAAAGACAAGAAATGAACAGCACCGACTTAAGCGTATTAAAAGCTGCCGTGGATTGGCTTAAATCCGGCCACCCAGTGGCCATCGCTACTGTAGTCCAAACATGGGGCTCTGCTCCAAGACCTATTGGCTCTTGGTTGGCCATTCGGGGTGACGGGCAGGTCACTGGATCGGTTTCTGGCGGATGTGTCGAGGATGACTTGATTCGTCGTGTCCAAACTGAAATCTTGACTC
Organism: Pseudomonadota bacterium; assembly: GCA_040387715.1. GTDB lineage: Bacteria > Pseudomonadota > Gammaproteobacteria > Burkholderiales > Burkholderiaceae > Polynucleobacter. The sequence continues at coordinate 15,376 of JAZKDF010000009.1, read as the reverse complement.
GAGACTTGCCCGAGATGGTTGTCTATGGTGTTAGTCAACAAGAGGCGGCACGCTTTGGCTTGCCTTGTGGCGGCACACTACGCTTGCTCGTCGAACCCAAGCCCGAGTTGGCGATCCTTGAATCTATTTTGAACTCAATCTCCAATCACCAGATTACCTCCCGCACCGTTGATCTAGTGACAGGCAAATCTCAGCTTGAGCCCGGTAATCGCAATGAGGCTTTTGTTTGTAACGAGCATTTGATGAAAACCACCTATGGTCCACGCTGGCGCATGGTCATCATCGGGGCAGGACAACTATCTCTATACACGGCTGACTTTGCCCTCGCCTCAGATTTTGAGGTTATTGTCATTGACCCGCGCGAGGAGTACGCGGAGGGAATTAATCGCGAACAGATTCAATTTATCAAGGGTATGCCAGACGATGTACTGCTGGAGATAGGCGTCGATTCTCATACAGCTGTGGTGGCCCTGACGCATGACCCTAAGCTCGATGATCTGGCCTTGATGGAGGCATTAAAGTCCCCCGCTTTTTATGTTGGCGCATTAGGAAGCAGGGTCAATACGCAGAAACGTAAAGCCCGCTTGCTAGAGTTTGATGTAACTCAAGAACAGGTCGAGCGACTTCATGGCCCTGTTGGCTTATTTATCGGCGCCTTAACTCCCCCAGAAATAGCTATATCCATTTTGGCTGAAGTCATTGCCGTGAAGTACAGCGTACCCATCCCCAAGAAGATGTAAGACAAAACAAAAAACCCGATCAGTTAATGACCGGGTTTTTTATTACATCCCAAGAACTAAGTGAGCGCCTTAGTTCGCTTTGAGCTTTCCATCCTTCAATCGAGGCTCAACAAAGTGCCCCTTACGAGCGCGATTGCCCGCAAATGACTTCAAGGTTTTTGCATCGAGGCTTAGCTCAGTAGGCTTGCCTGCACGACCAGCGCCTGAATAGGTAGCACCATCAGAACCAACCGCAATTGCAGAAGCCAACTTCTCTTTATCGTCCAAGCCCATCAAGATCACACCCTTGCCGCCCGTAGGCAAGCGCTTGAGTTCATCCAATGGGAATACCAATAATTTAGAACCTTCAGATAGGCAGGCCACCTGTTTCATGCCCGCTGAAACCTTAGCTGCGCCAAGAGGCGCATCACCACCCGGGAATTTACTATCAATACCAACAAAAGATTTACCAGCCTTATTACGGGTGGTCATATCTGCGACATTGGCCAGGAAGCCATTTCCAGACCTAGTGGAAATCAACACTAGATCATCAGACTGACCGGCGTAGTAGGCGACCATTTGTGAACCGGCGGCTAAGTTCACAAAACTGGTCAATGGTGAGCCGTCACCTCTAGCACCTGGTAACTCGCTGACGGGAACGGTGTAAACGCGACCATCACTACCAAAGCCTTGTATTACATCGACCGTACGACACTCAAATGTGCCATACAAAGCATCACCTGCCTTGAAGCCAAATTGGGTTGCATCATGCTCGTGACCTTGGCGTACTCGTACCCAACCCTTTTGAGACACGATGACGGTAACTGGCTCATCCAATACTTTGGTTTCTGCAACAGCGCGCTTATCTTCCTGTATCAAGGTGCGACGATCATCACCAAAATCCTTCATATCGGATTCGATTTCTTTGATGATGCGCTTACGAAGAACGGTATCGCTTTGCAACAAACCTTCAAGATCATCGCGCTCAGACTTCAGCCCTTTTAATTCTTGCTCAATTTTGATGCCTTCAAGGCGAGCCAACTGGCGCAAACGGATATCTAGGATATCTTCCGCCTGTCGATCGCTGAGTTTAAATTCTTTAATGAGGTCAGACTTGGGCTCATCGCTATTGCGAATGATCTTAATGACCTTATCAATATTGAGAAGGACGATTAAGCGCCCTTCCAAAATATGCATCCGATCGTTGACTTTGCCCAAGCGATGTTGAGTTCGACGAGTGACAGTGCCAACTCGGAAAGAAATCCATTCAGAGATGATCTCTTTCAGACCCTTTTGACGTGGACGGCCATCAGTACCAATCATCACCAAGTTCATTGGTGCATTGGACTCTAACGAAGTGTGGGCCAGTAATAAGTTAGCAAACTCATTAATGTCAATGTTCTTGCTCTTAGGCTCAAATACCAAGCGCACGGCAGCATCTTTACTGGATTCATCGCGCACACCATCAAGCACATTCAAGATGGTGGACTTGAGATTATTTTGCTCAGGAGTCAAAGTCTTCTTGCCGACCTTCACCTTCGGATTGGTAATCTCTTCAATCTCTTGCAGGACACGCTGCGATGAGGTGGATGGTGGCAATTCATTTACAACGATTTGCCACTGACCGCGAGCCAACTCCTCAACAGACCAGCGAGCACGAACTTTTAAACTGCCGCGACCTGCTTCATAAATCTGTGCGATTTCTGAAGGCGAGGAAATAATCTGGCCACCACCTGGATAGTCCGGTCCCGGCATGATTTCTAAGAGCTCCGAAGTGCTCATTTTCGGCGACTTCATCAACGCAATTGCTGCGCTAGCCACTTCACGTAAATTATGCGAGGGGATCTCCGTAGCCATACCGACCGCAATACCGGATGCACCATTCAATAGAACAAATGGCAAGCGTGCCGGCAATAACTTCGGCTCCTGGAAAGAGCCATCGTAGTTCGGCGCGAAATCCACCGTGCCTTCATCGATTTCGCTCAACAAGAGGCCGGCAATTTTGGTTAAACGCGCTTCGGTGTAACGCATTGCCGCCGCGCCATCACCATCGCGTGAACCAAAGTTACCCTGACCGTCGATCAGCGGGTAACGTAATGAGAAACTCTGTGCAAGACGTACTAGTGCGTCATAAGCAGATTGATCACCATGTGGATGGAATTTACCCAACACATCACCAACCACACGCGCGCTCTTTACTGGCTTAGCATCGGCACGTAGACCCATCTCACTCATCGAGAATAGGATGCGACGTTGCACTGGCTTTTGACCATCAGACACATCAGGCAAGGCGCGACCTTTAACTACACTAATTGCATAGTCAAGATAAGCGCGCTCAGCATAGACAGCCAGCGTTAAACTATCTTTGTCATCCTCATTGAGCTCAACCACTTTGGGATCATGAGGATCCTTTGGGCCGCCGGCTTCTGGAGCGGGAGCTTGTTCTACTTCAACAATATTCATTTCGATTGGCTCACCAGCAAACAAGTCAGCCTGCTCGGTTGCACCAATATCACCCGGAGTTTTTTTAATCGCCATTAGATGTCCGCCTCTACTTCGTTACCGCGCTCTTCCAACCAGTCACGACGCGCCCCGGATTCGGATTTACCCATCAACATATCCATTGTTTTAATTGTTTCATCCTCTGTCCACGCGCCCAATGTCACCGGTAATAGGCGGCGGGTATCTGGATTTAAGGTGGTATCCCACAACTGCTCAGCACTCATCTCACCCAAACCCTTAAAGCGGGAAATTTGCCAAGCCGATTCTTTGACGCCATCCTTGCGTAACTTGTCTTCAATCGCTTGAAGTTCATTTGCATCTAAGGCATAGATCTTTTGCGCAGGTTTTTTGCCGCGCGCTGGCGCATCGACCCTAAATAACGGTGGTCGAGAAATATGAATGTGTCCCAATTCGATTAACTTAGGGAAATGCTTGTAGAACAAGGTGAGCAGCAAAACCTGAATATGCGCACCATCCACGTCCGCATCAGACAAGATGCATACCTTGCCGTAACGTAAGTTAGATAAATCAGGCGTGTCATTAGCGCCATGCGGATCTACGCCAATGGCAACTGCAATGTCATGCACTTCGTTGTTCGCGAATAAGCGATCGCGCTCAGCCTCCCAAGTATTGAGAACCTTACCGCGCAAAGGGAGGATGGCTTGATATTCTTTATTGCGACCCATCTTGGCTGAGCCGCCTGCTGAATCACCCTCAACCAGGAAGATCTCATTGAGGCCGATATCTTCGCTCTCACAATCAGTAAGCTTTCCAGGAAGCACAGCAACGCCAGAGGATTTTTTCTTCTCTACTTTTTGGCCGGCACGGGTTCTTGCTTGCGCTTGCTTAATTACCAGGTCTGCTAATTTACGACCGTAATCTACGTGCTCATTGAGCCAAAGCTCTAGAGCAGATTTAGCGTAGCCAGAAACCAAACGTACCGCATCTCTAGAGTTCAAGCGTTCTTTAATTTGTCCTTGGAACTGTGGGTCCAATACTTTGGCAGACAAAATGAATGAGGCACGTGCAAATACATCCTCAGGCATGAGTTTCACGCCTTTAGGTTGTAAAGCGTGCATCTCAATAAAACCTTTAACCGCATTAAAGAGACCTTCGCGCAAACCACTTTCATGAGTTCCGCCAGCCGGAGTCGGAATTAAGTTCACATAACTCTCGCGCACAGGTGCACCATCTTCTGTCCAGGTCACCACCCAGGCTGCGCCCTCGCCTTCAGCAAAGGAATCATCATCTCCATTGCCGGTGGCGTATTGCTCACCTTCGAATGGTGGAATTACTTCTGCACCATGACCAGCTTGAGCCATCGCTTCATTTAAATAGCCGCGTAAGCCTTGGGCATATTGCCAAGTTTGGCTCTCCCCAGACTTTTCTTGAATTAGGGTGACCTTAACGCCTGGAAGCAATACTGCTTTTGAGCGTAAGAGTCGAATGAGTTCTGGCATGGGAATAGCAGCACTATCAAAGTACTTGCCATCTGGCCATGCACGAACGCGGGTACCGTGCGATTTGTCTTCTTTACCAGCCGCGCTGGTTTTGAGCCTTTCAATGACTTTGCCATCCGCAAAAGTCAAAGTAGAAACCTGGCCTTCACGCCATACAGTGACCTCTAAGCGTTTAGATAAGGCATTGGTAACCGAAACGCCAACCCCATGCAAGCCGCCAGAAAAAGCATAAGCACCGCCAGTGCCTTTTTCGAACTTGCCACCCGCATGCAGCTGGGTGAAGACGATTTCTACAACCGGCAACTTCTCGGTTGGATGCATTCCCACGGGGATTCCGCGGCCGTCATCTTCCACGCTCACGCTACTGTCAGCATGCAAAGTGACGATGATTTGCTTACCAAAACCACCTAAAGCCTCATCAGAAGCGTTATCCAGCACCTCCTGAATGATGTGCAATGGGTTATCGGTGCGGGTGTACATTCCCGGCCGCTGACGGACGGGTTCCAGTCCTTTTAGGACCTGAATCGATGATTCGCTGTATTCGGAAGTTTTACGGGTAGCCATGCGGGCAAATTGTAGTCATGTGTAAAGCAAAACCTGAATTTTCCTGAATTACCCCCATATTCATGCCAAAATTGCGGGATGGGAGCCCTAAGTCATATTCGCGTTTTAGACCTCAGCCGTGTACTTGCCGGCCCGTGGTGCGCACAAAACCTCGCCGATCTCGGTGCAGATGTCATTAAAGTGGAGCGTCCAGGCGTAGGGGACGATACCCGGCACTGGGGACCTCCCTTTGTAAAGGATGCCGAGGGCAACGACACCGCAGAAACAGCGTATTTCATCTGTATAAATCGGAATAAGCGCTCCATTACAGTCGATATCAGCAAGCCCGAGGGCCAAGAAATCATCCGTCAACTGGCTAAAGAGTCTGATGTGGTGATTGAAAACTACAAAGTTGGGGATCTTGCCAAGTACGGCCTGGATTATCAAAGCCTCAAACAGGTCAAATCAGACCTGATTTACTGCTCCATTACTGGTTTTGGCCAAAACGGCCCTTATGCGCATCGCCCTGGATACGACTTCATTATTCAAGGTATGGGTGGTTTTATGAGCGTGACCGGCGAAGCCGATGACTTTCCAGGTGCCAGCCCACAGAAAGCTGGGGTTGCGATTGCCGATATCTTCACAGGGATGTACGCCACCACTGCCATCCTGGCTGCTGTAGTGCATCGCGACCAGACTGGTCAGGGTCAATATATCGATATGGCCCTCTTGGATACCCAGATTGCCGTAATGGCCAATGTATCTAGCGCCTATCTTTGCTCGGATAAGGTGCCGCGTCGCTGGGGCAATGCCTCCCCGATCATTGTTCCTTACCAAACCTTTCCAACCTCAGACGGATGGATGATTGTTGCCGTTGGCAATGACGGTCAATTCAAGCACTTTGTTACTGCTGGCGGCGAGGCGCATTTAGCCCAAAACCCGCTGTATATCAACAATCCCCTCCGGGTTGAGAATCGTAAGTCATTGATTTCATTGCTGGAAGTTATGACTCGTCGCAAAACTAAAGCTGAGTGGATTAGCCTTTTAGAGGCGGCAAACGTACCCTGCGGCCCCATCAATAACTTTGAAGAAGTCTTTGATAACGAGCAAGTGAAGGCACGGGGCGTACAAATTAATGTCCCGCACCCAACGGCAGGCAATATGAAACTCGTTGCTAGCCCAATGCGCCTATCAGAAACCCCAGTTGAGGTCCGCATGGCCCCGCCTACCTTGGGTCAACATACCAGCGAAATTCTGGAGGAGCGTCTAAACCTCGATCCCCAGGCGATTGCTGCGCTACAAGATAAGGGCATTATTTAAATCCAATGCTTTTAAGTGAATCAAGCCAAAAGCTATCCCTGAAACAGGTGCTGATTTTTGGCGGCCTGATGGTGACCTTTTCCATGGGCATACGCCATGGATTTGGCTTATTTAACCTTCCAATTACCTACGCTAATGGCTGGGGTCGTGAAACCTTTGCCCTCACCATTGCATTGCAGAATTTGATTTGGGGTGCAGTTCAACCGATCACCGGAGCATTGGCTGATCGTTATGGCGCTCTCAAAATTATGGTCGCCGGTGGTGTGCTTTATGCGCTCGGTTTAGCGGGCATGGCAATCTCGACCGATGCCTTGAATTTTTCATTGGCCGGTGGATTGCTAATCGGCCTCGCACAAACTGCAACTACCTATAGCGTGATCTATGGAATTTTAGGTCGCAACGTTGCCGCGGAAAAACGTGTTTGGGCAATGGGAATTGCAGCGGCTGCCGGGTCCTTTGGACAGTTCCTCATGATCCCTGTTGAGCAGGGCTTGCTGACTAACTTTGGTGCAAACGATGCTCTACTCATGTTGGCGCTGATGGCCAGCTTGATGATTCCCATTGCGTTTATGTTGCGCGAACCTCATATCGCAAATACACAGCAAGGTAGCGATCAAACCATCAAACAAGCTTTAAAAGAAGCGATGGGTAATCCCAGCTTCAGGTTGTTGACCTTGGGGTATTTTGTGTGCGGATTTCAGGTGGTGTTCATCGCCGTTCATCTAGCGCCCTACCTTAAAGATTTATCCAAAATTTATCCCGATGTTGGTGCGCCTGCTGTAGCCACTACCGCACTTGCCTTAATTGGGCTTTTCAATATCTTTGGAACCTATAGCGCCGGAATTCTGGGACAACGCTTTCCTAAGCGCTACCTTCTATCCGGCATCTACATCAGCAGATCGATCGCGATCATGGCCTTTGTTTGGCTACCTCTTAGCCCAACATCTACCTATCTCTTTGCAGCAATCATGGGCTTCCTGTGGCTATCCACCATCCCCCTAACTAATGCAATCGTGGCGCAGATCTTTGGCGTTAAATACCTGACCATGCTCTCTGGCTTAGTGTTCTTCTCACATCAATTGGGTAGTTTTTGTGGCGCCTATTTTGGCGGCTATTTATTTGATAGAACCGGCTCCTATTTAATTGTTTGGAATATTGCGATTGCCTTAGGGGTGTTTGCATTCTTAGTTAATCTCCCAGTAAAAGAACGTGCGTTAGATCGCACCGCCCTTGCGTAAGCACTCATGCAAACAAAATTGCGTATCTTGCAGTGGCTCTTGTATTTCTTCGCAATCATTGCTTTGGGAATTATTTTTTCCACCTACTTTGCTCCCGACATGATGGTTGCAATCACGAATTCGGTATGGGCGATGTGTGGCTGGTAATCAGTGGATAATGTTTGAAGCCTTAGCATCATTTTAAAAAATCGTTTTATATTTTTTCAATCTTGCCGTAGCACAATGGATAGTGCACATGCCTCCTAAGCGTGGGATACAGGTTCGATTCCTGTCGGCGGGACCACTTCAAAATAAAAAACTTATCCACAGGCTTTGTGGATAAATACCCAAAAGTTTTCGTAAGTCGCAGATTTGTATAGAGTGACCTAGCTTGCTTAAATTATGAGCATCCATCTCTGACAAAAATATAAGTAAAGATCTGTTGACAATCTAGATTCGCTTATAGATTTTCAGACTACTTTTTCGGGATTTCTAATTTCTCTTACACTTAGAACATGCATAAGCTCACCACCAGCACTATCGCCGCTCTAGAGGAGATGCTCCAAAACACGGCGAGAACTGCTCCACAAGATTTTCTGCCCATCCATTTTTTGGGTGGCGCCTCCGCTGGACAGGTCATCGGTCACCTAAATCCGGAATTCATCCCTTATTTACAAGAATCCCTCACTAAAAACCCGATCCCCCATGTTGAAATGGGTCATGATCGCCTGGCTATTCACCATGCTCGACCCTTAGTGCTATCAGAAAGCCTGGCCAAATTAGCCGATAGGATGCATCAGGGCGGGTTTATTCCCGGCTGGCGTCATGAAGATTTCGCCTGGATTGACCAAAATGGGCACGAATATTTCCGTTTAGAGCGCTCCGCCTTCCGTACTTTTGGCTTTCGGAGCATGGCAACCCACATTAATGGTTTCACCAAAGCCGGCAATCTCTGGCTTGGACGCCGCAGCGAAACCAAGCCTACCGACCCAGGTCGCCTTGATAACCTGGCTGCGGGAGGTATTGGGGCAGATGAAACCCCCTGGGTTAATGCCCGCAGGGAATTATGGGAAGAAGCGGGTGTACCACCCCAGATTTCTGACCAAATTGAGCCAGTGGGTCGCATACATATGCGCCGCCCCATCCTAGGGCGAGGTTTTCATGATGAACAACTCTATATCTATGACTTAGAGCTGGCGGATAACTTTGTACCGACCAACCATGATGGTGAAGTCAGTGGTTTTATTGAAATCTCGCTTTCTGAGGCTGCAGCCCGCATTTTGGCTGATGAATTCACTAGTGATGCCGCTTTTGTGACGGCAGACTTCATTTTGCGGAATACCAAGGCTAGTTAAGCGAATCCTGATCGACTCAATGGCTTGATTTTGATCATCTAGCTTCAGGTCATTTCGTGGTTAAATAAGCTCTAAGGATGAAACAGGGGTGCCCTCTAGTGTTTTTTGCTACGAGGCGCTGAGAAAGACCCTATAACCCGATCCAGGTAATGCTGGCGTGGGGAGTTTTCCATCAGACCGTCACCCGGTTTCGTCCATCTAATTACAGTCAGGAGATGGGCATGAGCGATACCAACAATAAATCTAAACAAGAAATTCCTAGCCTTAAGAGCTTGGAGCGTGACTTTGGCCAAAAATTTGCCTACCCCGCTTCTACCAAAACCTATCTAGAGGGTTCACGTCCGGATATCAAAGCCCCGATCCGAATGATTGAGCAGCTATCAACGCGCGTGGGCGAAGAGATGGTGCCCAATCCACCTGTTCCCGTTTATGACACCTCAGGTCCTTATAGCGATCCCGATATCGTGATCAACCTTGAAAAAGGTTTGCCTTTATTGCGTAAGGGCTGGATTGAAGAACGTGGCGATACAGTCCAACTAGCAGGCCCAACCTCTGAATATGGTGTTGCTCGCTCACAAGATGAGGCAACACAAAGTTTGCGTTTCGCACACATCAGCCCTCCTCGCGTTGCGCGATCCGGCCAGAATGTGAGCCAAATGTATTACGCCCGCAAAGGTATCATCACCCCTGAAATGGAATACGTTGCATTACGTGAGTCCATGGGTCTTGAGCAATTACGCAAAAATCCAGAATACAAGCAATTACTCAAGCAGCATCCCGGCAAGAGCTATGGCGCCAATCTTCCCGACATCGTTACCGGTGAATTCGTGCGCTCTGAAATCGCCGCTGGGCGCGCCATCATTCCAGCCAATATTAATCACCCAGAACTAGAGCCGATGATTATTGGCCGCAACTTCCGCGTGAAGATTAACGGCAACCTCGGTAACTCTGCCGTGACCTCTTCTATCAATGAAGAAGTTGAAAAAATGGTGTGGTCGATCCGTTGGGGTGCAGATACCATCATGGATCTTTCCACGGGTAAACATATTCATGAAACCCGTGAGTGGATTATTCGTAACTCACCAGTTCCAATTGGTACCGTTCCAATCTATCAAGCGCTTGATAAAACCGGCGGTATTGCAGAAGACCTGACCTGGGAAATGTTCCGCGACACTTTGGTAGAGCAAGCTGAGCAAGGTGTGGATTACTTCACTATTCATGCTGGTGTATTGCTACGCTACGTTCCTTTAACAGCTGACCGTATCACTGGCATCGTATCTCGCGGTGGCTCCATCATGGCTAAGTGGTGCTTGGCTCATCATAAAGAAAACTTCCTCTACACGAAGTTTGATGAGATTTGCGAAATCATGAAAGCCTATGACGTGTCATTTAGCTTAGGTGACGGTTTGCGTCCAGGCTGTATTGCTGACTCAAATGATGCCGCACAATTTGGCGAACTCCATACCCTCGGAGAATTAACTGCCAAAGCCTGGAAGCACGATGTTCAAGTCATGATTGAAGGTCCTGGTCACGTTCCAATGCAGCGCATTGAAGAAAACATGACTGAGGAGTTGAAGCACTGCTTAGAGGCGCCCTTCTATACCCTTGGACCATTGATTACCGATATTGCCCCTGGTTACGATCACATCACCAGCGGTATTGGTGCTGCACAGATTGGTTGGTACGGCACAGCAATGCTTTGTTATGTCACACCGAAAGAGCATTTAGGTTTGCCTGACAAAGAAGATGTACGTACTGGCATCATTACATACAAAATTGCGGCGCATGGCGCGGACTTAGCCAAAGGTTTGCCTGGTGCTCAAGTACGCGATAACGCTTTATCCAAAGCGCGTTTTGAGTTCCGCTGGGAAGATCAATTTAATCTCGGCTTAGATCCTGAACGTGCCCGCGAATACCACGATGCCACCTTGCCTGCTGAAGGCGCCAAGATAGCGCACTTCTGCTCCATGTGTGGGCCGAAGTTCTGCTCGATGAAGATCACTCAAGAAGTTCGTGATTACGCAGCGACCTTGGACGCAGATGGCAACCCGAAGGTAAATAAAGTAATTCCGATTACTGCAGAAGCCTCTACAGATCCAGCAAAGGGAATGGAAGAGATGTCTGCAGAGTTTCGTAAGCGCGGTAGCGAGATTTACCAGTAAGTGAATAAAGCATTCTCAAGCGGCAAATATGCCATCGTTGGCGCCGGCCTGATGGGCCGGTTGCTAGCGGTCGCGCTTGCTAAGCGTGGAGCTCAGGTTGAGCTATTTGAGAAAGGCAGTTCAGATGCCAGGGATTCAGCTGCGCGCATTGCTGCTGCGATGTTGGCACCATTGGCGGAATCGGCTATTACTGAAGATAACGTGGTGCGCATGGGTGTTCATAGCCTGCCGCGTTGGAAACAACTCATCGATGAATTAGCGAAGCCAGTGTATTTTCAGCAAGATGGCACATTGATCCTGTGGCATCGTCAAGATGCTAGTGATGCAGAGCGCTTTGCCTCCCATCTAGAGAGAAATTGCGATCGCAATGAGGCACTTTCTAAGCCCATTCATTTAGATAGCCAGTCTTTGGCAGAAATCGAGCCCGGCGTTGCAGACCGGTTTACTCATGGCCTCTATTTACCGAATGAAGGTCAGCTAGATAACCGTCAACTATTAGAAGCTTTGTTGGTAGAGCTCACCTTAATGAAGGTGCCTTGTCATTGGCATCAAGCTGTCGATCCAGAGCAACTTCGTAATAAAGAGCATGGTTTTGATTGGGTCATTGATTGTCGCGGCCTTGGGGCTAAAGACGCCTGGAAGCAAGTAGTCAACACCTCTAAGAATTTACGTGGGGTGCGTGGTGAAGTTATTCGTTTGCATGCACCCGAAGTTAAACTGCGTCGCCCTACTCGCCTAATACATCCCCGCTATCCGATCTATATCGCCCCCAAAGAAGATGACGTCTACGTTGTTGGCGCAACGGAGATTGAGTCTGAAGATCTCTCCCCAATGAGCGTTCGCTCTGCCATGGAATTACTTAGTGCGATTTATACCGTACACAGTGGTTTTGCTGAAGCACGTATCCTAGAAATGGCAACGCAGTGCCGCCCTACGCTAAAAGATAATCTACCAGAGATATGCGTTGACCATAAGCCAAATCAGGCCGACCTGATGATGATCAATGGCCTCTATCGCCATGGCTTCATGATCTCGCCAGCTATTCTGGATTGCGCATTAGAAGTATTAAGCTCGGGCTCAAGCTCTACCGCAATCGACTTAGGTTTACAGGTGACGGCTAGCGCCAATCAGGAGTTCAGTGCATGCGCATAATGGTCAACCAAGTTGCTAAAGACGTTCCAGATAACAGCACGATTGATGACGTGCTAATGATGATTGATGCGCAACCGCCATTTGCTGTTGCCATCAATTATGAATTCGTTCCCAAGACTAGGCATGCAGAAGAAGTTTTGCATGAAGGCGATGAGATGGAAGTTATAGCTCCGGTGACTGGCGGCTAGTTCAGAGACGAATGAAGAAATCAATCCATGCGTAATTTATTAATATGACCGCCCCATTACCCACTTCTTTTAATACGGCAGACCCATTGGTACTGTATGGCGAAACTTTTGCTAGCCGCTTATTGCTGGGCACGTCGCGTTACCCCTCTCCACAAGTTTTGGAAAATGCCGTCAAGCAATCCAATCCCGGAATGATTACCGTGAGCCTGCGCAGACAAGGCACCTCAACTACAGAAGCACATTCTGGTTTTTGGGAACTGTTGAAGAAAATGGCAGTACCCGTTTTGCCTAATACCGCTGGATGCCACAGCCCAAAAGAAGTGATTGCTACTGCACAGATGGCTCGTGAAGTATTTGAAACTGACTGGATTAAGCTGGAACTCATTGGCGATGACTACACATTGCAACCCGATACCTTGCGTCTAGCCTCAACCGCAGAAACGTTGATTAAGGATGGCTTTAAAGTTCTACCCTACTGCACTGAGGATTTGATTTTGTGTCAACGTTTGGTTGATGTCGGATGCCAGGCTGTTATGCCTTGGGCAGCGCCGATTGGAACGGGTCAAGGCCCTTTAAATCCTTATGCATTGAAGCTCTTGCGTGACCGCTTAAAGGTTCCACTCCTAGTAGATGCTGGCTTAGGCCTACCATCCCATGCTTGTGCCGTGATGGAATGGGGTTTCGATGGCGTGTTGTTGAATACTGCTGTAGCTTTGGCTGATGATCCAGTGGCGATGGCAAAAGCATTTGCGATGGCAGTCGATGCTGGTCGCACAGCCCACCTGTCTGGTGCCATGAAAGCCCAGCAGTCTGCTCAAGCCAGCACGCCGTTGGTTGGCACGCCTTTCTGGCATCAAAACTAAAGAACCATACCGATGAGCTTAGTGCGTGACATTGCGGATCAAATTGTTGCAGCCCATGCTAAGGATGATTTGTGCATTCCGATTCCAGCCTATAGCCTTAATTCTCCACCACCCAAAATTGATAACGAGCACGCTTCTGATCATTACGAACTAGCTGGTACGGTTGCTGCAATTACCATGGGTTTTATTGAACGTGATGCCAAGGTATTGGGTAAAGCTTGGTCGCGCATGGTTCATCAAGATGGTGGATTTAACCCTTTTAAATGGCCCTCCAGGCCAGAGCATTTTGATTTGCTTCCCTGGACACGCAACATGAACCCCAACGCTTTCGCAGAGTGCCCTAAGCGCCTAGGTCTGTATGCAGTCATGCCCGATGCGGATTGGGTGAAGCGTATGGTTGAAGCTGAAGTACCAACCGTGCAACTTCGCCTGAAGTCAGAAGATAAAAAACTGATCCACAAGCAAATTACGGAATCTGTTAATGCCGTCAAAGGCAGCAAGACCCTGCTATTTATTAATGACTATTGGCAAGAGGCGATTAAAGCCGGGGCTTACGGCATTCATTTGGGGCAAGAAGATTTAGAGACGGCAGATTTGGATGCTATCCGGACTGCAGGCCTTCGACTTGGCTTAAGTACGCACGGCTATGCCGAGATGGTATATGCGGATCGCTTTTGCCCCAGTTATATCGCCATGGGTGCCGTGTTTGCGACCAACCTAAAGAAGATGGAAACAGCACCACAAGGTCTAGGTCGTCTCTATAAATACGCCAAGCTCATGAGTCACTACCCTTTAGTGGCTATTGGCGGAATTGATGAAAGCAGTATTCATGCGGTGGCGCAAAGCGGGGTTGGTTCTGTTGCCGTTGTGAGAGCTATTAATGCAGCTAGCGACCCTAAAGCAGCCGTCAAGCGTCTGCAAGAGTTGATGAAAACCTAATATTTACCTTGTTCTTCCGGCAGTGCAGTTGGGTAAAAATCATGCATATGCCACAAGGGTCCTGGACCCTCGCCAATACTCAAGAAACGCCCCGCCTCCAGCCCTGCCTCAACATAAGAGATTGCCTTGGCAACCGCATGATTCAGGTCATGACCGTCAGCTAAATAGGTTGCGATAGCAGATGCGAGTGAGCAACCGGTTCCGTGGGTGTTGCCCGTATTGACGCGGTAGTGCTTGAACTCTTTGGATTGGACAACTTCGAGGCCATCCTCAATGGTTCGCCACATTAAGAAATCGGTCAGTTGGGTATGAGTAGCATCGAGGTGGCCACCCTTAATGAGAACGGCCTGAGGACCCATATCCAGCAACTCTTGAGCCGCTGCCTTGAAATCATCAGGGCCAGATATCTCCCGACCCAATAACAACGAGGCTTCGTCCAAATTAGGGGTAACTAGAGTCGCCATCGGAAATAACTCAGCAATGATGGCTTGAGCCGTATCGTCTCCACCGAGGCTGGCACCTGAAGTCGCGCGTAATACAGGGTCTAAAACGATTCTTTTGGCCCCATGCCGTTTGAGGGCTGACGCCACTGTACGGACGATTTCTGGGCTGGCCAACATCCCGATTTTGACAATATCCACCCCAATATCTAGAAATACCGCGTCGATCTGCGCCTCAACCACATCAAGATCTACATCCTGAATGCGGCTCACCCCCAAAGTATTCTGAGCAGTGATGGCCGTGATGGCTGACATCCCATATCCACCAAGGGCTGTTATGACTTTGAGGTCCGCCTGGATGCCCGCGCCACCGCCACTATCGGACCCGGCAATGGTCAATACTTTAGGGATCTGCACAGAACTTGGAGTAGATGATTTCATCTTGCTATAATATCGGCTTATTCCTCGATAGCTCAGTTGGTAGAGCGCCGGACTGTTAATCCGTAGGTCCCTGGT
>JAZKDF010000008.1:7921-176482 GCA_040387715.1 Pseudomonadota bacterium | reverse complement strand
GAGCTTGGCTTTACTACTGATGAGTTGATTGCTCTTCGTCACGATAAGGTGATCTGATGCCATTTAAAGGAAAACCCTATGTATCTGCTTTGAATAATCTTGATAAGTGTCAATGTTGAAATTGTTTAAGTATGAATAATTACCGTCATTCTTTCTAAAATTAAAAAATGGAGTCGTTATGAGTAATCAGGTTGAAGCAGGGCCTCTGGGGGGTCGCTGGTTCCAATTGCTAATTGGGATTATTTGTATGTCCATGATTGCAAACTTGCAATATGGCTGGACATTATTTGTAAATCCAATTGATGAAAAGTTTGGTTGGGGTCGATCCGCAATTCAGATCGCATTCACTATTTTCGTGTTGACTGAAACATGGCTAGTACCTATTGAGGGTTACCTTGTTGATAAATTTGGTCCGCGACCAGTAGTTTTTGGTGGCGGCATCTTGTGCGGTTTGGGTTGGATGATGAACGCCCATGCCGATACCCTCACCATGCTTTACATTGCTGCTGCAGTCAGTGGTGTTGGGGCTGGCGCTGTTTATGGCACTTGTGTGGGTAACGCGCTCAAATGGTTCCCAGATCGTCGTGGTTTGGCTGCGGGCATGACGGCAGCGGGCTTTGGTGCTGGATCAGCTTTAACAGTGATTCCAATTGCCAAGATGATTGCTTCCAGTGGATATCAGGATGCCTTTTGGTATTTCGGTATCTGGCAGGGCGCAATCGTTGTGCTGTTAAGTCTAATGTTATCCAAGCCAATTAAATCCGCAATCACTATTGCTAAGTCTGCAATTGCACAGTCTCGCAAAGACTATACAACCATGGAAATGGTGAAGCAGCCAGTATTTTGGATTATGTACCTCATGTTTGTGATGGTTGCTGCTGGCGGTTTAATGGCCACCGCACAATTGGGTCCTATCGCTAAAGATTTCCAAATTGCTGGTGTAACAGTAAGCCTCCTTGGTCTGGCGCTCCCGGCTTTAACATTTGCGTTGACGGTTGATCGCGTATTGAATGGTTTGACTCGCCCATTCTTCGGTTGGGTATCTGACAAGATTGGTCGCGAACAAACTATGACCCTGTGCTTCTCATTTGAGTGCGTAGGTATTTTGGGTCTGTACTATTTTGGTCAAGATCCAGTGATGTTTGTGCTATTGACTGGTTTGGTATTCTTTGCGTGGGGTGAGATTTACAGCTTGTTCCCATCCACTAATGCAGATACATTCGGATCTAAATTTGCGGCAGGTAATGCAGGTCTTCTTTACACTGCAAAAGGCACAGCTTCATTGCTGGTTCCTTTGTCTAGCGTATTGGCTGCGGCTACTGGCGGGTGGGAGTCTGTATTTTGGGTTGCAAGTATCTTAAATGGTGCCGCTGCAATCTTAGCTTGGTTTGTATTGCGCCCAATGCGTCGTAAATTAATAGAGAGCTCTACTGGCTAATTTGTATCCCATGACGGCCCCTGGGGAGCCTATCCTCAAGTAGTGATTTATAACCCCATCTTTTGATGGGGTTTTTTATTGGAGTAGTGGTGTGAATGCGAAGAACCACTTCGCCAAAAAGCTCTTGTAGGATTTTTGACGGCGCTAGAAGGGTGTCGTAGTAGGTTTTATAAAAAAATTGAAGGCACTCGAGGTTTAGTGGGAATCACCGTGACTCCAAAACAATATTCCGAGGGTAGGGGTTGTATTTTAAGAAAATACCCCCATATAAGCATTGTCTCGTTTTATGTAGAAACGGCCAGTTTTCTTTATAATGGCCTTGTAGTAACAGGCGCAGAGCGCTGTTAAATCTTGTTTGGTGCCCAGGAAGGGACTCGAACCCCCACAACCTTACGATCGCCAGCACCTGAAGCTGGTGCGTCTACCAATTTCGCCACCTGGGCATGCCGTTATTATAAGGGTATGCGCCTATTGGCCCACTTTCTAACCCCTTTTAGGCTTTTCCCCCTTCAGACCGAGTGGTTTGATACAGTAGCCTAAACAAGAATAATTATCGATATATAAGGCATTTATTGCCGAAGGAATTAAATGCGTAAAGCAAAAAACTTGGTGCCACGAGAGGCTGACCGATTAGGTACAGTCCAAGGCCACCGAGATGGATTTGGATTTGTTATCCCGGATGATGGCGGTGAAGATATTTTTCTCTCTGAAAGAGAAATGTCCCGCGTCATGCATGGGGATAGAGTCAATGTTAGGGTTTTAGGAACGGATCGCCGCGGTCGTCCTGAGGGGCAGATTGTCGATGTGATTTTGCACGCCAATAAAGTGGTGATTGGACGCCTCCTCAATGAGAATGGCGTTTTAATTGTTGCGCCAGAAGATAAGCGTATTGGCCACGACATTTTGATCCCACCAAAGGGTCAGGGCAACGCCAAATTAGGTCAAGTGGTCAGCGTTGAGATCATTGACTACCCAGACAGCTATCGTCAAGCGGTTGGCCGTGTTGTTGAGGTGCTGGGAGAGATTGATGATCCCGGTATGGAAATCGAAATCGCTGTACGTAAATATGGCGTTCCCCATGAATTTTCAGCAGCAGTCAAAAAAGAATCAGATGCCTTGCCCGACACCGTTCAGCAATCTGACCTTGAAGGTCGAGTTGATTTGCGAGATGTTCCTTTAGTCACCATTGATGGTGCTGATGCCCGTGACTTTGATGATGCGGTGTATTGCGAGCCGGTCATGTATGGCAAAAGTAAAGCCTGGCGCCTAATTGTTGCAATTGCTGATGTATCTCACTACGTTAAGCCTGGCCAGCCTTTAGATGATGAAGGTCTCCTACGCGCAACCTCGGTGTATTTCCCGAGACGGGTGATACCAATGTTGCCAGAGAAGATCTCTAACGGCCTTTGCTCCCTGAATCCTGGAGTGGATCGCTTATGTATGGTCTGTGATTCCGTTATAGATAACAACGGAGTGGTATTGGCATATCAATTCTATCCAGCGGTAATGCATTCAGCACAGCGCTTTACATACGATACGGTGTGGGAGGTTCTATCTAATAGTAAGGGTCCTGAAGCAACTCGTTTTGCCGAGTTCAGTCCTCTATTGGGCAACCTCTATTCCCTATATAAAATTTTATTAGATGCACGTCAAAAACGTGGCGCTATTGAGTTTGAAACTACCGAAACCCAAATTATCAGTAATGAGCTGGGCAAGATTCTGCGTATTGAACCGCGCCTTCGAAATGATGCGCATCGCTTAATCGAAGAGTGTATGTTGACTGCCAACGTCTGTGCCGCTGACTTTATTGATAAAAACAAGCACCTCAGTTTGTATCGCGTGCACGCAGAACCATCTGAAGAGAAGTTGCTTACCTTGCGTCAAGTTTTGCGTACTTCCGGTTTGTCACTGGGTGGCGGGGAAAAGCCCAAGCCAAAGGACTATGCGAAGCTGATGCGTGAAATCAAGGAGCGTCCTGATGCCAACATGCTTCAGTCGGTTGTGTTGCGCTC
Source organism: Pseudomonadota bacterium (assembly GCA_040387715.1). GTDB lineage: Bacteria > Pseudomonadota > Gammaproteobacteria > Burkholderiales > Burkholderiaceae > Polynucleobacter. The sequence goes on along the minus strand of JAZKDF010000008.1, from coordinate 173,032 downwards.
TATGCAGCAAGCAATGTACCAACCAGATAACGAAGGCCACTTTGGTCTTGCGTACCCAGCGTACTCGCATTTCACAAGCCCGATTCGTCGCTATCCCGATTTATTGACTCATCGTGTTATTAAAGCGATTCTCGTGAAGAAGCCTTACACCCCAGTATTGCCACCTATGGTTCCGCTGAACCTGACTCTGCCGCGCAAAGGTAAGGGTCGTGAGAATGCGGTCAATGCTAAGAAGTCTCATAGTGATGCCAAAGAGGCTGCAGCCAATGGCACGCGTTTACCTAAATTACCCAAAGGCGCTAATGCTGCATTACCTATTTGGGGGCAGTTAGGGGTTCATTGCTCATCCAATGAGCGTCGCGCCGATGAAGCATCTCGCGACGTTGAAGCTTGGTTGAAGTGCTACTACATGCGTGACCATTTAGGTCGGGAATATGCCGGCACAGTAACTGGTGTGGCATCTTTCGGCTTATTTATTCAGCTAGAAAACCTCTTTGTTGAGGGCATGGTTCACGTCACAGAATTGGGTGGCGATTATTTCCAATACGATGAGGCCCGCCAAGAACTCCGTGGCGAAAGAACCGGTATTCGTTATCGCTTAGGTGATCGCGTACACGTCTTAGTTAGCCGTGTAGATCTAGACGCCCGTAAAATTGAATTTAGTTTAGTGAGGTCAGTTGGCCTCGAGCCAGGCGGAACTACCAATCGCCGACAGATTGTTTTAGCTACCGATACCGGTAGGCCAAATAAAAAAGCGGCCCCTAAAAAAGGCCGCCCTGGTAGCAAAGAGCCGCAGAAGCATTCTGGTGTTAATGTGAATGCTGCTAAATCTGCCGGCAATCTTGGTGCCAATCAGTCCAAGAGCCATGCTGGGCGCAGTGCCGGCCAAGTTGCCAAACCCAGCAAGCCCGGAAAACCTTCCAGGCCGGCCGGTAAACCTGCTGGTTCAAAACCGCCGGTTCGCAGCACTAAAGCGCGTCGTAAATAAATAGCAATACAGAATCGAGACAAGTAAAGATGAAGCAAATATTAGTGGGTTTTCATGCAGTTCAAGCGCGCTTAAGGGTTGATGCCGCAAGCCTGAAGTCAGTTTATTTTGACCCGAGTCGACGTGACCGTCGCATGGGTGATTTTCTCAAGCAGGCTGAAGAGCTTCTGGGAGAGCGATTACATGCTGCTGACTCTGAGCGCCTCCACAAGCTAGCGGGACATGATCGCCATCAGGGCGTAGTGGCACTTGCTGAGAAGATGACCATTGCTCGCACCATTACTGAAGTAGTAGAGGATGCCCAAAGCAATCAAAGCAAAGTGATGTTCTTGGTGTTGGATGGTGTTACCGATCCCCATAACTTTGGCGCATGCTTGCGCGTGGCTGATGGTGCTGGTGTTGATGCCGTAGTTATCCCCAAAGACCGTTCAGCTTCAATTAATGCCACTGTGAGTAAAGTATCGAGCGGCGCCTCAGAGGTGATGCCCGTAATTACCGTTACCAACCTGGTTCGCAGCATGAAAGAGATGCAAGAAGCGGGTGTTTGGTTGATTGGTACTGACGACGAAGCAGAAAAATCAATCTACGATCTTGATCTCACTGGCCCGATTGGTATTGTCATGGGTGCCGAAGGTGAGGGCATGCGTCGCCTCACCCGCGAGACTTGCGATGAGTTGGTGCGCATCCCAATGAAAGGTGTTGTTGAGAGTTTGAACGTTTCTGTGGCCAGTGGCGTATGCTTGTATGAGGCTCTAAGACAACGTTTAGCTAAAGAGTCTAAATAAGTCGTTCACCAAAACCATTTACTCAAGAGGCTTCTATGAAATGCAACATTGGACATACCGATCGCGTTCTACGAATGACTGTTGGCGTTACCCTAATGGGCCTTGCCGGTTTTGGAATTACTGGACCTTGGGCTTGGATTGGCATCATTCCATTGTTGACTGGAATGATCGGAAATTGCCCGGCCTATAGTATTTTGGGTATCAATACCACCAAGAAGTAATCAAGCATGCCGCTAGGCAAGTAATTGCTGCACAAATTGCTCTAGCTGTGCCGCAGGGAGCGCACCGCTAATGCGGTGAACTTCTTTGCCATTCTTAAATCCTGCCAGCGTAGGTATTGAGCGGATATTCCACTGCGATCCGAGTAGTTGCTCTGCCTCGGTATCTACTTTTACAAAAAGCACTTGATTTGCGTGGGCAATCGCACTGGCCTGAAAGGTTGGGCCAAACATTTTGCATGGTCCACACCATGGCGCCCAAAAATCCACTAGCACTGGCATCACGGATTGAGTTACTAGATCGCCGAAGTTTGCCGCAGTAGCATTGATGGGTAGCGCTAGCAGTTCTTGCTTGCAGGCTCCGCAGACCGGGGTCTGATTAAGCCTCTCAGCAGGAACTCGATTGCCTTTACTGCAATGCGGACAATGAATAATCATCTTAACTCCTTAGTTGCTTAATAAAGCCTCGAGCTTTTCAGTATCGATGCAGAAATTACGAATTCCTTCGGCCAATTTCTCGGTGGCCATCGCATCATTATTCAACTGCAATCTAAAGTTGGATTCATCTAGCTGGAGAGGTGAAATATTCTCGCTAGCAAGTGCGCTTGCTGCATTGCTGGCATTAAGCTTTTTCTCAACCGCTACCGTACTGCTCTGAAGATCGCTCAATAGCTCTGGGCTGATGGTGAGTAAGTCACACCCGGCTAGCTCTAGAATTTGACTGGTATTGCGGAAGCTAGCACCCATGATTTCAGTGGCAATGCCAAAGTGCTTGTAATAGTGGAAGATCCGTTTCACGGATGTGACACCGGGATCATTTTCCCCACCGTTATTGGCATCATTCCAATTGCTGCCGAGTTTGGCTTTATACCAATCGGTAATCCGCCCCACAAATGGTGAAATTAATTTAGCGTTGACCGCTCCACAGGCCGCTGCTTGCACTAAAGAGAAGAGTAGCGTCATATTGCAATGAATGCCCTCTGCCTCTAAAGCCTTCGCCGCCTGAATGCCTTCCCATGTACCTGCTAACTTGATCAAGACGCGCTTGCGATCAATCCTGTGAGCCTCATACAGTGCGATGAGGTGCTGTGCTTTGTGAATGGTTGCCTGAGTATCAAATGACAGGCGGGCATCTACTTCAGTCGAAACCCTTCCTGGGACGATCTTCAAAATCTCCAGACCGAAGGCCACCAGGATGTAGTCAACTAAATCGACTGGTTTCATACCTGGGTGCGCTGCTTTGACTTCATTCACCAAGGTTTGATAGTTGGCTTGCTGGGCAGCTTTGAGGATTAGGGATGGATTGGTAGTCGCATCTTGGGGCTGATATTCCTGCATGCGCTCAAAGTCGCCGGTATCGGCAACGACGGTGGTGAGTTGTTTGAGTTGGCTCAGTGCGGTAGCGGGGGAAGTCATCAGGATCTTGAGTGCTCTTATTTAATTAATCAGGAAAACAGATTGAATATCATATGATAGATGCATAAATAAGGCTGTTCCAGTTCAGATAAGGATATCGAGCAAGATCATGAATCAAGATCAACTAAAACAATTAGTGGGTGAAGCGGCGCGGGACGAGGTCTTAAAGCTCCCGGCAGGCCAGGTCTTAGGGATTGGGACGGGCTCTACCGCCAATTGCTTTATTGATGCCTTGGCACCCCATAGAGAGCATTTCTCAGGAACGGTATCAAGCTCCAATGCGACAACTGAGCGCTTGTTGAAGCACGGCTTTAAGGTCTTAGACCCTAACGAGGTAGTTCATTTACCCGCCTATGTTGACGGTGCCGATGAAATCGATCCTGCCGGTCATATGATTAAGGGTGGCGGTGGCGCCTTGACCCGCGAAAAGATTATCGCTTCCATGGCCAAGCAATTTATTTGTATTTGCGATGCCTCAAAGCAGGTCCCGGTGCTGGGTAGCTTTGCTTTGCCGGTGGAGATTATTCCCTTATCCAAAGGGGTGGTTACGCAAGAGCTGGCCAAGTTGGGCGGCACGGTAACGCTCAGAATGGCAAAAGAGACTCGTTCCGATTTGGGTCAGACATCAAGTCAGCCCTTTGTGACGGATAACGGCGGCTGGATTTTGGATATCGCTGGCTTGAAAATCGTCAATCCACTGGCTCTTGAGGCGCAAATCAATCAAATTGCTGGCGTCATTACTGTTGGTCTTTTTGCCAAAGAGAAGGCTGACATTTTGTTGGTGAGCAATGCATCTGGTGTGAGCAGAATCACGTTTTAAATAAAAAACCCGACGGGGCAGCAAGCTGATCCATCGGGTTTGTTTGCCATGATTATTCATGGCGCGGGCAAAAGGAAGAGATTTAGTTCCCGATGCCCATAAGCACATAGATGTGCTTACGAGTAGTGGCTTTCGCCAATGTAGCCAATCACAAGATCTGACTGACTACGATTCAATCCTATGCCTCTAGTTTCGACTCGTCAAGGAATACTCAAAAATAATTATTCAGCTGGCGGTACATAGCCCTGAGCCATATCTGCACCCCCCTCAAAGAAGTATTTTTCAACTTGCTTGAGTAGGTATTGGCGAGCGCGAGGGTCAGCCATATTCAGGCGATTCTCATTGATCAGCATGGTTTGCTGTTTTAACCAGGCCGCCCAAGCCTCTTTGGAGACTTGATTCCAAATCTTTTTCCCTAGCTCGCCTGGCAGTGGAGCAAAGTCCATTCCTTCAGCTTCTTTATTCAGTTTGATGCATTGAACCATGCGTGCCATTTGTAATGCCTTTCAAATACGATGTACTAAATCTAAAAAATGTAAACCAAAGAGAGCTATAAAGCTTACAGATCTTTGGTGAGAACCATGGATTTGCGATCCCAGTTATAAATCTGTTTTCTTTCCTCTGGAAGATCATCAACCGAGGCGCGCTTAAAGCCGCGCTTCAAAAACCAATGTTCTGTTCTGGTCGTCAAAACAAATAGCTTTTTAATGCCTTCGCGTTTTGCCCGCATCTCAACCCGCTTGAGTAAGCGCTCTCCATCGCCTGAGCCCTGAACATCAGGATCAACCGCGAGGCAAGCTAACTCACCTACGCCGTTCGGGAATGGGAAGAGGGCGGCGCAACCAAAGAGGACGCGGTCATGCTCAATGACAGAGAAGCGCTGAATATCTCGCTCAATCACGTCTTGACCGCGAGCAGCCAAAATACCCTCTTCTTCGAGTGGGCTAGTCAACTGCAGGATACCGCCAACGTCATCTTGATTGGCTTCACGTAAATTTTCAATATCGGATGAGGCCAACATCATGCCGATACCATCATGAGTGAAGAGCTCTTCTAAGAGTGCGCCATCTTGATTGCATGGCAAGAAGTGAGCGCGGCTCACGCCAGCACGTATAGCCCTACCAGAGATGTGGAGCAAGCTTTTCATGCCCTGATCGAGTTCCGGATGTTGGGTTACATACTCTTGGAGTTGCGGCATGGAGAGTTCAGTAATGAAATCACCATCATCATCTTTTAGGCCAGCATATGGACTTAAGAAAATAAGCTTATCTGCTTTCAGTGCAGCAGCAGTAGATGCGGCTACATCTTCAAAAGCAAGATTAAATGCCTGGCCTGTAGGCGAGAAACCTAAGGGTGAGAGCAGCACAATCTTATTGCTATCTAGCGAAAGCTTAATTGAGGTCGAGTCCACTTTGCGAACCAAGCCAGTATGAATGTAATCAATTCCCTCAACTACGCCCACAGGCATTGCAGTAATAAAGTTACCTGAGATCACAGAGATGCGTGAACCCGCCATTGGCGTATTGGGTAAGCCGCGACTAAATGCAGCTTCAATATCTAAGCGCAATTCACCGGCAGCTTCTTTGACACACTCCAAAGCTGCAGCATCGGTAATTCGGTAGCTGTGTAGAGCGCTCTTACCGAACTGGCTCTTAATATTGCGAAGCATTAGCTGCTCTTCAATTTGAGGGCGAATGCCGTGAACTAAAACAATTCGCATACCCATGGCATGCAACATGGCGATATCTTCAATGAGGTTCTCTAGGCCAATTTCCTGAGCCAGCTCGCCAGCAAAGGCAATGACAAAGGTCTTCTCGCGGAAGCTATGGATATAGGGCGCAACATCACGCAGCCACCCCACAAAAGGAAAGTTGGAGCTTGATTCTTCGGCGTTTGAGCCAGGGTTTGGTGCATTTGTTGGCATAGTGAGAAAATTATAGGGTGCAAGAGCCTATAAACCAACAAAAACCCAAAGCAAGCCCTGCGACTGTGCCTGCTTCCAACACCCCTCGACGGCTAGAAATTCGCTTTCCGGAGGAGTTGCCGGTATCGGGCCAGCGCCAAATCATCAAAGATGCCTTGAGCTCTCATCAAGTCGTGATCGTCTGTGGTGAGACGGGTTCGGGCAAAACAACCCAATTACCCAAAATCTGCCTGGATCTCGGCAGGGGCACTATCAACGGCGGCCGGCTGATTGGGCATACACAGCCTCGCCGTATTGCTGCCACAGCCACAGCGAAGCGTATAGCTCAGGAACTAGGCACTCCAATTGGTCAAGATGTCGGCTACCAAGTGCGTTTTGCCGATAAGACCAGTCAGGGTGCCTCCATCAAGCTAATGACTGACGGTATCTTGTTAGCCGAGACTCAGCGAGACCCTCAGCTACGGGCCTACGACACGCTCATCATTGACGAAGCCCATGAACGTAGTCTGAATATCGACTTCCTACTGGGCTATCTTCGCCAGCTGCTGCCTAAGCGACCAGATCTCAAGCTGATCATCACTTCAGCCACTATTGACGCTAAACGTTTTTCTGATCATTTTGCATTAAACGGCAAATCTGCCCCAGTGATTGAGGTTAGTGGACGACTTTTCCCGGTAGAGCAGCGCTATGAGCCACTGGAGCCTGATGCCAAACCAGATGGAAAAAAAGAATCCAAAGAGGCTAAGGAAATTCCGGATGCGGTAGCGGAGGCGATCGCCAATGTCTGGCGAGAGGGTGCCTCGGGCGCCGGAGATGTCTTGGTGTTCTTGCCTGGAGAGCGAGAGATTCGGGACTGTGCCGAAGCGCTCAGAAAAGACCATGTTCTCCAGCAACGCTTTCACCCTGAAATTTTGAGTCTATTTGCTCGGCAATCGGTTCCAGAGCAAGAGCGCGTATTTAATCCTGGTAATGGCCGACGCATTATCTTGACGACCAACGTTGCTGAGACCTCATTAACAGTGCCGAATATCCGCTATGTAGTGGACAGTGGGCTTGCGCGCGTGAAGCGTTATTCCTACCGCAATAAAGTAGAGCAACTACAGATCGAGCCGATTTCTCAGGCTGCCGCCAATCAAAGGGCGGGTCGTTGCGGCCGTGTATCGGATGGTATTTGTATTCGTCTGTATAGCGAACAAGACTACTTGAGTCGCCCTAAATTTACCGACCCAGAAATTCTGCGCAGTTCGCTAGCGGCGGTATTGCTACGCATGAGTTCTTTGCGTTTACCCAGAATTCAAGAATTCCCATTTATTGATAAGCCATTAGGTCGTGCGATTGCCGATGGCGTGCAGTTGCTTGATGAGCTAGGTGCCATTGTTTATGACGAAGCTGCTGTAGGTCATGACAAGGATATTAATAACAGCTTCAAGCTCACCCCTACGGGTAAGCAACTGGCCGATCTTCCTTTAGATCCTCGAATCGGACGCATGCTCTTGGCTGCCAAAGAGCAAAACGCATTGCGTGAAGTGACCATCATCGCATCTGCATTGGCTACACAAGATCCGCGCGATCGGCCCATGGATCAAGCTGCTGCCGCTGATCAAGCGCACCTGCAGTTTGCAGATGAGCGTTCAGAATTCCTGAGCTTCGTGAAGTTATGGGATTGGTATCAAGATGCCCTGCAACACAAGCACAGCAATCGCCAATTGGAGAATCTCTGCCGAAGTAAGTTCTTATCGCCAAGACGTTTGCGAGAGTGGCGCGATGTTCATGGTCAACTCCATACGATGTTGGGTGAAAAAGGCTGGAAAGACAATCCATCGGCCGCTACTTATGAACAAGTACACCTCTCTTTATTAACCGGCTTATTGGGTTATGTAGCCAAGAAAGAGGAGGATGAGAAATCCCAAGAGCGTGGTAGCAAGACGGGTGGTTATATTGGCGCCCGCGGTATACGCCCATTTATTTGGCCGGGCTCAACGATTGGTAAGAAAGCTGGTGCATGGATTTTGGCTGGCGAGCTTCAAGAAACCAATCGCATGTATGCCCGCACGATTGCCAAGATTGAACCCCAATGGGTGGAGAAGGTCGCAGCTCATCGCCTCATTAAATCTCTCAGCGATCCATTTTGGGATAGTCGTCAAGGTGAGGTGATGGCCTTTGAGCGCGGCACTTTGTATGGTCTTCCTATTTATCACGGTCGTCGAGTGCGCTATGAATCCCATAACCCAGAAGAGGCGCGTGAGTTATTTATTAAGCAAGCCTTAGTGCAAGAGGAAATGTTTGGACGCATGGACACTCCGGCATTGATGCGGGAGACTGAGGCTGATGCAAGAAAAAAATATCCCGGAAGTTTTGAGTTCTTCTGGCATAACCGTAAGCTGATTAAAGAGATCGAGGCTTTAGAGCATCGCTCCAGACGTCCTGATGTCTTAGTGGATGACGATCTCTTATTTGCTTTTTATGATTCCCGTATTCCGAAAGAGGTTCTGAGTAGGGAGGGCATGAAAGCCTGGCTCAAGAAATCATCCAAGGCCGAGGCTACCAGTGAAGAGACCGCTGACCATCTCTTGCGTTTAGCTAAAGCCGATCTAATGCGCCACGAAGCTGCTGGAATTACGGTAGACCGCTATCCTAAAAAGATGATGGTGGGCGGCAGCGAACTCAGCCTTACTTATCATTTTGAGCCTGGCAGCCCTAAAGATGGAGTGACTCTCGTGGTTCCCCTGACTCTGCTAAACCAGGTCGATGGCCGTCGTTGTGAATGGCTGGTACCAGGCATGTGCGAGGAAAAAATTCAGCTGTTACTTAAATCACTTCCTCAGAAATTGCGTCGTCACTGCGTTCCCTTGCCAGAGTACGCAAAATCATTCTTGGAACGCATGCTAGCTGAAAAGCAATTTGGGGTAGGGGATTTTTTAGACAGTCTAATTACTGATATTCGTAAAGAACGTGGTTTGGAAATTAAGCGTACGGATTTCAGGCCAGAATCCTTGCCGCTACATTCCTCCATGAATTTCCGTTTAGTCGATGAGCACGGGCGCCAGCTTGAGTTGGAGCGTAATTTATCCCGACTGCGCGCTGAGCATGGAGAAACTGCCCGCTCTGCATTTCAGGCGATTGCGCAGCAAGCGGTACAAGAAGAGCTTGGTGCTGATGCCTCAGCAAGTGGTTCCAGCAATGCCGTCAAGACAAGCCAAGGTAACAATAACTCTGCAGTAAAAAACGTCGAGCAGGGTGGTTATCGCAGTTGGGACTTTGGTGAGCTGCCCGAAACCCTAGAGATTCAAAAAGGTAATCGCACTCTATTTGGCTATCCAGCCTTGGTAGACCGCACCGAGTTCTGTGATCTGGAGGTATTCGATGATTTGCTGGAAGCCAGGAAGCATCATTGCTTAGGTTTGCGCAGACTCTTTGCTCTATCAAATAAAGACACGATCAAAGCATTGCAAAAACAACTCCCCGGAATTCGGGAGCTTGGTTTATTGTTTATTAACGTAGGCTCGGTAGATGGCTTGATTGAGCAAATTCTGAATCTCGCTTTAGAGCGGGCATTTATGAATGACCCATTACCCGTGAATGCCGAGCAATTTGCAGAGCGTCTGCAAGCAGGTAAGCCGCGCTTAGCTTTGATTGCTCAAGAGATTGCAAAGCATGCATTGGCCGCCTTACAAGCACATGCGGATCTCCTCAAAAAGCTGGCGCAAGCAAAGGCTGCCTCTGCTACTGCCTATGCAGATATTCAGAATCAAGTCCAAGGTTTGATATTCGCCAAGTTTGTTTCGGATACGCCATACGGTCAGTTGGTACATTTCCCTCGATACCTCAAGGCTATTGCCATGCGAATCGATAAGTTGCGTGCTAACCCCGGCCGGGATGCTCAGTGTCAGAAGGACTGGGAGTCTGTTGCTCGCCCATGGCAAAAACGCATTCAGGCTAGTCGTGGATCTGCCGGATATGCCATCAGTGAAGATCAAGCTTTAGTGGATTTCCGCTGGCAACTCGAGGAATTAAGGGTGGCCTTGTATGCCCAAGAATTAAAGACGCCAACCCCAATGTCCCTCAAGCGCTTAGAAAAGGTCCTGGCTAGCTTGCGTTAAGTCAAATTTATCCACCGAAAGGAGGATAAAACAGGCATTCCAATGCTTACAATGATAGATATGCATATTTATTTCAGTAAAGCCAAGTTTGGCAGTATTTCAGCTCTCAGTGTATTTGTCCTGATGGGGCTTGCCAGTGCTGTCTACGCCCAAACATCCCCAGTATCCGACTCAAAAGCAGAGCCTAAGTTGGCGGTTGTATTGAACTCTGGCGAAGCTACTGTCAGCCTGATCGACATGCCTAGCCGCAAAGTGATTAAAACAGTCCCTGTTGGGAAGGAGCCGCATCACCTGATGATGACTCCAGACCAAAAAACTTTGCTGATTGCCAATGCAGCAGGCAATGATGTGGTGCTCATGAATCCTGTGAACGGCGAGTTGACCGGCAAGATTCCTGACATTATTGACCCTTACCAAATTGGCTATTCGCCCAATCATAAGTGGTTCATCGCAAACGGCAATCGTCTTGATCGGGTCGATGTGTATCACGCGCAGGGCGCTGATTTGAAGTTGGCAAAATCCATTAAGTTAGGCAAGACCCCAAGTCACGTAGCATTTACAGCTGATAGCAAAATCGCATTCATTACGCTGCAAGATTCCAATGAACTTGCGGCAATTGACTTGGATACCCAAACGGTGATTTGGAAAATGAGCACAGGTAAAGTGCCCGCTGGTGTTTGGATGACTCCTGGCGATCAATATCTACTACTGGGCATTACTGGCGAAGACAACGTTCAAGTAATCGACTGGAAGAATCGTAAAGAGGTGAAGCGCATTCTGACCGGCAAGGGTGCTCATAACTTCCGTCCATTAGGCGACAAGAAGCATGTCTTTGTTAGTAATCGTATTGCGTCCACTATCAGCTTGATTAATATGCAGACCTTGGAAAAGGTGGGTGATATTACTGGCCTTCCTGCAGGTCCGGACGATATGGAAATTACACCGGATGGAAAAACCATGTGGGTCACTTTCCGCTTCTCCAAAAAGGCTGGGGTGATTGATATTCCCTCTATGAAGCTGCTGACTGTCATCCCTGTAGGCAAATCTCCGCATGGTGTTTTCTTTACGCCACGTGCTGGCTGGGAATAATTCAGACAATGCAATTCACAGCATCGCTAGCTAGACTTGCGGTACTCATTGTTTTAGCAAGCGCATCGCCGCTTGGGTTTGCGCAAGAGGGCACTTGTAAGAAAACGGTATATCTCACTTTTGATACCGGCAATATGTCTGTGGCCCAAACGGTTGCGGACATTCTGAATCGCCAAAAAATCAAAGCCACCTTTTTTCTGGCCAATGAAAAAACCAGCCGAGGTGATTTTTCTTTAGATGATTCTTGGAAATCCTATTGGCAAGAGCGTGCGCGTGAAGGCCATCACTTTGGCAGTCACACCTATGACCATGTCTATTTTGTTAAAGATGGCCCCGGTGGGGAGATCTTCGCAAGGCCCCAGTTTGGCCCCAAGGCTGGAGTGATGAGTCTGTATAACGAAGCAGGCTATTGCCGAGAAATCAGACGGGTGGATGAACGATTCAGAGAGCTAACTGGTAACCATATTCAGAAAATCTGGCGCGCGCCGGGCGGTAAAACTTCCCCTCGTTCAATTAGGATGGGTAGTCAATGCGGTTACCAGCACATTGGCTGGAGCCCGGCCGGCTTTCTGGGTGACGAGCTGAGCTCGCAGACCCATCCCAATCAGATGCTTCTGGATAAGGCGAGTAGTCAGTTGCAAGATGGTGATATCACCATGGCTCACCTGGGTATTTGGTCCCGCAAAGACCCCTGGGCACCAGCCGTTTTAGAGCAGCTCATTGTCAATTTAAAGGCTCGCGGCTTTTGTTTCGCAACCCTGCCAAAACAGGATAAATAAGTCACAATTGGGTATATGGATTCAAACCCTTTAATAGCCACTATCTCATCAGCCTACGCTAGCACGCAAGAATTCTTGTTCGCTAATGTAGCTGGACCGATTCTCTATCAATTCGACCTCATGTCGATGGCTGAGGATGTTTTTGATGGGATTGATTGGTTTTTATTTGGATGCATTCAGATCCTGCTGATCGCTGTTGTTTTGCGAACCTGGGAAAGATTTGCTCCGGCAGAGACTCAGGAGCGATTTGCCAAGACTTCTAAGGCAGATGTTTTTTATACCCTGTTTCATCGTTTGGGTATTTTTCATGGTTTGATCTTTCTCGCCTTATCAGGATTTTTCTTCCAGATTGATTCGGTGCTACACGACTTCCGTTTCGGTAGGCTGAATGTCGAGTCTTGGTGGCCATCGGTGACAGCCATTCCTTTGGTTAGCTTTTGTATCTATTTTGTATTGCTAGACTTTGTGGAGTATGTGTATCACCGCGCTTCACATACCTTTAATTGGTGGTGGCAATTGCATGCCTTACACCACAGTCAAACTGTCATGACTGCTTGGTCTGATGATCGCAATCATATTCTTGACAGCATCTTGCATGCCGCGGCATTTGCATTCTTCGCACTACTATTTGGCGTTTCGCCAAGTCAATTTATTGTGCTGGTGGTCTTCAGTCAATTCATTCAAAGTTGGCAGCACGCCAATTTAAAGATTGATCTCGGCGCTTTCAAGTATGTATTGGTGTCCCCGATGTACCACCGCATGCACCATGCAGTGGGTTATGGCTATGAGGCCAAAGGCAAGCCCGGTGTTTTAGGGGGTTGTAATTTCGGCGTCTTGTTTCCATGGTGGGATATGTTGTTCAATACTGCGATTTTCCCAAAGGAAGTTCATCCTACCGGGGTTAGGGATCTGACTGTTTCACCTAAAGTATTGCATCAGCAGTGGCAGGGCTTGATTCATTCGGTGCGCGAAATTCTCCCTAAGTCAAAGTAAAGCAAGCGACGCATTTAGTCGCAATGGAAATCTATGGATAGCATGCAACAAGTATTGAGGTCTTTTGGCTTGGCTTTAGTTGGCACGATGCATCCCAAGATGCTCTGGTTAAGTTTGCGTCCATTTTTGATTGTCTCGGTTTTATGGGGCTGCTTAATTTGGCTAACTTGGACGCCGGCATTGGAAATGCTCAGCATCTTTCTCACCACTTCGATGTTCACCAGTTGGATTCAGGATGGCTTGATTTGGGCTGGCTTTGAAAACGCCCGCGCGTGGATTGCACCACTGTTTTTTGTGATGCTATTAATCCCATTAATTTCTATTAGCCTCTTAGTCTTCGTTGCCTTCACTACAGTTCCTGCCATTGTTAAACGTGTTGCCAGGCAGCATGCTTACAAAGATCTTGAGAGAAGAAAGGGCGGCGGTTTATTTGGAAGCTTCATTTACACCATTTGGTCTGCTCTGATTTGTTTGGCCTTGGTGATGTTGACCTTACCGGTATGGTGGATACCACCCTTGGTTGCAGTCTTGCCGCCGCTATTGTGGGGTTGGCTCACTATGCGACTAATGTCTTATGACGTTCTAGCTCAGCATGCTACTGCCCAAGAGCGAGATAAGCTGTTGCATCAACATCGTTGGCCACTATTGGCCATGGGAATTGCTTCTGGCATGCTTGGAGCTGTGCCGACATTCTTTTGGGCAACCTCAGCATTAGCTTTGGTTTTATTTCCCGTGGTGAGTTTTGTTGCGCTTTGGATTTATTCCGTCATCTTTGTGTTTGCCGCATTGTGGTTCACCCACTATTTGCTTGAAGCCTTAAAAGATTTACGCAGAAACGAATTGGATCAATCTTTGAATATTGAAGCGCGTGTAATTGATATGGAGCTCCCTTACCATGGTTGAGGCATTGAAGCAGGTCAGCATTGATACATCCGATGTGAAGACGCGTCGCTTTGGTTTGATTGTGATTGGCGATGAAATTTTGTCTGGTCGCCGTCAAGATAAACACCTTGGTAAATTGATTGAACTCCTCAATGAGCGTGGCTTGAGTTTATCTTGGGCTAAATATGTGGCGGACGATCCTGAGCAAATTACGGCTACCCTGAAGGACAGCTTTGAAAGTGGGGATGTTGTTTTTAGTACTGGTGGCATTGGCGCCACCCCGGATGACCACACGCGACAATGTGCTGCATTGGCTTTGGGCACTAAGACGGCGTTGCATCCAACTGCGCAAGAGCTGATAGCAGGGCGTATTCAGTCGATGGCCGAAGGTGATCCGATTAAAGCGGATCTGAATACTCCTGAAAATCAACACCGTTTCAAGATGGGTGAATTTCCACTGGGCAGCGACATCATCCCCAATCCTTACAACCAGATACCCGGCTTTAGCATTCGCGAACACTACTTTGTTCCTGGCTTTCCGGTGATGGCGGCCCCTATGATGGCTTGGTGCCTGGATACCTACTATCAAAACCTGTTTCATCGTGAAAACTGGGCTGAGCAAAGTTTTATTGTTCCCAAGGGGATTGAGTCCACCTTAACTCCCTTAATGGAGCGGATTGAGGCCACTTTCCCCGGAGTCAAGGTGTTTAGTTTGCCCTCTGTTGGTGACTCCACCAGAGGGGGCGTCTACGCAGAGCGCCACATTGAATTAGGCATTAAGGGCAATGCAAACCTACTGGAAAGCGCTTGGATTGCATTGCGTACTGGTACCGAGGCATTGGGTTATGCCATTCACGATATATCAAAATCTGAGTAAGCACTCATTTGGTGCAAATATGGTATTTTTTAGTGTTTTGAGGGGTATTTCAGCACTTAATTAGTGCAATAATGACTGTTCCCGTTTGTTTGCTTCAGTAAATTAGATACATCCCAAGGGCATATTTGATGCCTGGAATGAACAAGGGTGTACACCTTAGGTTTGTATTCCGAATTTAGTTAATAGAGGAGATTTGCATGACGAAGACCGTCGCTGATGTGATGAAGTTAGTTAAAGAGAAAGAATGTACTTTCGTTGATTTCCGCTTTGTAGATACAAAGGGTAAAGAGCAGCACACAACAGTACCTATTTCCCATTTTGACGAAGATAAGTTTGAGAGCGGTCATGCGTTTGACGGTTCATCTATTGCTGGTTGGAAAGGTATTGAAGCTTCTGACATGTTGTTGATGCCAGATCCAACAGCTTGCTACATCGACCCATTCTATGAAGAGCCAACATTGGTGATTACATGTGATGTGATCGAGCCTTCAGATGGCAAAGGTTACGACCGTGATCCACGCTCTATTGCTAAGCGCGCTGAAGCGTATTTGAAGAGCACAGGTTTAGGTGATACAGCCTATTTTGGTCCTGAGCCAGAATTCTTTATTTTTGACGGCGTCCGTTGGGGTGCTGACATGCAGGGTTGTTTCGTTAAGGTAGATTCTGAAGAGGCTCCATGGTCTTCAGCTGCTGAAATCGAAGGTGGTAACACTGGTCACCGTCCAGGTAAAAAAGGCGGCTACTTCCCAGTTGCTCCAGTAGATACATTCCAGGACATGCGTTCTGAAATGTGTTTGATCCTCGAATCCTTAGGTATTCCTGTCGAAGTACATCACCATGAAGTTGCTGGTCAAGGCCAAAACGAATTGGGTACAAGATTTAGCACATTAGTTGAGCGTGCTGACTGGACTATCTGGCAGAAGTATGTCATTCAAAACGTGGCGCATGCTTACGGCAAGACAGCTACATTTATGCCTAAGCCAATCGTTGGCGATAACGGTTCTGGTATGCACGTTCACCAATCCATTTGGAAGAACGGCGAGAACTTGTTTGCTGGTAACGGCTATGCAGGCTTGTCAGAATTCGCATTGTTCTACATCGGCGGCATCATCAAGCACGCTAAGGCATTGAATGCGATTACCAACCCAGGCACAAACTCATACAAGCGTTTGGTTCCAGGCTTTGAGGCTCCAGTGAAGTTGGCGTACTCAGCACGTAACCGTTCTGCTTCGATTCGTATTCCGCACGTTTCTAGCCCTAAGGGTCGTCGTATCGAGACTCGCTTCCCTGATCCATTGGCTAACCCATACCTCTGCTTCTCAGCATTGATGATGGCAGGTCTAGATGGTGTTCAGAACAAGATTCATCCGGGCGAAGCTGCTGACAAGAACTTGTATGACTTGCCACCAGAAGAAGATGCAAAGATCCCAACCGTTTGTGCAAGCTTGGAAGAGGCATTAGAAGCTTTGAACAAAGACCGTGAGTTCTTGACTCGTGGTGGTGTCTTTACAGACTCTATGATTGACGCATATATCGGTTTGAAGATGGAAGATGTCACACGTTTCCGTATGACGACTCATCCGATCGAATTCGATATGTACTACTCCCTGTAAGCGAAGGAGAAATGTTGAGCGCAGGTCTATTGCGCAATTCGTTCAAAGGGGCAGCTTCGGCTGCTCCTTTTTTTCCGACATTGCTCGACCAAATGCCAAATGCCATCGTGGTATTTGAGGCAGAGAACCAGCAATTGGTTTATGTGAATCCGGCTGCCGAGTCAGCATTGGACCTCTCGCGTAAATCTCTTGAAGGCCAATCTGTGCATGACCTATTTGGTTCAAATGAATCCCTCAATCACATGATTGAGGAAGTAAAGGCTGGGCACTTTTCTGCTCAGCGTCAAGAGTTGGTGCTGCATTCATTGCCTGGAAGCATCCATCAAGATGCGGTTCCAGCCCACGTAGTCGTGGCGAGCTTGGATGATCCCGCACTCATCATGATGGAGTGGTTTCCGATTGATCAGCAGTTGCGTAGTGAGCGTGATGAACGTGTCACGCAGCAGGTTGAAGCGAACAAGCAATTGATGCGCAATCTAGCGCACGAAATTAAAAACCCTTTGGGTGGTATTCGTGGGGCTGCACAGTTATTAGAATTTGAGCTTCCGGATAAAGGCTTGCGTGAATACACCCAAGTCATTATTAAAGAGTCTGACCGTTTGCAGACCTTAGTAGATCGCCTATTGGCTCCACACCGCAAAGCACATGCTATGGAGTCCTTTAATGTCCATGAGGCATTAGAACGTGTGAGGAGCTTGGTGTTGGCTGAGTTTCCCAAAGGCCTGCGCATTATTCGTAACTATGACACCAGCTTGCCTGAGGTGCTGGGCGACCGCGAACAACTCATACAGGCCGTTCTTAATATTGCCCATAACGCCGCACAAGCTCTATCAGAAGAGATTCGTGAAGGCGTGGCACAAATCGAATTAAAAACCCGAGTGGCTCGTTCGGTCACGATCTCAAAGCAGCGTTACAAGATGGCGATGGATTTACACGTGATCGATAACGGCCCTGGCATCCCTGAGGATATTCGGGAGCGGATTTTCTTTCCCCTAGTTTCTGGGAGAGAAGGGGGTAGTGGTTTAGGTTTGACCTTAGCCCAAACATTCGTGCAACAACACCAAGGCTTCATTGCCTGTGAAAGTCGTCCTGGACGGACAGATTTTCATATTCAAATTCCATACCGTAAGCAGGAGAAAGCATTATGAAACCCGTTTGGATCGTGGACGATGATCAATCAATTCGTTGGGTGCTAGAAAAAGCGCTGACGCGTGAGAACATCCCCCATAAAAGTTTTTCCAATCCGAATGATGTGCTTGATGCATTGGAGGCGGATTCTCCGCAAGTATTGATTTCTGATATTCGCATGCCAAGGGGCAATGGTTTGGATCTCTTGCAGAATGTGAAGGAGACCCACCCTTTACTGCCAGTCATCATCATGACGGCGTATTCAGATTTGGATTCGGCGGTTTCCTCTTTTCAGGGTGGTGCATTTGAATACCTTACCAAGCCATTTGATATTGATAAAGCTGTAGAGTTGATTCGTCGTGCGATGGAGCAGAGCGAGCGCAACCAATCTGGCAATAAAGAGATTAATGGCTGGAGACAAGACTCTACTGAGATTATTGGCCAGGCGCCGGCGATGCAAGAAGTCTTTCGCGCCATTGGTAGACTCGCGCAATCCCACTCAACCGTCTTAATTACGGGTGAGTCCGGAACGGGTAAAGAGTTGGTTGCCCAGGCATTGCATAGACATAGCCCACGCGCAAAAGGTCCTTTTGTTGCTTTCAGTACTGCTGCAGTACCTAAAGACTTACTGGAATCCGAATTATTCGGTCATGAGCGTGGCGCCTTTCCTGGGGCTTTAACTCTTCGTCGCGGCCGTTTTGAACAAGCCGATGGTGGTACTTTATTTTTGGATGAGATCGGCGATATCCCATTTGATTTGCAGACGAGATTGTTGCGCGCTTTAACGGATGGTCATTTCTATCGCGTTGGCGGACAAGACCCCATCAAGGCGAATGTACGCATCATTGCATCGACACATCAAAATTTAGAGGGGCGAGTGGCTGCCGGCGCTTTCCGAGAAGATTTATTGCATCGCTTAAATGTGATTCGCCTGCGGATGCCGCCTTTGCGTGAGCGTGCAGAAGATATTCCTGTGCTGGCGCGGCATTTCATGTTGTCTTGTGCCAAGTCCTTAGGGGTTGAGGCCAAAAAACTGTCGGATGATGTCTTGAAGGAAATGAGCGTGATGCCATTTCCTGGAAATGTTCGTCAACTAGAAAATCTATGCCATTGGTTAACGGTGATGACGCCATCCAATGTGATTGGGGTCAGTGATTTACCTGCCGACATCTTGGCGGAGGCTGGCGAACAACCTGTCGTATTGCAAGGTGAGTCCAATCCATCATCACCCGTTGCCGGAAGGGGTGGCGCAATTGATTGGGAAAGTGGTCTAGGCCGCCTTGCCGTGAAGATGCTGCAGGATGGTGATGCTCAGGTCTACGACGTTCTTTGTTCCAAGTTTGAAAAAGCCGTACTCCAAGCGGCGCTAGAGGTTACGCGCGGTAGACGTGTTGAGGCAGCGCAGCGTCTTGGCATTGGTCGCAATACAATTACTCGGAAGTTACAGGAGTTGGGCATCAATGACTGAGTCAGTGCGTATAGCGGCATGGAATGTCAACTCGCTGAAGGTGCGTTTACCGCAGGTGTTGAAGTGGTTGCAAGATCAAGAAAAGCTGAAGAAGCCAATTGATGCGCTTTGTCTTCAGGAGCTCAAGCTCACTGATGATAAGTATCCGCATCAAGAGCTTGAAGAGGCGGGTTACGCGAGTCTTGCTGCTGGACAAAAGACGTATAACGGTGTCGCCATTATTGTGCGTAAGGCTGCATTAGCACCGATTGCTACGGATCATGAAACAACCTTTCTAAAGCCAATTCGAAATATCCCTGGCAACACAGATGAGCAGCAACGCATCTTGGCTGCCACTGTTTGCTTTAAAGGAATGCAACCCATTCGCTTAGTCTCGGCTTACTTCCCCAATGGACAGTCGCCCGATAGCGATAAATTTCAATATAAGTTGGGATGGCTTACAGCGCTAGAAGATTGGTTAAAACAAGAGTTGATTCAGAATAGCCGCTTAGCACTCTTGGGCGACTTTAATATCGCACCTACAGATGATGATGTGCACGACCCGTCCAAGTGGATTGGTCAGAATCTCGTATCTCCCCAAGAGCGTGAAGCATTTCAACAGCTATTGAACTTAGGCTTAACGGATTCATTCAGAATGTTTGAGCAAGCACCCAAATCCTTTAGCTGGTGGGATTACCGCATGATGGGCTTTAGGCGTAACGCTGGAATGCGCATTGATCACATTCTATTGAGCGATAGCCTAAAAGATAAATGCAACTCTAGCATCATCGACAAAGAACCCCGCACTTGGGAGCAGCCTTCAGATCATGCTCCCGTCGTTGCAGAAATTAAAGCTTAAAGGCTAAATTAGGCGGCAGCACTTAAACCACCATGGCGCAGCAATGCGTCTACGCTAGGCTCACGACCTCGAAATGCTTTGAAGGACTCGGCGGCAGGGCGACTGCCACCGACTTCTAAAATTTCTGTACGGTAACGTTTGCCGGTCTCGGCATCGAGAACGCTACCCGTCAACTTCGCAGCTTCTTCAAATGCAGCATAGGCATCTGCTGACAATACTTCTGCCCATTTATAGCTGTAATACCCAGCAGCATAGCCACCAGCGAAGATATGGCTAAATGTATTAATCCAGCGCGAGATCTCGGGCTGCGGAATGACATTGAATTCTGCGGCGATTTCTCTAGAGAGATTGAGTACCGCCTGACCTGTTGCGGATTTTGCATCAAAATGGGAGTGCAATCTCCAGTCCGTTAAGGACATCACAATTTGACGTAAGGTCATTAAACCATTGTGAAAGTTTTTAGCAGCCAGCATTTTCTCGAACAGATCTTTTGGCAATGGCTTGCCGGTTTCTGCGTGCGCAGTCATCTTCTCCAACACTTCCCACTCCCAGCAGAAGTTCTCCATAAACTGACTGGGTAATTCCACGGCATCCCATTCGACACCATTAATCCCAGATACACCAAGTGCGCTGACTTGGGTAAGAAGGTGATGTAGGCCATGACCACTTTCATGAAAGAGGGTGATGACATCATCATGGGTGATCGTTGGCTGGCGCAATACGCCATCTACCTTTACTGGGGCAGCAAAATTGCACACCAAATACGCCACCGGAATCTGAATTTCTCCATTGGGAAGCTCTCGACGACCGCGGGCGTCATCCATCCAAGCGCCGCCACGCTTACCAGGGCGTGCATACGGATCCAAGTAAAAATAGGCTAGAACTTCTCCTGAGCTGCTATTAACGGAAAAGGACTGCACATCAGCATGCCAGCTAGGAAGATCTGCTGCTTTGATCTGTACGCCAAACAAAGTTTGAATGACCCCAAACAATCCCTCTAGCACCTTGGGTAGAGGAAAGTACTGTTTGAGTTCATTTTCAGAAAAAGCGTAGCGCGCTTGCTTGAGGCGCTCTGAAACAAAGGCAACATCCCAGGCGCAAATGCCATCGGACATTCCAAGTTCTGTTTTAGCAAATTCACAAAGCTCGTCCCAGTCACGTTGGGCGTATGGTTTTGCCTTGTGAGCGAAGTCCGTCAAGAAGAGCTCTACTTCCTCCACAGTATTGGCCATCTTCGGGGCAATGCTTAGTGCGGCGTAATTGGCCAGCCCCAGCATACGGGCCTCTTCATCGCGCAGGCGCAGCTGCTCGAGCATATTGGCGGTGTTATCCCATTCCAATTGACCGCCCCCAAATTGGGGTGCCAATTCAGAGGATCTGGTGACGTAAGCCTCGTACATCAAATGCCGTAATTCCCGGTTCTCTGCATATTGCATCACGGGATAGTAGGACGGGAAATGCAAGGAAAATGCCCAACCCGTAAGATTCTTACTCTGGGCGAAGTCTGCCGCCGCCGCAATGGCATCTTCCGGTAGGCCGGCTAGTTGTGCAATATCCTGGATGCAATGCACAAAGCCATCGGTGGCATCTAGTACATGGTCCGAGAATGCTTTACTCAAAATAGCCTGTTCATCCTGAATTTCAGAAAAGCGGGGTTTTTCAGAATCGGGAAGCTCGGCGCCCCCAAGGCGAAAATCTCTTAAGGAGTTCTCAACCACCTTTTTCTGGGCAATCGACAGTTTGGAAAAGCCGGGGCTCTGATGGAGTTCTTTGAACTTTTGATAGAGCGCCAGGTTTTGGCCAAGACTTGAAAAGAAGGCGGTGACCTCGGGGAGCATCTCTCCGTAGGCTGCACGCAACTCCGGCGTATCGGCCACACTATTTAAATGGGAGATCACCCCCCAAGAGCGACCCAGCGACTCGGTGGCGTCCTCAAGGGGTTCGGCCAGATCATTCCAGGTGGATGGGGTAGAGGGTTTGATAGCGTGATCAACGGCCTGTTGCGCTTCTGCCAGTAAAAACTGGATTGCAGGCGCAATATGTTCTGGCTTGACCTCTGAATAGCTTGCCAGGCCACGACCAAATGTCGCCAAAGGGTTATTTAATAGATTGCTAGGTGTGCTTGTTGTCATTCCTCTAGCTTAATCGAGTTTTACTTGTCACTCACCGTAGGGGTAATTTGAGATCCTCGATTAATAAAAATCTCTATTGAAATTAATGCATTACCCCAAAGGAGTACATGCGTTCGTAGGATTTTCAATCAGCCCATTTGCCGTTGTAATGTGCCATTACTAAATACGACGACAAAATGAACACATTAAATCGCCAAGCAATTCAGCCTAATTTAAAAAATCACACTATATATAGTGTGCCTCCTTCAGCCCGCACCATTCTGGCGGCTACATCTGTCTTGATGGTGTTGGGATATGGCCAAGCAGCCAAAGCTCAAGCGGGCCCAGAAGCTGGTGCTCTGCAGCAGCAATTGCAGCGCGAAGTAGACCGAAACACCCCATTAGTTGCGCCAGAACAACTCATTAAGAAAAAAGATAAGGCAAGCCCTCCTAAGGCTGGCGCTAAATCTATTGAGGTCAGCGGCTTTAAAGTCACTGGTATGACGCTGATTTCTCAAGAAAAGGCTCAAGAAGCGCTTAAACCATTTCTAAACCGCCCACTTACCTTGGATCAAATCAAGGAGGCTGCAGAGGCAGTCACCAATTTATACGCCAAAAAAGGTTGGGTGGCACAGGCCGTGGTTCCGCCTCAGGATGTGCAAAAAGGCATTGTTACCATCAAAATTATTGAGGGTAAGGTAGGCAAAGTCATTATTAAGTTGGATAAGAACACGCAAAGTCGCCTTAAATCGGCTGTGATTACCAAGTTTGTGAGTAACGGCAACCCCCCAGGCGCATTTATTAATCTGAATGCTTTAGAGCGTGACCTCGCCATCTTGAACGAAATCCCTGGCAATGAAGTGGATGCGGAGTTAAGCGAAGGCGGCCTGGAAGAGACTACCGATATTCTGGTGAATACTAGAGATACTGGTTTATTTGCCGGTCGTGTGGATGCATCTAACTATGGCGCTGCCAATACAGGACCAGCACAAGCTATTGCAAGCTTAAGTCTTAATAACCCGAGTGGTTACGGTGATCAGGTAACTCTGGATGCCATTGGCTCTGAAGGCTCTGCTTATGGACAGCTTAAATACGGCATGCCGGTGGGTTACGATGGCTGGAGGGTTTCTGCAGGTGTCAGTGCCTTGAACTATAAGAGCTTAACTAGTTATTCCAGTATCAATTCCCAAGGTACAGCCCAGACCTATGGTGTTTATTCAAACTACGCCCTAGAGCGTACAGCCCGATCCAATAAAAACATTTTGGTTAACTTCGAGAACAAGAACTACAACAACTTAACCAATGGTGCTCAGACTAGCAACTATCAAATTAACAATCTTAACGCCGGTATTAATGGCGCTAATTTCTTAGATCAGACCTACGTTAACTGGGGCGCGACCGCAACCTTGGGTTATCTCTCAATTAACAATACTAATCAAGCCAATAACGACTCTCAGGGGGCCGCAACCAAGGGCACTTTCGGCAAGATTGGATTTAATGGATCTGTAACCCAGCCTTTACCAATTAAACGCACCAATCTAGTTGGCTCGGTATATGGTCAGCTTGCCAATAAGAATCTCAATAGTGCTGAACAGCTCTATTTAGGCGGTCCCTATGGCGTACGTGCCTATCCAGTGGCGCAGGGTGGTGGCGCGCAAGGCGCGGTAGCCTCAGCCGAGCTCAATCACACCTTGATCCAAGATTTGCAGCTAGGCGCATTCTTTGATGCAGGCCTCATCCAGCAATACGTTAGTACTTATAGCGGCTGGCAGGGTCAAACCAATGCCAACAACGCCTATTCTCTATATGCAACCGGTTTATCTGCAAAGTACCAATACCAAAAGGTGCAACTCACTGGCGCTTTGGCTTGGAGGGTAGGAAATAACCCGCTGTACACACAAAGTGGTCAACAGTTGAACGCTGACAATCAATACAGATCTGTACAAGGTTGGATCAAAGGCAGCCTGTACTTCTAAAAAGATTGAAAAATAGATCCCAAAAGTTTCCAAGACATTAAAAAAATACAAAAAAATTAAAAAAGATTAGAAAAATTAACAAACTCCTACGATCGTAGGATTTTGTTCTTCATCTTTTTCCATTAAATTCTCTAGCCCATTAGAGAAGTTCTTAATTTGACATCACGTAGTACGCATCCTTCGCACAAAACGCAGTTCAAAGCCGCTAAGTTATTGGCGGCTTTAGCTATTGCTGGTCTTGCCCATCAGGGTATTGCCGCAGCGCCTGCGCCGAATGCGTTACCAACAGGTGGTCAAGTAGTCGCTGGCACGGCAACAATCGCCACGACCGGAAATACGATGAACGTTAACCAAACTAGCCAAAGAGCAGTGGTTAACTGGAGCAGTTTTGATGTTGGTTCACAGGCTAAGGTGAACTTTAATCAACCAAACGCTGCTGCAGCAACCTTAAATTACGTTAATAGTGCTTCAAAATCCATGATTAATGGCGCAGTTAATGCTAATGGTCAGGTTATTTTCGTAAATAATAATGGGATCGTATTTGGAAAGGGCGCCGAAGTAAATGTCGGCGGTATGGTTGCAACTACGATGAATACCTCTGCAGCAGATTTTATGGCTGGAAAGGATATTCAAGTATATGAAGGTGGTAATACAGGCAAAGTTATTAATAAAGGTAATATAACTGGTAATAATATTAATAGTTATATAGCTTTAATGGCCCCCCAAGTCAAAAACACGGGCGTTATTACTGCAACTTTAGGTGGAAATAATGCAATCGCATTAGTTTCTGGCCAAAAAGTAACCTTAAAATTCTCCGGAAGCCAATTTGTTAATGTTTCAGTAGATGCATCAGTAGTGAATTCCTTGATTTCGAATAAATTACTGATTAATGCCGGTAGTGGGCAGGTGATTATTGCAGCAAATGCCGCTCAAAACCTCATGGGTTCCATAGTAAGGAATACAGGCGTTGTTTCTGCCTCGGATATTAGTACCGCAGGCGGTAAAGTAACTCTGATCGCTGACACAATTGAGCAAAACGGTGTAATTGAAGCCAATTCTGCACAAAATGCAGGCGGCAAAATTAGCCTCAAGGGTAATAACATCACCCTGGCAAGTGGATCAAGAACTAGTGCAACTGGTGCAACGGCAGGTGGCGACATCTGTATCGGCGTCAATTATGCCAATGATCAAACTGCAGATTACATCACAAATTCAATACAAAACAACAACTTAGCAAATGAAGTTACAGTAGCTTCTAATTCTGTAATTGACACATCAGCCATCCAAAACGGCAATGGTGGAAGCATTAACATCTGGTCACGCTCTAGAACATCAGTAGCTGGTAGCTTGTATGCCAGAGGCGGCGCTCAGGGCGGTAACGGAGGCTCCATTGAAACCAGTTCCAAGGGTGTTGTGGTATTAAATCAAGGACTTATAGTAGATACTTCAAGTCCATACAGTAGAAATAGCAGGCCTGGCAGATGGGTAGTAGACCCAGTTGAACTCATTATTGATGGTGCTGCAGCAGCAAGCATCAGTAATGCGCTTAATACAACCAGCGTAACCCTGGATGCAACAGGCAGTGCCTGTACCCTCGGTGGCTGCACTCTAAGCCAAAGCCCTTTGATCAAGATCCTGGCGGATATTTATTCTGGCAATACAGCAACCTCATTGAGCTTGATCGCTACAGGCGGTCAAATTGATATCAATAGCAATATCACTGCAGGTTCTGTTTATGCCGTAGCCCAGGCTATTAACGTCAATGGCTCCATTAATACTAATGGCGGATCGAATTCCAATATCTATCTAGCTGGTGCAATTATTAATATTCTAGGTAATATTAATTCAAATGGAAATAGTAGTAATAATTCAAACAGCTCAAGCAATACAAATTCAAGCTCCTTAAATACAGTGAATACCACCACTGCCAATAATCGCAGAAATGGAATTAACAGTAATAACCAAAACACATTAAATGCTGATGGTAATAACTATCTCAGTAATGGCGGTTTAATTAATATCCTAGCAACTGGTGATATTACTATTAGTCCCAATAGCTATATATCTGCTAATGGCCAAAATGGCGGTACAGTCAATATCGTTTCCACAGCCGGTAAAGTTAATATCAATGGCGTAGTTGATTCATTAGGTAAAACTGGTAATGCTGGCAATATCGCTATCGCTGGTAAAGCTGAAACCAACTTAACGAATTCGCTGATTAGCTCCGAAGGGTTAAGTCAGGGTGGGGTAGTTAACTTAGGTCAGGTTAACAATCTGGGTAACGGCACCATTTTGGCGCCACCAGCAACTGCACCTCCTGCACCACAGGCACTCTTAACTTTCGTACAAGATTCAGTAGCAACAGCAGTAAGCAGCAATTCAAACAACTCAAACAGCATCACCAGCAACAGCGTCATCATCGATAGCCAAACCGGCATCAATGCACCAAACGGCAACATCGTCGTTTTCGGTGACCAGATCCAAGTTAACCATTCCAGCGTCACCGCCCAAAACGGCACTATTGCCATTGGCCGTGAAGGGTACTCATCTGGCTCACTATCAAACTACGCCAGCGTAACCAACTCCAGCCTCACGGCGAATAAAGTGGAGACTTCTGGCAAAACGCTGGAGGTGGACTCGAATAGCATCCTTGCAAATCAGTGGTTGCTAGATCCAACCAACGTCACAATTGGCGCGACTGCGGGTACGCCGAGCGGCACCAATCCAATCATCTACACCAACCAGGCAACAGTAAGTGCAGCAGACATCGTGACTGCAATTAATGCAGGCACCAGCGTTACAGTGCGGGCGGATGGGTGGATTATTCAGTCGAGCGCTTTAACCTTTACCAATAACTCCGGTACCGTTGCAACCTTCACAATGGACAACACATTGGGTGCAAAGCAATATATTCAATTGGTTGGTGGTATCACGGCAACAGCAGGCACAACAAATGTCAATATCGTTGCCATGTCATCCGGTGGAATTATTGAATCAAAAGGCGCCATCAACATCAAGGGAATTGTCACATTTGATAATACCTATGCAGTTGGTGGTAGTACAAGCCGCTTTATCAATGCTGATAATGGTTTAACTTATGCAGCACCTAGCTCCACCACTAATGGTGCCGCAGGTACGCAGGCAAGCATTAAGACAACTGCAAGTGTGAATGCTAGCGAGATTAATTTCATTGGTACTGCTGGGGGCACTAACATTGCTGGCATTTGGGCTGATAGCGCGATTACTGCAACTGGCGATATCAATCTTCGTGGTGAAGTTCAGTATTCTGCTGTACCCGCAACATCAGGATCAACAACCGGGATTTACTCTACCAATGCCGCAACCAAATATGCGAGTAGCAATGGTACTGTTCGACTGATTGGGGTTTCTAAGTCAACCGTCTATGTGCCTGGTACAACGACCTTAAGTCCTGGATATCAGGCAATCGGTGTTTTTGCAGCAGGAACTGTTGGGACGGTGATCTCTGGCAACAAAATCATTATTGATGGTTATGGTACCAACCCAAGTTTTACGGGCGCAACCTTAACTCAGAAGCCTCGTGGCGTATCTCTTTTGGGCGCTAATTTGAGTATTAACGCTGGGGCAGATTACTCAGCCGGTGGCACAGCGATCTCCATTACTGGAAATACAAGCGATGTTTCAACGCAATTTGGTGTTGGTATCACCGCTGGAACGATTAAAAATAATGCTAATGGTGGCGACATCATCATTACATCGAATCAGTCGATCATTTCAAGCGCGACGATTACTATTGCGGCCAATACAACAGCAAACCCAAGCAAGATTTTGATGGATACAACATCAGGAACTACAACTGGAACGATTACAAATAGCGGAGCTATTACAGTAACGGCAGGATCGACAGTTCCTGTTAATCTCATTCAGAAATCCAAAGGCGCAACTATTGCTGATGGCGCTGGTGCAATTAACGTCTCTGGCTATATCAGTATCGACAATACTAATGGATCATTAGTAACGCCAACAACCGCTGGTGCGCTAGGCGTCACAATTACCGGCCCAATGACCGCTGGTACCTTGGCAGGCTCTACTGGTGTAACAATTAATGCCATTGCCACAGGAACTGGCCTTGGTATTAACGGTACATCAACAATTACATCATTAGCTGGCCCAGTTACTTTGACAGGCCAGTCTGAAACTGCCAATGCTATTAAGCTTACTGGTGCCGTTGCCTCTGCTGCAGGCTTTGCGGCGGTTGGCACATCAACCACTGCGCCAACTGTAGTTGCTGTTGCGGCCATTACCAATACCGCTGGAAATATTTCAATAACAGGTAATGATGCTGGTGCTGGTGCTAACGTAGGTATTAGTGCAACAGGTGCCATTATTGAAAACCAGGTTGGTGGCAATGTTAGCTTCATCTCCAATAACAAGATCACTCAGACTGGTGCCGTTACCTTAGTCGCGAATACCGGCGGCACAGCTGCAAGTGTTTTATATGACACTCGAACAGGTAATAGCGGCTCAACCATTCAGAATGGCTTACTCTCGATTGGTGCTGGTACAAGCACTTCGGCAATCAATTTCACGGAATTGACTAATGGCGCGTTAATAATTAACGGCGGCGTCACGGTGCCTGGTTATATCTTGATTGATAACACCAATGGTTCATCATCTACAGCAACTGTAGCAAATATCAATGGAACAACCATCACCGGCGCTTTAAATGCAGGGCTCTTAGCAGGTTCTAATGGCGTAAAAATTAATACAGTTTCATCTGGAACAGGTGTTGCCATTCAAGATGTAGCTGCCATTACGGCGCTGGCCGGACCAGTTACGCTGACCGGCATTGGTGGTACTGCCAATGCGATTAATTTAACCGCTACTAGTTCGATTAGCTCTACGGCTGGAGTCAGCGTTATTGGTACATCCTCTCAACCGTATGCCACTGCTGATACAGCTGGTGCATATGGAGCGGTTTCTGTATTAGGTGCAATTAGCAATACGGGTGTCGGTGGGGTGCTAGTTCAATCTACCGCCAATACAGCTACTGGCGCAATTACAGACTCTGGAGCAGGTGGCATCTCTATCACAGGTGGTTATGGCATTGCTGCTGGTACTGTGACTGGTGGAACCATCACTGCAGTTGGTGTATTGACAAACACTGGCGGCGGCGTGATATCTCTATCGATGGCTCAACCAACCTCCGCAACCGGTGGTGTGATTGAAGATGCAGCAGGGGTCACTAATGCGGTTGCTTCCGTGGCGACCAACGTCGCGTATTCATTGCGCGGTGGCGTGATGAGTGCAGTCAATAGTAGCGTGAACAACGTTAATTACCGTTCACCGCTTACACCTGCAACCATCAGCGTTCAATTATTAAATAGCTATGTCACTACTTATGGCGTAGCTTTCACAGATGCCGCACCACAAGCATGGATCAAAGATGCGGCAAATTCTGCGGTGACCATTTCTGGTGGCGGTGCTTTTGGTGCTAGCCCAACAACATCTTCAGTATTGGGTAGTCTCACTTTAAATAGTGTTGGTGGCGTTGCTACTATTGCAGCCAATCGGGTTGGTGGCCCAACGACCTTAGTGACCGGAGACATTCTTTCGGCTTATGGTGTTGTTACGATTACCGCAGCTGCAGCTGGAGCAGGAACATACACGGTTAATCCAGCCACATTAACTATTACCTCTAGATCAGCATCATCTGTGTACGATGGCCTTACTACTTACAGCACGCTCACTCAAGCGGGCTACACAGTTTCTGGCCTGATAGGGGCGATTGGTGGTACACCAACGGGTGATGCGGTGGCTTCAACTACTAGCGCTATTAACGTAGGAAGTTCTACTGGGGCAGTGATAACTGGAACTAACGTAGCTACGGTTGGCGCATATAGCGTTATTGAGGGTAGCGCCCTTGGAACTAACTTAAGCAACTACACAATCAATTATGTACGCTCGACATTTAATGTCACACCAGCACCGTTGACCATTACTGCGGCAGCAGATAGTAAAACATACGGCAGCACCACAACGAATGCAGGCATTGTCTACAGCGCATCTGGTGTAAAAACCGCATCTTCTAGTGGCTTTACTGTTGCTGGATTACTGGGTTCTGATGCCGTTACCAGCACAACACTGACATCATCATTGGGTGCAATTGCGACAGCTAATGCATCAACAACTCCATATGCAATTACCCCCAGCGCAGCAGCAGGATCAGGCTTGGGTAACTACACTATTAATTATGTTGATGGTGGCTTGACGATCAATAAAGCGGTACTAACTGTTACTAATCCGACCATGGTTTATAACGGTTCAACTACATTTGCAACAGGCACGTCCGGCACAACTGCGACAGTGACTGGGGTAGGTGGTGAGACTTTCACATTGGGTGGGTCAGCGACCTTGACTAATCCCAACGTCTTAGGTGGTAGTGCGATCAACAGCACTACAGGCCTCACATTTAGCGGTACTGGTAGCTCAAATTATGTATTGCCAGCAAGTATCGCCAACGTGGTGATTACCCCGGCGCCATTAGCGGTAACACTCGCCCCACAAACTAAAACTTACGACTCCACGACTGGTGCGGTATTAACTGCGGGAACCGCTTCCACTAATGGCAGTTATACCGTTAGTGGATTCGTTAGCGGGCAGGGCGCTTACATTACACAAACAGTTGGCGCATATGATTCTGCTAACGCCTCACTCAGCGGCATTACAAATCATGCAACAACGGTATCCGCTACATTGGCACCATCTGATTGGACCGCAAAGTCTGGAACAATTCTTTCAAACTACAGCCTGCCAACTAGCGTTAGCGCAATCGGTACTATTAATAAAGCACCATTAGCAATTCTGGCAAATGACGTTTCTACATTTGTAAATACCCAACCTGCCTCTGGTAGCTTGACCTATGTAGTAAGCGGGCTAGTAGGCACAGATACGCCAGGTTCGGCATTTACGGTTGCTCCAGCAGTTGCTCTCGCTTCTAATGCTTCGTTAGCAGCACCGGGAGTATTTACGGGGCAGGTGATTCCTAGTGTTACTGCGCCGAATTACACAGTTACTGCAACCCCAGGAACATTAACGGTTTTAGGCAGCAATGCAATTCTGGTCGCTGTTGGCACTACTTCACAGGTATACGGTACCTACAATCAAACACAAGTAGCCGCTGGAAATATTCAGGCGGATATAGCAGCCCTTAGCACTCCTATCGTTACGGTCCAGTACAAGCCGGCAGTTTCTGGTGTGGTGAATCTCACTGTTACGCGCAATAGCAGCACGGGTATATGGACGGCAACAGATGGCATTACCCCCAATTCTGCAAGCTACACATTTACCGTTACACCAACGATTCCAACAGCTAGCTACAGTACGGCCAATTACCTTAAGGTTGGTAGCTACGCTCTGGTGCCAGCAAACCTCACCCTTGCAACGGGTTCAACTGCTAATTGCATATCCTGTACCGTCTCATATACCTCTGGTACGTTGACGATCACGCCCGCACAACTTTTAGCGACGGTAACTCCAGCAGCCATGACTTACAACGCGGGCACAGCAATTACCTCAACAACAGTTCTGAGTGGAACAGTTGGGGGAGTTTCCGGAGTTCCATCAGGCGTTACAGGTAGCACTACGCTGACTGCCGGCAGTCCCAATGCTGGACTCCAGACAATTATTGATGGCGGTACCTTGCTATCCGGTCCAGATGCGTCTAATTTCATAGTAACAACTACCGTTTTAGTTCCCCAGACTTCTGGTCCTGCAAACGGTGTTGTGGCACCTAGCATTGCCACTACTGACGGTAGTGGTTATCAAATTCAGATTGCTCCGGCCCCATTGGTTTACAGCGGCGTAGTGCGTCAATCGGTCTACACCAGTGCGCTCCAAACGAATAGTGGTGCAACGCTCACATCTGGCACCTTGTATTCAACTGATAACTTTACGATTAGCGGTTATGCGAGCGCAACCAATGTAAGTCAAGGCACTGTAGCGGATGCTCTTGCAGCTACTCGAGTTGGATCAACAATCGCAAGTAACTACACGATTACCTATAACAACGGTAGCCTCACAATTACTGGCGCTCCATTAATCATTACCGCTGCATCAGATGCAAAAACGTACGGCAGTACGACTACTAATTCAGGAATCGTTTATACCGCTGGGGTCAAGGCCGCTAGCACGACTGGATTTACCGTTGGTGGATTAATTGGGTCCGACCTTGTCAGCAGCGTCACACTGAGTTCTTCTGGTGCGCTTGCTACAGCAGACGTAGTGGGTTCGCCATACTCCATTATTCCAAGTGTTGCGGCTGGCACTGGCAATTTAAGCAACTACACCATTAGCTATGTCAATGGGGCATTAACCGTCAACCCAGCTGTTCTTACTATTGCTAATGCTTCAATGGTGTACAACGGCACTACAACTTTTGCACCAGGTGTTTCTGGCGGCACAACAACGTTCTCAGGTGTTAATGGCCAAACTGTGACTTTGGGTGGTTCAGCCACTATGACGAATGGTAATGTCCTGGGAACAAGCGCCATTAACAACACGAGCGGCCTGACAGTAGTTGGTGTTTCAAGTGGTGCAGTTTCTAATTACGTATTGCCAGCCACTATTGCTGATGTGAACATCACACCAGCACCACTGACATATACCGGTGTTAATACAACAACGGTATTTAACAACACTCTCCAAACGAATAGTGGCGCAACTCTCACGGCTGGAACTTTATTTGGATCAGACGGCTTTACGCTTTCCGGTTACGCTACAAAAACCAATGTCTCCGTTGTTACTGTAAATGGCGTTCGTTCATTTACAGCCACGCCTGATGTTTTGGTTGCTACCGCCGCTGGATCAACTAATCCGAATAACTACGCCATTACATACGTGGAGGGCGGATTAACCATTACACCTGCACCACTAACTGCAACAGTGACGCCAAGTGCTCTGACTTATAACGGTGGGACGGCAATTGCTTCAACAACCACTTTAAGTGGATTTGTAGGTGGAGCAATTGTCACTGGCGCTACAACACTTACTGCTGCATCGCCAAATGCTGGTGTACAAGCGATTATTAATGGCGGAACCGTTTTATCCGGAGCAAACCCAGACAACTACGCCGTGACAAATACCGTCATAGTAAGTACTGCAGCAGGAAGCGCCAATGGTGCTAATGGCGTTGTCGCAGTCAATCCATTGGCAAATGGTAGTGGCTACACAATTGATATTGCAAGACTGGTACTTGTTTACACGGGTCAAGACATCACTCATGTCTATACAGGTACAGCACAAACGAGTGGTACCGCATCTTTAACTACGGGAACTATCGTTAGCGGTCAAGGCTTCACCATTGGCGGATATGCATCTGCAACAAACGTTGCGGACGGTAAAGTGATTGACCAGCTCGTCGCCACGCCAGCAACAGGCACATTGGCTAGCAACTACGATATCCGTTATATCAATGGCAGTATTACTATTACCCCCTTGCAGCTTTCGGTGGTGATGACTCCACCGAGCGCTAGCAAGGTATACGACTCAACAACTGCTGCAACATTAACTCCTGGTACAGCTTCAAATCCCGGTAGTTTTGTGATCTCTGGATTTGTGGCTGGGCAGGGCGCTTACATCACTCAAGCAGCGGGTACTTATAACTCCGCCAATGTTGCTGGTGCGACCACTATTACTGCGGCACTGACCCCATCCGTTTGGGCAACTACAGGCTCAACCAACCTTTCCAACTATGCGCTGCCAACCGCAGTTAACGCTAATGGAACAATCACACCTGCGCCATTAGGTATCTCCGCTAATAATGCTGCTACTTTCGTTGGTGTAAGCCCAACTAATTTGACCTATGTTGTTAACGGTCTCGTAGGTACAGATACACCAGCATCAGCATTTACAGTTGCCCCTACTGTTAGCCTGACTAGCGCAGGGACAACTGGGCTTGCGACAGCTGGCACATACACAGCTGCTTTAGTGCCTAGCGTTACAGCACCAAACTACACAGTTACTCCGGTCGCAGGAACATTGACAGTAGTAGGCAACTCCATATTGGTTGTTTCGGTTGGTACTACGTCACAAGTATTTGGTACCTATAACCAGACTCAAGTCGATAACGGTACTGTAAGCAAGGCTGCACCGAATGTAACAGTCGGTTATTGCACTAATTGTGATGTTGTTGGCATCACTCCAGCAACTCGAAATATTGTTTCATTAATTGTTCAGGCGCCAACGTCTGGGACTAGCTCGGCAACGAGTTTGTGGACGGCATATGACTCGATCTCTGGATCGGGTATTAATGGTGCGACCTACGCTCAAGGTAAATATAACTTTACAGTTACCCCAACGGTTAGCACTTCCAACTACAGCACTACAGGTAGCTATCTAAACGTCGGTAACTACGCTTTGGTCCCAGGAAATATCACCACGGTCACTGGCTACACAACGAATTACCAGGGTGCGCCAATTTATACGTCCGGCAATTTGCAAATTACACCGCTGACATTAAGCTTTGCTGCTGCAACACCAACCCAAACCTATAACGGTTTGACTGCAATCAACAGCCTGGCTTTGACGCCAACCAATTTGCCGCAAGGCATCACCGGAATTACCGTAGCGGGTAGTGGCAACTTCAATAGTCCAAATGCAAGCACTGCAGCTGGATATACCATTAATAATGCGGTAATTAGTGGCACCGATGCAGCTAACTTTGCATTTGCTGGCGCAACGGGAACTACTGGCGTCATCAATAAAGCGGCATTGGTATATACCGGAGTAGATCGAGTTTCCGTATTTAATGGTGCAACTCAGGTTAATAGTGGTGCCACATTAACTTCTGGCACGATTGCAACAGGCGAGTCATTTACGATTGGCGGATATGCACAGCAACGCAATGTGTCGGCAGTAGCTACACCTGATACATTGGCCGCCACTGCAGGTACAAATACTCTGGCATCCAATTACACCATTAGCTACATCAATGGTAGCCTCAGAATTACTCCTGCACCCTTAACTGCAACTGTCACTGCTGGTGCTATGACTTACAACGGCAGCAATGCAATTAATTCAACAACAGTGCTTACTGGATTTGTAGGGGGTGCAACCGGGGCAACTGGTGTAACTACATTGACGGCCGCATTACCTGATGCTGGAGTGCAGACCATCATTAATGGTGGAACGCTATTGTCTGGTGCTGAGGCGGCAAACTACAGCGTTACTAATACCGTTCTCGCATCTACCGCAAGCAATGGTGTTGCTTCAGTAACGCCCCAGGTAAATGGCAGTGGTTATACGATCACCATTGCCAAGGCACCATTAACCTATACCAGCAGCAACAATACTGTGACCTTTAATGGAGCTGCGCAAACTAATAGCGGGGCAACGCTTACATCGGGTGCTGTGGTGGCCGGCCAAGGCTTTACGCTTACTGGCTACGCCAGTGGCACCAACGTTACTGATATGCCGCTCGATAATTTGTCGGCAGTTGCTAATGCTGGAACTAATTTGGCGAACTATGCAATCACATTTGTTAATGGCAGCCTATCGATTAATCCTGCGCCATTAACAATTAGCGGTTTGGTTGCAAGTAATAAAACATATGATGCCAATACCCTTGCAGTTATCACAGGTACGCCGACTTTGGCTGGGCAGATTTTTGCTGGTGCACCAGTCGAGATTACTTCCGGCGCGGTAACGCAAGGTACTTTCGCTAGCCCATCTGTGAGTAGAACTAATCCAACTCCAGTATCAGCATCATGGTCTAATTTCACATTATCAGATTCAAACTACTATATTGCTGGCCCAACTCAGCCCTTGGCCGCAAGAATTAATGCTGTAGTGACAGCACCAGCACCAGCACCAGCACCAGCGCCAGTTACACCAGTAACGACGCCACCGGTGGTGCCAACCCCAGTTACAGAAAAAGCTGCTACTAAGCCTGCTCCTGAGCAGCCAAACAACATGGTGCTCATTGCTAGCCAGAATGTTGCTCAGCTTGTGGACCAGCGTGATGAGCCAGCTGCACAGCCTAATAACCTCATCAAAGGTGAAATGCTCTACGTGCGTGACAGCGATAATCCGTCAGCCCATTTGCATGCGTTCCCAACCCCTTCATCTGGCTCTCTAAAGTTCCCAGTGCCAGATCAGACTACCCAGGATCTCATTGAAATGACTGGCGAGCATATTAGTATTTCCGGTACTCCAGCATCATTTGCCGGCCACAATTTATTGCGCTTACCGAATCAGTCGACTTTGCAGGCAACACTTGAAGATGGTTCAGCACTTCCACCTGGCATTATTTTCAACACCACAACAAGAACCTTTTCTATTCCCAAGCTTAGCGATGTGACCTTGCCTATTGGTGTGAAGCTGGCGATTAAGCGTGGCGGTAAAACCCTGAGCGAGAAGACGCTAGTAGTGACCAAGTAAGACACATAGGCCTTGGTACTTTTTACCAAGCCAACCTGAATAAGAATAAGCAATATATGCAACCCATCAAGATTCTCGTAACCAACCAAAAGGGTGGGGTGGGCAAGTCAACGATTTCTGCGAATTTGGCAGGCTTTCTTAATATCGCCAAGAATCAAAGCGTTGCCTTGATTGACTTTGATAAACAAGCCTCTTCAACAGGTATTGCTAGAAAAACCCCGGGTGGGAGCATTCAAACCTACAAGGCTGGTTTGACCTACGAGCAGAGCTCTGGTCTTACCATGCTCGATGCTAAGTCGACTCTAAGAAGTTATTCCAAGAACGCTGACATCACCATTGCCGACTTAACTTGGACTTACGGCATGTCACATGATTTTATGAATGAGTTTGATGTGATCATCGTGCCGAGCTCACTCAGTCAAATTGAAACAGCGAGTTCTGAGATCTTTATTTTGGAGTACATTCAGAGTAATGCACTCAAGTTCAATGCTAAAGAGCAGATCATTTTGGTTGCTCCTAGTCGAATTGAGCCGGGTCAGCAATCTGATATTGGCTTTAATGGACTCAGCTTTCTGAAAACCTGCTTTATTTGTCCGCCAATCTATCGCATACCGGACATTAATAAGCATTTACACGTGTCTTATTTCTTTGAATCGCAAGATCCCAATATTGCTGATAACTTTAGTGAGTTCGGTAATTTCGTTTTTGAGAAACTGCAAGAGAAAATGGCCAGCGCAGCGCCAAGCAAGATTGCTAAGCCCGATTACAGCATTAGGGGTGGAGCAGTATTGGGGCGTAAACCGATTCAGAATATTCGCCCAGTAGTGAGTTCACCAGCTTCACTTAAGTCGCAGGTGAAGCCAAAGCCAGCAGAGAAAGACTCTTTCTTAGACTTTATTCCTGCATTCTTGCGGAGAAAGTAAGGCGCCTGCTTCAGCGCCTAATTCAGCACTAACTTTTATTTCTTGGTTGCTTTTTCAGCGGCCTCTAAAGTATTCATTAAGAGCATGGTGATGGTCATCGGACCTACGCCACCCGGTACTGGGGTAATCCAGCCGGCAACATATTGAGCGGCATCAAAATCCACATCACCACAAAGCTTTCCATCTGGCATGCGATTAATTCCTACGTCAATCACAACGGCGCCATTCTTTACCATATCACCGGTAATCATCTTGGGTTTGCCGGTAGCAACTACCAAAATATCGGCATCCTTAGTGTGATGCGCTAAGTCGCGGGTCTTGCTATTGCAAATGGTGACTGTGGCACCGGCTTGCAATAGCAACATCGCCATCGGTTTGCCAACAATATTAGAGGCGCCTACGATCACAGCACGTGCACCGCGAATTGGGTAATCAATGCTTTCAAGAATCTTCATGCAGCCATAAGGGGTGCAGGGCTTGAATTCAGGTTGACCGACCATTAAGGCGCCGGCATTGGCAACGTGAAAACCATCCACATCTTTTTCTGGTGCAATGGCTTCTAATACGCGCTCAGCTGCGATGTGCTCAGGAAGTGGCAGTTGAACCAAGATTCCATGAATCGCTGGATCAGCATTGAGTGTAGCAATGCGAGCAAGCAATTCTTCTTCGCCCAGCTCTACTGAGTAACGCTCCAGTACTGAATGAAAGCCTACATCTTCGCAAGCTTTGACTTTATTTCTGACATAGACCTGGCTGGCTGGGTTTTCGCCAACAACGATAACCGCTAAACCTGGCCTAACGCCTTTAGCGGTAACGATTGCTCCGCGTGCAGCAATTTCAGTGCGTAATTTTTTGGAAAGGGCGACGCCGTCGAGTAACTGTGCAGGCATGGGAAATTAATTTGGTTGTGGATCGGAAAGTGCCAAGCGGAGAAGGTCTGCCACAGTATTGACGTTGAGCTTTTCCATAATATTGGCGCGGTGAGCCTCTACAGTCTTAATAGAGATGCCTAGATCATCAGCAATCTGTTTATTGAGGCGACCAGCCACAATACGCTCAAGCACTTGACGCTCACGACCAGTCAGCTTGCTTAAGAGGCTCTGAGTAATTTTGCGTTGACTTGCTTGTGAGTAATCGATGCGTGCTTTAGCAAGCATGCGATCTACCAAACCGCAAAGATCATTTTCTTTAAAAGGCTTTTCAATGAAATCCACTGCGCCGCGTTTCATTGTAGAAACGGCCATGGATACATCGCCGTGACCAGTAATAAAGGCCACTGGCATTGGCAGATTTTCACTAATCAAGCGTTCTTGTAGTTCAAGGCCCGACATGCCTGACATGCGGACATCTAAGATGGCGCAAGAGATAGTCGACTTATCAGTGCTCTGTAGCGACTGCAAGAATCGTTCTGCGCTGGCATGACAGCGAACAACATAGCCATTGCTTTCTAGCAGCCAGGTGAGGGAGTCGCGAACCGCCTCGTCGTCATCGACAACATAAACTACTTCAGCTTGATTCGGTTTGGTGCTAGTACTGATATTCATATTAGCTCTCGCAGATTAATCTAAAAAATCCATCAATTAACTATTACCCCTTGGAGCCCGGGGATTCTAGGGGTAATAGTATTGTAAAGGTGCAGCCGGATAGCTTGGTGTGTTCGGCATCCATTTGATTTGTGGCCCAAAGTCGTCCTTGGTGAGACTCAATAATGGAGCGGCAAATATTCAAACCCATGCCCATACCATCGTTTTTGGTGCTAAAAAAGGGCTCAAACATGCGCTGAATGACGGAATCTGCGATTCCAGCGCCGGCATCCTTCACCTGGATGCGTAGCATGGCAGGAAAGGTGCTGGTATCCAAATCGGCTGAGATTTGGACGGGTGGAGCCGACCAGCGGGAAGAGAGTGGATAAACCTCTCTTAAGCTGTCCAGGGAGTTCTTGAGAAGGTTAACTAAGACCTGCAGAATCAAGACGGGATCCAGGTCAACCATGGGGAGGTTTTCAGCAATCTGAGTGGTGATGCTCAATCGATGGCGGTGAGCCTCGATCTCGACTAAGCCAACAGCATCATTCATGATTTCACTGATGTCGCATGATTTGCGCTGAGGTTCGCTACGTTTCACAAAACCTTTAATGCGCTGAATGATAGTGCCAGCTCTATGTGCTTGATCGGACGCTTTTTCTAAAGCCGGAATAATATCTTTCTGCAGGACGGGATCCAGATTGCCTTGTAAACGTTTTGCTACACCCATGCAGTAGTTTGAGATCGCAGCAAGCGGTTGATTTAATTCATGGGCTAATGAGGATGCCATCTCGCCCATCGTTGTTAAGCGACTTGTAAATTGCATGCGCTCTTCTTGTTGCCGCGCTAAATCATCTGCCTCAATACGGATCGTAATATCGGTGGCAATTAATAGCTGTGCTAAATGCCCATCCACCCAAGGTACAAAACGTCTGCGGACCTCGTACCATTTTGAACTTCCCGCTGCCTCATCTAGCAATTGAATTTCTTCTGATTCAGTTTCCTGATACAGGGAGGTCGGTACCGCTCCTACAGCTAAACCTTGTGCCATGTTTTGGTTAATATTGTTGCCGGCTAATTCAACATGACCCTTGGAGGTATTTCCAAAGCGCTCACGATAAAAACGGTTTGCAAATAGGAGCTCTCCGGTTTCGTTGGACACAACCGACACAGCTGCGTCTAGACCTTCCAGCACGGTAATAAATCGCTCTTGGGATGCTGCTAATTCCTCGCGAATTTTCTTCGGCTCAGAAATATCGATTAAGGAAGTAACCCAGCCGGTTTGCGTACCTTTTTCATTAATCAGTGGTGCAATAAAGGTGCGCGTCTGAATGACCGATCCATTGCGGTGAAGGATTGAGCCTTCAATACCGATTTTCATTTCTTGGCCCAAGGAAAGCTTGAGCGCCTTATTCATCTTCTCAGTCAGTTCACCCTTTTGCCCTTCAGGCCAAAAGGCGAAAGGGGGGCTAAGCCCAATCAACTCCTCCGCAGACCAGCCAGTCATCTC
Source organism: Pseudomonadota bacterium (assembly GCA_040387715.1). GTDB lineage: Bacteria > Pseudomonadota > Gammaproteobacteria > Burkholderiales > Burkholderiaceae > Polynucleobacter. The sequence continues at coordinate 132,654 of JAZKDF010000008.1, read as the reverse complement.
GCAGAAGGCGGGATTGACATAGGTAATCATTTTGTTCATGTCGTGTGCGCGAATACCTACCGGCGTGGAGTTTTCCATTGCACTACGAAAATTGGTTTCTGCGCGGAGATTGGCTTCCGCTTCTTGTCGAACCTGCATTTGTTTGAGGACTGACCACAAACTCCAAATCACGAATGCGCTCAAACCTAATACCACCCCAATTAGCATTCTGAAAGTTAAATTAGTTGGTGGGGGGTAGGTATCAATTCGGAGGCTAAGGTTGGGGCTTAGTACGCCAATATCCAAACTGGTTTGATTGCTAAATGCACGTTTAGGTGTATTTTTATCGGATGAGATGGCCAAGACCTTGTCATCATCCGTTACCAATGTGAAGCGATATTGACCTTTGAGCTCTCCTGGAATCATTTCTAGCAAACCCTGGGTTGTGTAGAGCACTGCCACCATGCCCTTGATTTCGCTGCCAGAAACCTGAGGTACCGTTTGCCAAAATACATTTCGTATTTCTTTTGAAATCAATTCCTCGCCAGGAACTTCCAGCGCAATAAATTGACTGAAGGCGGGTCTATTTGTTGCTGCGCTGAGCTCAAGCGTCTTTTTCAGTGCCTGGTTGATGGCGCCAGCATTGGTGGATTTATTGAACCAATCTGTTTTTAGGTTATCCGGTGGAATTTTCCACTGACGTTCATATCCTTCATTAATCCAGACAATTTGTGCGATCTCATGATTGCTTTGCAAGAGATTCTCAGCCTGAATAATGACGTTATCTTTTGACTTCGCAGAATCGCCAGCGCTAATGTAGTCGCGTCCGATTGATTGCAGTACATCGGTATTGTTAGCAAATCGCAATTGAATACGTTGCTTTGCAAAAGAAAGCTCTCTAAATAGAGCGGCTTCTTGCTGACTTTTTTCCTGTAGCTGGAGGGTGCCCATGATGACGCCCATCACCACGGTAAAAAGCACGATTGCTATTAGGGGGGTGTAGACCAGCTTAAAACCCCGTATTCGCCGGAGCCATTTCACGGGCTTTAGTTGCCAGATTGAAAATGCAAATTTTTTCATGTAATCCGCTTATTTTGCCTGATTGATCGCTTTATTCAGGCTTTTGGCTATTTAGGTCTGCTATTTGCATCGCAACAAAATACCACATAGTGAGAAATACTATCATTATGTGGAAAATTGCTTGTTTACACCCATAGACCTTCCTAGAATATTGCCTATAGAGTGAATAAATAAGACCGAAGTGACTAATGGAGGCAGTTTATGGCAGCAGTTCCAGATCAAATATTGGGTAGCGCAGGCAAGCAAGATGCAGACCCAGGTGAAACTCAAGAGTGGTTACAGGCGCTCGATGGCGTTATTCGGAATGAGGGCCCAGAACGTGCGGCCTATCTGATTGATCAACAAATTTCACATGCGCGAGTCAATGGCGTCAATCAGCCGTTCCACGCGGAAACTCCTTACATCAATACGATTCCAGTAGAGCAGCAAGCGCGCCTACCTGGTGATCAAAACGTTGAGCACCGTATTCGCTCCTACACACGTTGGAATGCAATGGCCATGGTCTTGCGTGCTAACAAAGACACCAACGTTGGTGGCCATATCTCTTCCTTCCAGTCAGCGGCAACTTTATATGACGTTGGCTTTAATCACTTTTGGCATGCCCCATCTCCAGAGCATGGCGGCGATCTAATCTTTGTTCAAGGGCATTCAGCCCCAGGCGTTTATGCCCGCGCATATATGCTAGGTCGCTTATCCGAAGATCAACTCAATAACTTCCGCCAAGAAGTCGGCGGCAAGGGTATCTCTAGTTACCCACACCCCTGGTTGATGCCAGATTTCTGGCAGTTCCCAACGGTATCTATGGGCCTTGGCCCAATCATGGCGATTTATCAAGCACGCTTCATGCGCTACATGCAAGATCGTGGATTTATTAAAGCAGAAGGCCGCAAAGTTTGGGCATTCCTAGGCGATGGTGAAACCGATGAGCCAGAATCATTGGGTGCCATTGGTATGGCTGGCCGTGAAAAATTAGATAACCTGATTTTTGTAGTGAACTGCAACTTGCAACGTCTAGACGGTCCAGTGCGCGGCAACGGCAAGATCATTCAAGAGCTTGAAGGCGAATTCCGTGGTGCTGGTTGGAATGTTATTAAAGTCGTTTGGGGTGGCCATTGGGATGCCTTATTCGCGCGCGACAAAAAAGGCATCTTGATGCAGCGTCTTGGCGAAATCGTGGATGGCCAATACCAAACCATGAAGGCCAAGAACGGTGCCTATGTTCGTGAAATCGTATTTAATACTCCCGAGTTAAAAGCCCTGGTGAACGACTGGAGTGATGAGGAGATTTGGCAGCTGAATCGTGGTGGCCATGATCCTCATAAAGTATTTGCAGCGTTTCATGCGGCAGTAACTCACAAAGATCAACCTACCGTGATATTGGCTCATACCATTAAAGGTTACGGCATGGGTGGCTCGGGTGAGGCGATGAATATTGCTCACCAAGCTAAGAAGATGAATGCGGATGACGTACGTCGTTTCCGTGATCGTTTTGAGATTCCAGTTAAAGATGAGCAGTTAGATGAAATGCCTTTGGTGAAGTTTGCTGAAGGTAGTCCAGAGCTCGAGTACATGAAAGCCCGCCGTCAAGAGTTGGGTGGCTACTTGCCTCAGCGCCGCATGAAGGCTGAGAGCTTGCCAGTACCAGCACTAGATGTATTTGCGCCATTGCTTGAGGCTACTTCTGAGGGTCGCGAGATCTCCACGACGATGGCCTTTGTTCGTATGCTCAATACGATTGTGCGCGATAAGGTTTTGGGTAAAAGGGTGGTTCCGATTGTTCCGGACGAGTCCCGCACCTTTGGTATGGAAGGCATGTTCCGCCAATTGGGCATTTGGAATCAATTAGGTCAGCTTTACACCCCGGAAGATCATGATCAATTAATGTTCTATAAAGAGGATAAGACTGGTCAGATTTTGCAAGAGGGTATTAATGAGGCAGGCGGTATGTGCGACTGGATCGCTGCCGCCACTTCGTACTCAACTCATGGCGTACCGATGTTGCCTTTCTATATCTTCTACTCCATGTTTGGTTTCCAACGCATTGGTGACCTCTGTTGGGCTGCTGGTGATATGCGTAGTCGCGGTTTCTTATTAGGCGGTACTGCCGGTAGAACGACTTTGAATGGTGAAGGCCTTCAGCATGAAGATGGCCATAGTCAGGTCTGGAGTGCCGCTATTCCGAACTGTATTAGCTACGACCCTTCATTCTCATTTGAGGTTGCCGTAGTCATTCAAGATGGTATGCGTCGTATGCTAGCCGATCAAGAGGATGTCTATTACTACATCACCTTGATGAATGAGAACTATGCTCATCCAGCGATGCCAAAAGGTGCGGAACAAGACATTATTAAAGGTATGTACAAGTTGAAGTCGGTTGGCGATGACAAGGCTAAATTACGAGTACAACTGTTAGGTTCTGGCACGATTTTCCGTGAAGTCATTGAAGCTGCTGAAATCTTGCACAAGGACTGGGGTATTGCTTCCGATCTATGGGGTTGCCCAAGCTTTACAGAATTAGGTCGTGATTGGAATGCGGTACACCGTAACAACTTATTAAATCCAACGGCTGCACCAACTCTGTCCCATGTTGAAAAATGCTTAAAAGATACAACTGGACCTATCGTTGCTGCAACAGACTATGTGCGTTTATTTGCAGAACAAATTCGTCCGGCTATTCAGCATATGGGCCGTCGTTTTGAAGTCCTGGGTACGGATGGCTTTGGCCGTTCTGATACGCGCGAAAAATTACGTGATTTCTTTGAAGTTGATCGTCGCTGGGTCGTGTTAACGGCCTTACGTTCTTTGGTGGATGCTGGTCAGCTTGATCGCCAAAAGCTAGCCGAAGCGATTAAGAAATACGAAATCGATATCACCAAACCAAACCCAATGCTGGTTTGATAAGAGACAGATACTATGAGCCAATTAATTGATATTAAAGTTCCCGACATTGGGGATTACAAAGATGTGCCTGTCATCGAGGTGTTAGTAAAGGCCGGTGACCGTGTTGAAAAAGAGCAGTCCATTGTTGTTCTGGAATCGGACAAGGCCACCATGGACGTTCCATCATCACACTCTGGTGTGGTGAAAGAGGTCAAGGTTAAGGTGGGTGACTCTATTTCTGAGGGCGCCATTGTTCTAGTGCTTGAAGAGAGTGGTGTAGCAGCTCCTACTGCCACTCAAACTGCTGCTCCTGCGGTTACGAAAGCAGAGCCTGCGGCGGCACCAGCCCCAAAAGTGGAGCCCCCGATCGTGCGTGCACCAGCACCACCGCCTATCAGCAATACCCCGGTCGAAGTTGATCCAACAGCAAGTCATGCGAGCCCTTCGGTGCGCAAATTTGCTCGTGAGCTCGGTGTAGCGGTTCATCAGGTGAAGGGCTCTGGCCCTAAAGGCAGAATTACTCAAGAAGACGTCCAGGCATTTGTAAAAGCTGCGATGAGTGGTGGAGCTGGCAGTGGAGCGAGTGCATCTGGTGGAAGCTTAGGTGGCCTCAATTTAATTCCATGGCCAAAAGTGGATTTCTCCAAATTTGGCGAAACAGAACGTCAACCCCTTAATCGCATTAAGAAGCTGACTGCTGCAAACTTGGGTCGTAACTGGGTCATGATTCCTGCTGTGACTTATCACGAAGACGCAGACATCACTGATCTTGAGGCATTTAGAGTTCTCACCAATAAAGAGCATGAAAAGCAGGGCCTCAAAATCACGATGTTGGCTTTCTTAATGAAGGCTGCTGTGGCGGCCCTCAAAAAATTCCCGGAGTTCAATAGCTCTATCGACGGCGATGACTTGGTGCTGAAGAAGTATTTCAATATCGCTTTTGCCGCTGATACGCCCAATGGTTTAGTGGTGCCAGTGATCCGTGATGCAGATAAAAAAGGTATCTTTGAGCTTGCTCGCGAAACTTCCGAGTTGGCTGCACTGGCGCGTGATGGCAAATTAAAGCCAGAACAAATGCAGGGCGCTAGCTTCACCATTTCTTCTCTGGGCGGTATTGGCGGTACGTATTTCTCACCAATCGTTAATGCGCCTGAAGTGGCTATTCTGGGTGTCAGCAAAGCTGCTATGAAACCTGTCTGGGATGGCAAGCAATTTGTACCACGCTTAATTTGCCCTCTGTCATTAAGCGCTGATCATCGTGTGATCGATGGTGCTTTGGCAACGCGTTTCAATGTCTATATCGCTCAGTTGATGTCCGACTTCCGTCGCGCAGCACTATAAGGAAAAGAGATGGCTAAGCAAATTATTCTCGTTCCAGATATTGGTGACTACTCCGATGTGCCGGTTATTGAAGTGCTCATCAAGGTCGGTGATGTCATTGAAAAAGAACAACCGTTACTCGTCCTAGAGTCTGACAAGGCAACGATGGAAGTTCCAGCCGATGCAGCGGGAACTGTTTTGAGTATTTCCGTTAAAGCTGGTGACAAGGTTGGCAAGGGCAGTGTCGTTGCTGAAATCGAAGTAGGGGCGTCAGCCGCTCACCAAGCTTCTGCACCGGTGGCATCCTCAACTCCAGCACCTGCTCCTATATCGGCACCTGTGATCAGCGCACCGATCGCTGGTCAATATAGTGGCAAGGTCGATCATGAGTGCGAAGTACTCGTATTGGGCGCTGGTCCTGGTGGTTATAGCGCTGCCTTTCGCAGTGCGGATTTGGGTATGAGCACTATTTTGGTAGAGCGCTACTCAACTTTAGGTGGTGTTTGCTTAAATGTGGGTTGTATTCCATCAAAAGCCTTACTACACACAACAGCAGTCATGGATGAAGTGAAGACCATGTCCAAGCATGGGATTAGCTACGGCGCCCCCAAAATTGAAATTGATCAACTGCGTGGCTACAAAGACTCGGTCATTGCCAAGTTAACCGGTGGATTGGCCGGCATGGCTAAAGCGCGCAAAGTCACTGTGGTGCGTGGATTAGGTCGTTTCCTGGATGCGAATCACGTTGAGGTCGAGCTGACTCAGGGTGATGGTCAAGATTTAGCGGGTCAAAAAGAAGTGGTGCGTTTTCAGAAGGCGATTATTGCAGCGGGAAGTCAGCCAGTAAAGCTGCCATTCTTGCCAGAAGATCCTCGTATCGTAGATAGCACTGGTGCCTTATTGCTTAAGAGCATTCCAAAGCGCATGTTGGTGATTGGTGGCGGCATTATTGGTTTGGAGATGGCTACCGTCTACAGCACACTAGGCTCGCGTATTGATATTGCTGAAATGATGGATGGCCTGATGGCGGGCGCAGATCGCGATTTAGAAAAGGTTTGGGAGAAATTTAACGCCGGCCGTTTCGAAAAGATCATGCTCAAAACGCGTGCCTCTAAAGCTGAAGTGAAGGCTGACGGTATTCAGGTTAGCTTCGAGGGCGAGAGCGCCCCATCTGAGCCTCAAACCTATGATCTCGTATTGGTTGCAGTTGGACGCACACCGAATGGTAGGAAGATTGATGCAACTGCTGCAGGCGTGATTGTGGATGAGCGGGGTTTTATTCCGGTCGATAATCAAATGCGTACTAATGTGAACAACATCTTTGCTATCGGCGATATCGTTGGTCAACCCATGCTTGCGCATAAGGCGGTACATGAGGGTCACGTTGCAGCTGAAGTAGCTGCCGGTGAAAAATCCTACTTTGATGCCAAGCAAATTCCATCTGTTGCTTATACTGACCCAGAAGTGGCTTGGGCCGGCCTGACAGAGGAGCAATGCAAGGCTAAAGGAATTGCTTACGAGAAGGGTCTATTCCCATGGGCCGCTAGTGGCAGGGCGATTGCTAACGGACGTGATGAGGGTTTCACGAAGCTCATTTTTGATGCCACTAGCAAGCGGATTATTGGTGGCGGTATTGTTGGCACACATGCCGGTGATTTAATTGGCGAAGTGTGTTTGGCAATCGAGATGGGTGCTGATGCTGTAGATATCGGCAAAACTATTCATCCGCATCCAACCTTGGGTGAATCTGTTGGCTTGGCTGCAGAGGCTGCTCATGGTCACTGCACTGATTTACCGCCAGTGAAGAAGAAAGCGCATTAAGCATTCTGCTTACCTATTTTCTGGATAAGAATAGCCCCGAGTGATCGGGGCTTTTTAATTGCTGCTGCTGCAACATCAATGATGTAGCGAACGCATCACCATTACTTTTTCTTACTAGTTTTGCTGGCTGGTTTTGCAGTGGTTTTCATCGTCTTTTCAACAGAGCTAGTCGCATTGCTGAGATTGGTTTGGGCTACTTCAACCGCATGCTTCACCGCCTTTTGGCTGGTTTCAAATACATTGGTAGCAGAGGCAATGGCCTGCTTCATGGCAGTCACCGCTGCATCTGATCCGGCTGGTGCATTCTTCGTCCAGTCTTCTACCAGGGCATTAATTTTTTTCTGACCCGCTTGGAATTCTTTCTCAGCGGATTTGGTAAAGCTATCTTGAGTCTCATGAGCTAACTCATAAAGATGGCGGCTATAAGCCATGATTTTTTCAGCCATTGGCTGGACTGCCTCCGCTTGATGCGCGAGGAGTTGTTGGATATCTTTTACTTCCAAGGCTTTCTTGGCGCTACTCATGCTTTCGCCCAGGCTTTGCTTGGCGATATGCATATTTAACTCAACCAATTTTTCAATGCTTTGAAGGGCTTGATTTGTCAGTCCACTCAAAGTTTCTAAATTGGCCTTTTGTGCTGCTGCTATTTGTTCTGGCGTTAAGTTCATTTCAATCCCTTTCTGGTGTACTTGATCTCTGCTCACTATGAGCTTTATCTAGTTAATGTCAATTTATTTATGCACCATTTTACTGCATTTATGGTGCAGTGCAATATAAAGTTATTGAGCTGCAGGAATAGGGTGTAACGGTATAAAAAAGCCTAAAATCAATGGCTAAACAAAAAATCCCACATTTTCAATAAGTTATCTATGAAATTGAAGTTAGACAGCCTGATTGCACCCATATTCGTATTGATTTGGAGTACCGGCTTCGTGATTGCCCGTTTGGCAATGCCTTACGTTGAGCCGGCCACTTTCTTATTTTGGCGCTTTGCAGGGGTCTTGATGGCGATGGCCTGCCTTAGCCTCATCTGGAGAATTAGTTGGCCTAGCTGCTCACAAATGAAACACATCGCTGTAGCGGGAATCTTGCTGCAGTTTGGCTATCTTTTAGGTGTCTGGTTTGCCGTTCGCCTGGGCATGACTGCTGGCTTAGTAGCAATCATCGTGGGTTTGCAGCCGATCTTGACGGCCTGGTTTGCAGCCTGGGTTTCTGAAAAAGTCACTGGTCGTCAATGGATCGGTTTGGGCTTTGGTTTTGCTGGTGTCGCTCTGGTGGTAGCGGAAAAAATTGGTTTTGCACATATCCCTTTGTTTAGCTACGTTCTTGCTTTTGCTGCCTTGCTATCCATTACCTTTGGCACCCTCTATCAAAAGAAGTTTTGTCCCGTGTTTGATCTTCGTGCTGGCTCATCCATTCAGTTTGGTGTGTCGGCAGCGCTTTGCTTTATTTGTATGTATTACTTTGAGTCGGGGGTCATGGTTTGGAATGCCTCTGTTATTGGGGCATTGCTATGGGCTATTTTCCCGCTATCGATTGGATCGATCAGCTTGCTATTTATGATGATTCGTAAAGGGGCCGCAACCAAAGTAACCAGCCTTTTGTATTTAACTCCGCCCACTACTGCGGTGATGGCATGGTTCTTATTTGATGAGCCTTTTACCTTCATGATGGCTGGTGGCTTATTGCTGACCATGACTGGGGTGGTATTGGTCAATCGTGGGCAAACCAGCGTTGTTGCCACGATTGCTGAATAAGTTCGCAATAGGCGCGGTTTAGAAGCAAAAGTTATTTATCATTCGGTATGTTAAAAGTTTTGGAAGGTATTTTGGGATGCATTTGAATCGATTTTGGCTCATTGCCTTTGTTGGCCTAGTATCCTTTGGCGCCACCACCTCTTTGCAGGCAAGTGTAGCCAATAAAGATTCCCATCCAGTTAAGCAAGCCAAAGCATCAGCAAAGATACCTGCTAAAACAGAGTCTAAGAAGGTAGCGAAATCTTCCAAGAAGCCTAAAGCAGTTCGGACAACGGTGACGCGCTCTAGCGAGCCAGTTGTTGAAGCGAGACCCTCATTTGCTACGGCGCTGGGTTTGCGCGGCCAACACGATGAGTTGAGCCTCAAGTCTAGTGTTGCGATGGTGGTGAATCAAGACACTAAAGAAGTCTATTTTGAAAAGAATTCTTCGGTGAGCTTGCCGATTGCATCCATCACTAAGCTAATGACTGCAATGGTGGTGCTCGATTCAAAATTACCTATGGATGAAACTATTGTCATCAACGCAGATGACGTCCATATTTATCGTACCTCGCGTCTTGCTGGCGGCACAGTCCTGAGTCGGGAAGAGGCGTTGTTGTTGGCCCTGATGTCCTCTGAGAACCGTGCAGCCTATACCTTGGGGCGAAATTACCCGGGCGGCATTCCAGCATTTGTGGATGCGATGAATCGCAAGGCAAAAGAGATTGGGATGACGCATTCTCATTTTGCGGATCCTACCGGCTTAATGAGTGAGAACGTGGCTTCGGCCGAAGATCTCACTCGTATGCTCAGCGCAGCCTATCAATACAAGATGATTCGGGAGTTTTCTACTTGGCCTGATCTGACAATGGTCATTGCAAAGCGCCCACAGAAATTCTTGAATACAAATCGTTTAGTCCGGGCTGGTGATATGAATATCGGCCTGCAAAAAACCGGCTTTATTAACGCGGCAGGTAGGTGCTTGGTGATGCAGGCGCGCGTAAACAATACGCCACTGCTATTGGTTTTCTTGGACTCGGTTGGCACTCAATCGCGTTTTGCGGATGCGGTGAGGGTGCGGGATTGGTATGAGCGCATGCCATCAGGCGAGCCTCAGACAATTCGTCGATTAATGTAGGGCTGCAGTCTAGGAATGCATTCTTTGGTGCGTTGGATTCTTAGGAATTCAGGTCGCTAGCCTTGGGTTTATAGCCCATACCCTTAGAAATCTGCAGGGCAGTATCTTGCAATAGCTTTAGCCATTCAGCCTGAATACGATCAGTAGGGGAGCTTAATGAGAGTCCTGCTACCAACTTTCCGCTGTCATCAAAAATCTCTGCAGCGACACAACTGACGCCTAGCTCTAATTCTTCATTGTCACGTGCATGACCTAATTTACGCACTTGAGTAAGTTCTGTATCCAACTTCCCTAATTCGGTAATGCTATTTCTGGTGTGTCCGGCTAAACCCGTGCGGGTGACGTAGGCGCGAACCTGGCTTGGGTCATCACTCGCCAGAAATAATTTACCAACCGATGTCAGATGTAGGGGCGCACGACCGCCAATGGCGCGAACTACTTGCATGCCCGAGCGTTCGCTATAAGCGCGATCGATGTAGACGATTTCATCGCCTTGGCGCACAGATAAATTAATGGTTTCACCTGTGAGTTTATGTAGGGCTCTCATTGGGGCTTGTGCAGCCTCGCGAACGGATAAACGTGCTTTCACCAGGTTGCCCAACTCTAGAAGCTTGAGGCCGAGTCGATAGGTGCCGCCATCGCCACGCTCTACTAAGCGACAGGCTACCAAGTCGTTGAGGATACGGTGGGCCGTAGAGGGGTGTAAAGCTGTTTCCTCAGCAAGATTTTTGAGGCTACTGGACTCTTCATGCGTTGCCAGGGCGTCGAGCAGGTTCATCATGCGTTCAACTACCTGGATGGCTGTTTTGCCAGCCTCACCAGGTACTTTTGGCATTTTTTCGGGTTTGCTCGTTGTCATATTGTCAATTGTAGCGATTTTTGCTGAAATTGCACAATATGAAATTGCATTACAAGGCTAAAAAGTATCCATTGGACACCAAATTACTTTTTCAGTGCAGCGGCACACTCCGTAATCAGTTTGGGGCCGCGATAGATTAAGCCGCTGTAGATTTGTACTAGGCTGGCACCAGCAGAGACTTTTTCTTGAGCGTCTTTGCCAGATAGGATGCCGCCAACACCAATAATAGGAATGGCATCGCCTAAATATTCTTTCAGACTTTTGACTACTGCAGTTGAGGCAAGTCGCACGGGGACCCCTGAGAGTCCGCCAGCTTCTTCACCAAACTCGAGTCCTTGTACGGCATCACGGGCAATGGTTGTATTTGTTGCGATGATTGCATCTATTTTGAATTCAAGCAAAAGATCGGCAATGAGTTTGATATCGTTTTGATCTAAGTCTGGTGCGATCTTTAAGAAGAGAGGCTTGCGAACGCCATGCTGATCGCTGAGTGCCTCACGAGCTAAATGCAATGAGCCAAGCAAGGAACGCAGCATATCCTCGCCTTGAAGAGCGCGTAAATTCTGCGTATTGGGCGATGAGATGTTGACAGTGATGTAGGAGGCCACTTCATAGACTGCCTCCATGGCTGCAACGTAATCGCTTGCGGCATTCTCAATAGGAGTGCTCGCATTCTTGCCAATATTTAAACCCACAATGCCACCGTTCTGCCAATAGGCAGAATTGCGCACGCGCCGGACACAGGCATCAACGCCATCATTATTAAAGCCCATGCGATTAATGATTGCTTGGGCTTGCGGTAAGCGAAACATGCGAGGCTTAGGATTGCCCGGTTGTGGTTTTGGTGTAACAGTACCGATTTCTAAAAAGCCAAAGCCTAGGGCGCCAAGAGCATCAATATGCTTACCATCTTTATCTAGACCGGCGGCAAGACCGACGGGATTTGGAAAGGTAATGCCGCATAGGCTGCGGGGATCTGCAGCGGGTTGTTCGATCAGGCAGCGCAATAAACCCCAACGCTGCGCGCGATCTAAGTTGCTGAGTGTCAGGTTATGGGCTTGCTCTGGGTCTAGGGAAAAAAGCCAGGGGCGTAGAAGGGGGTAGCTATCGATCATGGGTAGATATTATGGCCCAATGATGGGCTGCCAGCGATCATCTATCAAACCCTCAATGGGCTGAAACTTGGACTTATAGGACATTTTTTCACTATTCTCAATGTAATAACCGAGATAGAGATAGGGGAGATCAAGCTCTAAAGCCTGTTGAATTTGCCATAGGATGCTGAAGCTGCCATAACTTGCGGAGGCATTACTGGTATCAAAGAAGGTGTAGACGGAAGAGATGCCTTGATCCAGCAGATCAATCATGCTGACCATGCGCAGCTGTCCAGGCTCAGGATCCTGAGGCCCATCACGAAACTCAACAATTCTGGAGTTCACTCGGCTTTGCAGTAGAAACTGCATGTACTGATCTTGATTATCTTGATCCATATCGCCACCAGAATGACGTTCATTTTGGTAGCGTTGGTAGAGTTGATAGTGCTCCTCTTGGTAGCCTAGGTTGAGGATGCGAATATCGAGCCCAGCATGTTTTTTCCAGGAGCGTTTTTGACTGCGGCTAGGAGAGAAGTGTTGCACCGGAATGCGAGTGGCAGTGCAGGCATTGCATTCATCACAATACGGCCTATAGGTATACAAACCACTTCGACGAAATCCTGCGTTGACTAATTCGCCATATAAATCAGCGTTGATCAAATGGGATGGCGTCGCTACTTGGGAGCGCGCCGTCTTCCCTGGTAGATAGCTGCAAGGGTAGGGTGATGTTGCATAAAACTGGAGTTCAGTTAAAGGCAGTTCGTGTAGTTGAGTCATAGCCAGTGACGCAGAATCTCTTTATTAAATTGCCAAGGAATCTCTATATTAGTTTGCTTTAAGGCAATTTGCAGGTGGGCTAAAAAATGATCACGAGAAATCGGTGCGGCGCCAAGAGAGTCGAGGTGAGCAGTCTCCTGCTGGCAATCGATCATCTCAACCTGATGCTGTTTGCACCAAGCTGTAAGAGCAGCCAAGGCAATTTTGGAGGCATCGGTTTGATGACTAAACATCGATTCCCCAAAAACCATCCCACCAAATGCTACGCAATAGAGACCGCCAATCAGGCGACCATTCTCCAGCACTGCAATACTATGGGCATGATCTTGTTCATGCAGCTGGGTATAGGCATCCATGATTTCATGGGTAATCCAGGTTCCATCTTGATCTTTTCTTCGGGTGGTTGCGCAGGATCGAACGACTGCACCAAAATCATGATCAACCAGAATTTGTTTTTGAGGATCTGCCAAAAAATGACGAATCGTTTTCTTTAGGGAGTCATGGCATTTAAAGTTATTCGGTTTTAATACCATGCGCGGATTTGGGGACCACCACAAAACGGGCTGATTATCCGAGTACCAGGGAAAGATGCCCATTTGGTAGGCTCGAGCCAGCTGTCCGGGATAAATGCGCTCACTCACAGCGATCAAGCCGGGAACGCTCGGATCAGGGTCTGGAGAATGAATGGGGTTCGGAAATTCATCCTGAGAGCCCAGCCAATTGATGTTGCTCATGCGCTTACGATGTCTAGATTTTTTCTGTAGGCAGAATATCTCTGCTGCGAACACTAAATTCATCTCCGGAATTAAATACTCCCGCAGCGCGATCAGCAAAGAACCATTCTAAGGTTTGCTTGACTGTTGGGAAGGCAATCTCAGCCCAGGGTATATCTTGTTCATGAAACAAGGCAACCTCTAAGCTTTCTTCTCCAGCATGAAAGTCTGGAGAACTCATTGAGGCTAGATAAAAAAGATGAACTTGTTCTGCATGGGGCACATTCAGTAGAGAGTAGAGTGGGCCAATCTCAACAATGGCTCCCGCTTCCTCCTGTGTCTCCCGAGCTGCGCCTGCAGCGGTACTTTCACCAAGCTCCATAAATCCAGCCGGCAAGGTCCAGTATCCGTGTCGTGGCTCTATGGCACGTCGACACAATAAAATTTGATCGCGATAGACGGGGATGCTGCCAACCACATTGCGTGGATTGAAATAATGAATGCTTCCACAGGCGTCGCACACATGGCGTTCCCGCGAATCATCCGCCGGAATTTTGATGCTAATAGGCGCTGCACAGTGGGAGCAAAATTTCATCCGAGCTTTCTAAAAATGGGCGGGGATAAGACCGCGTAAGGCATTGCTAAGCATAATCTCTTTCGCATTGCGAAGGTCATCAATAGTCAGGTTAGCCTCATGGGCATTCCATTGCGGATCGTTCAATACGATTGATCGCATTACACCAGGAAGCAGCCCGGCGGAAACGGGCGGCGTAAGCCAGCGATCCTCAGATTTGATGAACACACTAGTTCTGCCACCTTCGGTAACGAAACCTTGCTCGTTGATAAAAAGAGCATCAAAGCCACCAAGCTCTTCTGCTAGTTTCCAGGCTTGGTCGTAGAGTTTTCGACTGTTTACTTTATGCCTCAGTAGAACATTGCCCGAGTAAAGAATGGCTTTACTGGCATCGGGTAGAAGGTCGCTAGCCCAAAAGATCTTGACCGAATCCGGCGGTGGGCTAATTGGAGCAGTTTGGCAGCTCGCTTTCCCAGCGCAATCTAGGTCTAATCGCAATCGATAGTCGGTATCACTAGTGCAAGTTGCGCAGCCAATCTCGATGACTTTGATAATGTCCGCCATCGAGTGCGGGATGCCAAGCGCCAGAGCGGAATCGGCTAAACGCGCTAAGTGAAGTTGCAGGTGTTGAGGTTTACCCTGGCGCACTGAGATGGTTTCAAATAAACCTAGCTCACTGGGTAGCTTGCTCAAGAATGCTGCCTTGATCTGACACTCTTCCCATTCTTCCTTGGCTTCCGAATCAATCGTAATGCCGGCACCTATTCCCAGGGTAAAGGGTGAAGCATGTGTCTGGGTATCCCGGTCAATTTCTAGAGTGCGGATGGGGACGCTAAAAGCAAAGTCCCCGTTCGGATCAATCCAGCCTAGTGCCCCACAATAGTAGGCACGATCTTGTGGCTCCAATGCCTGGATGATCTCCATGCTGCGCTTCTTGGGTGCGCCAGTAACGGACCCGCAAGGGAATACGGCATTGAGTACATCTCTTAATTTAATGTCAGGCTTTATCTCAGCCTGTACTGTAGATGTCATCTGCAGTACATCGCCGTATCTAGTGACCTCAAACAATTCCGGAACAGTGACGGTTCCAGGTAAAGCAAGTCGACTGAGATCGTTGCGCAATAAGTCAACAATCATGACATTTTCAGCTTGATTTTTACTGTCTGTTGATAAGTGTTCGGCTGAATCGTTTAATGCGCTTGCCGTGCCTTTCATGGGCATTGCTTTTAAAGTATTGCCTTGCTTCTGGATAAATAATTCAGGCGATTGGGACAGGATACAGTTTGAGTCTTCAGCAATAAATGCCCCAAATCTACCAGGTTGGCGATCTCGTAATCTTGCATACAAAGCGAGTGGGTCGCCGTAACTCTCGCCGGTAATCCGAAAGGTGTGATTGATTTGGTAGGTGTCACCACTGCGAATGTACTCTTGAATCGTTTGGATATCAGAAGTGAATTGCGCTTCAGTTATAGAGCAATGAAGATTGCTAATGCCGGCAATTTGAGATTCGGTTCCCAGAGTTGAAATTCTGTTCTCAATAAAACTATCGACATTCTCTTTACTTAGGCTCTCATAGGATTCAAAAGACCATGCCTGAACTAAGGGGTGGCTTTTATCTGCCCCATGCTCCCGCTGATCAATGTTGTGAATATAGTGACCATATTCATAGGCAAAGGCAGCAACAACAAACTCACCTTGTGAAAGCGCTTGCTGGATATCGAGAAGACATTGATCGATTGCAGCAATGGTTTGTGAGCGGCTGGACTGAGGGTAGATAGTCCAGCGCTGAAGTACTTGCTCGTAGAGTCGACTGCTAGGCTTTGCCTGAGTGCTCTGGGCATCGTCTAGCAATATCATGCTGTTGATTGATAGATCTCAAATAATCTAGTTTGAATTACTTTAAAACGGTAGCCGATTCAATTGTGACTGTTTTGCTTGGCACATCTGACATACGACCCATTCTTGGAGCTGATGCAATCATGGTGGGGATTTTGCGAATAGCATCAATTGTTTGAGTTCCAGAAATGACTTTGCCAAACACGGTGTAACCATTGCCCATGGCGTTAGGATAATTTAATCCCTCATTGTCTTTTACGTTGATAAAAAACTGGGCTGTTGCAGAATCAGGATCGGAAGTGCGAGCCATAGCAATGGTGTATGTATCGTTCTTCAGTCCATTTTGCGCTTCTGAAACTACTGGTGCATTAGTTGGTTTTTGATTCATATCTGCAGTAAAGCCGCCGCCCTGAATCATGAAGCCATCAATCACTCGGTGAAATATGGTGCCATTATAAAAACCGCTGTTCACATAGCTCAAAAAGTTAGCAGTAGTTTTTGGTGCCTTGACAGAATCCAATTCAACAACAAAATTACCCATCGTGGTTTTGAATTCCACCTTAGGCCCCGCAAAGCTTGCGGCACTAGCAACTAGGCTGGTAATCATAAATAGGGAGGCAATGATTTTGCGCATATTAAATGTCCTTAAAAATCTAGAAAAATAGAGTAATGGTGATTGTATTGCTCAAAGGCCTGAAGGCACTTGCCCTGCATACCGATAAGCCGCCTCTTCAAACATATTGGGTCTATCTAAATAATCTAAAGCCCAATCGATGGTATCAACACCCCAAAAAGCATGGCCTTGGATAACTAAGGTCGGCACCCCAAATGCGCCATCCGCTTTTGCACGCTCCGTATTACTAATGAGTTTTGCTTTTATCTCTGGCGTATCCGGCTTTGGAGTATCGGCAGCCAAGCCAAGGTATTGGCAGAATTCTGGCCAAGATAGATTGGGATCCTTTCCTTCCACCCAAACATATTCAAAGGCGCGCTCAACCATGTCCCATTGGGCGTTTTGCTCGACTAGTAGACGCTGTGCCGCAACGGTAAGAAAAGGGTGGTGTTCAGGAAAGCGAAACGGTAACCCCAACTTTTCTGCAAGCCAGACACAGTATTGGTAGGTGTGTGGGCGCTTTGCCTCAACTTCACCGGGGCCACGATTATCGGTTGCTCGAAATAGGCCGCCAAGCAAGATGGGGACTAGCTCAATATCAACGCGTTTCTCAAGCCGATGGCGCTGCTTGATATAAAAATAGGAGAATGGCGAAATGATGTCGTAATAGAACGTCCCCTTCATTAGCGTAGCACCCATCTGATTGGAATTCATTTCTTGTTCGAATCTTCGTCAAGCTTACGTAAAAAGGCCATCTTCTCGGCAATCTGACTCTCAAGACCCCGATCTACCGGCTCATACCAATGCGGCTCTGCCATGCCTTCAGGCAGGTAAGACTCTCCTGCAGCATAAGCGTGCGGCTCATCATGCGCATAGCGGTATTCTTTGCCATGACCTAACTCCTTCATGAGTTTGGTTGGGGCGTTACGCAAATGATTGGGAACCGGCTTGCTTTGGTCGTTGGCAACATAGGCTCTTGCTGCGTTGTATGCCTTATAGCTCGCATTACTTTTGGCGGCTATTGCTAAGTACACAAGCGCTTGCCCAAGTGCTAATTCCCCTTCGGGTGATCCGAGGCGCTCAAAAGTTTGAGCTGCATCATTGGCTAATTGCATAGCTCGTGGATCGGCAAGACCAATATCCTCCCAGGCCATTCGGATAATCCTGCGAGCGAGGTAACGGGGGTCTGCTCCGCCGTCCAGCATTCGGCAAAACCAATACAAGGCTGCATCTGGGTTGGAGCCACGCACCGATTTATGGAGTGCAGAGATTTGATCGTAAAAATGATCGCCACCTTTATCAAAGCGACGCGCTTGCACTGTTAATGCGTTTTCAATGAATTGCTGATCTACTTTCTGAATCTGGGAATTTGGTGTCGAGACCGCATTACGCACTTGTTCAACTAGATTGAGCAATCGGCGAGCGTCGCCATCTGCGTGAGAAATCAAGCTATCGATAGCCGCAGATTCAAATTCAACATCTGGCATCGCATATTCATGCGCTCGATCAAATAATTTCTTTAACTCCAAAGCGCTTAATGATTTTAGGACATAGACTTGTGCGCGCGACAACAGGGCTGAGTTGACCTCAAATGAGGGGTTTTCAGTCGTGGCGCCAATAAAAGTAAATAAACCAGACTCAACATGGGGTAACAAGGCATCTTGTTGGCTTTTATTAAATCGATGGATTTCATCAACAAACAGAATGGTTTGTCTGCCGTACTGAGACATGCTTTGTTGTGCTTGCTCGATGGCCTCGCGAATTTCTTTTACGCCCGCCAGAACGGCGGATATCGCAATGAACTCGCGATCAAAAGCCTTTGCTGAAAGTCTGGCTAGGGTGGTCTTACCAACTCCGGGTGGACCCCAAAGAATCATCGAGTGCGGTTTGCCAGAGGCAAAAGCGAGATTGAGTGGTTTGCCTGAAGCTAGAAGATGCGCCTGCCCAATGACTTCTTCAATCGTTTTGGGGCGCAAGGCTTCGGCCAAAGGTGGCGGTGGCGCTTGATCAAATAAATTGCCCATATGTGCGGTTTAGTTCTGCACAAATAAAATGACTAGCGCTGCCCAAATTAAGCATCCCGCGGAAACTAGTGTGAGTCGATTACGCAAGGCGATGAACGCATTGCACGCTTCTTCATTTGAAAAATAATATTGATAAGTTTCTTTATCTATATTGCGTTGGATTACTAATGCGGATGCCAGGATTACTAGTCCCACCGGTATGTAAATATGCAGCGCAACCCAAGCAACTAAGGCTGGAATTACGCCCCAGATCCATGCATTACGATCTTCCCAGCGATCGCCTGGAGGCGCTTTGCCTAAAGTATGTAAGTTAGCACCCCAATGCAATGCACCCATGAATGCTGTAATGATTGCCCCGTATCCAGCCAATGACTCCGCGCTTAAATAATTCAGCGGGGTCGGAGCAAGTTGCACCATTAAGGCGAGACCAACAAAAGGAATTAATCCTGCATAGGCTAATTTACGAACTAAAGATGGTAATGGGTTCACAAAAATTTCTTTATTTGGATTAATGGGGGGTGTTAAAAATTACTGTTCGTATGTATAGACGCCACGCCCAGTCTTGCGACCAAGGTAGCCAGCAGCAACCATCTCGCGCAGTAGAGGGCAGGGGCGGTACTTTGAATCGCTGAAGTTCTCAAAATAGACTTCCATGACCGCCAAACAAGTATCTAGGCCAATTAAGTCGGCTAATGCGAGTGGGCCAATGGGTTGATTGCAACCCAACTTCATTCCCGCATCAATATCTTCTGGACTGGCAAGACCTTCATAAAGAACAAAGAAGGCTTCGTTAATCATCGGCAACAAAATGCGGTTAACAACAAAACCAGGCGAGTTCTTAACAGTAATGGGTTCTTTGCCGATACGCTTGGCCATATCGATAATAGCGGCGTGCGTTGCATCTGAAGTTTGTAAGCCCCGAATCACCTCAACCAAAGCCATCATGGGAGGTGGGTTAAAAAAGTGCATGCCAATAAAGCGGCTTGGATTGGAGTCTAGGGCGGCAAGCTGAGTAATGGAGAGTGAAGAGGTATTCGTAGCAATGAGGGTTTCTTTGCTGACGATCTCGTCTACTTGTTTCAAAATCTTTTCTTTAACAGCTTGATTTTCAGTGGCTGCCTCGATGACCAACTGCAATCCCTTGAAGTCGGCATACGACGTACTGCCTTTGATGCGTTTTAATGCTGCATCTTTGCCTTCAGTCGTAAGGGTTTCTTTTTTGACTAAGCGATCTAAACTTTTGCTGATTTGACTTAAGCCACGCTCAACGGCGGCGTCACTGATATCTACCATCACCACATCTAGTCCAGCAACTGCGCATACTTGCGCAATACCGTTGCCCATAGTGCCTGCACCAATTACTCCGACCGATTGAATCTTCATACTATTTCCTCTTTTGATACTGTGATGAACCAAATAGTTGCTCTCTTGCTTTGTCATCATGCAAGGGCTTGCGTAATGCTGTTAATACTTCAACGCCACGCTTTACAGCAGGGCGCTCACCAATCATCTCAAACCAGCGCTTGAAATGTGGATATTCATTAATATCGATGCCTTGGTTCTTCCAATTACGCGTCCAAGGAAAAATGGCGATATCGGCAATTGAATAAGTCTTACCAGCAATATAGGGATTATCTTTCAGTTGATGATCGATCACACCATATAAACGCTTAGCTTCATTAGTGTAGCGAGTGATTGCGTAGTCAATTTTCTCTGGTGCGTAGATCCGAAAGTGGTGGTTTTGCCCTAAAAGAGGCCCTAAACCGCCCATCTGAAACATCAGCCATTGCAGTACTTCGTATTTTCCGCGAGTGGATTTGGGTAAAAACTTCCCAGTTTTAGCTGCCAGATACAGTAGGATCGCCCCCGACTCAAAGAGGTGGATGGGTTTGCCATCCGGACCATTGGGATCTGTAATGGCTGGAATCTTGTTATTCGGGCTGATTGCCAAGAAGTCGGGCTTGAACTGATCGCCGGCTCCAATATCAACTGGATGAGCAATCCAATCTTTACCCAATCGATAGCCGCACTCCTCGAGCATGATGTGCACCTTATGGCCATTTGGCGTTGGCCAGCTGTAAACATCAATGATGTCTTTATTGGGTTTGATTATCGCCACGGTGAATTCCTTTGTTATAGGGTTTGTAAACGCTCTAATGCTGCAGAAAGCGTCGCTTCTTTTTTAGCAAAACAAAAACGGATTACGCCTGACTCAACTGGCTTGGCATAAAAAGCAGAAACAGGTATAGCCGCTACGCCGATTTCAGTAGTTAGCCAGGAGCAAAAATCAGCTTCACTCAACTTCGCTTGCGGAATATTGAGGCCAGTGTAATTAACGCACTGAAAATAGGTTGCCGGTGCTGGCAATAATTTGAAGTCAGTTTTTGCTAGACCTTGGCTGAAGAAATCCCGTTTCGCCTGATAAAAAGAGGGCAGACTTAAATAATGCACTGGATTTTTTAGGTAGCTTGCTAAACCATATTGCATGGGGGTATTTACTGTAAATACATTGAACTGATGCACCTTACGAAACTCATTCATCATTGTTGCAGGTGCTGCTACATAGCCCACCTTCCAGCCCGTGACATGATAGGTTTTGCCAAAGCTCGATATTAAGAAGCTTCTTGCGGCCAGCTCAGGATGACTTGCAATACTCTTGTGACTGCACCCGTCATACACCATATGCTCATAGACCTCATCACTCAAGATGAGTGCTTTGGTGTTTCTGACTAAATCCGCCAAGCGATCAAGGTCGGCGGTTTGCCATACCATGCCGGTTGGGTTATGTGGCGTATTAATAATGATGAGCCTGGTTTTGGGGTTGATTGCTTTTGCCAAATCATCCCAAGGAATTGAATAAGAATGAACACATGCATTCTCATCGCGATTCGCTATCAACGCTACAGCGATGGTTTTACCTCCAGCCAAATCTATCGATGGGCGATAACTATCGTAAGCGGGTTCAATGATGATGACTTCATCGCCTGGGCTAACGCATGACAAGATTGCCGTCATGATTCCTTGAGTGCCGCCAGCGGTGATGGTGATCTCTGTATCGGGGTTGTATTTATGACCATACAAAGCAGCAATTTTCTGAGCCACGCCTTGGCGCAACTCTGGAACCCCAATCATCGGCGGATATTGATTGTGATCCGCTAGCATTGCTGCGTTGACTTCGGCTATTAATTGCCGATCGCAAGGAAAGTCCGGAAAGCCTTGGCCTAGGTTAATGGCTTGGTGCTTTACTGCAAGCGCAGACATCACCGTAAACACCGTGGTTCCCACCTCCGGTAGGCGACTAGGAAATGCTGGAGTTAGAAGGGGGTTTTGGTCCATGCAGGCGGTTTAGGGCAAATAAGGTGTGTAGTCGCTAGAATGGTAGAAATTCATATTCAAATTGTGCCATGCTGATCGTCCTTTCGCCTGCTAAATCCTTAGATTACAAAACCCCAGCCAAGGTTAAGGCTCCCACCTTGCCGGAGTTTCTTGCGGAATCCGCTAAGCTGATTGCCGAACTGAAGAAACTTTCGCCCCAGGAGGTCGCCAATCTCATGGGCTTGTCAGATCAATTGGCGGCACTAAATGTAGGGCGCTATCGTGATTGGTCTAAGAAATTTACCGAAGACAATAGTAAGCCGGCCATTTATGCGTTTAATGGTGATGTCTACGATGGCTTTGATGTCAAGACACTTAATGCTAAGGCTATTGATTTTGCTCAGGACCACATTCGGATCTTGTCGGGTTTATATGGTGCTTTACGCCCACTTGACCTCATGCAGCCCTACCGTCTGGAGATGGGTACTTCCTTTACAAATGCCCGAGGTAAAGATTTGTACGCATTTTGGGGCGAACGAGTGACCGATTCCTTAAGGCAAGTTCTGGAGACTCAAAAGAAGCCCGTACTCCTCAATTTGGCTTCCGAAGAGTATTTCAAGGTATTGCAAGCGAAGAGCTTGGGCTGCCCAGTTATTTCTCCTGTCTTTCAAGATGCTAAAGACGGTAAGTACAAAATTATTTCCTTTTATGCCAAGCGGGCTAGGGGACTCATGGCTCGCTATGTTGTTGAGAACCGCATCACCGATCCCGCAGATTTGAAGGACTTTAATTTGGATGGCTATAAATATGTTGCCTCTGAATCCAAGCCAGAAAAACCCTTGTTCCGACGCCCCGAAAGAAAGTAGGAGAGTGCACTATGGCCGTTCATCGCACTAAATCCTCCCAGCGCACATCACCAGATGTTGAGCGTCTTGTAGCCGATGCTATTTCTTTGGCAGCTTCTGGCAGTCATGTCGAAGATCAGTTTTGGGAAGAGCGCTTAAACGTCCGTTTAATGCGTTTGCTGAAAAGTCAAAATCAAAACGTGATTGATGCCGCCCTGGACCAAACTTTTAGAATTAATAGCGTAGCTTTTGAGGTTCTTGCCGACTGCGCCGAGACGCTTGCTGAGTCCTTGATCTTGGAGCATGAGGGTCAGAATTGGGATGTCTTGTTACTGGCCTTGCCAATCGTTGCGCACACTCGTTATCAGATTCCGTCCGGCGCTCTTCCAGTTAATGTCATTGAATCAACTGCAGCTGCATTGCATGGTGCCATTGCTTCCACGGATACGCGCTTAGCCATTGTTCCTTGGCTTTACAGTATTGATCAAATGCCGCACTCCCATTGCCAAACACGTTTGCTTACCGAGGCCCTGGCTACCGCAGCTATTTCTGCCAGTGAGGTTAAGTTAGAGCTGCGTGAGATGTCAGAGACGATTGCAGTATTAGCTGACCCACGCTTTATTATTGCCGCGGTTGCCGCACCCTCTGGAACGCCATTATTTCGTTGGCAAGCCGAGCCTCCGGCACGACAAGAGCGGGGCGTCAGTCTAATCGGTTGGCAAAACACGATGCAAGAGCCTATTGCCTCCCTCTTGCCTGGTTGCGAGTTTGAACTCTTGCTGCCAGAAGCCTACTTCACCAACTGCCGCTTGGCAGACAAACAAGTGCGCCCCTTAAGCATCCGGGCTGCTGTCAATTTTCTGGAAAGCACTCTTGGGGTTCTGCCAGCTGGATTGTCCTGTGTTGTTGGTGCCTTTGGTGAGGATCAGGCTGATGAGTATCGAATCTCATTTAGCTTAAAAGGATCTTCCGAGGTGGTTTATGGTGTGATTTGGCCTTTATACGACCGAGAGAGTGTTGCCAATGACGCTCTCAATGATTTGTCCGATGATGAAAGTCCTATGAAGCGAATTGCGGATGCCCTGCGTGATGCCGGCGTTGAAGATGTCTTCCGTCATGCAATGCTGTTTGATCCGGAGCTTTGTGATGATTGCGGAGCGCCACTATTTCCGGATCGCTCGGGTGACGCCGTCCATGCTGAGCTGCCAGATGATGCGCCAACTCAACAACCTTTATTTCATTAGACTGCATTGCTAAAATTTAAAGGTTCAAGATGCCATTAAAAAAGCCGAGAAGATATCTCGGCTTTTTTAATGTGAGGCAGCTACTTTTAGTTTTGTGTAAACGGCTCTGAATTAGCAAACAAGTGCGGGAGCTTGCCAGTTTTCATTTCTGCAGTTTGGCAGAAATCAGCTAGGCGAGTTCCAGACTTAATGTTAAAAAGCATTGCCTTATTGCCCAACACCACCAAGTCATGTCCTGAGTTGGTGTTCTTATAGCGCAAGCTTCCTGGTAGAGAATTTTCGCGCTTCAGATCAAACGTTTTGGATTCCCAAGTGAGGCGAACCGTTTCTGTTGTGCCTGAAGTTTTGAATTGCTTACTTTCGCTACAAGTCCAAGTGCTTACTTCTTCGTTAGCAATAGCGGAGGCTGAACCTAAGAGGCCGGCTGTTACTAAGCTAACGATGAGAAGAGATTTCTTCATGTGCAGTGATCCTTAAGAGAGAAGGTGCTTAACGCCAGCTTGTTCTTCAAGCAATTCGTTCAGGGTGTGGTTCATACGTTCACGTGAAAACTCATCAATCTCTAAGCCTTCAACCATTCTGTATTCACCGTTTTCGCAAACAACTGGGTAGCCATAGATGACTTCAGCAGGAATGCCATATTCACCTTTGGATGGAATACCCATCGTGACCCATTTACCATTCGTACCAAGAACCCAGTCACGAATGTGATCGATTGCAGCGTTAGCGGCAGAAGCTGCAGAAGACAAGCCGCGTGCTTCGATAATGGCTGCGCCACGTTTGCCAACTGTAGGAATGAAAGTATCTTTATTCCATGCTGCGTCATTGATGCTGTCTTTTACAGACTTGCCATCGATGGTTGCAAAGCGGTAGTCAGGGTACATTGTTGGGCTGTGGTTACCCCAAACAACTAATTTCTCAATGTCAGCAACTGGCTTGTTCAGCTTGTTTGCCAATTGAGACAGAGCGCGGTTGTGATCCAAGCGCAACATGGCTGTGAAGTTTTTCGCAGGAATATCTGGAGCAGATTTCATGGCGATATAAGCATTGGTATTTGCTGGGTTACCAACAACCAATACTTTGACAGTCTTCTTGGCAACCGCATTCAATGCTTTACCTTGAGCTGTGAAAATCTGTGCATTGGCTGAGAGCAAATCTTTACGTTCCATGCCTGGGCCACGTGGACGTGCGCCAACCAACAAAGCGACGTCGATATCTTTAAATGCTGTCATTGGGTCAGAGTGGGCTGTCATGCCAGCCAACAACGGAAATGCGCAATCTTCTAATTCCATCATCACGCCGGTTAAGGCTTTTTGTGCTTTTTCATCTGGAATTTCAAGTAACTGGAGGATGACCGGTTGATCTTTGCCTAACAGGTCGCCATTAGCGATGCGAAAGAGGAGGGAATATCCGATTTGACCGGCTGCACCGGTGACTGCAACACGCATTGGGGCTTTTGCCATTACTAATAACTCCAGTTGAGGTTAATTAATGAAATCTTTTCTATTATCCATTCAAGTGTAGGTACTTTCCATTTACACTGTCAATCATGTCTTATATAAGATATGAGATAAGCTTGAATTTTATCCAATAGAAG
This sequence comes from Pseudomonadota bacterium, assembly GCA_040387715.1. Classification (GTDB taxonomy): domain Bacteria; phylum Pseudomonadota; class Gammaproteobacteria; order Burkholderiales; family Burkholderiaceae; genus Polynucleobacter. The sequence goes on along the minus strand of JAZKDF010000008.1, from coordinate 107,209 downwards.
CTGTTCTGGAGTTAATTTGTCATTGATATCTGAACCTATTGCCTCATTTAGCCCGCTGTATGAGCAAATCAAAGCCATGATTTTGGCCAGTTTGCAGGCTTCCGAATGGTTGCCTGGGGATGCCATTCCCAGTGAAATGGAGCTCGCTGCTCGCTATGCGGTCAGTCAAGGCACTGTACGCAAGGCTATTGATGAGTTGGCGGCCCAAAATTTATTGGTGCGTCGCCAAGGTAAGGGTACTTTTGTGGCAACCCACCAGGAAGAGGGCTGGCAGTACCGATTTTTGCGCCTGGAACCAGATTCTGGCCAGAAACTCCACCTCAAAAACCAGTTTTTAGCGTGTGAAAACATCCAGGCAGATGCTTATATTGCCCAGTTGCTGAAATTAAAGGCTGGTGACTCGGTCATTCGCATTGACCGAGTTCAATCATCGGTGGGGCGCCCCATCGTTTTTGAGGAAATCTGGCTGCCAGAAGGGCGTTTTGAGGGGCTTACTCTGGATTCCCTTAATGCCTGGTCTGGTCCAATGTACGCTTTCTACGAGAGTGAATACGCCACACATATGGTCCGTGCCGAGGAAAAAATTAAAGCTGTTTTGGCTAATTTAGAGCTAGCTCAGCATTTGCAGATTTCTGAAGGCGCCCCCTTACTATCGGTTGAGCGGGTGGCTTTTACCTACGGGAATAAACCAGTAGAAATTCGGCACGCAAGGTATGACACTTCTGATCAGCACTACGACAACAAATTGAACTAGGTAGTACACTCAAAAATCAGTAAAAACCACTATTTAACCCCTTTAAACGCTAAAAAGTCCCCACCACCCCAAAGGTTTCCAATAGAATATGTTGCAACACAACAAAACCACACTGAACCTCCACCGAAAGATTGAGATTACCCATGGTTGATGCACAGCAAAACGTAAAAAAAGACAGACCGGTTTACCGAAACATTGGTCTCGCCCAGTTGATCAAGTACCGCCTTCCTTGGGCTGGAAAAGTATCTATTCTTCACCGTATTAGTGGAGCGGCATTGTTTTTGATGTTGCCATTCTTGCTTTACCTCTTGGATCAAAGTTTGGCGTCTGAGATGAGCTACCAAAAGTTCCAGGCCATTACTGGTCATGTTCTGGTAAAGATCATTCTCCTTGGATTGATTTGGTCTTTCTTGCACCATTTCTGCGCTGGTATCCGCTATCTCTTGTTGGACTTGGAGATTGGCGTTGAAAAGGCAGATGCCAACCGCTCAGCGATCGTTGTATTTGCCTTGGGCCTAGCTTTGACTGCAGTTGTTGGTCTCAAATTATTCGGCTTGTACTAAGTACTTCATTAAGGAAATCTAATGCCTATTTATCAAATTGGACCGAAGCGTTTAGTTGTTGGCGCACATTACGGCCTTAAAGAGTGGATTATTCAGCGTGTGACTGCCATCGTGATGGTAGTTTTCACAATCGTTTTAGTGCTCGACTATTGCATTACTGGTAGCGCAACCTATGAAGGTTGGGCTGCGTTGTTTAGTAATCAGTTCATGAAGCTTTTAACGCTTTTATTCTTCATTAGTTTGTTCTATCACGCTTGGATTGGTATCCGCGATATTTGGATGGATTACATCAAGCCTGTCAGCATTCGTTTAACACTTCAAGTGTTAACTGTTTTGTATCTCGTAGCCTGTGCGGCCTATGCCGTACAAATTTTGTGGAAAGTGTAATTCAATGACCGCGATTAAAAAAGCATTGCCACGCCGTCGTTTCGACGCGGTAATTATTGGTGCAGGTGGTTCAGGTATGCGTGCTTCTTTGCAATTAGCAGAAGCCGGCTTGAACGTTGCGGTATTAACTAAAGTTTTCCCAACTCGCTCACATACTGTTGCGGCGCAGGGCGGTATCGGCGCCTCCTTGGGTAATATGAGTGAAGACAATTGGCACTATCACTTTTACGACACGATTAAAGGTTCTGACTGGTTAGGTGACCAGGACGTGATTGAGTTTATGTGTCGCGAAGCTCCTAAAGTCGTTTACGAGTTAGAGCATTTCGGTATGCCTTTTGACCGCAATCCAGATGGCACGATTTATCAGCGTCCATTTGGTGGTCACACCGCTAATTACGGTGAGAAAGCAGTTCAACGTGCTTGCGCGGCTGCTGACCGAACTGGCCACGCTATGTTGCACACTTTGTATCAGCGTAACGTGCGCGCGAAAACCAATTTCTTTGTTGAGTGGTTAGCCCTCGATCTGATTCGTGATGACGCAGGTGATGTTGTTGGTGTAACTGCACTCGAAATGGAAACGGGTCAGGTTTACATCCTGGAAACTAAAGTAGTCATGATGGCTACTGGTGGTGCAGGCCGCATTTGGGATGCATCTACAAACGCATTTATTAATACCGGCGACGGTATGGGTCTGGCGGCACGTGCAGGCATTCCATTGGAAGACATGGAGTTCTGGCAATTCCACCCAACTGGCGTGGCTGGTGCAGGGGTTTTGTTGACCGAAGGTTGTCGTGGTGAAGGCGGCATCTTACGTAACAAGGATGGCGAGCGCTTCATGGAGCGTTATGCGCCGACCTATAAAGACTTGGCACCACGTGACTTCGTTTCTCGTTGTATGGATCAAGAGATTAAAGAAGGTCGTGGCTGCGGACCAAATGGCGATTATGTGGTTCTCGACTTAACGCATATTGGCGCCGAGACCATCATGAAGCGTTTGCCTTCTGTGTATGAAATCGGCATTAACTTTGCTAACGTTGATGTGACAAAAGAGCCAATTCCGGTTGTGCCAACCATCCACTATCAGATGGGTGGTATTCCTACCAACATCAACGGTCAGGTGGTTGTGCCCGCTAACGGCAAACACAATGACATCGTGAATGGCCTCTACGCCATTGGTGAGTGCTCTTGCGTATCCGTTCACGGTGCAAACCGTTTGGGTACAAACTCATTGCTCGACTTGTTGGTATTTGGTCGTGCAGCTGGCAATCACATTGTTGCAATGGATCTTAAGAATCGCGAATTCAAGCCTTTGCCTGCGAATGCTGGCGAGCAAACATTGGCTCGCATTGCTGCTCTTGATAACTCCACCTCTGGTGAGTATGCGCAAGATGTTGCGAATGATATTCGTAAGACTATGCAGAAATACGCTGGCGTATTCCGTAACCAAGAGTTGATGGACGAGGGTGTTCGTCAAATGGCGAAGTTAACAGAGCGCGCTAAGCACTTGTGGTTGAAAGATAAGTCAGACATTTTTAATACTGCTCGTATTGAAGCTTTGGAAGTTGCTAATTTGATCGAAGCTGCAAATGCAACGATGATTTCAGCGGCAGCTCGTACAGAAAGTCGCGGTGCGCATTCCCATGATGACCATCAAGAGCGTGATGATGACAACTGGATGAAGCACACACTTTGGTATAGCGAAGGCAATCGCTTAGATTACAAGCCGGTTGTTCTGAAGCCATTGACTGTTGAGTCTTTCCCTCCTAAAGAACGTACTTTCTAAGCGAAGAGAAATTAAAAAATGAGTGATATTCGTATATTTGAAATTTACCGCTACGATCCTGATGTCGATGCTGCTCCACGCATGGAGCGTTACGAGCTTGAATTGACTGGTGAGCGCATGTTGTTGGATGCCTTGATTTCTCTCAAGAAACAGGACGAGTCGATTTCTTATCGTCGTTCATGCCGTGAAGGTGTTTGTGGCTCTGATGCCATGAATATTAACGGCAAGAATGGTTTGGCTTGCTTAACCAATATGTTGACCTTGCCTAAGGTGATCACATTGCGCCCATTGCCTGGTTTGCCAGTCGTGCGTGACTTGATCGTCGATATGACTTTGTTCTTCAAGCAATATTTGTCAATCAAGCCTTACCTCGTAAATGACAATCCGTTTCCTGAGAAAGAGCGCCTCCAGAGCCCTGAAGAGCGTGAAGAGTTGAATGGTTTGTATGAGTGCATTCTGTGTGCATCATGCTCAACCTCATGCCCATCTTTCTGGTGGAATCCAGATAAGTTCGTTGGCCCAGCAGGCTTGCTACAGGCCTATCGCTTCATTGCCGATAGCCGCGATGAAGATACTGCACAGCGTTTGGACAACTTGGAAGATCCGTATCGTTTGTTCCGTTGCCACACCATCATGAACTGTGTGGACGTTTGTCCTAAGCATTTGAATCCAACCAAGGCAATTGGAAAGATCAAAGAACTGATGGTTCGCAGGGCGGTATGACCCTCAGCAATGCAGAGTTATATCGCTTAAGGAGTGATGCCCGCAGGGGCTTGCTTGAGAACGATTTAATTCTGCAGCGTTTTTTTGAGCGCTACGGCGCCCAACTCAATGCAGAAGATGGAGCAGTATTAAGCCAGCTACTGGCATTAGAAGACAATGACCTGATGGATTTACTGATCGGTCGTAAAGATTCTGTACCGGCAGTGGAAAAAGAGGCGGATAAGCCATCTTTTAAGGCGGTTTTACAAAAGCTGAGACAGAAGTAACTCGGTATTTTGGTGCAACAGCAGTACAGACGCATGATCAAATAGTGTATTAATCATCAATTTGAATGACTAAGGATTAGAAATGATTGAATCGGACATCAAGGCAAAATTATCGTTTTCGGACGGCACACCAGATATCGAATTGCCAATTTATAAAGGCACGATTGGCCCTGACGTAATTGATATTCGTAAGCTTTACGGTCAGACTGGTAAGTTCACCTACGATTCAGGTTTTCTGTCTACAGCTTCTTGCAATAGCAAGATTACTTATATCGATGGTGATAAAGGCGAGCTACTCTACCGCGGCTATCCAATTGAAGATCTCGCGCACAACTGCGACTTCTTGGAAGTTTGCTACCTGTTGTTGAATGGTGAGTTGCCAAACGCTGAGCAGAAAAAAGATTTCGAAGAATTGGTTATGCATCACACGATGGTTCATGAGCAAATGCAATTCTTCTTGCGTGGCTTCCGTCGCGATGCGCATCCAATGTCTGTTTTGACTGGCTTGGTTGGCGCTATGGCCGCTTTTTACCATGATGAAATCGATTACAGCGAGCCGCATGCTCGTGAAGTTGCTCAGATTCGCTTGATTGCGAAGATGCCGACTTTGGTTGCGATGGCCTATAAGTATTCTGTTGGTCAGCCATTCATCTATCCTGATAACTCCTTGTCATACACAGCAAACTTCATGCGCATGATGTTTGCAACGCCTTGTGAAGACTACAAAGTCAACCCAGTATTGGTTCGTGCTTTGGATCGCATCTTTACATTACATGCTGATCATGAGCAAAACGCTTCAACTTCAACAGTCCGCTTATGCGGATCTTCTGGCACTAATCCGTTTGCCGCTATCTCTGCTGGTATCGCTTGCCTCTGGGGCCCAGCTCACGGTGGCGCCAATGAAGCTTGCCTAGAGATGCTCAATGAAATACAAGCAAATGGTGGCGTAGATAAGATTCATGAATTTATCGCTCAAGTAAAAGACAAGAACTCTAGCGTCCGTTTGATGGGCTTTGGTCACCGCGTTTACAAAAACTTTGATCCACGTGCAAAACTCATGCGTGAAACTTGCCATGAAGTATTGAAGGAAATGGGTCTTGAGAATGATCCACTGTTCAAGCTAGCCATGACTCTTGAGAAGATTGCTTTGGAAGACGAATATTTCGTTAGCCGCAAGCTCTATCCAAACGTCGATTTCTATTCTGGAATTGTTCAGCGCGCTTTGGGTATCCCAACTGAAATGTTTACTTGTGTATTTGCTTTGGCAAGAACAGTGGGTTGGATTGCCCAGTGGGAAGAAATGATTACCGATCCTGAGTACAAGATTGGTCGTCCGCGTCAGCTGTATGTTGGTGAAACTTCCCGCAAGGTTCCTAACATCACTGTTCGTAAATAAAAGCTTTAGAGGGTATTCATGTCACGCACGCTTTACGACAAATTGTGGGATGACCATGTCGTCTATTCCGAACAAGATGGCACGGCCACGATTTATATTGATCGTCAGTTATTGCATGAGGTGACAAGCCCTCAAGCTTTCGAGGGATTAAACCTGGCCAAGCGGCCGGTGTGGCGTATTTCTGCCAATCTAGCGGTTTCAGATCACAATGTTCCGACAACGGATCGCTCTGAAGGAATTGCTGATCCGATCTCTAAGTTACAGGTAGACACACTAGATCAAAACTGTGACGCCTTTGGCATTACCCAATACAAAATGAACGATACCCGCCAAGGGATTGTTCACGTCATCGGACCGGAGCAGGGCGCAACATTGCCTGGTATGACTGTGGTCTGCGGTGATTCACATACGAGCACTCATGGTGCTTTTGGCGCTTTGGCATTTGGCATTGGTACGTCAGAGGTTGAGCATGTATTGGCGACTCAAACCTTGCTCATGAAAAAGAGTAAGAATATGTTGGTGAAGGTAGATGGACGCCTTCAACCAGGTTCCACAGCAAAAGATATCGTGCTGGCCATCATTGGCAAGATCGGTACTGCAGGTGGTACTGGTTACACGATTGAGTTTGCTGGTGAAGCTATTCGTAATCTCTCGATGGAGGGTCGCATGACTCTCTGCAATATGGCAATTGAAGCGGGCGCTCGCGCTGGCCTTGTAGCCGTTGATGAGACGACCATCGAATATATTCAAGGCAGACCATATGCCCCTAAAGGTGAATCATTGCGTCATGCCTTGCAATACTGGCGCACCTTACATTCAGATGCGGATGCAAAGTTTGATGCTGTCGTTGAGATGCGCGCTGAAGAGATCGCTCCTCAAGTAACCTGGGGTACTTCACCAGAAATGGTTTTAGCTATAAGCGATCGCGTTCCAGATCCCGAGAAAGAGCGTGATGCAAACAAACGTTCCGCCATGGAGCGAGCACTCGAGTACATGGGGCTTGTTCCAAATACCCCATTAAGTAATATCTCAATTGATAAAGTATTTATCGGATCCTGCACTAATAGCCGTATTGAGGATATGCGTGCAGCTGCTAAGGTAGTTGAGCGCTTGGGTAAAAAGGTTGCAGCCAATGTGAAGTTAGCTTTGGTTGTTCCTGGCTCTGGATTGGTAAAAGCCCAGGCAGAGCGCGAAGGTTTGGACCGTGTATTTAAAGCCGCCGGCTTTGAATGGCGTGAACCAGGTTGCTCTATGTGTCTGGCCATGAATGCCGATCGTCTTGAGCCAGGAGAGCGCTGCGCCTCTACATCGAATCGTAACTTTGAAGGTCGTCAAGGTAATGGCGGAAGAACGCATTTAGTCAGTCCCGCAATGGCGGCGGCTGCAGCGATTGAAGGCCACTTCGTTGATGTTCGTAAGATTTCTTAAGGAATTACAGTGTTTAAATGGTCTTCTTTCACAATGATTAAAAAATTAACCATCGTTGCTATTGCAGGAATTATTCTTTCCGCTTGTACCAATATGATGGAGGGTCTTGGTAAAGACATGCAGACTATGGGCAATTCTATGGGCGGCAACTCCACCAATACCAATCAATCCCAAACCAAAGGGAAAGACGTCGTTGTGACGCCGGTGAAATAAGCGCACGGCTGAGATTAAACAAAGATCATTATGGAAAAATTTACGGTATACAAAGGCTTGGTTGCTCCGCTTAATCGTGAGAACGTAGATACCGATGCCATCATTCCCAAGCAGTTCTTGAAATCCATCAAGAAAACTGGTTTTGGCCAGAACTTATTTGACGAATGGCGCTATCTGGACCATGGTGAACCCGGTCAAGATTGCAGTAACCGCCCAATCAACCCGGATTTTGTTCTAAACCAGCCCCGTTATAAAGACGCTGGAATCTTGCTAGCGCGCAAGAATTTTGGCTGTGGCAGCTCCCGTGAGCATGCGCCCTGGGCCTTAGATCAATATGGCTTTAGAGCAGTTATCGCGCCTAGCTTTGCAGATATTTTTTATAACAATTGCTTTAAAAATGGTCTTTTGCCAATCGTGCTCACAGAGCTACAGGTAGACCATTTATTCAATGAAACACTGGCTTTTAATGGTTATCAGCTCACAATTGACCTAGAAGCTCAGCAGGTGGTCACCCCTGATGGAGCCGCGTACAGCTTCGATGTGGCGCCATTTAGGAAGCATTGCTTGCTCAATGGCTTGGACGATATTGGCTTAACCCTGCAACATGCAGATAAAATCAAGGCTTACGAAGCTGAGCGCATCCTCAAGATGCCTTGGCTTGCTACACAACTGCCATAGTTTTATAGAGTTAAAGGCCTTTCATGAAAATTGCAGTCCTACCGGGCGATGGTATCGGCCCGGAAATCGTTGCTGAAGCCGTTAAGGTATTAAACGCGCTTGGCCCTAAATTTGACCTTGAGACTGCCCCCGTTGGCGGTGCTGCTTACGATGTGGCTGGGCATCCCTTGCCACCCGCGACTTTAGAGCTCGCAAAAAAAGCGGATGCTATTTTATTTGGTGCAGTCGGTGACTGGAAATATGACACCTTGGCACGCGAACTCCGTCCTGAACAGGCCATCTTAGGTCTGCGTAAACATTTGGAATTGTTTGCTAATTTCAGGCCTGCTATTTGCTATGACGAGCTCACTGCCGCATCAAGCTTGAAGCCTGAAATCGTTAGCGGTCTAGATATATTGATTATTCGTGAGCTCAATGGCGACATCTACTTTGGACAGCCGCGCGGTATTCGTACCTCTGAGCTGCCTTTATTCAAGGGCGCGCGCGAAGGTTACGACATGATGCATTACAGCGAGCCAGAAGTAGAGCGTATTGGTCGTGTAGCTTTTGAAGCGGCGCGTAAGCGTGGCAAAAAAGTATGCAGCGTGGATAAGGCTAACGTACTCGAGACTTCGCAACTCTGGCGCGATGTCATGATTCGTGTTGGTAAAGATTACCCCGATGTTGAGTTATCCCATATGTATGTTGATAACGCTGCAATGCAATTGGTCAAAGCGCCAAAAGCATTTGATGTGGTTGTGACGGGGAATTTGTTTGGCGACATTCTCTCGGATGAGGCTTCGATGTTGACTGGCTCCATCGGCATGTTGCCATCCGCCTCTTTGGATAAAAATAATAAAGGTTTATACGAGCCAAGTCATGGCTCAGCGCCGGATATTGCTGGTAAAGGCATTGCCAATCCATTGGCAACCATTCTTTCTGCTGCGATGATGTTGCGTTACTCTTTAGGTATGCCAGCTGAGGCTGAGCGTATCGAAGCGGCCGTTCAAAAGGTCTTGTCTCAAGGCTTCCGTACTGCTGACATCTATACCGAAGGCACAAAAAAGGTTTCTACTGTGGAAATGGGTGATGCTGTAGTTGCCGCTCTTTCAAAATAAGCATTACTCCCATTCAAAATATCCCATCACTCTGAATAGATAGTTGATCATCATGGCAAATACAAAAACACCATTAGTAGGCTTAGTTGGCTGGCGCGGTATGGTTGGTAGCGTTCTTATGGAAAGAATGTTGGCTGAAAAAGATTTTGACCTGATTGAGCCTGTATTTTTCAGTACCAGCCAAGCTGGTGGTGAGGTGCCACTCTTGAATGGCCAGAAGGTGACTAAGAGTGAAAATATCTTGCTTGATGCGAATGACATCAAAGCACTGTCACGTTGTGACATCATCCTGACCTGTCAGGGTGGTGACTATACTAATGAGATATTTCCTCAATTGCGTGCCGCTGGATGGCAGGGTCACTGGATTGATGCTGCTAGTGCTCTACGCATGAAAGATGACGCTGTTCTCGTGCTGGATCCAGTCAATCGTCCGGTGATTGATAAGGCCTTAGCTGCCGGTGGAAAAAACTGGATTGGCAGTAACTGCACAGTAAGCTTGATGATGATGGCGATGGGTGGTTTGGTCAAAGCGGATATGGTCGAGTGGATTAGCGCGATGACTTACCAAGCCGCATCAGGTGCTGGTGCTCAGAATATGCGCGAACTCCTTTTGCAAATGGGCGCTTTGCGTGACAGCGTTGCAACCGAATTGGCTGATCCTTCGTCATGGATTCTGGACATCGATCGCAAAATTACAGAGACATTACGCTCACCCGATTTTCCAAAGAAGAACTTCCGCAACACCCCGTTGGCAGGTAGCTTGATTCCTTGGATTGACGTGCCTGTTGAAAATGGTCAAACTAAAGAAGAGTGGAAGGGTGGCGCTGAGTTCAATAAGATCTTGGGTCGTCCGGCGTTCAGAACACCAGGAAGTATTCCAATTGATGGTCTGTGTGTTCGTGTTGGCGCTATGCGTTGTCACTCCCAGGGTTTAACCGTCAAACTCAAAAAAGACATTCCATTAAAGGAAATCGAAGCTATTTTGGCTAACGATAATCAGTGGGTGAAGGTGATTCCCAATGATCGCGAGACTACTGAGCGTGAATTATCTCCAGCGGCAATTAGCGGCACCTTAACGGTTCCAATTGGCCGCTTACATAAAATGGCGATGGGTCCTGAATATCTGGGCGCCTTTACAGTGGGCGACCAACTCCTGTGGGGTGCTGCTGAACCATTGCGTCGTATGCTCCGCATCTTGCTAGAGCACTAATGTTCAGATTTAGCCGAATTCAGTTTGCTAGAGCGCTTTGCTTAGTTTGGCTCGGTTGGTCATGTGCAGCCTCGGCTATTTCTCTTGGCTCCCCAAAGCTCCTCTCCAGACCTGGTGAACCTCTCAAGGTAGAGTTTCCGATTCGGGTTGGGGCAGATGAGCAATCGGCACTTTCTAGCTTAAATGTCGGTATCGCGAATAAGGCTGCCTACGATCGCTTGGGAATATCTCAAAAGATACTTGCACTCAACCCTCAGGCAATGATTTATCGCAATCAACAAGAACACTTGATGGTCTTGTTGGAGACGGTCGAATCTGTGCCCATGACGGATGATCCATTCTTGGATGTTCTAGTAACTTTGAATTGGTCTGCGGGTAGTCTTACTAAAACCTTTACATTGCTGCTTGGTGATACACAAAAAATCTTGGTGAGACCTGGTCAAACCCTTTCTGAAATCGCAGCACAAATGGCGCCGCAATTGCAGGGTGCTACTTTAGATCAAACGATGATGGCTTTATTTAAAGCCAATCCCGATGCATTTGCTAGCGGAAGTATTAATCGACTTGAAGCCGGCTCCGAGCTCAATAAACCCAATCAAGCATTGCTCCGTTCAATTAGTCCAGCAGAGGCTCAGCAATTTGTAGCAGAGTCCAATGCTCAGTGGTTGTCAGAGCGTGAGACTAAGGGTGGCGCTTTAGGTAGCGGCTCCACGAAGAGTGGGGCGGATGCACCAGCCAAAGATCGACTCAAGATTGGATCGAGTGCCGAAGGTAGTTCTGAGGAACGTCGCTATACAGAAGATTTGGTAGCGCAAGAAAAAGCGCTTGAACTCACACGAGTTCGGGTGGCCGAACTTGAAAAAAATATTGCTGACTTGCAACGCCTACTGGACCAAGCTAAAGGCAAGTCATCAGAGACCGCGAGACATGACGGCACGTTTAGCTTAGGTGGCTTTGCTCCGGCAATCTTAGCTTTGGGATTAATGGGGCTCACCGGCCTCCTACTCTGGCTGTTGGCTAAAAATTCCCGTAGTTCTGAGGCGCGCAATTTTTCTGATGCCATTCCTCATGCAGTGGCACACACAAGCGAACATCATGCTGCTTCTGGCGGTATGCCAGATCGTGCTAAAGCATTATTTGCGGGAATCGATTTAGATTTAACGACAAGCAAAAAATCTACCGAACCTCCAGCTGTCGAAGCAAACCCTGCTGCTGATGCTTTGCGTGTAAAGCTCAATTTAGCTCGGGCTTACATCACTATTGAAGATTTTTCTGCTGCCAAGAAATCACTGGAAGAGATCGTTTATCTTGGAGGATCAATTGATCTTGCCATTACGGTAGAAGCTCAAAACTTGTTGGCAGAGCTGTCAAATAGCAATCACTAAACTCGACTATGCGCATCGCCCTTGGCCTTCAGTATGATGGCAGCCCATATTCCGGATGGCAGTCTCAAGTAAATCAAGATACGATTCAAGATCAATTAGAAAAGGCCATTTCTGCTTTTGTTGGTATTGATGCGCTCAAATCCAATTCGATCCGCGTCATAACCGCTGGCAGAACGGATACGGGCGTTCATGCTTTAGGTCAGGTAGTTCACTTTGATACTGAGGTAGAGCGAGAAAACTGGTCTTGGGTGAGAGGGGTCAATACTTTCTTGCCTGAGTCCATAGTGGTCAACTGGGCCCAACCAGTCTCCGAAGAATTTAGCGCTCGATACTCTGCTCATGAGCGGACCTATATTTACGCCTTACATGCTGGCCCATGTCGTTCACCCATGGCGGCAGATCGGGCTGGATATGTGATGTTGCCAGTAGACCGATGGTTTGATGTGGATGCGATGAGGCAAGCTGCCCAATGTTTAATTGGTGAGCATGATTTCACCTCATTTAGATCTTCCGAGTGCCAAAGCAAGACTCCCATCAAGACAATGTATTCAATTGAGATTTTCTCGGATGAGCCATGGTTGTATTTCAAGATCAAAGGCAATGCCTTTTTGCATCACATGGTGCGCAATCTCGTAGGTAGCTTTATTCAAATTGGCGTCGGCAAGCAAAAAGCAGGGTGGATGGCCGAAGTCTTGGCTGCGAAGGACCGTAGCATTGCTGCGCCAACTTTTTCTCCGGCCGGACTCTATTTAGCTCAGATCGCCTATCCAGATGAATTTCATATCCCAAGACCTTCACTTGCGAATTCTTGGTTACCTAAGGCGGTTTTTGCCTAAACAGGTTTTTATCTGCTCAAGGCCTTATCATTTGCCTTTATGGGCTTACTTACCAACTCTCCAGGCCGAACCAGGATCAAAATCTGTGGCCTTAAGACGCCTGCAGATGTCGATGCTGCTGTTGTGGCGGGTGTTGATGCGCTTGGATTTGTTTTCTACCCACCTAGCCCAAGGGCTGTAAGCCCTAATATTGCTGCTGCTCTGATTTCTAGGCTACCCGCAGGGGTTGATGCCGTCGGCTTGGTCGTAAACGCTTCAGATGCTGAATTTGAAGCCATTAGGGCGGCCGCTCCGATTACTTTATGGCAGTTTCATGGGGATGAGTCTCCAGAAGAGTGCCAACGCCTTGCGGCTGGTCAACCCTGGATGAAGGCTGCCCGTGTTGGAGCTGGCTTCGCGTTTGATGATTTTTCCCTACAATATAGGCAAGCAAATGCCTTTTTGCTCGATGCCCTTGTAGAGGGTTATGGGGGAGGGGGCGTTCCTTTTGATTGGTCAGGAATTCCACAAGCATGGATAAGCGCAAACGCGCATCAGGTCGTTTTGAGTGGTGGATTGAACGTTCACAACGTGGGCGAAGCCATTGCTCGTCTGCATCCTTGCGCGGTTGACGTCTCTAGTGGCGTTGAAATCAGCAAAGGTGTAAAAGATCACGCCTTGATGAAGCAGTTTATCGAGGCAGTGCGTGCGGCAGACGCAAGCACATCACCCTAATTATTTGCTGCAACTAATCAAAAGAGGTATTTATGTACGATAAGCCAGATGCACGAGGACACTTCGGTCCTTACGGTGGCGTATTTGTTTCTGAGACGCTCATGTTTGCTTTGGATGAACTCAAAGCAGCTTACGCAAAATATCAACACGATCCTGAATTCTTAGAAGAGTTTCATTACGAGCTTAAGCACTTCGTCGGTCGCCCATCACCGGTTTATCACGCCAAGCGCTGGAGCGAGATGTTGGGTGGTGCGCAGATTTATCTTAAGCGCGAAGATTTAAATCACACTGGCGCTCACAAAATTAATAACGTGATCGGTCAAGCGATGCTGGCTAAGCGTATGGGTAAGCCACGCATTATTGCGGAGACTGGAGCAGGGCAGCACGGTGTTGCCACTGCCACGATTTGTGCTCGCTTTGGTTTGGATTGCACGGTATACCAAGGTTCTGTTGACGTTGCACGCCAGGCGCAAAACGTATTTCGTATGAAATTGCTAGGTGCAAAAGTCGTACCGGTTGAATCTGGAACCAAGACGCTCAAGGATGCTCTTAATGAGGCAATGCGCGACTGGGTTACCAATGTAGAGGATACGTTCTACATCATCGGCACGGTTGCTGGACCTCATCCATATCCAATGATGGTTCGAGATTTTCAGAGTGTGATTGGTGAGGAGTGTAAGGTGCAGATGCCTGAGCTCACAGGGCGTCAGCCTGACTATGTTTTAGCGTGTGTTGGCGGCGGCTCCAATGCGATGGGTATTTTCTATCCCTACATTGACTTTCCAGAAGTTAAGCTTATCGGTGTTGAGGCAGCAGGTCATGGCTTAAATAGTGGCCTTCACTCTGCAGCACTTTGTGTTGGCACGCCAGGTGTATTGCATGGCAATCGCACTTATTTATTGCAGGATGAAAACGGTCAGATTTCCGAAACCCATTCTGTTTCTGCTGGCATGGATTATCCCGGCGTTGGTCCTGAGCATGCTTGGTTAAAAGATTCAGGCCGCGCTGACTATGTAGCGGTAACTGATGAAGAGGCGCTTAAAGCATTCCATGATTGCTGTCGTATTGAAGGCATCATTCCCGCTTTGGAATCTGCGCATGCGATTGCCTATGCCTGCAAATTGGCGCCGACACTTTCTAAAGATCAAACTATCTTGGTGAACTTATCAGGACGTGGCGACAAAGATATGCATACCGTTGCGCAAGCTACCGGCTCCGAAGGTTAATTCGAAGCCAATTACGAACTTACATAAAAAATAATAACTACGAATTGCCATGTCAAAAATTACTGCACTTTTTAACGAACTCAAAGCTTCTGGGAAAAAAGGATTAATTCCTTTTATTACAGCAGGTGATCCAGACCCAAAACTGACTGTCGAGTTAATGCACGCATTGGTTCGCGGTGGAGCAAATGTGATTGAGCTTGGCGTACCTTTTTCGGATCCGATGGCGGATGGTCCGGTGATTCAACGTTCGTCCGAAAGAGCGCTGTCTCAGGGTGTGACTCTGCATGGTTGCTTAGATATGGTCAAAGAGTTTCGAAAGCTTGATGCCAATACGCCAGTTGTATTGATGGGTTACGCCAATCCAGTGGAGCAGATGGGGGCAGAGCGCTTTGCATCTGAAGCTAAAGCTGCCGGTGTGGATGGCGTTCTCGTGGTGGATTACCCGCCAGAAGAGTGCGAGGATTTCGCTGCCCGCATGAAGCTTGCCGGTGTCGACCCCATTTTTCTCTTGGCACCCACTTCATCACCGGAACGCATAAAGGATGCAGCCAAAATAGCTTCTGGTTATATCTATTACGTATCCATGCGCGGTGTCACTGGTGCAGCCCACCTGAATACACAGGATGTCGCCAGCATTATTCCTAAGATCCGTGAAGCCACCCCAATCCCGATTGCGGTCGGTTTTGGCATTAATGACGCTAAAAGTGCCCGTGCGGTATCAAAAACAGCGGATGCGGTTGTCATTGGTAGTCGAATTATTCGCCTTTTGGAGGATTCTGCCCCTGGCCAAGCGGTACAATCACTTGAAACCTTCATACGTGAAATTCGCGTCGCTTTAGATAGTTAATGCACTGGATAGTTGAAAACTGATGAGCTGGATCGATAAATTACTACCCCCACAAATCCAACATACGGATCCTGCTAACCGCAAATCTGTTCCTGAGGGACTTTGGGTTAAGTGCCCCAGCTGTGAAACTGTTCTTTACAGCACGGATATTGAGGCCAATTTATCGGTTTGCCCAAAATGCAGTCATCATATGCGCATTGGCGCACGCCAAAGGCTCGATAGCCTTTTAGATCCTAAAGGGCGCTATGAGATTGGCGCTGATATCTATCCAATCGATCCACTGAAATTTAAAGATTCCAAGAAATATCCCGATCGTCTCAAGGAAGCCAGTGATGCCTCAGGCGAATCTGAAGCGCTGATCGTGATGGGCGGAAAAGTGGAGAGCATTCCAGTGGTGGCAGCCTGTTTTGAATTCCAATATATGGGTGGTTCTATGGGCTCCGTTGTTGGCGAACGTTTTGCTCGTGGCGTTCAAGAGGCAATTGCTAAAAAGTGCGCCTTTATTTGTGTCACCGCTACCGGCGGTGCACGTATGCAAGAAAGCTTACTCTCCTTGTTTCAGATGGCCAAGACTAACTCAATGTTGACCTTGCTCTCTAAAAAAGGATTGCCCTACATTAGCGTCTTAACTGACCCAACCATGGGTGGAATTTCTGCCAGCTTTGCTTTTATGGGTGATGTTGTAATAGCTGAGCCAAAAGCATTGATCGGTTTTGCAGGTCCACGAGTGATCGAGCAGACTGTTCGTGAAAAATTACCCGAAGGTTTTCAGCGCTCTGAGTTTTTGATGCAGAAGGGCGGCATTGACATGATCGTGGATCGTCGCCAAATGCGTGGTGAGATTGCTCGCCTGCTGGCCTTGCTTCAGCAGCTTCCTGAGCCTGCGATTGCGGGTAGCGCAGCTGTATAAAGCGCTTGAGTTCCGCACACCAACCCCCCATTCTATTTTCTAGCCTAGCGGCTTGGCTTAGTCACCTCGAAACAGCCCACCCTGTCGGTATCGACATGGGTCTTGACCGAATCAATCGAGTTAAAGAGGCTCTAGGCCTTCATTTTGATTGTCCTGTAATCACAGTTGCCGGCACGAATGGCAAGGGCTCTACTTGCGCTTACCTTGAAAGTATTTTGTTGGCATCCGGCTACAAGGTTGGCTGCCATATGTCTCCACATTTACTTGTCTTTAATGAGCGTGCCCGCGTCAATGGTGAAGAGGTAAAAGATAATCTCTTGCTGGAGCATTTTGCTGAGGTCGAAAAGGCACGAGTCAGCTTGGTCGATGCGCCAACCTTAACGTATTTTGAATTCACTACCCTGGCAATCATGCATTTATTTTCCAGGGCGAACCTGGATGCTGTTGTGCTTGAAGTTGGAATGGGTGGCCGCCTTGATGCTGTCAATATTGTTGATGCAGATTGCGCAATTGTCACCAGTATTGATATTGATCATGCTGATTTTTTAGGTGGCACACGTGAGGCAATTGGACTAGAGAAAGCTGGAATTTTTCGAGCTGGTGCTATTGCAGTGTGCGGTGATCCCGTTCCACCGCAATCACTCATTGATCACGCCGAGAAACTGGGGTGCGATTTATGGCTGCAAGGCCGTGACTACAATTTCCAAGGAGATAAGCAGCAGTGGGGTTGGGCAGGGCGTCAAAAACGCTTTAGCGGCCTTGGCTATCCCGCATTGCGTGGTGCCAATCAAATCCTCAATGCTTCTGCCGTGATTGCTGCTTTGATGGCCTTGCATCTCCGTCTACCGGTAAGCGCCCAAGATATTCGCAATGGATTTGCACTTGTGGAGCTTCCTGGCCGTTTTCAGGTACTTCCAGGTCAACCGACGGTAGTTTTGGATGTTGCTCATAACCCCCATGCAGCTGCTACCTTAGGGCAGGGCCTGGATAAGATGGGTTACCACCCCTATACGTATGCCATTTTTGGCGCCATGGCCGATAAGGATATATCTGGTGTGATCAAACCTTTGCTGGAAAGCGTTGATTTTTGGTTTTGCACTGATTTGCCCACTCCACGCGCTGATAGTGCCGCATCCTTAGCGGACAAGTTGGTTGAGCTGGGTGTACCCCTTAAAAATGGGGAAGATGGTGGCATTGAATGCTTCACGGAACCTGCTGCAGCGTATCAAAAAGCGCTTTCTAAGGCCGGTGAGGGTGATAGAATTGTCGTCTTCGGATCCTTCTATACCGTTGCCGGCGTAATGGCATATCGAAACAACCAGGCGCATTGATCCATGATTCGTTTACCGAAGCTTTTTAAGCGAAACTCTGAGACTGAAGACCTTGATCGAGGTTCAGTGAGGGGTCGTCGTACCGTTAATAAATTAGCCCCCCGTAGTTTTCAACGTGCCCAAGAGAATGAAGAGCTTGCACTTACCGAAGATCCAGAGCAACAACGTGCCCGCCATCGTCTGATTGGTGCTGCCGTATTGGTGTTAATTGCTGTCGTTGGATTGCCTCGCATTCTGGACAACAAACCTAAGTCTGTAAACAACGATATTGCCATCAATATCGTCACCAGTCTGCCTGCTCCAAATGCGGCTATGCCAAGCAATGATGAAAAGCCTAAGGTGGCTGCAGTTGTAGACGCAGCCCCAAAAGAAAAAGAAGTGATTCAGGCCAAAGAAGTAGTAGTGACGCCAACGCCTGAAGCGAAGCCAGCACCTATCGCATCCAAAGCAAATGCTATCGGTCTCGCTGCTGGTGAAGAGGTCGTTGCCGCATCTAACTCAAGCCCTAAATCAAAAGCTGAAGAGATCCCCAAAAAGGCTGGCCCTGGTAAGTTTGTCATTCAGATCGGCGCCTTTGCTTCTGAAGAACGCGCCAAGGGTTGGGTTGCGAAGATGAAGGATCAAAAAATCCCTAATTACGTACTTAATAAAACGAGTGCGGATGGCACGAAGCTCTATGTGTTGAGGGCGGGACCATTTGCCGACAAGGATGCAGCAGAAACTGCCGAGAAAAAAGTCAAAGCTATGGGCTTATCTCCAAGGCTGGTTGAGGTTGGGGCTCCTTAATGGAATATCTTTCCACCCTGAAATTAACTACGGTGGATTATTTCACCTTGGTAGTGCTGTTAGTCTCTGCACTAGTAGGGATTTCTCGCGGTCTATTTAAGGAAGTGCTGGCGTTGGCCTCTTGGTTTATTGCCGCTTGGGTTGCTTATCACTACACCAGTTACCTTTCTGTTGAGTGGTTATCCACGTTTCATATGGATGAGTTATTGAGCTTGGGTGTCAGCTTTCTCATTCTCTTTATTTTGACTTTGATTGTTTGCGGATTAGTTGGCAATGTGATTCAAAAGATTATTTTGTCTGCAGGCTTAAGCATGACTGATCGCTTTTTAGGTCTTGTCTTTGGTTTAGCGCGCGGTGGTGTGGTGGTCGTTGTGATGGCTACATTGGCAGCCTTAACTCCAATACCTCAAAGTATGGCTTGGCAAAAAGCAATTACTCGTCCAGCCATCGATATGGCAACCGGCTTAATTAAAAATTGGCTGCCAGCTGATTGGGCAAAACAATTAGGTGATGCAATGCCTAAAATTACACCCACCGTTACACCTTCATTAACAATAGGGATCTAGGCTTATGTGCGGCGTCGTTGGAACAGTTTCCCACTCCCCAGTTAATCAACTGATATATGACGCATTGTTGCTCTTGCAACATCGCGGGCAAGATGCTGCAGGTATGGCAACGATGAATGGCAATTCATTCACGATGCATAAAGCAAACGGTTTAGTGAGAGATGTATTTAGAACTCGCAATATGCGTAGCTTGTTGGGTAATGCTGGTATCGGTCAGGTTCGCTACCCAACTGCTGGCTCCGCTAGCAGCGAAGAAGAGGCTCAACCGTTTTACGTTAGTGCCCCATACGGAATTATCTTGGCGCATAACGGCAACCTTACCAATGCAGCTAGCCTGCGTGTAGAGATGGCCTACCGTGATCGCCGTCATATTAATACCAGCTCTGATACAGAAGTGCTGTTGAACGTATTAGCTGATGAGCTTCAAAAAGAAACTAATAGTGCTGCTTTGGATGAGAGCGCGATGTTTAATGCTGTTACGCAAGTAACCCAGCGTGTCAAAGGTTCTTATGCGGTTGTTTCCTTAATTGCGGGCTATGGCCTATTAGCATTCCGTGATCCATTTGGTATTCGCCCTTTATGCATTGGTCGCATTGATACGCCCAAGGGTCCTGAGTGGATGATTGCCTCAGAGTCTGTTGCGCTTGATGGACTAGGCTTTACCTTTGTTCGTGACGTGAATCCCGGCGAAGCTATCTACATCGATTTAGATGGAAACTTCTTCTCACGCCAATGCGTAGCTGATGCAGTTCTCACACCTTGTATTTTTGAATATGTTTACATGGCTCGTCCAGATTCAACAATCGATGGCGTAACGGTTTACAACGTACGTATGCGTATGGGTGATTATCTTGCTGAGAAGATTCGTAAGGAAACTATTCCGGGCGAGATTGATGTTGTCATGCCGATTCCAGACTCTAGCCGTCCAGCAGCGATGCAGGTTGCCAAGCGCTTGGGTGTGGACTATCGCGAAGGCTTCTTTAAGAATCGTTACATCGGTAGAACTTTCATCATGCCTGGTCAGGCTGTTCGAAAAAAATCAGTGCGCCAGAAGCTAAACGCCATGCGCATTGAGTTCAAAGATAAAACGGTTTTGATTGTGGATGACTCCATTGTCCGTGGCACTACCTCATTTGAGATTGTTCAGATGGCGCGTGAGTCTGGCGCGAAGAAAGTGATATTTGCTTCTGCTGCTCCTCCAGTCCGATTCCCGAATGTCTACGGTATTGATATGCCGACCCGCAGTGAGTTGGTGGCCTACGGCCGTACCGACGAAGAGATCAACAAGATGATTGGTGCAGACCAATTGATCTACCAAAGCGTTGAGGACATGAAGCAGGCGGTCAAAGATATTAATCCCAATATTCAGCATTTTGAAGCCTCATGCTTCGATGGCCACTACATTACTGGCGATATCAATGACTCCTACCTAGATGCACTAGAGGCTGCTCGCAATACCTCGGAAGCAAAAGCTGATCGTCAACGCGACTCCAGCGACTTTGCCCGTTCTCAACTTCACCTGCACTTGGCTACCGAAGACTAAAAACAACGATGGGGTTCCTCAGACGATGCTGTCTGAGGCAATTCTGCAATTCGGTGTCAAAATAGCGGTATGAAGAGCAAAACTACCCGCAAAAAACCTGATTTCTCAAAGCTTGCACTCGAAACCCTGGCGGTTCGTGCGGGCACTCGTCGGACAGCTGAATACCAAGAGCATTCAGAGGCGATGTTCCTAACTTCTAGCTTTTGTTTTGATAGCGCCGAGTTGGCCGCTGATGGTTTTGCGCACGCGGACCAGGGCTTTATTTATTCTCGCTTTACCAATCCTACTGTCAGCATGTTTCAAGATCGATTAGCTGCTCTCGAGGGTGGTGAAGCCTGTATTGCAACGTCCTCTGGAATGGCTGCTATTTTGACAATGGCAATGTCCCATCTTCAAGCTGGCGACCATGTGGTTTGCTCTCGCTCTGTTTTTGGCGCAACCATTCAATTGTTTAGCAATATTTTGGGGCGCTTTGGTATTACCACTACTTATGTAGATTTGGCTGATACCAAGGCTTGGCAGAATGCTGTTCAAGAAAACACCAAGCTGTTCTATTTGGAAACGCCGTCAAATCCTTTAACTGAGATTGCTGATATTAAAGCCATCTCCAAGATAGCTAAAAAAGCCAAGGCGCTATTTGCGGTTGACAACTGCTTTTGTACGCCCGCCTTGCAAAGACCTCTCTCATTGGGCGCTGATGTAGTTATTCATTCTGCAACTAAATACCTGGATGGCCAGGGTCGCGTGGTTGGTGGCGCCATTGTGGGTAGCAATGATTTCATCATGGGCAAAGTGTTTCCTTATGTACGCACTGCAGGCCCAACACTTTCAGCATTCAATGCTTGGGTGTTCTTGAAGGGTTTGGAGACTCTGGAATTGCGCATGAAGCAACAGAGTCAGAATGCTTTGGAAATTGCTCAATGGCTAGAAAAGCAACCGGGTGTGGAGCGCGTCTACCATCCGGGTCTCAAGTCGCATCCCCAGCATGCCCTAGCTAAGCGCCAACAAAAAGCGGGTGGCGCTATCTTATCTTTCACTTTGAAAGGTGGCAAGAAGGCTGCTTTCAAACTCATCAATCAAACCAAACTTTGCTCCATCACCGCAAACTTGGGTGATACGCGCACAACGATCACACACCCAGCAACGACTACGCATTGCCGTGTAAGTCCAGAAGCTCGCAAAGCTGCTGGTATTACCGATGGTCTTCTCCGTATTGCGGTTGGGCTTGAAAATGTGATTGACCTAAAGAATGACCTCGTTGGCGGTCTGAAGAAGTAATTTCATAAACGCTAATTGAAGATCGGAATCTAAATGAGCTTTACTGATGCTACCCAGTTCTGGAATGAGCGGTTCGACAAGGAAGAGTTCATATTTGGTAAAGAACCAAATGAATATCTGGTTCAACAAGCCCCTCATTATTTAAAGCCGGGCAAATCTGTTCTCTGTATAGCGGATGGAGAGGGACGCAACGGCGTTTGGCTTGCTAAGCAGGGAATGCGTGTTACGGGATTTGATGTCTCTGATGTTGCACTTGCTAAGGCCAAACAGTTTGCCGCTGAAAATCAGGTCAATATCGAATACAGCCTATCTGATACTGATGGTTTTGAATGGCAAGCGAATACTTATGATGTAGCGATTGGAATCTTTATTCAATTTGCTGATCCCGAAATGCGTGCAAGGATTTTCAAGCAAGCATATCAAACTCTAAAGCCAGGTGGTCTATTTATTCTGCAGGGTTATACCCCGAAGCAATTGGAATACAAAACGGGTGGCCCATCTTTGATTGAGCATCTCTACACGGAAGAAATGATTCGCAAACTTAGTCAAGGATTCGAAATCCTCGATTTACAGTGCTATGAAAAAGAATTGTCTGAAGGTGCTAGACATACTGGCATGTCAGCTTTACTCGGTATGGTCGCCAAAAAGATTAGCTAAGAATTACAGATTCTTGAAATCTGCGTGGGTCATTAATGGGCCTTAGTGGCATGATGTGAATTTGATTGCCGTCCACCTCCAGATGCATTTGGCTGCCAAGATCCATGCATAGCCTATTTACTTCAGCTGAGGAGGCCTCCCACTCGATAACGTTTTTACTATCCTGAATACGCAATTGAATAACTGCAATCTGACCAAGACTGCTTATCTTTTCCACCACAACAGGTAGGCTGAAATTGGTTTGGGCGCTATGAACACTTAAGCCGCTCTGTGGAATAACCCAAGCTACTCGTACCTTCGGAGGGATCTTGCCTTTATCTGCAACACTAAAGATTTGTCCGCAGCCATCCCAGCTTAAGCTACCAGCATCAAAAACGCCATGGAACATATTGCTTATCCCAACCAATTCAGCAACGCGAGAATTTCTGGGTTTCTGAAAGAGTGTCTGCGGGGCTGCTGTCTGCAGACTAATGCCTTGGTCTATTACGGTAATTCGATCGGCCAATAAATCAGCCTCCCGTAAGTCATGCGTAACCAAGAGGATGGGAATATTTAAATCTGTTCGCAGTTCGGCCAATGTCTTGTATAGGCCTTGGCGTGTTGGCACGTCTATTGCTGAAAATGGTTCATCCAGAAGCAAGGCTTTGGGTTGTCTTGCTAGGGCTCTTGCAAGGGCAACACGTTGCTGTTGTCCGCCAGATAATTCATGTGGCATTCGTTCTGAAAGGTTTGCAATGCCCATTCGATCTAGCAATTCCATGCCGATCGTCTGGCGTTCGGATTTATTCAGAGTGGAATTTTGCAGGGGAATTTCTACGTTGCTTAGAGCGCTAAGATGTGGAAAGAGTGCATATTGTTGAAATAAGAACCCGCATGAGCGCTCAGCCGGCGAAAGCTGTGCAACCTTTCCACCAAGATCGTCTGCCTCAAACCAGATCTGACCATTACATTCAATTTTTCCGCTGGCCGGCCTGTTTAATCCTGCAATTGTTCTCAGGACTGAAGTTTTGCCACTCCCGGAGGGTCCAACAAGTGCGTGCAATTCTCCTGGTGCGCAGTCTAGGTTGATCTGTAGAGGGTTTGGGGAGATCTGGCCGATCTTGACTCGCAACATCAGCTTAAGCCTCTGCGACGAATTGGGTTACGCCCAAATATTCCGTAGGAAAGTGCGATGCAGACAAGTGATGTACCCAGAAGAACAAGTGCTATGGCACCGGCACCGGAGGAATCAAAGTTCTGAACCTTGTCATAAATAGCAATCGAAGCTGTTTTCGTTTCTCCTGGGATGGCGCCGCCAACCATGAGGACAACCCCAAATTCTCCAAGGGTGTGGGCAAAAGTCAATGCAGCCGCTCCCGTAATGCCGCGCCAAGAGAGCGGTAACTCTATCAAGCGAAAGATCTGCCAATTACTCAGCCCGCTAACCTGTGCAGCCTCTCGAATTTCGGGGTCAATGGCCTCAAAAGCCCTTTGAATGGGTTGAATAGCGAAAGGAATGTTCACAATCAAGGATGCAAGAAGGATTCCTGGGAATGAAAAGACAAGAGGGATGCCGAAAATACTGGTATTACCAAATGAAACCAGAAAGTAATAACCTAAAACAGTCGGTGGAAGTACCAATGGGAGGGCTAGGGCAGCCTCAAGCCAGGGCCTGCTTCTATTGAGTCTCACTAGATTGTGGGCAACCCATACCCCAAATGGCAGCATCAGAGCCATGGTCCAAAAAGCGAGCTTTAAGGACAGCAGAATTGCATCAATATCCATTTTTTGATTGTATTGCCTTTGAAGCATAGGGTATCCCACTATATAAGTGCTGAGTACTTGGGTGTCCAATATATATGCACGCATACGCATATATGGTTAAAGCCAGTGGATATCAAAGCAAAAGTAAATAAAGCTACAAAGAACCTTTCTCCAAAAGAAATGGAGAAGGTGTTTGCACGAGTTGCCGAATATTTCAATGTTCTTTCGGAGCCATCACGCCTTCGCATCATGTATGCGGTGTGCAGTGGCGAAAAGTCTGTTTCTGAAGTCGTTGAGTTATGCGGCTCTAGCCAGGCCAATGTTTCGCGTCATCTTTCAGCGCTTCATAAGGCGGGGATCTTACTCAGGCGTAAAGAAGGTACAACAGTTTTTTACTCAATTGCTGATAACGCTACTGTCGAGATGTGCCATACGGTATGCGCCAAGATTGCTGATAGCTTGCATTAATTTTTGAATTATCTTTTCATCCAAGTAGAGATCACATGACCAATAAACAAATCGAGATTAGCGCGCAGGACATCAGCGCTATCGAAAAGCCAGTCAATCGAGCTCGCCTAGTTAAGGCGCCTGAACATTTTATTTCTCAAGAACTCATTGCGGACATCAACGCTAATGGCCTAGATGAAAAGCGCCGCGGTTTCTTGCGCAAGGGATTTATGTCTGCCATTGGTGGGGCAGCAGCCGGTCTAGTAGCTCCCTATGCCATGGCTGCAGGCGAGGGTGATCCCGCCATTTTAGAAAAGCAAGAATGGCAAACCACTCTTGGTAAGAATGTAGCAACCATGCCTTATGGTGTGCCGTCTATTTATGAGTCAAACTTAATTCGTCGTGAGTCTCCGGGTTTAACTCGAGTTTCAGCAGCTTCGGTTGCTTTCACTCCATTGCAAGGCCTATTCGGCACCATCACTCCAAACGGATTGCATTTTGAGCGTCATCATCAAGGTTGGTACAACATCAATCCAGAGACGCATCGCTTGATGGTGAATGGCTTAGTGAAGAACCCGCGGGTTTTCACAATGAATGATTTGATGCGTCTACCTTCCGTTTCTCGTACACACTTCATCGAGTGCGGTGCTAACACTGGATTAGAGTGGGGCAACGTTGCTGTTCCTACTGTTCAGTACACGCACGGCATGCTTTCTTGCTGCGAGTTCACAGGCGTTCCTTTAAAAGTATTGCTCGAGGAATGCGGTGCTGACCTTAAGAAAGGAAAGTTCATGCTAGCTGAAGGTGGCGATGGCTCTGGCATGACTCGAACCATCAATCTTGAGAGTTGCCTAAATGACGCTATTGTGGCTTGGGCCATGAATGGCGAGATGTTGCGCCCTGAAAATGGTTTCCCTTTGCGCTTAGTAGTTCCAGGCGTTCAAGGCGTTAGCTGGGTTAAGTGGTTACGCCGCCTGGAAGTGGGGGATGCCCCATGGAATGCAAAAGATGAAGCAGTTCACTACATTGAGCTAATGCCAAACGGCGATCATCGCCAATATGCCTCCATTCAAGAGTGCAAATCGGTTATTACAACGCCATCCGGTGGTCAGCAACTGTTGGATAAAGGTTTTTACAACGTCAGCGGCATGGCTTGGTCCGGTCGTGGAAAAATCACGCGTGTGGATGTTTCTTTCGACGGTGGAAATAACTGGCGTACAGCTCGCCTCGAAACACCGGTTCTTACTAAGTCGATTACTCGCTTCAATATTGACTGGGTTTGGGATGGATCTCCTGCCATCATGCAATCGAGAGCGATGGATGACACAGGCTATATTCAACCATCGATTAAGACTCTGCGCAATGTTCGTGGTACTCGATCGATTTATCACAACAATGCAATTCAATCCTGGAAATTGGATTCAAACGGCGAGGTCAGCAATGTTCAAGTTGGATAAATTTAGTGTCCGTTTAGGATTTGCGGTGCTCATCGCTATCGGCGCCCAAGTTTCATTTGCTCAATCTGATTCCGCTAAGTTTCCTGGTATTGGTAGAGCGGCAACTCCTGCAGAGGTTGCGGCATGGGATATTGATGTGCGCCCTGACTTTAAGGGCCTTCCAAAAGGATCTGGTTCAGTTGATCAGGGTCAGATAGTTTGGGAGGCTAAGTGTGCAAGTTGTCATGGCACCTTCGCTGAATCCAATGAGATCTTTACCCCCATTGCCGGCGGTACAACCAAGGACGATATCAAGACGGGTAGAGTTGCGTCGCTGAAGGATATGAAGCAACCCCAAAGAACCACTTTGATGAAAGTGCCTACGGTATCCACTCTGTGGGACTACATCTATCGTGCAATGCCATGGAATGCGCCAAGATCACTTACGCCAGATGACACTTATGCTTTAGTCGCCTTCATTTTGAGTCTTGGAGAAATCGTTCCCGATGATTTTGTGCTGAGCAATACCAATATTGCAGAAGTCAAAATGCCCAATCGAAATGGCATGACTACCAAACATGGCTTCTGGAACGTGTCTGGCAAGCCCGATGTCAATGGAAATGCCTGTATGCATAATTGCGTTCCTTTTGTTCAAATTGGCTCCACATTGCCTGACTTTGCTAGAGATGCACATGGCAATATTGCAGAGCAAAATCGCATGTATGGGCCATATCGTGGGGCTGACACGACCAAGCCGCCAATTAAACAATTGCCCGGCGCCTCCGGAACGGGCCTAGCTCATGCATCGGATACACATTCAGCCGCTAAAAAGGGTCCAGCAGCCTTATTTCAAAGCGAGAATTGCTCTGCCTGTCACGCCCCAAATGCAAAGCTGGTTGGCCCGTCTATTGCTGATATTGCAAAGAAATATGAGGGTCAAAGTGGTGCTTTGGATCGGTTAATGGCCAAGGTCAAGGCTGGTGGCGCTGGTGTTTGGGGTTCAATCGCCATGCCACCCCAAACTCAGCTTTCAGATGAGGATCGCAAGACTTTAGTAACTTGGGTGCTATCTGGCGGAAAATGATTTAAATTTGGTTGTTAATTGAAGGTTTTGAAGCAAAATAGCTTATGTTTGTAGATAAAGATTAATAAAGGAGTTTTTATGAATCAGCAGCGTCGCAGTCTATTGAAGTACTCAGCAGTATTTGGTCTGATGGCCTCAACCGGGCTTATTAGCGTAGCGCAAGCTCAAGAGTGGAATAAAGCAGCATTCGAAGGCAAGAGTCTAGATGACGTTTTTAAAATCCTTGGTGCTGGTAGCCCAGACAAATCGTCTGCCGTTACATTGAATGCTCCGGATATTGCCGAAAATGGTGCAGTAGTTCCAGTTGGCATCACTACAACATTAAAAGCAGAGCAAATGGCTATTCTGGTTGAAAAGAATCCGAGTGCACTAGCAGCTCAATTTTTCATCCCTGCAGGTACCGATTCTTTTGTAACTACTCGCATCAAGATGGGTCAAACATCCAACGTTTATGCCTTAGTAAAAGCTGATGGCAAATGGAATATGGCCGTTAAAGAAGTCAAAGTAACGCTTGGTGGTTGCGGCGGTTAATACCCGAGCAATTAGATAGACACAATTTACTTATATATAGAATAAAAGAGGAACCAAAATGGCTGATCCAATGCGCGTAAGAGCTGCTGAAAACGGCGGTACTGTAGACGTAAAAATTTTGATGAAACATGACATGGAATCTGGTCAGCGCAAAGACGCTTCCGGCAAAACAATTCCAGCTTGGTTTATCAGCACAATTAATGTAAAAGCCAATGGTAAAGATGTATTCAATGGTCAATTTGGTCCAGCAGTTTCTAAGGATCCATTCTTGAACTTTAAATATAAAGGCGCTAAGGGTGACAAGATTGCGGTAACTTGGATCGATAGCAAGGGTGACAAGCGCACTGATGAAGCAACCGCTTCTTAATTGTTTTTGCTTTAAAAAAATCTTCACCGCCTCCGTGGTTCTGAAAGGGTAGGAAATGCAGCGTAAATTGACCTTAGGGTTAGCTACTGGTTTAGTAGCAACTTTATTAACAATGACATCTTCGGTGTCGGCACAAAATAGTGCCACGGACGATATTGCAAAATATCGAGAGATGATTGCAGATGGAAACCCTTCGGAACTCTACGAGGCGGCGGGGGAAGATTTATGGAAAAAGCCGGCTGGGCCCAAGAATGCAACTTTAGAAAAATGCAACCTAGGCTTAGGGCCGGGAGTCGTAAAGGGTGCTGCGGCACAGTTGCCACGCTACTTTAAAGATACCAATAAGGTTCAAGATCTGGAGTCTCGCTTGATGACTTGTATGCAGGTGCTACAAGGTCGCGATCCTCAAGAGATGATTGATGCCTCATTCCAAAAAGGCCCTAAGAAGGACATGGAGGCTATTGTTGCTTACGTTGTTACCCTCTCTAAGGGTGACAAGATTAAAGTTAGCACTGCGCATCCAAAAGAGAAGGAAATGTATGACCTTGGCAAACGCGCCTTCTTCTTTCAGGGCGGTCCAATGGACTTCTCCTGCTCATCTTGCCACGGCGAGAATGGCAAGCGTATTCGCCTTCAAGATTTGCCAAACATTACCGAGCAAAAGGGCGCTGCTTTAGGTTGGGGTTATTGGCCCGCTTATCGCGTCTCGAGCGGTCAGTTTTGGACAATGCAGCAACGTTTGAATGATTGCTACCGTCAACAACGCTTCCCATTCCCTATTTATGGTTCAGACGTGACTATTGCCTTGTCTATGTACATGGCAAAGAATGCCAATGGTGGCACAGTTGAAACACCTGGCTTAAAGCGTTAATAGATAAGAGATGACGAACATGAAAATTACATACTTAAAACAGCTCTTAGCTATTTCTGGTTTCATTTTTGCAGTAGGTTTGGCGCAAACTCCTGCGCTAGCTCAGCAAAAGAATGATCCTAAATTTAACAAAATGATGCAGGACAGCTTTAGAGCTGAAGGCATCGCCGGATTAAATCGTATTGATCAAGATGCGACACAGAAATTCTGCTCAGACCCCCAGTTTGCCAATAGCAAGCAGGGTGAGGCTATGCGCGAGAAGATCCAGAAGATGAATATGGATTCCATTCAACAGCCGTCTGATGGCAAGTACATTGGTGACTGGAAGAATGGTGAAAAAATTGCGCAGAGTGGCCGCGGTGCAACTTGGACTGATAAGGCCGATACCCCTATTGGCGGTGGTTGCTATAACTGCCATCAAATCGATCCCAAAGAGATTTCTTATGGAACGATCGGCCCATCATTGACTGGTTACGCTAAATTGCGCGGTTACTCCAAAGAGGTTGTTACCTACACCTGGAACCGAATTAATAATGCCAAAGCCTATAACGCCTGCAGCAATATGCCTCGCATTGCTCACTTTAAGCTTCTTAATGAGCAGCAAATACAAGATGTCATGGCTTTATTGCTCGATCCAGAATCACCTGTTAATAAATAACACTTTAAAACGGGCCGCAAGGCCTGTTTTCTTAAGGAATTAATATGTCTTTAAATCGTCGTGAGTTTTTACAAGCATTAGCTATCGCCTCTGCTGGCGGAATGAGTTTGCAGTCCAATTTTGCCGGTGCGCAAAGTACTGCACAGAAATTCTATGATTTACCGAAGTTCGGTAATGTTCATTTTCTTCACTTCACAGATTGTCACGCGCAATTGTTGCCGATTTACTTCCGCGAACCCAATGTGAATTTGGGTATTGGCGCACAGGAAGGCAAGACGCCGCATTTGGTGGGCGAGTACTTCCTCAAGGCAAACGGTATCGCCGCGGGCACCCGTGATGCTCACGCATTTACTTACCTCGATTACGTTGCAGCCGCACAAAACTACGGCAAGATGGGTGGCTTTGCCCATATGGCCACCCTGATTAAGCAAATGAAAGCAAGTCGTCCAGGCGCATTGCTATTGGATGGTGGTGATACTTGGCAGGGCTCTGGCACAGCGCTCTGGACTAATGGTCAGGATATGGTCGATGCCGCATTGCTTCTGGGTGTAGATGTCATGACTCCTCACTGGGAAATGACTTTAGGCGAGAAGCGCGTCATGGAGATCGTGAACGGGGATTTCAAGGGCAAGGTTTCTTTTGTCGCTCAAAATATTAAGACAGCAGACTTTGGTGACTCCGTATTCAATCCTTATGTCATGAAAGTACAGAACGGGATTCAGGTGGCCATCATTGGCCAGGCATTCCCATACACGCCGATTGCTAACCCGCGCTATTTCACTCCGGACTGGACATTTGGCATTCAGGAAGAGAACTTGCAGAAAACGATTAAAGAAGTTCGTGCTAAAGGTGCCAAGGTGGTTGTATTGCTGTCCCATAACGGCATGGACGTGGACTTAAAGATGGCATCACGAGTTAGTGGCATCGATGCAATCATGGGCGGTCATACGCATGACGGCGTTCCAACTCCAGTTAAGGTGAAGAATTCTGGTGGGGTAACTCTAGTTACAAACGCAGGCTCTAATAGCAAATTCTTGGGTGTACTTGATTTTGATGTGAAGGGTGGCAAGCCAGTTGATTTCCGCTACAAGCTTTTCCCAATCTTCTCGAACTTGATTCCGGCTGATACTGCGATGAATAAGTTGATCGCTAAAGTACGTGCACCATACGATACTAAATTGAATGAAAAATTAGCTACCACGGATGGTCTTTTATACCGTCGCGGCAATTTCAACGGTAGTTTCGACCAGTTAATTCTCGATGGGTTAATGACCCAGAAGAATGCAGAAATTGCATTCTCACCAGGCTTCCGTTGGGGGACTAGTCTTTTGCCGGGTCAGGCTATTACGCGCGAGAACTTGTTAGATCAAACAGCCATTACCTATCCGTACACCACCGTTACTAATATGACTGGCGAAACCATCAAGACTATTCTGGAGGATGTAGCGGATAACCTCTTTAATCCAGATCCGTATTACCAGCAGGGTGGTGATATGGTTCGCGTTGGTGGCATGCAATACACGATTGATCCGGCTGCATCTGCCGGTAAACGTATTTCCGATATGCGCTTAAATGGCAAAGATATTGATCCAAGTAAGACATACAAGGTGGCTGGTTGGGCGCCGGTTAGTGAAGAGGCTAGAAATGTTGGTGGTGAACCGATCTGGGACGTGATCGAACGCCATTTACGAGATGTGAAAGTAGTAAAGGCCGTGAAGCTAAATGAACCGATGATTAAAGGTGTAGTAAATAATCCTGGCATGGTTTCACTCTAATACCTTTTATTCGAGATAAATAATGAAAAAATTACTTCAAATCTGTGCAATCCTTTCTTTTGCTATATTGGCTTTAGTTGCTCACGCTGCTGGCCCAACTGAAGTCGTCTATCACATTGACGATGCCGAGTCACAGGGGATTAAAGGCTTGCGAAATATTCGCAATCATTTGGATGTAGCGCCGCAAACCAAGATCATTGTCGTGACCCATGCCAATGGCGTAGACATCATGATGGAAGGTGCAAAAGATAAAAAGAATGGCATTGAATACGCACCACTAGTTGGCGCATTGAAATCCCGCGGCGTTCGCTTTGAGGTCTGCGAAATTACACTGAAAAATCGCAACCTGAAGAAGGATCAATTCACTCTCGATACTGACTTCACCCCATCGGGCGTTGTTCGAGTCGCTGACCTTCAGCACCAAAATCATTTTGCTTATATAAAGCCGTAAGTTTTTTTGTAATGGCTACTCAGATGCGATCTTTCCTTCTTGGTATTTGCTCTATTGTTTTATCGGTAACAACTGTTTACGCATCAGATGACTTGGCTTTAAAGCCCATTCAAGTAGCCCCGCATGCTTATTTTGTTCAAGGCTTTGCTGAAATGGGTAGCAGTAAAAATCAAAACTTTATTTCTAATGCAGGCTTTGTTGTTACACCCAAAGGTGTAGTTGTAGTTGATGCTTTAGGTTCGCCAGTTCTCGCGAAGAAGCTGATTGCAGAAATTAAAAAGATCACCCCTCAAAAAGTGGTCGCAGTGATTGTGACTCACTACCATGCTGATCATGTCTACGGCCTTCAAGAATTTAAGAATATTGGTGCAAAGATTTATGCACAAGGTGAGGGTAGAAATTACCTGTCCTCTGAAACCGCTAGGCAGCGACTAATTGCCTCTCGGATTGACTTTGCTCCCTGGGTGAATGCCTCGACTAAGCTAACGGGCGCTGATGTCTGGATAGATCAAAGCTATGCGCTAACAGTCGGGGGGATTGAATTCAAGATTGCTAGAGTCGGCCCAGCCCATGCGCCTGAGGACTTGATTATTTACGTGCCGTCCGAGAAGGTGCTTTTTGCTGGTGACTTGGTATTTCGTGGTCGCATTCCATTTGTGGGAAATGCCGATAGCAAAGGGTGGTTGCATGCTTTGGATGAGATCGAAGTATTAAAGCCCAGTATCGTCATTCCTGGGCATGGCGGCTATTCAAGCAATCCAACTCAAGATATCCGTTTTACTAGAGAATATTTACGGTATTTGCGCGAAACAATGACTAAATCGGCTGTCAATCTGGACCCTTTCGAGGAGGCCTATCGACAGGCTGATTGGTCTGAATATGAAGGAATGCCGTTATTTAGGGCTGCAAATCGCATGAATGCCTACAACGTCTACCTTTCAATTCAGGCGGAATAAGACAGATTGGCCCTCGGGGCTTTAAAATAGTCGTTTATATCGCTAAACGACTGATTTCAAATGAAATTACCGCTGATCAAGCTGGCTTTTATCCTGATGGCTCTTTTGGGCCTGCATTTAAGCGCCCATGCTACGCCGGATATTGCCAATGGTAAAAAAATTGATCAGGAGAAATGCTATGCCTGCCACGCCAAGAAATCCGGCTTTGGCAATGGCGATATGATCTACACGCGCAGCGATAGTAAGGTTAAAAATCTACAGAATTTAAAGTCGATGGTTGCGATGTGTAACACAGAACTGCGTCTGGATCTTTTCCCCGAGGATGAGGCTGATGTAGCCGCCTTCCTCAATAAACAGTTTTATAAATTTAAATAATTTCAGTAAAGAATTTTGAATATGGATGCGGTAGATATTTCCTTCCTTAGCAAATCAGTTTTGCTTGCTACCTTTGTAATTACCTTTTTGCTCGGTGCAGTTATGCAGAAAACTGGTTTTTGTAGCATGGGTGCAGTTTCAGATATTTTCATTATGTCTAGCTGGGGACGCTTGAAGCAGTGGTTTCTTGCTATCGGCGTTGCTATCCTTGGCTTTACCCTGATGTCCTATTTAGGGTTCATTGACCCCCTCAAGAGTATGTATACCGGCAGTAAGTTTTTATGGCTCTCCACCATTGTTGGTAGCACGCTATTTGGCTTTGGCATGGTCCTTGCATCGGGTTGCGGAAGCAAAACCTTGGTGCGTATTGGTGGTGGCAATCTGAAGTCCGTCATTGTGTTTATGGTTCTCGGGCTTTCTGCTTATATGACAATGAAAGGCTTTCTCGGAGTTATTCGCATCAACACCTTGGATTCTGTTTTTATCGCATTGAGTACCCCTCAAGATTTGCCAAGCATCCTGAGCCCAATCACTGGCATTGCCCGCAATAATTTACACCTGGCCCTCGGCTTGATTATCGGTTTCGCTTTCATTGCTTATGCCCTTGCAAATAAGACTTTTTGGAAGGCGGAAAATTTATTTGCCGGCACTTTTGTTGGCCTCGCTATTTGTGCGGTTTGGTGGGTATCGGGCAATTTAGGTTACCTTGCTGAAGATCCCAATACCTTAGAGGAAGTCTTCTTAGCTACTAACTCTGGTCGCATGGAGAGCCTCTCATTTGTTGCTCCGTATGCTTATTCTTTGGATTGGCTGATGATGTATAGCGACACCTCTAAGGTCATTACCGTAGGCATTGCCGCTGTAGTTGGGATGATTTCTGGATCTGCTTGCATTTCTATATTGACGAAGTCTTTCCGCTGGGAGAGCTTTCGGAATACTGAAGACACCGCCAATCACTTAATTGGCGCGACTTTGATGGGATTTGGTGGCGTAACGGCCCTTGGCTGTACGGTTGGTCAAGGCTTAAGTGGGATTTCCACATTGGCAATTGGCTCGCTTCTTGCCTTGCCAGGTTTTATCTTTGGCGCATACCTGGCTTTGCGTTATTTAGAGTCGCGCAATGCGCCCAATCCCTGCAGCTAAACCTTAATCAGATTGAATAATATGCAGATAGATTGGCTGGCCTTCACTCCAGGCCCCGCATTTTTGGGTGGAATGTTGCTGGGAGTAGCTGCAGCTCTATACGTTATTTTGCATGGCCGCATTCTTGGAATTAGCGGCATCGTTTCTGGCTTGCTGACGCCTAAACCGGGCGATATTAATTGGCGATTAAGTCTTTTACTGGGCTTGCTCAGCGCGCCATTTTGGGCAAGCTTGTTATTTGATCTGTATACAACTACCGTAATCGATGCCGATTGGTTCACCATCATTATTGCTGGCTTGTTAGTGGGATTTGGTGCTCACTACGGCTCTGGTTGTACTAGTGGTCATGGCGTTTGCGGTTTATCCCGCTTGTCCCCAAGATCATTGGTTGCCACCATATCTTTTATGGGCGCCGGTTTTTTGGTAGTGTTCATCATTCGCCATGTGCTGGGACTCTAAATCATGAGAAGACACTTCAATTTCTACAGCCAATATTTGATTGGTGTTTTATTCGGATTTGGTTTGATCGTTTCCGGCATGAGCAACCCGCAAAAAATCCTCAATTTTCTTGATCTCGCAGGTAACTGGGATCCATCTTTAATGTTCGTGATGATGGGGGCAATTCTTGTTGGACTTGGCGGTTTTTATATAGCCTCGAAGCGCTCTGAAGCTTTTTTTGGTGGCGCACTTCATATTCCTACTAGAAGAGATATTTCCAAGCCTCTCGTGATCGGCAGTTTGATCTTTGGTGCGGGGTGGGGTATTGCCGGTTTCTGCCCCGGTCCCGCAATCGTTGCGCTTGGGGCGGGTCATCTTAAGGCGCTAGTATTTATTCTAGCAATGCTTGCCGGGATGGCTCTTTGCGGTCGTTTCTTTACGGGCCATAAGAATTAAGTCTGATTTAGAATCTCAGTTACTAGTTTTTTAAATTCTTTTACATTTTGAGGTTTAGATGAGCCTTCCCATTTCTTGTCACAATGATCAATTCGGTACATTGGGGCAAATTGACCCAAGTCATTTGGCTGAGATTGCCAAACAAGGCTACAAGAGTGTGATCAACAATCGGCCTGATTTTGAGGGTGGGCCTGATCAACCTACTAATGCGCAAATTCAAGCTCAAGCAGAATCCTTGGGATTGAACTATGCCTATTTACCAGTGATTCCTGGTGCGTTTACACCTGATCAAGTAGTTGAGATGGCGCGTTTGCTAAAGACATTGCCAGGTCCCATCTTAGCCTTTTGCCGCTCCGGTGCTCGTTCCACTAATTTGTACCAGATGGCTCTACAAGTTCGCTGATTTATCAGTAAGTATTTATGCGTATTGAGATCCCTGAGGAGAAAAAGTTTGTTCATCAGATGAACATGCCGATTCGTTGGGGCGATATGGACGCCTATGGCCATGTCAACAATACTGTGTACTTTCGTTATATGGAGCAGGCTAGGGTAGAGTGGATTACCTCGCTTGGTTATAGCGTTGCTCCTGGTGAAGAATCTATGTTGATGGTCAATGGCTTTTGTAATTTCCTTCAACAGTTAGCCTATCCCGGCGAGCTCATTCTAAAAACGTACATTGGTAATATCGGCCGCTCAAGTCTGGATGTCTACACTACGATGGCATTGACTACTGAGCCCGATACTATGGCTGCAGTCGGCGGTGCTACTATGGTTTGGGTAGACCTGAAGACCGGCAAATCAACGCCTTGGCCTGATCACGTGATCAATAAGCTGCGCTAGGATCTTATTTGCAACCTATCAACCCCCATATTTTCAGCATTGAAAAACTAGCATCTTCATTGGATGGGTTTGATGCCATCATTGATGTCCGGTCTCCGGCTGAGTTTGCTTTGGACCATATTCCTGGTGCCATTAATCTACCGGTCTTAAACAATGAAGAGCGTATTGAGATTGGCACTCTCTATAAGCAAGTATCGCCATTTGCCGCTAAGAAATTAGGTGCCGCGTATGTCTCCCGCAATATTGCCAATCACCTAGAAAATTCCCTCATCGACTTTCCGAGAGAGTGGCGCCCACTGATTTACTGTTGGCGTGGTGGTGAGCGTAGCGGTGCCTTTACTCATATCCTCAATCGTATTGGTTGGAAGGCTATGCAGTTACAGAGTGGTTATCAAGGCTTTCGACGCGTTGTGATTGATGGTCTCGATCAAGCTGCTAAAGATTTTTCTTTTCAGGTGATTGCCGGAATGACTGGTAGTGGTAAGACTCGCATCCTTCAAGAAATCGGCGCTTTGGGCCACCAAATTCTGGATCTGGAGGGGCTTGCCATTCATCGAGGCTCAGTATTGGGCAATGAGCCAAACATTGAGCAGCCCTCTCAAAAAGGCTTTGAGACGAATCTATGGAATGCATTTAATTCACTAGATCCATCCAAGATCGTTTTTGTAGAATCTGAAAGTAAAAAAGTGGGGGGCTTGCATATTCCTGACCCCCTCATGGAACGCATTCGAGCAGGTCAATGCATTGAGCTTCGGTCCAGCACTGCTACACGGGTAAGTTGGTTGCTGCGTGAATACCGCCACTTCTTAGAGAATCCAGAAAGCTTTAAAGAAAAGCTCAGTTTGCTGGTATCACGTTATGGCAAGATCCAAATTGCTAAATGGCATGAGGCAATTGATGTGGGTGACTTTGGAAGCTTGGTGGAGGAGTTATTGGTAATGCACTACGATCCATCGTACCAATCCTCAATCGTTCGCAATTTTCCGAGCTATCGCGAAGATCATTTCGTGCAACTTGAAAATGAAAGTGATGAAGCTTTTGCAAAAACAGCAAAAGACCTCATCACCAAGCTTGGCCTTTAACTAAAGGCCTGAATTCCGGTTTGCGCGCGACCCAAGATCAGGGCGTGAATGTCATGAGTGCCCTCATAGGTGTTAACGACTTCCAGATTCAGCATATGACGTACAACACCATATTCATCCGAGATACCGTTTCCACCATGCATGTCTCTAGCTAGGCGAGCAACATCTAAAGACTTGCCACAAGAGTTACGTTTCATCATAGAGGTAATTTCTGGTGCGGCAATGCCTTCATCCTTCATGCGACCTAAACGCAAGCAACCTTGAAGGGCTAGCGTGATTTCAGTTTGCATATCAGCCAATTTCTTCTGGATCAATTGGTTAGCGGCGAGAGGACGACCGAATTGCTTGCGATCCATGGTGTACTGACGTGCAGCGTACCAGCACCACTCAGCAGCACCGAGTGTTCCCCAGGCAATGCCATAGCGTGCTGAGTTCAAGCAGGTAAATGGGCCTTTGAGGCCGGTAACTTCCGGGAATTCGTTTTCAGCTGGAACGAAAACTTCGTCCATCACGATTTCACCGGTAATAGAGGCGCGTAGACCCATCTTGCCGCTGATCTTCGGAGCAGATAAACCCTTCATCCCTTTTTCGAGGATGAAGCCCCTAATCAAGCCCTCATCATTTTTTGCCCAGACAACAAATACATCTGCAATCGGGGAATTGGAAATCCACATCTTGGATCCCGTGAGTGAGAATCCACCAGGAACTTTTTTAGCTCTTGTGATCATGCCGCCAGCATCTGAACCAAAGTTGGGTTCAGTTAATCCAAAGCAACCAATCCACTCACCAGTAGCTAACTTAGGGAGGTATTTTTGCTTTTGTGCTTCACTACCAAATTCATTAATAGGGACCATGACTAAGGACGACTGCACGCTCATCATAGAGCGGTAACCAGAGTCCACACGCTCAATTTCACGGGCAATTAATCCGTAAGAAACATAATTGAGATTTGCGCCACCGTATTGCTCTGGAATGGTGATCCCCAAAAGACCTAGTTCACCCATTTCTCGAAAAATGGCTGGGTCAGTTGTTTCATTGCGATAGGCATCATGAATGCGTGGCATTAAACGACCCTGAGCATATTCGGCAGCTGCATCACGCACCATGCGCTCGTCTTCTGTCAGTTGTGTATCAAGGAGTAGGGGGTCTGCCCAATTAAAGCTAGCTTTGCTCATGGTTCTTAATCATCCAATCTTGGTTTTTAATGTGCTTCCTGTGAATTTCCAGGAATACAGATATTCTTCTTCCTATTATCCATTTTTTCCAGCTTGATGGACGCACCTAGACGCCACCACCGTTACTACGATCTGATATTGGCAGCCTTTGTCGTTGTTCTGCTGTGCTCAAATTTTATCGGCGCCGGCAAAGCTGCCGTGCTGGAATTGCCCTATTTCGGTAGTGTGACATTTGGGGCTGGAATCCTCTTTTTCCCAATTGCCTATTTTTTTGGCGATATCCTGACTGAAGTTTATGGCTATGCTTATGACCGGCGAGCAGTTTGGGCGGGTTTTACGGCTTTGGCCTTTGCCGCCATCATGGCGCAACTAGTGATTGCTTTGCCAGTTGCTCCTGGTGGCTATATGGCCAATTACCAGCAGGGGATGGAGACGGTATTCGGCAACTCTTGGCGAGTCGCTCTGGCATCTATGTTGGCTTTTTGGTGTGGTAGCTTTGTTAATAGCTATACGTTAGCCAAAATGAAGATTTTGACCCAGGGGCGCTTCCTCTGGATGCGCACTATCGGGTCGACAGCAAGTGGTGAGCTGGTGGATTCTTCGTTGTTCTATTTACTGGCTTTTTACGGCCTGTGGCCGATAAATGAGGTCTTGGCTGTTGCCGCCTCTCAATATATCCTTAAAACTGCCTGGGAGGTTCTGGCAACCCCCTTAACGTACTGGGTGGTGGGTTTTCTGAAGCGCAGGGAAAATCAGGACCACTACGACCTTCATACGGATTTCACACCATTTAAGCTCAAAGTCTAATTTACGGCTTTTTTACTCGCAAGCCGTTAAAATAACGGTCTTTGATGCGAAACCTGCATCGGCACCCTCGAATTGACCTATCAGAAAGTAAGAATACATCCGTGCTGTCAGCATCTAATATCACTATGCAGTTTGGGGCAAAACCCCTGTTTGAAAACATCTCCGTTAAGTTTGGCGGCGGTAATCGCTATGGCCTGATCGGCGCCAATGGTTGCGGCAAATCCACTTTCATGAAGATTTTGGGTGGAGAGTTGGAGCCCACCAGTGGAAACGTCAGTCTAGATCCCGGCATTCGCTTGGGTAAATTGCGCCAAGACCAGTTTGCGTATGAAGATGTGCGCGTACTTGATGTGGTGATGATGGGTCACGAAGAGATGTGGAAGGCTGCGGCTGAACGCGATGCTATCTATGCCAACCCAGACGCCACTGATGAAGATTACATGAAGGCTGCTGAGCTTGAGGGCAAGTATGCAGAGTATGGTGGCTATACCGCAGAGGCAAAAGCAGGGGAGTTGTTATTAGGGATCGGTATTCCGATTGAGCAACACAATGGCCTAATGAGCTCTGTCGCCCCAGGCTGGAAGTTGCGCGTGTTGTTAGCGCAAGCCTTGTTCTCTGATCCGGATGTGCTGCTGTTAGATGAGCCAACTAATAACTTGGATATTCACTCTATTCATTGGCTTGAAGATATTCTGAACCAAATTAAGAGCACGATTGTCATCATCTCCCATGATCGCCACTTCCTCAATGAAGTATGCACGCATATGGCGGATATGGACTTTGGAACACTGAAGGTATATCCAGGGAATTATGACTCCTACATGCTGGCATCTGTTCAGGCAAGAACACAGCAGCTCAGCAATAACGTTAAAGCCAAAGAAAAAATTGCCGAATTAGCAGCTTTCGTAGCCCGATTTTCTGCGAATGCATCTAAGGCACGTCAGGCTACTTCACGTCAAAAGCAGCTCGAGAAAATTGAGATTGTTGAAGTAAAACCTTCTTCACGTCAGAACCCATTTATTCGCTTTGATTCTGAGAAGAAGTTGCATAACATGGCTGTTGAGTGCAATGCACTCACTAAGGCCTATGACCGCACCATTTTCAAAAACTTTAAGTTAGGTGTGCGTGCCGGTGAAAAGATTGCCATCATTGGGCAAAACGGCGCAGGCAAGACAACGCTATTAAAAACCATCTTGAGCAAACGCTTTGATGGAATTTCTGCTGATAGTGGTGATGTGAAGTGGGCAGAAAACGCCTATGTGGGCGTGATGCCTCAAGACAATACAGAAATGTTCGCAAAAGACGAAATACTCATGGATTGGATGAATAACTGGCGCAATACCGGCGATGATGATCAAGTCATTCGTGGCACATTAGGTCGCTTGCTATTCTCTGGTGATGATATTGGCAAGTCTGTCAAAGTGTTATCTGGTGGCGAGAAGGGCAGAATGATTTGGGGCAAATTGATGCTTCAAAAATATAACGTCCTTGCAATGGATGAGCCAACCAACCATATGGATATGGAATCCATTGAGAGTTTGCAAATCGCCCTTGAGAAATACGAAGGTACCTTAATTTTCGTTTCTCATGATCGTGAGTTTGTTTCGGCTTTAGCTAACCGCATCCTTGAAGTGAAGATGGATGGCACGATTGCCGACTACTCTGGAACCTACGAAGAATATTTACGCAGCCAAGCTTTGGCTGGCTAAGTATTTTCTTTGGCCTGACGCTGGAAGCGCATTGCAGTGCCATCTGCACGGATGCGTTTCCATACAGAGTCTTTTTCTTCTTGACTAAAAAATACCCAATTGCTGACCTCGCCTAAGGTGCGACCACAACCCTGACAGATTTCGTCATACAGGGTGGTGCAGACTCCAATACAGGGGGAGTCCGAAGCATCATCCCCAACCGCTAAAGAATTGGCTCCAGCTTGCTCTGGTGATTTGTGGTTGGATGAAGTCATGGCAGTACTTTAGACGATTTCAGAGGAATATGTTGCTCGAGCTCATCAACATAGGCCGCCATACCCTCGTGCTCACGCTCTAGGAATCGCTTCACCGCATTGGAAAAGCCAGCATCCGCAATCCAATGGGCAGATTGCAGGGTGGTTGGTAAAAACCCCCTTGCCATCTTGTGCTCACCTTGAGCGCCACCCTCGAATAGCTGAATGCCTTCCCGGATGCAATATTCAATTGCTTGGTAATAGGCTAATTCAAAATGCAGACACGGGATGTGTTCGGTAGCGCCCCAGTAACGCCCATATGCTTTTGCTGATAATCGATCAACCACCAGCAGAGAGGATGCAATGGGTCTTTCATCCTGGGTGGCAATGATCAGATGTAGATTCTCGGGCATGCTCGCTCCAAGTAATTGAATGCATTCCTCTGTCAGGTAGGGTGATGAATGATGCTCGAGATAGGTGTTTTCGTAGCAGCGATAAAAGAATGCCCAATCATCTACTGTGGCGGTTGATCCAGGAATATGTCGATATTCTATTTGGTGAGCAGCAACTGCAGCACGCTCTCGTCGAATATTCTTGCGACGTTTCATTGTTAGCGCTGCTAGAAAATGTTCAAAATCCCGGTAAGCTTCGTTATGCCAATGAAACTGCACGGAGTCACGCAGCATGAATCCTTGCCTCTTGAGTTCTTCTAACTCAATCCCTTCTGGGAATAAAACATGGGCAGAGGAAAGTGCATTTTGACTTACTAGTGTTTTTAAGCCAGAAATTAAGATTTCATAGATTGCGCTTTTATCGGCAACTGGTGATATAAGCAGCCTTGTCCCGCGAACTGGCGTAAACGGGATTGCGCATAGCGCCTTTGGATAGTAGGGCAGGTTGTTTTGTTCATAGGCCTGCGCCCAAGCCCAGTCGAACACAAACTCGCCGTAGGAGTGTTGTTTGAGGTACAGGGGCATTGCCCCAAGAAGCTTTGATTCAGAATCTTCAACGAGCAAGTGGGCAACTTGCCATCCGGTATTGCCGCCAACGCATCCGGTTTGTTCTAATGTGTTTAGAAATGCATACTTTAAAAATGGGCCCGCATCAGCGTCCAGCAGTGAATTCCAGGCGCCTTCAGAAATCTCCGAAAGACTTTGAATTACTCGAAGTTGGATGGGGCCTTGCTTCAACTAATTTAAAGGAAATTTAGTGTTGAATTAGTTCAATTTTGTAGCCATCAGGGTCGGTAACAAAAGCAATCACAGTGTCACCGCCCATCACTGGGCCAGCTTCGCGAGTGACATTGCCACCGCAAGTCTTGATTTTTTCACAGGCAGCATAAGCGTCTGGAACGCTAATTGCAATGTGCCCATAGGCATTACCCAAGTCATAGCTATCAACGCCATGGTTATAGGTAAGCTCAATCTCAGACTGGCCATCCGCATTCCCATTTCCAAACCCTACAAATGCAAGGGAATATTTTTGCTCTGGACGTTCAGTGGTGCGAAGCAAGTTCATCCCGAGAACTTTGGTGTAGAACTCAATGGAGCGAGTCATATTGCCGACTCTGAGCATGGTGTGCAGGATCATCATCCTGCAAATATAAAGGTAAACGTAGTTTCTCGTTGGACAAGAAAAAACCCAGGGTTGTTGCCCTGGGATTATGGGTTTGAATAAGCAAGAATTATTGAATCTTAGCCTTAGCGCGGAGCTTTTGCATTAACTCGGAGAATTTGGCTTTTTGCCAATTTTGATCTGCCGTAATCATTTGGGTTAACTGGTCTTTAATTTCTTCCATGCTAGGGGCCTTCACGTCGCGTACATCATCTAATTTGATAATGTGCCAGCCGTATTGAGTCTTTACTGGTTTATCAGTAATTTGACCTTTTTTAAGTTGAACCATCGCTTTGGAGAATTCAGGCACCAGCGATTTATCACTGACCCAACCTAGATCCCCGCCATTGGGAGCGGATCCAGGGTCTTTAGACTTTTCTTTAGCAA
Organism: Pseudomonadota bacterium; assembly: GCA_040387715.1. Taxonomy (GTDB): domain Bacteria; phylum Pseudomonadota; class Gammaproteobacteria; order Burkholderiales; family Burkholderiaceae; genus Polynucleobacter. The sequence goes on along the minus strand of JAZKDF010000008.1, from coordinate 64,054 downwards.
TTTGCTCAAAGTTGCCACCAGCTTTAATCTGGGCAGTAATCGCTTTAGCATCAGCCTCTTTTTCAACCAGGATGTGTTCTACGTGATACTCCTTCCCAGTGTATTGGCCTTTAACTTGCTCATAAGCAGCTTTGAGCTCTGATTCTGCAACGCCTTCTTTTGCAACGTAGTCTTCAAAAACTGCCGCGATCAAAATGCCCATTTTGGACTGCTCTAGTTGCTCGCGTACAGACTCTTTTTGCATCACACCACGATTATTGGCCTCCTGCAAAATGAGCTCACGAGTGACCAGCATTTCTCGAGCTTGTTCACGAACTTGAGGGTTGTCCGGTTGATTTGATTTTTGAACCAATTTATCCAGCTGCGCTTTGGGAATTGCCTTGCCATTCACGATGGCGGCATTTTGCGCATAAACAGATGAAGAGAGAAGTGCGGCGCTAAAAGCGCTGATAGTCAAAATTTGGCGTGTGTTCAACATGGGATTGGAGGTATGGGTAAAGAGGAAAAGATAATGTTAAAGCAATGCGTTGCTAATCAGTGCTTTCACTAGGGGTGAATGCCAAAATAGTAAGGGCATGGATCGCAGCGGGAAAATGATCGCTTAAAGCCGCATAGATGGCTCTGTGGCGCGCTACCTTGCTCATCCCCTCAAATTCTGGGGCTACGATGGTGAGCTTGAAGTGTCCGCCGCCGGAAGCTGCGCCTGCATGCCCTGCATGAAGGTGACTTTCATCCTCGATCTGTAATTGAGTAAGCTGAAATGCTGACCTTAAGTCCGCCTCAAATAGGGCAATTCGATTTTGATTGATGGTCATTCCGCAGGGTGCTCCATATGACGGCTAAGCCAGACACCTTGGAGTATGACAAAGACCACCAATAATCCTGTGCTGCCAAAGAGTTTGAAATTGACCCATGTTTCTTCTGAATATTCAAAGGCAATATAGAGATTGAGAGCGCCCATCAAGAAGAAGAATGCTGCCCATGCCATATTCACCTGATGCCAAACAGATTTAGAGCCATGCTCTTTGAGGGTAATCTGCTTGCCCATCAACACTTGAATCCAGTTTTTTTGGAAAAATTGTGCGCTGATAAATAGGGCGGCTGAAAACAGCCAGTAGAGTGCCGTTGGCTTAAGTTGAATAAAGGTTTTATCGTGTAAGAAAATGGTTAAGCTGCCAAATACTAGAATCATGACAAGGCTAACCCATTGCATGGCATCAATCTTACGATGGCGGTAATACACCCACAAAATTTGTCCAATCGTAGCAACCATGGCTACGATAGTTGCTGTGTAGATATCACCAAATTTAAAGGCGATAAAAAAGAGGATGATGGGGAAGAGGTCGAATAGAAATTTCATAGTTTGATTATCCAGCTATTTGAGAATTATTCCGTTTTAGTAGGGGCTGCATTTACGGATGGCTCAAATTGCAAGGATGCGGAGTTAATGCAGTAGCGCAATCCCGTGGGTTGTGGGCCGTCATCAAATACATGACCCAAATGTGCATTGCATTCAGTGCAGCGCACCTCAGTTCGAATCATTCCATGTGAAGCATCCCGAATTTCTGTGATCGCGTCATTATTCTCTGGGGCGTTATAGCTTGGCCAGCCGCAACCAGCATCAAATTTCGTGGATGATTTAAATAGAGGGGTGTCGCAACAAATGCAGCGATATTGTCCTTGCGCCCAATGATCCCAGAATTCCCCGGAGAATGGCCTCTCTGTTGCGGCCTCTCGCGTCACTCGATATTGAATATCGCTAAGTGAGTTTTTATATTCTTGATCTGTTTTTTTGGTCATAGATGTAAAGGTGTTGGTTTATGAGGAGCAGCTGACTGCAACACGTTGCATATCGAGGGGTGGTGGTTTTGAGTATCGATTAAAGTCATCCTGCTCATCGAAAGGCTTGCTTAGTATTTGTTGCAATCTCGCAATTTCGGAAAAATCGTCCTGCTGCGCTTTATTGATTGCATCTTGCGCCAAGTGATTTCTGAGGATGTATTTCGGGTTTGTACGATTCATCAAATCTTTTCTAGAGTCATCACTTAAGGTCTCGGATTGAAGTCTTTTGATGTAATCAGCAAGCCATTGATCAATGTTCACGCGGTCAATAAATTCATTTCTCTGGGCTATCTCAGCCGGACTGGAATCTTTTCTGATGCCGCTAAGACTGCGGAAGAAGCTCGTGAAATCTACTTTTGAGTCATGCATAGCCTGAAGTAGGCGCTCAATTAAAACGGTGTCATCATCCCGTTCAATTTGTAAGCCTAATTTAGCGCGAAACTTTCGTTGCCATTCTGCGGCATACAGAACTGGGAACTCTTCAAGGGCAGATCTTAAGAGCGTCTGGGATTCTTCCGCAGAATGCTCAAGCTCTAATAAAGGGAACATTGCGCTAGCAAGGCAGGCCATATTCCAATGCATGATTTGCGGTTGGCGATGGTAGGCATAGCGACCGCCTTGGTCAGAGTGGTTAGATATGTGATCGATTTCAAAGTGATCTAGAAAGCCAAATGGTCCATAGTCAATAGTCAGGCCTAGTGCGCTTATGTTGTCGCTATTTAAGACCCCATGACAAAATCCGACCGCTTGCCAGTGCGAAACCAACTCCGCATTGCGAGCGCTAATAGATTTAAATAGGCTCAAGTACGGGGAATGATCTGCAACACACTCTGGATAGAATTCGGCTATCAGAAGATCGGCCAATTCTTTCAGTCGAACAATGTTCTGAAGCGACGCAAAGTGTTCAAAGTGACCAACCCGAATAAAGCTCGGGGCAATACGAGAGCATACCGCTGCGGTTTCAATATTCTCACGTCTAACCAACTGCTTTGATCCCACTACGGACAGTGCGCGGCTGGTAGGAACCCCTAAAGCATGCATTGCTTCGCTGCATAAAAACTCACGAATGGAAGATCTTAAAACCGCTCTGCCATCACCCATTCTGGAATAGTGCGTTTTGCCGGCACCTTTTAATTGGAGTTCTAGATTGGCGACATCCCCTAGCAGGATGGCGCGTCCATCGCCTAATTGCCCCGCCCATACACCAAACTGATGACCGCTATAGGCGGTTGCAATCGGATCGGTAAACTGGAGTTGATCTAAATCCAATTGATTTCCAGCCAATACCTCTAGCCATTTGGAATCATTTGGTAAGTTGTTGCCTCCAAGCTTAATATCAATCAGCTTTGCAGCGGATGGCGAAAATGCGACCCAATAGGGGTTGGGGATTGGAGTGGGTAGGGTAGGCTGGCAGACATCGTCGCCACGGAGTGTAAAAGACATATTTTGTATTCTATGGGTAATTCACATCCCTCGCAGAACGCTCTAGAATGTCCCCATGACAAATAAAGTACAACTGAATGCGGCAACTCAGCTTGCCAATCTGGGCGAAGAGCTCAATGTCCCTTTTTTAAAACTGCTGGGTGTGCGCCTTATCAGCGCCGAAATGGGTAAAGGTGAAATACTTCTAGCCCTTAAGCCTGAGCATACGAATACCTGGAACGTCGCCCATGGTGGCGTTTTGCTGACCCTGATGGATGTAGCCATGGCAGTTGCTGCTCGCTCAAGCGATCCCGGGGATCGCAGCGTAGTAACTGTTGAGATGAAAAATAACTTTATGCAGGCCGCCAACGGTATCCTACGTGTGAAAGCCGATACCGTGCGACGTACTGCCACGATGGCATTTTGTGAAGCGAAGCTCTACAACGATCAAGGCGAAATTTGCTGTATGTCGACGGGAACATTTCAGTTCCTAAAGCGACTGGCCGCCAAGGATGCGAATGGAGATCGGGTTGTGAACGAAGACTCGCGTCAGCAGAAATGATTTACTCTATTTAAGTGCAGATTACGCGTTTAAACAGAAAGGTTTGATCCTGATGCAGCGTTGAGCTCGCCAGTGATAACGTCATGGCCTATGGTGCCCTTAGCATCAAATCGTCTTTCTACCATCTCAAATTGCCCATCTCTTCGGACGCGCAAAATCGTACTTGAGCGCGTTCCGTAGGATGGCGTTTTGATAAAAGCAGCAGATAAGGCTTTCTCCCAATCTGGATTAACGCCTGTACTGGGCAGCTCTTGTGAGCTTGCTTCGTGAGTGTCTGCCAGTAGACGTAAATAGTGATCCGAGTTTTTGAGTTGGCCGCTATCCATTGCCAGTGTTTGAGCAAATGCTGCTACCCGGTGATTAACTTTAGGCCATGGGGTGTCGAGCATTGCATTGGACAGCCCATAAACACCAGGACTAAGCGCTTGCTCGGGGAATACTTTTCTTGGTCGTATATTTTGCCCCATCATGAGGCGATTACTTACCCAGTGCATTTCAGCATTCTCTGGATCACTCAGATCCGCCATTAATAGGTTGAAGCCGTTGTATTGCTCGAACCGTTTGGCATTTTCTTGAATGTAAGCATGCGGCTTGTGATGACCTGTCAGGTAACGTAGGCTTAGCTCTCCGCGGGTTCTTGCATCAGGATTCTTTTCGCTTGGAGCCCTAACATTGGTTAGTGCGGCAAAGCGACCTGTCTTTGTAAAGCCGAGCCAAGTCCCTGGGCTACCCAATACATCTGCCCGGTCTTTGCCAGCAAGCACATGGGGGTGATCTGACCACCATCCAATGGGATCGGTATCACGCTCATAAAACTCATCTCGATTTGCCGCAACTACCAGGGGATAGTCTGGATGAGATTTCCAGGCAAATAGAATTAAGCACATAACAAAAAAATAAATGGGGAAAGAGTAATTAGATTTCTAATAAAGGGTAGGGTAGCGAATCTATTTTTAACACAGGGCCATCACTCACACCCAAGTGAATTTCACCAGCTTTGAGGACCTCTGACTTACACTCAATCTGAAGATCAATAAGGTCCGAGTTTGCTGGGTTTGCGGCTGCTAGCACCACCATGCCGCATGGCTGACTAACATCGCCATCATGGAATAACTCCGCACCCGGTTTGGCATATTGCATTGCAGCTGCGTCCAATGAAGTGTGTGCGAGTTGTAGCCTTCGCTTCACTGCGCCACGATATTGACTGCGGGCAACAATTTCTTGACCTGGGTAGCAACCCTTTTTGAAGTCCACGCCCGCAACGGACTCGAAATTAATCATCTGCGGAACAAACTGTTCCTGCGTTGCCTGAACGATACGCGGAATCGCACTCAGCACCTCTAAAGAGTTCCACTGCATTAGCGCATTCTGATCAAGCGCTAATTGACCGCTCTCAGATCTCTGTAGAGCGATTAGGGTGCGTCGAAAGGATTGGGTCTCGTTAAGCACATCTGGCAAGCGTAACCCAAGAGAGCCGGGAGGCTGAGGGGCGTCAGGCTCACCCGATGAATTTTGATAGGCACCCATAATTACCCAGCTATCCGAGACATCTAGGACTTTGACCTTTGAACGCAGTACATACATAGATAGGCGTTTTGCCGTACTGGCTGCGATATCTCTGGAGATAAAAAGAGCAAAGCGGTCATCAGCATCATCCGTTTCCGGAAACAATCCAACCCAGGCGCTAGCCAGCAGTCGCCCTTTGGGGCTGCAATAACCAACCAAGCGAACTGATTGAGAACTCTGTGCAGCCTCACTTGGTTTGGTGCGCTTGAGGCCAAGCACGGAATTACTGAGTTGACTTTGAAGCAGGGTGACTGCATCTGGGCCTTCGACCAGAATTAAACCCCAATCAGGAAGGGCGGTGAATCCATGGTTCAGACAGGCAGTGGTCATTGGGGAATTTTGGGCGGTAAGAGTCATGAGCTTTTATCATAGCTCGATGAGCAGAAAATTTCAGAGAAGAACTCTTTTTATAAAGCATTCAAATGGTAGTGCATGGAAGCCTTATGCACTCCTGTTAGCCGTCTTTCTGATTCTTTTATATAGCGCCATCTTTTTGTGGCCTGTTGTACCAGGGCAATCCAATGTTGCAGAAGGTGGGGCCTATAAAGTCAAGATAACACCTCAATCTGGTTTAACGTCCATCTCAGGCCAGTTATCAGCACAGGGTATATCGATAAATGGCTTGACTCTTCAGGTCACAGCAAGAGCGCTATTGGTTGCAGCCAAGCTCAAGCCCGGATCCTATCTACTTCAGCCTCGTGCCAGCATAGGAAATATCCTGCTGCAAATTGCCCGTGGCGACCGAATTAGGGAAAGCGTGGCAATTATCCCTGGTATGACCATATGGCAACTCAGAAGCCTCATTGATAGTCATCCATCCCTGGTACACCAAACCAAAGGAATGAGTGCCAAGGAGTTATTACAGGCATTAGGGCTGTCTTATCCAGGTGCCGAGGGGCTTTTCTTCCCAGATACCTATACTTTTGATCCCGACGATTCGGATATCTCAATTTATAGAAGGGCATCGCAAGCAATGCAAAAGCAGCTTGCGGTGGCCTGGGAGCAAAAGGAGGCTACCTCCCCACTAAAATCACCCTACGAGTTGCTCATTCTGGGCTCAATAGTAGAGAAGGAGACAGGGCGCTCGAGCGACCGATCGATGGTTGCCGCAGTATTTGTGAATCGCCTGAACTTGAATATGCCCCTACAGACCGATCCAACCGTCATTTACGGGATTGGACCCCAATTTGATGGCAATCTTCGAAAAGCAGATTTGCGCAAAGACAATCCCTACAATACTTATATGCGCAAAGGTTTGCCACCAACACCAATAGCAATGCCCAGCAAGGAGTCACTCCAGGCCTCAGCGCATCCGGCGAAGAGTAATGCAGTTTATTTTGTAGCGCGCGGTGATGGCAGCAGCCACTTTTCCAAAACCTTAAAGGAGCATGAAAATGCAGTTGATCAGTTTCAACGTAAGCGCATTGCTCCTTCTAAACCCAATTCACAGTAATTGTTATGACAGCACATACCCAAGGATATTTCATTAGCTTTGAGGGCATCGATGGCGCAGGCAAGAGTACGCATATTGAATCCTTTAGCAAGTTGATCAAGGAGCGACTTCCAGATCGCGAAGTCGTTATGACTAGAGAGCCGGGTGGCACTCAACTGGGTGAGCAGCTAAGAGATTTGCTGCTAAATGCCCCCATGAATTTAGAAACTGAGGCATTACTCATGTTTGCCGCTCGCCGCGAACACATTGCACAAGTGATTGAGCCGGCCTTGAGAGTCGGAAAGATTGTTATCTCCGACCGCTTCACCGATGCTAGCTTTGCCTATCAAGGCGGTGGCCGCGGCTTAAGTCTGGATAAATTAAATGCCCTGGAAGAATGGGTACAAGGACGCCCAGATGGTTCATTGCTTCAACCTAATCTGACTTTTTTGTTTGACCTGCCTGGATCCGTCGCAGAATCCAGAAGATCAAAAGTGAGGGCACCGGATAAGTTTGAGATGATGGACTTGGATTTTTTTGAAAAGGTTCGTCAAGAATATTTGCGACGAGCAAAGGCGGATCCAAAACGCTTTTATCTAGTGGATGCCACTCAAACCCCTGAAATAATTTGGAATGAGCTTCAGTCTTTAAAGATCAATCTATAAATGAGCAATTTAATGCCTCCAAATGAGCCCGCTAACAATATAGCTCCATGGCTAAAGCCCATCTGGGACGGCATCAACTTGACCGCATTTCCGAATGCGGTTTTGATCCACGGCCAATCGGGCATTGGTAAGTTTGAGTTTTCTATTGAACTGGCCAAAGCGCTTTTATGCGAAGCATCATCTGGCGCCAAACCCTGCAATCAATGCGAGGCTTGCCGGTGGTTCAATTCCGGAAATCACCCCGACTTTATAGCACTCGTACCTGAAACGCATCGCAAACTTTTGCCTCATGGTGATTTTGATTCAGATGCTGACTCGCCCAAAAAATCGAAGGCTAGCCAGGCTGATGGCGATAGTGATACGCCCGAGAAAAAAGAAAAGAAAAGTATTTCTATTGAAGATGCCCGCAGTGCAATTGAGGGTCTTTCGATAGGATCACACCGCGGTGGCAATCGAGTCATTCTGGTTTATCCGCTAGAGATGCTCAGAGCGGACTCGGCAAACACTTTGTTGAAGTCTCTTGAGGAGCCGCCAAAAAATACTATCTTTATTTTACTTGCGGATCGACTAGATCGCGTTCTACCAACGATTCGCTCCCGCTGTCGTCTGCTATCCGCACCAAGACCAGATCGAACGAGTGGATTGAATTGGTTGCGAAACCAACTCAATGATGTGCCGGGATTAAAAATGAGCGATGCCGATATCGAGTCTATTTATGACGAGCAGGGCGGGGCGCCGTACGCAGTTCTAGATTCTTTGATCGCACGGCACAACAAAGATGAAAAAGATGAGCTCACTATCGCAATTCAAGCGTCGCGATATCTATTGCAGGCAATGTCACAGGGCGTTCGCATCAATTGGCTAGACGCTGCCGATAAGACACAAAAAGCACACTATTCAGTTTTGCTAGCCACCATGCAGCGCTGGGTCTCGGATCTGCAAAGTTCCGCTCAAATGGGGTCGCCTCGCTATTACCCCAAGCATGAGGCCGCAATTAAGTCCTTGGCTCAACAGGCGCGCTTACCTAAGCTACTCCGTTTCTGGAATTCCCTAATTCAGGCACGTCGCCATGAAAACCATCCCTTGGCGACCCGCATTCAATTGGAAGCATTACTTTCTCAATACCAACAGATATTTGAAGACTAAAATGGTGAGTCATGTTTATAGACTCCCATTGCCATCTCGATTTCCCGGAATTTCAAACTCGCCTACCTGAGGTTTTGGCCAATATGGCCGCCTGTAAGGTCAGTCATGCTCTTTGTGTTTCTGTGGATATTCCCGACTTTCCCAAGGTGCGCCAGCTTGCCGAGGACTACGCTCATTTGTATGCTTCGGTTGGAGTTCACCCGGACTACGAAGATACACCAGAGCCTAGCTTTGAATTCTTAACTGAAGCAGCCAAACATCCCAAGGTAATTGCCATTGGTGAAACTGGCCTTGATTACTATCGCATGAGTGATCGTAGCTACGAATCCATGGAATGGCAAAGAGAGCGCTTTAGAACCCATATTCGGGCATCCATCGCCTCTAAAAAGCCCCTCATCATTCATACTCGCGCATCTTCGGTAGACACCCTCAAGATCCTAAAAGAAGAGGGCGCTGACCGCATTGGTGGCGTGATGCACTGCTTTACCGAAACTACTGAGGTGGCCAAAGCAGCTATTGATATGGGCTTCTTCATCTCTTTTTCAGGAATTGTGACCTTCAAGAGCGCCAAAGACCTGCAGGAAACCTGCAAGCAAGTCCCTTTGGAGCGCATGCTGATTGAGACTGATTCACCCTATTTAGCCCCAATTCCATACCGCGGCAAGACCAATGAGCCTGCCTGGGTTTCCAAGGTAGGTGAATTTGTAGCCGATTTGAAGGGTGTTTCTGTTGAGTCCTTAGCGGAACAGACTTCCAATAATTTTTTTCAATGTTTTCAAATAAATAGACCAATCTCATGAGAAATTCACTCAAATTAAGATGCGCCTTAAATGCCGCATTATTGTGCTTCTCAAGTCTTGCATTCGCACAAACTCTTGATCAGATTACTGATTTCACTAAAGCAGCCAAGTTTGACGATGTTTCAGAGGTGCAATCCTTATTAAAGACCGGTATCAGCCCAAATTCATTGGACCCTAAGGGCAACCCGATGCTGATAGTTGCCATACGCGATAAATCACTCAAGGTGGTAGATTTGCTCCTCGCCAACCCGGCTATCGACGTCAACCTAGTTAATAAGAGCGGTGAAAATCCACTGATGATGGCATCCATAGAGGGTGAATTGCCATTGGTAGAGGCTCTAGTGCTCAAGAAAAAGGCTGAAGTTAATAAGTCCGGTTGGACGCCTTTACATTACGCCTGCACAACCGGCAAGCTAAGTGTTGCTGAATTCTTGGTTGCAAATGGTGCCAAAGTAAATGCTTTGAGTCCTAGTGACACAACACCATTAATGATGGCCGTTAGTTCTGGAAATGATCTTCTAATCAAGTTCTTGCTGGATAACGGCGCTGATTTACGTATGCGCAACCATGAAGGTTACTCAGCGATTGATGTGGCTGAGTTATTCAGCAAGGACGATATTCGTGAGGGCTTAATGTCCCGTTGGGTAAAGCTGTATAAACAGCCATATCCGGGAGGCCCGAAGACGTTTCCTTCATAAGTGATATATCCATAATCTGCGTATAATCATTATTATGTCAAACAAGAAGTCTAACTAATTCTATAGGCCAATACAGACTTTAAATGTACCTACTTGAGCACATAGCCAATCTCCCCGGCTTTCACAATCTGCCAAGCTTTAGGACCTTGTTTTCCGAGATCAATACGGATATGGGCAACAGCGAAATCTGGTTTGTGCTGATACTGGCATGCCTCATGCTCACATTCCACGGCATTGCCGTATTGATGATTGCTGGCGCATTCCACTGGATAGATCGAAAACTCGAAAATAAACGCATATATGGCGCTAATTTCCTGTCGTATTTCATCGCTATTTTGTTAATTATTGCCAGCCATTTGGTTGAAATCGTGGCATGGGCTTATATCTGCGTCGCTTTGCAGGTCTTTCCAACCAATCCTCAGACCTTCTATTTTGCAGGCGAAATGTACACCACGGTAGGATTTGGCACATACAGCCTGTCAGAGCAATGGAGAATCCTGCCGATTATCATTTCTTTCTCAGGGATCTTTGCTGTCTCGATGTCTGGTGCAGCCTTGTATTCGATGATGGGCGCCTTAATAGGTAGAACCAATCAAAACTCCCAGTCTGAATCAGGATTCTAAAAAAATCATCCTAATTGAACAATGCCCGATTCAATTAATGAGCCTCGCTTTATCTACGGGCTCCCTTTGCTTAAAAACCAGCTCTAAAACACGCCCATTGGCCTCTAGGGAGCGCATTCTGCCGGGAAGCCAACCGAGGTCTTTGGCGAGCCAAATATCAACCTGACGCTTATAGGGATCGTTCTCGCGTTGCATTAGTGCGTAATGGCGATTAACAGCCTTTCCTAGGCTGGGGATATCTTCCGACTCAGCCTCGCCGTAACTCTTAAATTGCCACATTTCTAGCGTGTTGTAGTCGACAACCGGAACAGAACGAATAGTGCCCGCCTCATCGATCTTGTCGCTACCGTTTAGAAGAGAGGCGAATTGGAACATGAGACTAAAACGATCTTGAGTGCCAGGCAGTAACTCAGGGGTAAATTCAGGCTTTTCGGAAAAGTACATCTTCCCTACTCCATTCTGGTCACGATCAAATCGAGAGAAGCGCGGTGGTTTTGTCCCGCGCTGTGTCCAGTAGATTGATGGCGCTATTCCATATGCATCAACAGAGCCGCGAGATTCAAAAACAAATGGGCCAACTATCGCATAGGGAATGTTGATGTAAAGGCGGTAATTGCTACCGTCAGCAATCCAGTCCAGTTGCGCTGTTTGATAAAGCTGCCCATCAACATAGGCATCAAAGTAATAGGTGCCTGATTCGGGGAGACGAAATGCTTGACCCGATTGGTTGCCGCGTACACCCTGCTCTCCCGCACCTTGGTCCAATACAGGGTCAGCAGAAATGGTGTTCGATTTTTTGGGGGGGGATTTTTTCTTTGGAGTATTTGTCAGCTGAATTTTTTTGGGCGGCTCAACACGCAGTTCTGTTTTGATGATCAGATCTTCGGAAATCGGAGGCGGACTACCAAAAGAAATAAATGGCAGCCCAAAGAATAAAATCAGATGGCCGACAAGAGACAGAAAAATTGCAGCGATTAGAATCCACAGAGATCTTCTGCGCATAAATTGAAACAGATTGCCAAAAAAATCAATCAAAAAATCAATGCTCGATAAATTCGATCACAGCAGGCAGATGATTGGCATAGTCAGCAATTCCATGGTCACTGCCCTCGAGAATAAGCTGCTTGGCACCAGGATAAAAAGCAGCCATTTCCTTCCAATCGAGAAGTTCATCACCCTTTGCTGCAATTAAAAAATAACGCCCTGAGTTGGTGATTTGATTTACCTGCAAGGCGCGCAACTCATCAATGTACTCGGCCTTGAAATCAAAGGGCTCTTCACTGTCATATGCGGTCAGCATGCCAACATGAGGCTCTAGCTCCCTCGCTGCATATACAGCAGGATTTAGCGCAACACCTTTGCATTTGTATTTTTCAGTAAGGTAGTTTGCGTAGAAGCCGCCTAAAGAAGATCCTATGACTACAATGCGATCGGCCTTAGATTGATCGATATGCTTAATCACCATGTCCATACTTTCTTTTGGCGATGCTAGCAACTGCGGGCAATACCATTCATAAGCATGGTCCGTAGTGGAAAGCGCCCTCACCGCCTCACCAGTCATCACCGCCTTAGTTGAGCTTGGTGATGAGCGAAAGCCATGCAGATAAACCAATAATGTTTTTCTCATGAGAGAGTCTTAAGCCTTCTGGCCAATTTCAAAGTTCGCCATTTTTTCAAGGGCCCTTACCATGGCCGAATGATCCCAGGCCTTGCCACCATGGGCACTACAGGAATTAAGTAATTCTTGAGCGGTAGCGGTATTGGGCAATGAGACGCCAAGAGCCTTGGCGCTGCTGAGTGCTAGGTTTAAATCCTTTTGATGGAGCTCGATTCTGAAGCCCGGATCAAAAGTACGCTTAATCATTCTCTCGCCATGCACTTCTAAAATCTTCGAACTAGCAAAGCCGCCCATTAAAGCCTCGCGTACTTTGGCAGGATCAGCTCCCGCCTTAGAAGCGAATACAAGCGCTTCGGCAACCGCTTCGATGTTTAAGGCCACAATGATTTGATTGGCTACCTTAGTAATTTGGCCGGCACCATTAGCGCCAACCAAGGTAATATTCTTTCCCATTAATTCAAAGACAGGTTTTACCGTTGCAAAAGTTGCATCACTACCACCTACCATGATGGTCAGTGTTGCACCCTTAGCACCAAGTTGGCCACCAGATACGGGAGCATCTAAATACTCGCATCCAAGGGCATTAATTTGTTGAGCAAACTCTTTGGTAGCGATCGGAGAGATGGAGCTCATATCGACCACAATCTTGCCCTTACTCAAACCAGATGCAATGCCGCTCTCGCCAAAGAGCACTTTCTCCACATCCGGGGTGTCTGGGACCATCGTGATGATGATGTCCGCATTACTGGCTACCTCCGCTGGACTAGAGCATGGGATTGCAGCGCTATTAGCAAGTTCTTCCGGAATCTTGCTGCGGGTATTAATAAAAACTTCATGACCAGCGGCCACTAAATGGCCTGCCATTGGGGCACCCATAATGCCGAGACCAACAAAACCTAGCTTCAATTTACTCATGACGTCTTCCTTAATTTATTAATACTGAATATGCTTCGTATTTATGGCTCTAATATTGAATTTAGCAATTTAGCTTACTCGTATTGACCCATCCAACCAAGACCTGCTTCGGTTGTTTTCAACGGCTTGTATTCACAACCAATATAGCCGGGGTAATTGAGACGATCCAACAGGGCAAAAAGGTATTCATAGTTGATTTCACCAGTACCTGGTTCATTGCGACCTGGATTGTCTGCCAACTGGATGTGAGCAATTCGGTTGAAGTGCTTTTGGATCGTGTTGGCAAGCTCACCCTCCATGCGCTGAGCATGATAGATATCGTATTGCAGGAAAGCATTATCCGCCCCAACCGCATCCAAAATAGCAATCCCCTGCTCCGTTTTAGATAGATAAAAACCAGGAATATCGAATGTATTGATGGGTTCAATCAACAGCTTCAATCCTGCTTTCTTAAGTTCGCCGGCCGCATATTGAAGATTAGCAACGAAAGTATCATGAAGTAACTTTGGATCAACTTCTGCGGGCACCTTACCCGCAAGACAATTGAGCTGTGGGACGCCAAGAATAGTGGCGTACTCAATGGCCTTAACAACCCCAGAACGGAACTCAGCAACCCGATCGGGCAAACAGGCTATTCCCCGCTCTCCCGCACTCCAATCTCCCGCCGGGAGGTTATGAAGTACAAGCTTCAAGGCATTGTTATCCAGGGCTGATTTAATTTCCTGAGCATCGAAATCATATGGAAAGAGAAACTCTACCGCTTTAAAGCCGCCGGTCTTAGCAAGCGCAAAGCGTTCGAGGAATGGAACTTCATTGAAAAGCATAGTGAGGTTGGCGGCAAATCGGGGCATCTGATTCCTTTGAATTGAATCGCTACAAAAGAATTGATGTTATCAAAGAAGCTCGCAACTTTCCTTGAGCGCCAGAGTAGAGGTGGTTTAGGCAAAATTGGGGGTGAAAATACGCTAATATCACTATAGAAGGACTTAATCTAAGGAAAGTTATGAAAATTAAATACGCCCCAATTACCCTCGTAGCCGTCGCCCTGTTGGCTGGCCCTGCATTCGTAATGGCTCAAACCCCTACTGCTGCAAATGCCGTAGTTGTGGATGCGGCTGTCACTGACAATATTTTCCAGCTTTATGAAGGTACCGTTACTAAGATTGATAAGAAAACGCGCACTATTTTCTTTAAAAACACAGAAGGTGAATCTAAATTCGTAGCCGGGCCAGAGATCAAGAACTTTGATCAAATTAAAAAAGGTGACCGCCTGAGTGTGACTTATGAGCTAGCCGTAGCAATCGAGTTGATCAAAACCAAAAGTGACGGCATTCGCAGTAAGGTCGAAACATCGTCTGAGACTGCTTCAAAGGCTGGTGAAAAGCCAACCCGCACCATTACCAACACGACAACCATCATTGCGGATATTGTTGACGTTGATCGTGCCAAAAAATTGGTATCAGTTAAGGGTCCGAGCGGCAAAGTGACTGTGGTTACCGTAAAGAATCCACAATTGTTGGCTGATGTTAATGTGGGTGAACAGGTTAAGGTCATTTACTTTGATGCGATGGCTGCATCTATTACAGCGCCTAAAAAGAAGTAAGCTAAGAGTCATTCGCTGTAAGTGCAGGGATCTCGTTTGAACGTTCGCATCTTTGGGGTCCTTGCAGTCGTCGCCCTACTCTCATCTTGCGCTAGTACTACTCGCCCAGGGGCGGTAGGGATTAGCCGATCTCAATTCATGATGGCTTCATCTGAGCAGGTAAACCGTCTGTCTGAGGCGAGCTATAACGAGCAAAATCAAAAAGCCAAAGAAAAAAATATTTTAGTAAGGTCAGGCCCTACTTTTGATCGATTGAAAACGATTGCCAATCGCTTGATTCCACAAACAGAAGCATTTCGTGATGACACCAAACAGTGGGACTGGCGACTCACCCTAATCGATGCGCCAACGTTAAACGCTAGCTGCGCACCTGGCGGAAAAATTACTTTCTATACTGGAATTATTGAGCAATTGAATCTAAATGATGATGAAATAGCTGCAATCATGGGCCATGAAATTGCTCATGCAGTAAGAGAACATGGTAGGGAGCGCGTCTCACAAGCGGTAGCGCAAAACATATTGGTTAATATCGCAATGGCGGTAGCTGGCCCGTATGGATCCGCAGTCACTGCAGCCAACCAAGCAGCTCAATATGCAATTGTCTTGCCTAACTCAAGAGAAAATGAATCTGAGGCTGATGCGATCGGCCTAGAGCTAGCGGCAAGAGCAGGCTATAACCCCATGGGGGCAATTAGTGTTTGGCAAAAGATGATTAAAGCGACGAAAGATAAAAGTTCGCTAGAGTTTTTATCAACGCACCCTTCAGGGGAAACGCGCATTGAGCAACTGACTGCTCTATTGCCTTCAGTGGAGCCGCTTTATAAAGCCGTCCCCAGGACCGCGAATACCCAAATCAAAAACAAATAACTAAGCGCTTTTCTGTCCGGAGGCACTTCTAAGAAGGGATCGAATTTTGTGGTCACCTTCAATCATCAACTTAAATCGAGTGTCACTTACCAGCATCGCCATTTGAGCATTGTATTGCTCCCGCCTTAACAGCTCGACCAAGATGCCCGTAACCAGTGTATAGGAAAGATAAACAAACAATGTTGTGACATCACGTTGATCCAATACGCTAAATTGGTTGAATGGCGCTAAGAAAAAATAAATTAGTAATGGGCCACTCAAAAACATAGTCAGAAGCGCAGGGCCAATCCCAAAAAAGAATGCGATCAAGATGGTATTGATTTGAAAAAAGAATAAAGGGAGCGATCCCTCAAGAACTGGGTGCAGTGCAAATCGCAGGGAAAATGCAATGATGACACCAACAAAAGCTAAAAGGTAGCCATAGGATTTATTTTGACACCATCGATTTGCGTTGCGATTGTTTCTCATAGTTCCTGTATGCTACAACAATTCAAATTAAATCTCTGCAATGAATATGACGGGGAATAAACAGACACCCACCAAAACCAGTCTAACCATACTCATCCCCGGTTTGAACGGAAGCGGTCTAGAGCTTGGTCAGCTTCCTCGTTTCTTAGAGCAAAACGGGCATGATGTACTGGTTCCAGACGTGGATGGATTCTTATTTGGAACGCCTGCAGATAATTTTCACACCTGGCTCTCTCAATTGCACTTTTTGATTGATTCAATGACTGGAAAGTATGAATCAATCCATCTGGGTGGAATTAGCATGGGGGCCACCTTGGCAATTGCAGTAGCTTCCCAACGCTCAGACATTGGCTCCATTATTTTGATGTCTCCTGTATTGAGGTATGACGGCTGGTCAGTGCCCTGGTACCGCCCTCTTTTGGATTTTTTCTACCTGCTGGGTGCGAAATCGTGGAAGTATAGCGAGCGCCCTCCCTACGGGGTCAAAAATTCTGACTTGCGCAGACGTATTGCCGAGAAATTTAAGGCAGCCGATATTTCTGAAGTGGGCGCAGCATCGATAACAGCAAGGCATTTACACGAGGCAAAAGGCTTAATGTCGTATGCAAAAAGCCATCTTGACCTGATCTCCAATCGAGTTTTGATTATTCAATCAGTCGAGGACGATACTTGTTCAATTTGGTCTGCACAAGAAATCTTACACAATATTAGCTCCGAGCTTCGGAGGGTAATTTGGCTGGGAAATAGCTACCACATCATTACGATTGATAACGAGCGGGAAATAGTCCTCAATGAATGCCTGCGCTTTTTAGATCGGGCAAACGCTATTGACACGGGAATGGAGCACTATTACTCCACGCACAAACCTAAATTGCTTAAGGCAAGACATCACGATCGAATTGATTTGGCGTGAGTACTGCATTAAAAATTTTTGCATTATTGGCGTGCCTTCTCAGCATGCCAGCATATTCGGAGTCCGAGTTTCCTGATGGCTTGCCAGATAGAGTGGTTGGCGATATTGGCGCTGCTGTCTACACATCGAATTTACACATTGGAACAGAAGGCGCTCAGTCGACCGTCCTCCCCTATGCCTTCTTTGACTACCAGCGTTTTTTTATGCGAATTGATGAATTCGGAATTAAAACCTTCAAGATGGGCTACGGATATTTTGAGCTCATTGGCAAAATCAATCTTGACTCATACAAAATTAAATCACCTTACAACAGCAATTCAATCAATAACAGTGATCCAATTCCATTGGGAATTGGGACTCTACAAGAAACCCCAGTAGGCTCAATATTCGTGAATGCCTATCATGACTTTGGCAAGTCTAAGGGTGCCCTATATGAATTTCTCTATTTTGCTGAAATTCAAACCGTCAAAAATATTGTTATTTACCCTCAACTTGGCGTTGAACGTCAATCCTCTCAATTTGCAAATTATTACTATGGCTTAAATCAAGGGCAGGCAAGCTCGTTGGGGTATTCAGCATATGCAGCTCCCGCTACTAATAATTTACTAGCAGGCATATTGATTGAGGTGCCGATAGTCGAAAACTGGTACCTGAACATATACGCCAAAAGAAAATGGATGGGTGCCGGGATTAACGGTAGTCCCGTAATGACAAAGTCATTTCAAGATAATATTTTTACTGCCATTGCATACCGCTTCAAATGAGAAAAAGCCCCTTAAATAAGGGGCTTTTTCAACTTACTTGGCGGAGCGGACGGGAGCCACTTACTATATAGATAATACGTTCTATGTTCGTGATACCAAGATAGATACCATAGAAATTGAACTACCGCCCACAAATCCGCCTAATCCTTAGCTCTTGCTCATAGTCCTCACGGCACTCTCCACCAGGACAGAATCGCCCCACTTCAATCTCAGCGTTACAACTTAGGCAGCGCCCATTGAATTTAATCGGCTGATTTTGCGCTCTAGCATGGGCGATATTCAACTCACGCTCTGCCATCTCTCTGTCGCTTGCTCTGTCAAAGTCATCGCTCATTTAATAGCTTCCACTAGGCTTGCAACGGCATTGATGATGTTTGATGCTTGCCAAACTAGGACTAAAGACAAGAATCCGACCCATAGCCCTGCAATGCGTTTGTCTGATAGCTCGTTTGTATGTTTCATAATTTCGTTAATAACTCTTAAAGTTGATGTAATATTCACTTATGTTCTTTCGTTGCTGGATTCAGCGATGGAAATAAAAAAGCCCTCTAGTTCTTAGCTAAAGGGCTTTTTGCTTTTTTGGTACCGCTTAATTGCGTTTAATGCAATGGTGTAATTTCGTGTAATCCGATTACTTTTCCTAGCAAATGGGGGGGGGTACAGGGTCGCTAACCCGTAATACGGGGTCGCTAACTCGTAACTTTCTGCTAGCTAAAAGTAGTTTTTAATTCAAAGCCTCATATTTCTGAATCACCTCATTACGCTCTAGCTCGATCACTTGGCACTCACTGGCGAAGTTATTAAGAAACTCTGCATCCGACCTTGAAAATCGGAGTGTTTGACCTCTAATTCCAAAGCCGGCTTCTGGGCTGGTTGATAGCTGGGGACTGGATTGGCGCAGGCCGACAGGATTAAGACCGGAATTAAACTCAATGCGCTTTTGCTCGATAGCATCTTTTTCTTTCAATGTTGATTTGGTAATGGCGTTTTGGGCGCCAGCTACTTTTTGCTCGATTTGACGTGCTGAATCATTGGCTTTAGCTACCTCGATAGCCTGATCTTTCTTATCGACCCCGCCACGATGTAGGTCACCAGCCATAAAGCCACCGCCAAAGGTTAGGATCAGGGCTAGGATGGTTCCTAAGATGAGAGTGGGACTAGGCAACATAAAGACCCCCTGCGTTGGTGTAAGCCGTTTTGAGGGCTTCGATCTTGTTCTCGTGCTGGCCATAATTTGCGCCAGGCAGTGATGCCCAAATATGGGCGCATCGCTGAACTGCTGAAGTAAACCGCCCCGCTTCAATGTCCTCTAGCGCATGGCACTCTTTGATCTGCTGAAGAGCAATAGCATCTTGGGATGCTGGGGAGAAGTCATGAAGGCTTAATTGAACCTTGTAAGCATCGAAATACTTACCTAGCAATTGATAACGGCCGGCTGCAGTAGATGACAGTCGATCGTTCAACTTGACCAGAATATGAGGATGATTGGAGAAGTCGGTAAAAGTACCGCCTCCAACGATTACATCGTAGCCGTCATGCTTGGTGGCTTTGCAGGTACTTGTACCTTCGCTTACCCCGATCATCGCAAGGAAGGCTTTTTGATTATTGGTTATCACTTAATTCTTTCTTTAGTGGGAAGTAGGTATCGCAAAGGCAAATAATCAAAACGCCTAGATTCATGCAGACTTCAGGGGGCTCATTACTCAGCTTTCCGTAGAGAATCCCGATCACAACTGCAAAGGCTCCTACCGCTAATAGGATGTACGCAAGTGAGTAGATGAATGGGGTATTCCCACCCATCTTGTTTATGGTGCAAACGCAATGGATCAGGATTCCAAGGGCTACCGCTACATTGAGCAGAGCCATTGGGCTATTTAGCAAGGTATGAAAAATATCTCTCATGACTGATCCCCCAGACCAATCTTTTGACGGATAGCGCCAAGTGATTGCTTAATGAAATCTGTAACGATCGGAGCCATTGACTGCCAGCCACAACCGATTAAGGCGGCACATGAGATACGAGCTTCATCTAAAGTCATGGCTGATGTGTAAGCCACCACAACAGAGGCGGCTACTGGACTCATTGCCCCAGCAAACAAGGTGCTGAGAGTTACGCTAGAGAAAGCAATAAGACGAGTGGCCTCACGCTGACGGGCGAGCATGATTAAACCGCCAAGCAAGCCAAGTAATAAAGCGTCATAGTGCATCCCGAGGAATGTCCCTACGACTGAGACTGTGCCGACCGTGAAGGCGGCGACTGATGTGGTGCTAGGTTCTGCCATGATTCACTTTCTATGGGCGTAAAAAAACCACCCGAAGGTGGTTGATGTGGTTTCTTAATGCGTTTACTACTGATTAGATTCATTCTTGCAGTGATTCTCTCCAAAGAAAAAATCAATCATGGGAGCTACTTTAATAGCCCATCCATACCCTGCAATCACGCCCCTGCCCGTTCTTGCGCTGATCGTGTCATTTGGCAGTCCTCCAAATAATGCATTGGCGCAACTATCTATAGCGACAGCCATATATCGAGAGCGCCTTACATCGCCCAGTAAACCTTGTAGCAATTGCATCACCCAAAGAATTGGAAGCGCAACAGAGCAGATCGCCCAAAGCAATAATGCTGATATGCGGTCTTTCATAATTAAGCTACTGGTCTATCAGGAGCCAAAGGCAATCCAGCCAAGAAATCATCTACCGATTTAGGGGCAGACTTTTTGCCGCCTTCAATGCTGGCAAGTAACGCATACGCAGACCCCCATACTTCATCACGCCATGTAATTAAGGCTAAGGCTTCAGCTTTAAATTGTGCGTTTGTAGAACTTGCGTAAGAAGCCGCGCTTACAACAGAGTCATAGCCCCATGATTTGGCGACAGAGTCGAGTAGATTTTGTGCGGCTGATTGGTAGGTTGCAATGGTTTGCGCTTGAATTTGCTCGGCGGTTAATGCTGGTGCAATAAATGAGCCATCCTCCTGTTTATCATATCCTATCTGAACATCATCATCTACTGCATATGTTTGTGGATGTGGGTTCTCTGGATCAAATAATGGAACGTGACTTAAATCTAAGATGAGCACAATTGTTTCTGTGGCTCCACTTTTAATAGTGCTTGCGTATTTCATATTAATTCCTTAAGGGGCTTGATCGCCATTTATAACAACATCAAAATAACTACCATTAGATAGCGTGAGCCTTGCTGATCTTCCTGTATAGCCCCAGCTATATGGGTAAAAATTTGCCACACCATTACTTGCGGTAATCGTGCTTGATGCGGTCAAAAACCCAGAGTCATTGTTGAGATTGCTTGTCTTCGTTGGAATGGAAGGCTTCCCAATCAGATCTTCGTACTTACCCGAAGTAGCAATGGTGGCGAGGGTTGGCAGCGCTGGAATTATAGGCTTATCACTCAGGTCGTTATAGCTTCCAGACTTTGCAACGGCGGACAAATCCGCACCCTCTGCATCCGTAATCATCTTTGCAATTTGCGCTTTAGTAAATGCCCACAAAGTCCACTTTGCTGTTGCTGTAGACGGCGTATTTGCAATGTTGCCATCGACCAACGACTTATATGTATTACCGTCATCACCAATAATGCAATCGCCAATCATGTAGGTTTCGAGAACATCATAATCAGGCAAACCACGACGGCTAAAGTAGCGGACACCATTAGCCAAGTAATTCAGAATCCAGTTAAAACGCTGACGACTTGGGGGAATATTTGAGACGGGCCAGCCTGCAGCTACCTCTTGGTTTGTAGGTTGAATCTTGTCCCCGGCATCAGCCCATGATGGCAGGACTGGCGGCTTAATTATTGACATTGCTATCTCCAAAAATAAAAAAGCCCGCAAAATGCGGGCTACTTGTTAATTAAATTTATTTAGAACTCGTTACTAAATGCCCCGCCGCCATCGTTTGCGCCATCCTCCATAAATCCTTGAGCGCCAACCTGATTGTCAAAACCAAAGAACTGGGCACCGTTAAATACTGCTTTCCAAACGATTTGCACGCCTGCTGGCCTTGGGAGAATATCGAGCGATTTGATTAACTGCTCCTCCTGAAAGCTGAGAATTCGACCAATGCCAACGCCGAATGACATTGAACCCAAATCCTCTACATAGACATGATCGGTATCGAGAATGATTGACAGAGCATTAAGAACGTCATTACCGGTTCCCTTGCAGTAATTTCTAGCGATCGCAGCCTTAATTAAGAATCTAAATTCAGGATCAAACAAGACGCTAGTTGAGAATGCCGACTCTGAATCATCTCGAAATCTTGACCCGATAAAGGCGTTTCCGTCATCACCAAATATATCTGAGCCTGGCTGAGTCTCGAATCCAAAAAACTTCACCGGTAGCGACGATGGAACCGTTCTTGATGCTCCGACAATGAGTCCGATAACATCAAGATTTACGCCCGTCATTAGATCAATATCTGCTAACAATGCTATCTGAGAGTAAGTAGCCTCATCGTCCGATAACGGGGAAATAATGGCATCCACATACTTTTGAAAATTGGTATCAAGTAGAGTCATCATCTCCCCCTAAATTGAAGGGCAATTCTTGATTGTGCGATTAGCCTTGGATCTACAGAATCAATGGCTTTTCGTGACTTTTGAACTGATATTAGAAATGAAAATTTCTTTTGATCTGATTCTGACGAGGCTGTAATTGTATATGTCTTGCTATAGGCGACATATTTTGGAATGCCCTGTATGCAACCAGTTTTAGCGTCAAAATTTAACCCATCCCAGATTGACGGAAAGATTGAGTATGTAATTTGATCTGTTGAAAATGCCTGCATTGGAACGAAAGAGGTCATCTCATCAGAATAAAGGCTGTACGCATCACTATTTATAGTAATTTTCATATAGCTATAACACCGTAACAACGATATTAATTAACTCAAAGGATGCCAATTCTGAATAACCCATAGGAATATTTGACGTTTGCATAGATGAGTTTGTACGCCCGATTTGCAAGTCAGAAACGGAGAATCCAGCAATCGAATTGATTGGCTCATAAATGCGGGAATAAATTACTTCCCCGCCAATATCTTGATTCAACGATCCCCATGAAACAATTGCGCTGGCAATATCTGCTGGTGCCGTAGATGGATACCCATCTTTTTTGCTAATGGCTATGTTGATATAGACTGGCACGCTGATAGGTCTAGAGAACGAGATTGTGTGCGATCTTCCTTTGTTATCAATAGCGACATTAGAAGATGTGCCAAACAAAGTTACGCCAAGCGACTTTAATAGCCAAATCATTTGAGCTACGTCAGAATCAGATCCGCCCGAAACGATGCAGCAAACCGAATGAGGTGGAAGGCCATTTGAATCCGTTGCTTCTGTGGCATTCTCAAGCACGATGCAATTAGTTACGTTTGCAACAGAAAGTAATCCACCTTCCAGCGAATCTACTAAAGATTGAGAGGCAATAGCTACTGATTTAGCCCTTCTGATTCTTAAGTCGGTATCCGTTTCTTGCGACCTACCAATAGTTGCGCTTGACGGGTTTGCAACGGAAGAGACTCCAAATTGAGGGGTAACTAACTTAGTGATTGAATTAGCTGGTGCAGATACGGCTCCCATAACAGTAGAAATTACCGCTACTAAGACAGTGCCGTTAGACCCGATTGTTGCCTCTGCTACTGTGGAGAATTGATCTTGTGTAGATGGATTGCCGACCAATGTTAAGGCTGGGATTACTGTATTAGCTATTCCTGTAAAGGTAACCTTGGCAACGCTATAAGCCCCTCCAATACGACTAATTCCGTTTAGCTGGACTAACCTAGAAAGTCCTGATCCGGTCGCTAGAGACGGGTTAAAAGAGTTGTAAACGGCTTCTGCGAGTTGATCCTCATTACTAATGCCTTCTGAGAAAATACCAAGCATTTGTCCGTCTTGTGTATCGGGGTCAAGGTTAATGCTGGGACCAAAGATAGCGATCATGGCCGCTTGATACTTAGCCAAGATTACATCTAATCCATCCCTCTGAAACCCTGCACTGGTTAATTGCGTTGTCATTTGACGTTATCTACCTTAATGTTTTCAATCGTTCCGTAAACCGTTGTCAGAGTTGCCGAAATACTTAACTTTCTTGTTTCGTGACTAAACAACAAGTCAAAGCTTGTAATTTCTTTAACGCCTAGGGTTCCGATAATTGACTGTCTTATTAAAGACTCAGCCAATGGGATGTTTGCAGGGTTAATACAAATATCACTAAGGTAAGGCACTCCGAAGCCATCATCTAAGAACCACTCTCCCATGATTGATAGAAGGCGAGTCTTGACGTTCTGAGCTACCGCCTCCTGATCTTTTGCATAGTTGGCCAACCCTTGACCAAAAGTCATGTCATGGTTTGAATCTAAGCGTCTAGTAAGCATTAAATTGGAGTCCCTGAGTTATCTGAGCCAGCTTTTACGCCAGTTGTTTTATGCGATTTGAGTGAGATACCGCCGCCGACTACATCCTGGGTAGCCTTTAGGGTTCCATCAAATTGAGCGCTACCATTACCGCCGTTACCAGGCGATCCGGCAATATTCCCGATTACCGTAGTGTTCCCGTTTAGGGTGATATTTGGGCTATTGATAACCGTTCCTTGCGGTGCGTTTATCTCCATCGCACCACTAGCGCTCATCTTGTAATCACCGCCTGGGGTTTTAGCTTGAACTGAGCCATCAGCAAACAAAGTAATGGAGGCAGAGCCATCCTTTAATCTGAGTTGCGCTGAGTTAGTGCTGTAGCCACCCACCTTTTTAGGATTACTAGAGAATCCAACGAAAGCGAATCCATCGGAATAATCGTGCATTCGGTAATCTGCTGGGGGTGCTGTACTGCCTCCTGAGAACCAGCCATCAATGCAACGCTCAGCGAATACTAATAGGCACTCATCGCCAGCAGTTACAGGCATAGTCATGGCGAATACACCGCCCTGCAATACATGGACCGGAACGTCGAGGCACATTGGAAGATTTACCTTGCTCCCATTGATCATCGCCATTTGAATGGTCGGCTGCACTACTGCGGTTTGTGCGCCAGCATCAAAACTCACAACAATGCCAGGGCATGACGTATGCAATGACTTTAGGCGATTATCTAAAGCCTGATTTAACGTACCCCCAAGGCCTGAGATTAACTGAGCATCACGCTGTAATAGTTCATCACTCATTTAGCCTTACCCTTGCTTACCGTTGATCTTCCACCCAGTGCAACGCATAAGGCTTCTGTTTGCCATGTTTGGCTTCGTGTATCGCCCTTGTGGGTGAGCTTTAGAACCTTATAGATGCCGTCAGAATCCAGCTTTGTGATCTTGTCTGACTCTGGGAAGTTGCTTGAATCCACCGTTGTGCCGGTTAGCTGATTCCCCTTTTTTGTTTCACCAACCTTTTGAGCTTTTAGCTTGATTGATCCGTTATCCAGTTTTAGGGCGCCATTCGCACGAGTATTTGGGTTCATCAGGTACTTAACCGTGATTCCGTCCTCATTGATTTCAGGCGACCCCAGCATGCCAGTCATGGCATTAACTACGATTGCCTCATTTGGAAGCAATGAATCTGTCTTGATGATTTGCAAGACACCATCCTGAATTGACCAGTTAGCTCCTGATTGATTCGCTACCTTGTGGAGAATGTCCCGTGAGTTGCCAACAAGAACCTTTCCTCTCGTGCGAGCGGCACCTGAAATCTCTTTTACACCGTTGTTTGCCGTATTGGAGAAGGTCTTTCCGACCTGATCAACCACATCAGCATTGGTTGTTCCCGAAGCCAGTACCGTATTAACAAAAGCATTGCGATAGTCATAGTCACCATCAGCGGCCTCTATCTCAGTAATGAAGTCATTACCTTCTCGATAGCGAAATACGTGAACTATATTTCCCGTGAAGACTAGTTTTAAATTATCTTTATAGCCAGCATTGAGATAAATATCCGTGTATTCCTTCTTTATCTTGGCCTCGTTCTCAGGGCTGAGATTAAATATGTGGATAAGTGCTTTATTAGGAGTGTGATCAACAGTCTTAACGACCTCGAACTGAATCCGCAGGTTCGTGACTTTGATACCGCTACCACCCTTACCGATAATTACCTCTGCTACCCTGCCCCACTGTCTTACTGCGCCTGAATCACTCATGCCAATAAGTCCTGACTAAACCAGTAAACATTAATACGGGCGCCTAAGTCATTGGGACCCGCATCAATCCCTGAGTTTGATTCGTCATAGGCCATTAATGCACCCATGTTTAGATTGAATGGGGCTAGTAAGTTTTGACCCAAAAGAATTGCTATGCCCGATACCAATAGTGTGCTTGTCGCATCATCGGTAATCGACATTGACCAAACTTTAGAGCGATCATTAAAGCGAATGTCGAATTGATACTTGGTATCACCAAGCTGGGTAACGAAGCGTTGAGCTACCGAGGAAGTGAGGGGGATAGTAGTAATTGTCATTTTCCAAAACCTAGAGATTTAGCGGCCGACTTTAAAAGAGACCCTTTTGATTCAGTGGCAGGAACTTCTGCACCCTGCTTCTCTCCACCATCTTTAGGCTTTTGAGCCTGCCTTGCCTTTGATCTGGGCGGATAAGTAACTGACTCAGTATTGACAATGATTACCTCCCGCAATTCAGCCTCAAATATCAAGGCTGAGGATGTAGAGGAATCTTGGCTTGTGCGTATGCTGGTACAAACCATATTCTTGTAGAGCTTTAATCCCGTCTGAACATCAAAAGGCTCTGCTGATTTTTGAAGATCACAAAGCAAATCGAATGCCCTCTTGGATCTACTTGTTCCACCTGAGAATTGATCTACACCATAAAAGCGAGTAATTGGATTAAGTACGGCATCCGATACGCCAGCCTTGATCTTGACCTTTAGAGGCTTCATGAAGGCGTGATCAGAAACTACGACACCCGTTTCCACGGGGTTATCAGTAACCTCTAATTGAGCCTCATGCTCCTCTGAAAAGACAGCATCAAAGACATATCCATCAATAGATCGAATAATGGCTACACGACCTGTAAGTAAGCTAAGTAGGCTCATTAATTAGCCACCGAGTTCTGATGGTTTCGAACCGCTTCACGAGTGGCTCTGTCAAAACTCTTAGCCAATACATCAGGGTTATCGGTCTTGACATTAACAACCGTACCCTGAACAACAGTAGTGTTTGATTGGCTGCTTACCGAACCTTGATTTGCGGATACTCCAAGAATTCCACCGATTGAATTAATTCCACTAGCCTGAGTTTTTGATGTCTGATTAACATCAACCCGAGAGCTAAATGAACCACCAGCAAATCCTTTTACTTGGTTAAAAAGATCAACGGCTTTTTGGAATGGGTCGATTACATAATCATGCCAAAACTGATAAATCTTTTCGCCGACACTTTTAAGGTTGTCCCAAAAGTACCAAATTGCAGTACCTAGTCCAGCGATAGCAAGAATACCCAAGGTAACAGGCCAAAACGCAATCATCCAAGCGATCGCGGAAGTAATGCCAAAGGTATTCATCAACAGCATTAACCCAGCCATTGCGGAGCTAAGCAATGCCAGCGCGACAGGGAAGTCATCATAAAGTTGTTTAATTACGGAATCGTTGCCCTCATACCAATTAACTAAGTCATCAATAATAAGAAATATTGCGCCAGTTAATAAACCGTTAATTGCGCCCTTCAGCAACCTTACGGCACTGGTCATCAAGCCCATGATCGTGATATTGGACAGCATCGCAATTCCTTGCTTAACCATGCCAGCAATAAGTTCGTATGTTGCAGATACCGCTTTAGCAATTGCAACACCAGCAAATACAGTTAACACACCACTTGCTAGATAAGTCAGAATATTGAACTTTTGAAGTGCATCAACTAGAAACATCACGCCATTCTTAAGGCGAACAACCCAATCCCAAACAGTTTCTAGGGCTGCCCCCATTAACTTAAACGCAGTAATGAAAGTCCCGCTCGTGGCCTTACGCTGAGCGTTGTAAAAGTCTAGGAAGCCATTGAGAATCTTCTCGACTGCTGGGAAAAGATTAACTGCTAATAACTTAGCCATTTGACCAAGTGCGACAGTAGATCGACCAAAGAGCTTATCTAGCTTATCGGCTCTATCGTAGTCAGCATCAGTAAATAGCCCCTTACCTTCTGCCTCTTCACGCATCTGTCTTAAAGCTGCACCGCCGTCTTTTAAGAGCTTGACCATATTAGGATCAATTCTTAGCTTACCAAGCATTGCCAACTGCTCAGCACGAGGTAAGCCTTTGATCTTATCGGCTACGACTTCAAGCATTTCATCGACACCACGGACATTACCGGAAGCATCTTTAGCGCTCAATCCTAATTTCTCAAAGATCATCGCGCCACGACCAATGCCTAGAGCGGCCTCACCAGTAATGCCATTAAGTCCAGCAATGCTAGATTTAAGCTGCTCCATATCAACGTCAGTAGCTTTTGCAACCTTTCCCAAGGCATCGAGCTTAGAGGCCGACATATCATTAGTTTCTGCAAAGTCTTGCAGTTCACCCATGCCATGCGCAACACCACCAACGAAAGCGAGCAATCCAGCGGCTGCACCAACCATAACCGCCCCAACCTTTAAAGCTGAGGCATGGATATTGGTTAGCGATTCATCAAATTGTTTGGCCGCCGTTGTATCACCCTTAAAAAAGAGCTCTACAAAGAAGCTATCTAGTGCTTGTGCGCTCACTTATTTTCTCTTTTCTTCTTGTCTGCGTTGGTATTCGACTTCTTCATCCATGGATTCATGGAAGTCTGCCAAGTCATTAAGGGTGTAGGTGCCGTCTTTAAGGTCGGCTAAGGTACACAGAGGCGGGTTCCGCATAACGGGGCGCATGATGTACCAATTGATATTTGCCGACTCTATTACCTCTATGCTTGCGCTGTGCCTGACAGCGAAGTTAAGAGGTTTTCTGGAAAAAAATCTGCAAAGTTCGCTTTCAGAGCGGCGATAAATACTTGCCAAATCTCTTTATTGCGACCATTAAAAGATTCTTCCATTGAGTTAATGCGTTTGCCGTCAACAGAAACGCACTTAAATACAGTCTCCATTGTCTTGATAAGGTCGTCGGCATCCATCTTTGATGCAAGCTGACCGATAGCCAAGGCGGTAACGCCCATCTTCTCAGCACCGTCTTTAACTGTAGTCAAGGCGGCGAACAATGGCTCACCAATTACCTTAGCAATAGCCACCTCAACACGCAGAGCATCAATAATGCCGAGCGTACCGATTGAGATTTGACGGCCGCCGATTTCGATTTGAGTAGCCATTTATTAAGCTCCTACCAATAAATCAGCCGCATCGCCTAGCAATGTATTCAGGTTCTCAACGATGATTTCCCACTCTTGATCACCAGCAGAAGCGCCACGCTTAACGTCAGCAGGCTTAGTAATGTAGCCAACAGTACCAATAGACATATCGTTACGGTATGTATCAAGGAATTGAACGGTTACGGGTACAAATGTTTGGGCGCCAGCTTCACCTAAAGACTGTATTGCTCCAAGGAACTTATTTGACGGGCTAGTAGCCTGTAGTTTGAATGTGAAAGAGCCTGATTTATCAGATCCGATCGTGATCATCATCTTGCCGTCTGCGCCTACTTTGTCCTCAATGGAGTTTTTACGGCGTTTGATGTCAAGAACGTCATCGCCGTCTGACCAGTTTGTAATTTCTACGCCGTTAACCAATACAACGCAGTTCTGAAATGAATAAGCCTTCATGTGTAGCTCCAAATGAAAAAGGCCACCCGTAGGCAGCCTTGTAAAAAGAAACCCGCTACTAAGCGGGTCCGTAATGTATTGCTAGTAGCTCTTAACGCTCAAAAGTCAATGCAATATCCACGCCATGAATAGCGCCAGCACCTTTTGCAAGGATCTGAATTGGTGGGGATTTACGAGCCTCACGGTCTGACTGGGTCTGAGTAGCAACTTTAGGGGCCCAAGCGTAGTAACCCTTTGGCAAGAAATCACCTGACTTCACTTCACCCAAGTCCATTCCATTCCAAGTGCCTGGCGCAAGTAATCCGCAATTGACTGCGGCATCACAAGCAATATTTGCTTGATGCAACAAGGAAGCAACGCCCTTGTCAGTTTGGGGGACCTTAGTGGTACGGGTTAATAGATAGCCGAATACCTGAGTTTGGATAGTGTTTTGCAACCAATCCAAGCCAATGACTTCATCCAAGAATCGACCATTAGCTACTACGCCTTCAGCAAGCATCGCGCTATCGCCAAAGTAGGTGTAATAGTTGAGCTTATTGCCGATCAATGCTTGACGCTGAGTCTCTGTAATGTTGATTGGTGTTACGCCTGGCTCTTGCTTGAATTTCAGCGTGATAGTGCTGTCCTTCATGGCAAAGTTAGTAGTCAGAATGCGAGCCATAGCGGAAACGATTGCATAAGCATCGTTATCGTCATACTGTCCAAATGTACGGGAATAGCCAAGTTGATTGAGCTTATAGGCTACTGAAGTCGTAGAATTTGCATCAACGCAAGCTAAATCATTAGTTGTGTAGCCAAATACTCTGGTTTGCGCCTCAGTCCATGCAGCCGCTTCAAGAATCTCAGCATCAGTAGCGCCGCCAACAATCGCAAGCGTTAAACCATACCAGCCGTTATTTGCATCGTTGATGCGAATAAGCGCTTCGGTAACAGTCTCGCCAGCATCAATACTTGAAATGGCAATCTGCTCAGGACGTGGGGATTGCATAAAGAAGATGTTTGCCGCTTTGTAAGCCTCAGAAGTAGAAGCCCAGTCAGCGGATACGCTATCCATATCGGAGTAGAAGCTAATAACTGAGGTATTTGAAGCGTTTGAAGGCGAGGAATCCGTAAGGACTAATGCCAATCCGAATCCTTTACCCTGTGGGAATGTTGGCGATACGTTAACGGTAACGCTAACAACTTTAGAAACTGGGATTTTGCTCATTTAGATGCCCTTTGGTTAATGATTGATCTATGCCTGAAAATCGAGGCTGATTTTGCTAGTGGTTTCAATAAAACTGCCGTTTAAATCTTTTTTGTCTGAGTTAATATTTAGTTCTACCGTTCCGTAGGTGTTCAGAACTTCACCTTCTAGAACGATTGCACTAAAGTCGATTGATACTTTTGCCTGCTCTTCCCATTCCGTATTGATTACGGCGGTGACATTGGTAACGCTAGAGGTCTTAATCAACCCTAGGCCAAGCTGTTGCATCATGCTTATAGATGAGTCGAGGGACAGGATTGAAACAAGCCTAAGAGCGTTTTGATAAGCCCCTTGCCTAAAGAATTGAACCGAAGCGGTTAATATTCGCTCCCCGATCATTTCTGATTGAACGGTGTCGGTACCGTCAATATTTGAAACCCGTCTTTCGTCTGCACCTTTAGGATCTATGGTGGCAATTAATACTGTTGCAAATGCTTCCGACTTCCCGCCCGTAGGGGAGTTTGTGTTTGCCTTGCGCACGCTATTAACAGGCATACCCATGATTGTGCGAATCAAGGTGCGAATCTTTACGTTGATTAAATCTAAGTCTGTCATATAGCCATCCCTGTAGCGATTGCGAACCAATAACCGTTTTGTTGCCACGGCTTAGCGTAAGCAACCCGATACTGGGATCCATTCCAAAGAACCGTGTCAGAGCGCTGATTCTGACCATCACCCATCAATACATCCTGAGTGCAGTAGATCGTGATCGCATTCGATTGGCGCTCTCCTTCTGGCAAGAATTGAAGGGCATCATTTGCCTTTGTCGGCTGAATAACCCCGATACGCTCGAGCGTTACAGGGGAATCTAACCACTCCCCCTCATTTACGAAGGAGCCAAACATTCGGTTAATCTGAAATGGCTGAGTAAAGTCAGGATCGTTAATGACTTCTGAAATATCAATCATTTGCCAACTACCTCATGGGTAATGCTTTGAATTAATAAGCCTGTATCTATAAGAGCCTTAGAACTACCTTTAGCTTTAACAGTCTCAGGACTAAGAGACTGAAAATTGCCAGCCCTAATGAATTGTTGGACTAGCCCAGAAGCCTTTATTCCCAATCTCTCCAACCCTACCGTTGCCTGCATCTTTTGATTAAATACGGCCTTTAGATTAGAGGCGTTTACCTTGTTTAAAGACTCTGAGCCTTCTGTAATCGACTTTCTCAGGAATGGGCGCTCGGGAACTTTCCCTGGCACTCCGAATTCATGAACCGAAGCCACTAAGATCACTGGGGTTCCATTGGGATAAGCTAAATTACTCGGGACTCCAACGCGAACCTGCGAATCTCCGATTGTTTTAACCGTACCCACAAACTGCCCTAGCCTACGCTTAGCAATCTCTCCGCCACTTACTTTTGCCGAGATCATGCTATGAGGTGGCCTGCGCCAATAATTTTTACCAGATAGAGATAACGCTGACCATAGAGCGATCTCATAAATGGATTTTCTGCTTTCTTTTGAAGCATCAAGTCCGATGATTGAACTTGAACATCGCCCACTTTCTTCATATTGAAGTCGGTAGACACTCCGTTTACGGCCTGAATGCCACGCAAAACTAGGGAATGGGCAACATAGCTACCCATTCCTTCGTCCAAGTAATCCCCCCACCGTGACAGATTGAAACTTGGCAATGCCATATCAAGCTGAGCCTGTAGCACCGTGTCGGTTACTGTCGAAAACTCTGGGAAAAGAGCCTTAAAGTCGGTGGGGGTCATTGATTACATTCCTTCCATGTAGTACGCAGATTTGCTATAGCGCACTTCAACACCGCTATAACGGTAATCGCCAGGCACGAATACACCACGACCACGCAACTGCGGAGCCAAGAAGCGCAATGTAACTGGGATATGCATTACCAAACGCTCAGCGCTGTTTGTATAGAACAATGCGCGAGTACCCTTAGATGTACCAGCAGTTTGCAAGCCAAAGCCTGGCAATACTGTGATTTCGCCACCAATGTAATCTTTGTAAAGATTGTTGGCTTTGAAGTATTCAAGGATAGTCATATCGCTGTTATCAGAGCGTGGTGTGCTGTTGATAAGTGCGTATGCAGCAGGTGGCAATACGATTGTGTTTGGCACATCGTTATTTGCTGAGCTGTTAAATACTTGATACAGGCCAGCGTTTAAGTCACCAAGGATTTGAGCTGGTGTAGCAGTAGCCCATGTTTTGCCTGAAGGTACATTACCCTTGGAAATACTTGGGTGCTGGAACAAGCCCTTCAAATCTGAGCCTTCGCCATTCAATGCAACATCATTCATGTGACGGCGATAGCCATCCATAGCCGCTTCCATACGACCTTGTGGCAATGGGCGCTTGAGGTAAGCGGATTGGATCAACTCTTGCTGCGTGAAGTGATAACCAATATCGCCAGGAGCGATGTCCATAGACTTCTCTGAAACAGTAATATCAACCAAGTTAATATCATCAGACTTGCTAGAAGCACGGCGGCCACGAGCTACTGAGTCATAAGTTTGGTAACGAACAGTCTCAGCCCATTCGCCAGCTTCGCTAGAGATTGGAACTAAACGCTCATACTGCATAGGAGTGTATTGACGGCTATATACGCCTGCCTCTGTGTAAGCCAATTGACTTACGAGGAATGACATACCAGCAGTTGCATCGCTTACGGCACGAACTTCAGGGGCTTGACCGATAGTTTGGCGAAGAACTGCATCAAACGCATTGATTTCAGCCTGACGGGTTACTGCATAAGCATCGTTTGCGGACTTGATAGTAGCCGCATCTAAAACAATTTTAGTCATGTGTTTCTCCAAAAGAAAAACCCCGCATATAGCGGGGCTAGGACGTAAAAAAACCGCCCGTAGGCGGCTTAGATACGCAGTTGTTTGCTAGTTAATTAGCGACCTAAAAGGTTGAACTCGATAATGCCGATAGAACCAGCAGCAACAGGCTCAGCCCATTTAGCGCCAGAGATAGCTACACGACCTACACCAGCAACAGCATGGGACAAAGAGCCCAAGCCACCAGCAGTAATGGAGATAACTTGATCGCCTTCGAGAGCATCTTCAACGGCATTAACGAACATACGGCCAGTTTTTGCGACAGGAACGGTCTCATTAACTGCGAATGAAACAGTGCCATCTGTACCGTATGGGCGTAGTGCGTAACGAGTGGAGAAGCCAATAATTACATCAGCATCAGCGGATACGGCATGGCAACCAACGCCATTACCAGAAGTGGCTACGGCTGCGCCGAAGTCGATCACTGTAGAACCTTGATTGATCTTGCTTACAGAGGTGTAGACGTTTTGATCTACGATTGCGCCAGCATAACCACGATCACGCAGTAGGCCGCCTGGGGTGTTTAACAAATCTTGCATAAATATCTCCTAAATGGATAAAACCCTTATCGGGCGGATTGGTTTTGGATAAATAGGTCACGAGCAGACATAACAGGGGCAGAATTAACCACACCAGCTAATGCATCGCCTACTGCCTTTTCACCGTTTGCTAATTCTTTTTTGGAATCAAGGGAAACAGTCAAAACGCTAAAGGCAATCGAAATAGCTTCATCGCTTGCATCAGCAACGGACTTACCAGCTAATACAGGAGCAACTACTGCGCCTTTTTCAGCATCTAAGCCAACTTGCTCAACGAACTCACGACGAATCTGAGTGCAAGTCTTGCCATCGGTAGTAACGGTGGAGTGCTTTTTAACCGTTTCAATCATTGCTGACCAAGCCGGAATCAATGAGTCACGAATCTCAGGAGTAATTACATCCTTTTTGAGTTCATCAATTTCAGCCGTATGCTCAGCTACTAGAGCCTCTGTGTCAGCTTTATGAATAGCGTTTAGCTCTTCAATTTTCGTATCCGAATCAGTAGCCATCTTTAGGGCTTCATCACGGTCTTTTGCTAACTTTTCAATAACACCCGCTGTGGTCTCGCTGACCTCAAGAGGGATGCCATCAACTACGATCTTGCGATCAGTCATGGGGATTTCCTTGTTGTTGCCTGCGGGGGCGTTATCGTGAACTCGGCAAGCTGACCCGCATCTTGCTTTGTCTACCAATGCGACATGATTGCCGCGAATTTGTCTCTGAATACCGTCATACGCTTCACCAGCAGTAGAAACGCCAGCCGTCATATCCAAATTGAATTTGTAACCGTTCGAGAGCTCGCACTTGCCACTATCTAGAGCATCAATGATCGTGGGGGTCTTAAATACAATTTCAGCGCCTACGTGCTTATCTGAGGCTTTTGCTACCCCTCTTACATCGCCATGCGAATACTCTTTCCAGTTGTCTTTAGTTACTAAGACAGGGGGATGATTGTTTGTAAGTGGATTGCCATTGAATGAATCAATGCTCGCCATATCGAATACTTCCTCTGCGGGGCGGTATAAAACCACCTTACGCAATGGATCCCCGTCTAATCCCAGTTCTGAGGCTAGATAAGTCTGAGTGCCCACCCTAGAGATAATCCCCTTGGCTACCAGAAAGCCCTCGTCTGTAACCGACCTAGAGCTAATGCCGATTGAGTCTTTTACTTCGATTGTTTTCATAGATCCCCTAATGCTTGTCCAATACCAAATCCAGTCATAGCCATATTTACGGCCTGTCCAAATCCAAATGACTCTTCATCTTCTGTTTCGATAACCGGCAATGCAACGCATCGGCAATTGAAGTCATCGCCAGGGTTACCTACTTCTGGCGGCTCATCCCAGCTAAAGGTTTCACCATCGAGGGAGGCATGCTCTTCTCGAACTCGCTCATCCCCTGACGTTTGCCATACGTATTTAGTAATTCCGACTGATTCTTGTCGTGCTCGAGTAAAAGCACCATTCATCTTTGAGGTTTGATCCCTAGCGATTAACTGCGCCCTACTCTCAGCCACATCGCCCATATTCATCACCGTATCGAATAGGCTTTCCTGCCCCATTCCGCCAGCCCAGTTTTTATAGACCGCATCCAGTATCTTTTGGTGATACTCGGGAGCAAACGATGTAATGAGCTCCACATTGGCTTTAATAGCCAAGGTAAAGGGCTCACGAATAGCATCAATTGATAGAAC
Source organism: Pseudomonadota bacterium (assembly GCA_040387715.1). Lineage (GTDB taxonomy): Bacteria > Pseudomonadota > Gammaproteobacteria > Burkholderiales > Burkholderiaceae > Polynucleobacter. The sequence goes on along the minus strand of JAZKDF010000008.1, from coordinate 28,129 downwards.
GCTTGCCACATCAATCCCGAAAGCCGTCTTAATGCCTGATGAAAATGAGGCATCTACGCTATTGAGATTACGAGTGGCCGCTAAGGTTGATAACTGTTGAGCCTGCCTATTGATATTCCCGAACTTCTTGGAAGCTAACTTAATAGCCCCGCCAATCCAATTAGGAACATCATCAAACGCCGCATTTTTTGGCATTTGGTTTTCTACTGCAGCCGACCTGATTTCTTGCTCAGTAATCGCCCTCAACTTCTTAACAATTGCCAATAGTTGGGACTTGTACCAAAGATCATTCGCCTTGGATGGGTGGATCGGCTTTAACTTCCCGATCTTTCGCTTACCCATGCCAAGGGCTTTTCTACCTCTAACTAAAGAGGCTAAATTGATGCTCATTAGGCCTGCATTCCTGCTTCTACAAAGAAGCTCCACCGATAGCCCAGCTTATCCCCTGCCTTATAACTTGTATTGGCCATTGGGTATTTAAGTGTTGCACTTACGTCTAATGTTGCTGTAGCCGTTCCAATGGGTTTAGCCATGCCCTGAGTTGCATCGCTAGATAAGCGGATCAACAATAGGCCATTGCCCAGGTCTTCTACTGCTGCACTCTCTACTACGCCATTGTCTGAATAGGCTACGGCTTTAATCTCTGCATCGCTGTACTCAATCGGGGTATTCGTCTTTACTCCGTTTACCAATACCGGCACTGTGATACTCAATTGGATATAGGCAGAAGTCCCGCCAATGACTGAGTAAGGCTTGCCGTCAATGATTAACTGATTACCCATGGATTGTTCCCGTTGCTACTACTGCGCCTACAGTTGCCTGAGTCGCTTGAATTGTTTGGATTGTTGCTTTTCCTACTACAGGATTGCTCTCTAATGACTGAATACCAGCCCTTTGAAGCAATACCGATGTGGCTTGTTGTAGTTCTTGTCTATGGGTGATTTCTTCCATCACCACGCCTGCTACTGCGTTTATTGCGTTACCCACGTTCTTAGCTAAGACACCAACGGCAGTCCCCGTACTCGCCTGAGCACGAAGACTATCGACGATTAAGTCACCCGTTGGCGTTGTCATCTAATTACGCTACGTCTAAAGAAATAGACTTACCGCCAATACTCACTACTGGAACTGTTCCGCCTACTGCTTCAAGATAGCCAGCAGAGATGGCAGCTGGTGCGTTTACTGATACAGAGGCTAAGTCAGCTTTAAGGCCTGAGAAGTCTTGCTCTACTGCGTTTACTCGACCTTCTACTGCTGTAAGGCGTGTTTCTGTTACTGATACACGATCCTTTAAGGCAGAAGCAGCGGATTGAATGGCAGTAGTAAGGCCTTGTAATGCTGTAATGTCTGCGCCAGCATTAGTAAGGGCCGTGCTTAGACGGGCCTCTACTGCTTGTGCATCACTGATGGCCGTTTGATTGGCTGCAATGAGGCCTTGCAATGTAGTAATTGAGGCTTGCAAGCCTTCATCTGTTGTGATGATCTGGGCGATCTTCTGTAAGTCGGCCAAGGTATTAGCATCAAGGCCAGCGGTAAGGCTAGTTACTTGTTCTGTTACGGCATCAATCTTGGTTTGCAGTGCTGTATCGCCAGCTTCGATAGCTGTTGAAGTTGCTGAGAATAGTTGTACGAGGTTCTTGGCTACATTACCAATAGCAGTACCAGTGGCAGTTGCTTCAGCAGTTAGTTGAGCAATGAGGGCTTCAGTTGTGGACATAGAGTTCCTTTGAGTTGGAGAAATTTAGGCAATAAAAAAAGCCCCTCGAAAGGGGGCTTAATTAGCGTTTGTTAGTTATTTGCCTGTTAGCCAAGAAAGCAATCCCTTGCCCTGTTTCTCATTGACAGCAGGCTGCTCTTGATTGACAACTGGGGCAATTGGATTGACAGCCTCAGCAATAGGCTCAACGGGTGGCGCATAGAACGCCACTACTAGAGCATCTTCATCATCGAGGACTACTTCGTGATCTTGGGGATTGTCGGTACTGCGGAATCCGACGATCTTGCCATCTACGAGTGTGTACGCTTTAACGATTTCAGTCATGATTAAATATCCGTCCAGAGTTGGCAAAGGCTTGTGTACTTGCCAAAGTTAAGTAAGTTAGTGGTTAGCTTGGTATCGCAAACGATGCCAGTAGGAAGCATGTCGGCGGGTTTACGAATAGCGAGTTCACCGTGGTAGCTGAAATAAGTCGTGTTGTAGCAATATGCTGATCCGAAGGCAAAGAACAGAACCGTCTTATTGGCTGGAATGGATACGGTAGAAGAAACTTGGTTATTGCCAGTTGATGCGGTTGTAGTAGCAACGTTTGTGAACGTGTAAGCAGATGTACTGGCTCGCACATCGTTAGTGACGTTTGGTGTCAAGCTGACTAATCCACTCATTGAATACGATGAATACGAACTACCAATCGTGTTGATAACTACGTTGATCGCGGCATTCGTAGTATTTGTAAGCGCGAATGATGCCCAATACAGACGTGGCGCATTGTAACCAGTTGAGGTGCAAATGCCTTGGGTAAAGTCTTCCTTGAAGAAGTAATTCGCAATCGTTGAGCGAATGCCGTTATACAGCAATGCAGCACTTGGAATTTCCTCACGGAATACTGGCAAGTTGTTATAGCGGAATAGTTTATGGGACTGTTGAATTACTGTTGCGCTTGGCGTGCCTAACAATGTATTTGGAACATAGTTGATTCCAAGCAATACCGCTAGGAATCTCTCCCAATACAGAAGTGCTGATTGTGTGCCCCATTCTGAGGTGTAGCCAGCAGAAATACCGTCTAAATTACACCCATCGCCATACTGCTCTTTAACACCAGCCACGCAAGTAAAGTTAGCCTGAGTGCTTAATGCTGGTGCAACTGGCAGAGATACTGGGGTTGTTGTAGCTTTGGCAATGGTGTATTGAGTAACGGCATTCGTTACTACTGCATTGATCGTGACCAATAAAGCGGTGCGATCTGCTTCTGTGGTGCAGTTAAGCAAGTCAGAACCTAAGCGTTTGGCTAAGGAAGACCAGTAATCACCTGCACCAGTATTGGTGGACAGCGTAGTAGTTGCGTTTTCAACTGCCAAGATGGAGTTGAGCTTGTCGGCAATCTGATACAGAACTGAAGCATCAGCCGCATTGGCTGTAGCGGCGGCTGCCGTTACCGAATTAAAGAGGGTTGATAGAGCATCAATAGGAGCAACGTTAGTCATAAATTCCTTAGAGTTTTGAGAATGCGGTGAATGGCACGAAATTTGCCTTCAGTGAAGTAATGTTTTTGATAAATGGGAGAAACGCTGGGTACTTGCTACCTGATGAACCCGTTGAGCCAGCAGAGCCTGATGAAGATGAACTTCCAGTACTTCCTCCTGATCCTGTTGAACCAGTCGATGCGCTACCACCAGCCCCGCCACCAGTTGAAGCTCTAAAGACAGCAATCAAAGCATCGGAGACCGTTGCTCCAAGTGAAGATAAAGACGATGGGAGCGCTATCTGATCTGATGTGTAATCCCCTGCCGTAGGGAATACATCACCCTTGCGACCTAAGAAGCTAGACACAACGTCAGTAGGTACAGCCATCTGAATCCAGTTACTACGTGTAGTGGCTGGCATGGCCAACAAGATGAAGCAACCGCCATCGAGTCGAACTGCTAGAGAAACGCCTTTAGCCTGAATTCCAAGCATCGCCTGTTCGTCTGGGACTACAAAGGTATCTATGGCAGATAAATTGGGGAGAAAAATGGGGTTGATCTTGCTGTCAGCATTGAGCATCGAAGATGCCGCTGCTTTAGCTAGACCAATAGAATCAATCGGAAGCCCAAGCGCTAGTAGCCCTTTTAGGGTATCTGAGACGCTCATACGACTACCCAAGCATCTACGCCTAGATATGCGCCGTTAACGTCATAGACCCACTCCTGCCTTTCGGTAACGGTACCAAGCGTGCGAGTTTCTGCAAGGGTTACACCTGTTGCAGGGTCTTTGATTAAGCGGGTTTTGTAATTTGCGTCCGATCCACCGCCTGCAGAAGATCCCGATTGCAATGCGACCACATCAATTAAATCGCCTTGCGCAGTTCTAATTTGCATTTTTGTCCTCTTCTTTGAATGGATCTACGGTGGCCTGAGTTAGTGCCGGCGCCCTAAGACTTCCGGCCAGTTCAACATCCTCATCAGTCAGGCCTGAGTAAGTGCCACTCGTTTGCAATGTCTTGGCTACTGCGACCTCAGTCAATACGCCAAGGGATAGATAAATCTGATCCCGCTGGGCGTTTGATAGCTCAACCTTTGCCTTATCAACATCGGACATTTGCCAGAGAGAGTTGAAATCGAACTCATATTCTTCTGGCATTTCACCAAGAGCCGAGCGGATCAAGATTTGATCTAACTTTTCCAGCTGAGGGCGTAGGTCTGACTCTTGCTTTGAATGAATCGAATCGTAGTAATTGGCTAGATCGCCGTCACCTGTAGCATTTAAACCACCTGGGGATTGACCGAACAATCTAGTCCTAGGGATTTCTGCTGCGCCACATACATCGTCTGAGAACTTGTCTAAGAGAGTATCTAGGCCACCAAAGGTATAAGACTTTTGTTCGTAATCTTCTTCACCGCCAATGACTAGCGTGTTATTAACGCTTTTCATCATTGAGGCTAAATTGAGGCGCTTGATTAAGTTAGCCTCGCCATCCCTTGTAGATACTAAATCGCCAAGGTTTGGGATTTTCACTACATCAACCTTTGATTCGTAGATCAAGGATCCCGATACTGCGCTTGCAGTGTCTTTGTTTAAAACGGCATCCCATACGCTTACCAATACTGAATCTGACCAGCGTGCGTTAGCAAACCAAGGGTAATAAGGGAGCTTTTGACCATCAAAGCGTAATACACGGCTATGGTGATAAGTGATTCCACTCTCTGCAACTGAGTAGGAGATGGGCAATCCAAAATCAGGGGAATCTAAATCCGTTACCAATTCAGCCGAAGGGCTTACACGCCAGCGATCAATTACCTGTAGATAACTAAGGCCGCCTAGACCGATAGACTCAACATCGAGCTTAGTAGCCAATACTTTAGGATCAGCTTTAGCATCCTCTGTACCGATCAGGATTAAGCTGCCACCGTATAACCGGCCCCAGCGCAATCCTTCGTTAGTCTTGCCTCGTACATTAAGACGGCGCTCTTCTCGTTCAATCGCTTTGATTGCAGTACCGTCATCATCTTCAATACTGAAGTCACGCCACTTGCGAGTCATGTCATCTGCCACGGAGCTAACAATACGATTGCTAATCCATGAAGTACGATAAGCATTTTCAAGCGTTACACGGTCTTTAATGACTACCTGATAGGAGGCATAGGACTTCTTGTCTTTACTGTTCCCTACCCCTGCTATGACGTTTTCTAAGCCATCTTTCGCTACTGTCGCACTAGCATTAGTAGTTCTTGGTTTAGAGGTTTTCATAGAGTAGGTTTTTTCTGTTCGTCAACATATCTGTAATGGCGTCAATCATTGGGTCGATTTGGTCATCGTGTTTATGCGTGTTATCAGGCGTAAACGATTCGCACTCGTTCACAAAGTCATTCGTAAATGAGGCTTGTGATGGAATGCAGACCAGCTTTGCTTCTATGTGACTCACTACATCCATGAGGCGAGTGAGCTTGTCCCTTACTCGAGTGATCCCTTTAATGGGGATATGTCCCAAGGCTTTTATCTCTTGAATCAGTCCAGTACCGGAACTAGCCTCCTCGACTAGCATTTGTCTTAGTGCTGGTGCGTGATAATCATCAGCTCCAATTGCAAGGTGTTTTTGCCAGAAGGCAATCGCCCTACGCTTCATTTCAGGAGCTTCCCACTTACCTCTGATTTGATCTATGAGATAAATGCGACCATCTTCGCCACGACCCCAGCATTGGAATACTGAGTAATCGTTACGCTCACCCGTCTTTTGGGCGGTATCGGCGAATATCTTTCTGTAAAGCAGTTTTGGGAGAATGTCGTACTTAACGAACCATTCGCCTTTGATCAGTCCACCGCCTAAAGGTGACGGTCTTTGTTGGTACTGCCCAGCGAATGTATAGGCATCAGCCTTTTCCATTTGGCGCAAGGTTTCAATAGAGTGCTTATCTGGCCATAGAGCCGTTCCATCATCCCTAATAGCGGGTAGGCACAAGTGAGTCCACTCTTCGCCTGATCCACCTTTAAGGAGATACCCAGTCATATCATCCTCATGCAGTCTTTGCATAATGACAATCACAGGCGTATCAGGACTATTTAATCGACTAGCTATCGTGTTATTGAATCGGCGATTGATACGGCCTCGAATAGTGTCAGAGAAAGCATCATCAGGCTTTAGCGGATCATCAATGATTAATGCGCCATTGAAGCCTTCCGCTGGTAATCCCGTTCCGAATCTTTCCCTGCCTAATGCCCCAGCACCGAATCCAGTTACTGCGCCACCTGTAGCAGTAGCGTAAACGCCCCCACCTTCTGAGGTGTACCACTTCTTTTTGCTATCTGAGTCATCTTTAATGCTGATAGGGAAAAGGGCTTGATACTCGTCGCTCTTAACTAACTCTCTTACTGCCGAACTGTTATCTAAAGCCAACTCATCGGAATAGCTTAGATGAATGAATTTCGCTTTAGGGTTATTGGCAAGGCACCAGGCTATGAATAACTTAACCACTAATTCTGTCTTACTGTACCTAGGCGGGACATTAATAATCAACCGCTTGATATGGCCTGCAGCCAACTTCTCCAAAGCCTCAATGATCTGAGCATGATGAGGGGCGAATCTAAATGGAACCCCGCTTAGTACCGGGAAGAAGGTGGCTACGAATCTTCTGAAACTTGCTGACAACTCCAATAACTTAATATCGTTTTCAGTTGTCATTAGCTAGGAGGTTTAAATTATTTAGAACCTCACGAGCTCTACTGTGGGTTACTTGTTTATTGGACTCGTCTTTACCTATATCGGTTAATGGGTAGCTTTTGCTTACTGTCATTAGCTTTAGACCTAGATCAGCATGGGTATTAACGCCCATACCTAGAGCCATCACATCCCTCATGGCCTGGCGTTGTTCGTCATCACATGAATCCAGTCCATCACCTATAAAAGATGAGAGGCTCATTGCACGCAGACTTAGCTTGTTTGCTGTGATAGCTCCATTAGCGGCTGCGCTAATTAAGTTCTCGCCGATTTCACGCAACTTAATGAGCATTGACTGCGCACTTACCTGCGAACTTACTGGTAAAGAGTTGAAGTCTTTTTCTGCTGTATGCAATTGAATTGCAACAGTTTTAATTTTTTCAACCTGCGAACTTAAACGCCTTCTAATGGCCGTTTCAGTAACTCCGAATTCTTTTGCCAGCGCCCTACCTGATTCGCCGTCTACAAGTCGATCTTTGATCTCCTGCCACTGCTTATCAGATAGTTTTGATGGTCTGCCCACCTACGCACCAAACAGGCTATTAACCTTCTCTAGTGCCGATCTTTTGTCTTTGTAGTCTGCGCAAGGGGACATATTTGTTCCGATAAGGTCATATTTATTGCAGACCCTAACGCTCTTAGTCCCAATGTAGGCATGGTGCTTACAGCTTCTACATCCTGAAGACGATTGATCCTGTTGATCTCGCATCATCTTTGTTTCAGGATTTATATAGGAGCGCTGTGTATATGCCATCTTAGAAAGTAAAAAACCCGCTACTTGGCGGGTTGTTGGTAATGGGTGCTTGCTTACGGCTGGTGACTGAAGGGCGCTTGACGGTATTTACCGAGGGATACCAACCCTGATTTGACAGTGCAAATTTATCAATCACCATGCGTAAGAAAGCAAAAAGCCCCAAACTTTTTAGGTCTGAGGCTTTCTTGGTAGTTACTTGCTTGCGCTAATAACCACCGTAGACAAATACTACCCTGTTTTTAGGGTGTTTTTACAAGTGACATTGTCAACATTGTCAACATTGTCAACCTTATGCAATGAGCGATGAAATTACCTGCATGGATAAAGTCTTAATCACATCAATTGACAGATCAACTCCTTTATTCATTGATAACTCTTTTACTTTGTTCCATACGGTATCTTTTTTAATGCGCTCCAAGAACTCATGCCCTTGCCATGTAAGGGATGTGGCCACGCACATCAATGCAGTGTCGGCGCCCTTTATGCACTTCGCATCTATAAGGCCAGCCTGATCCATCATCTTCATGTGATACGAAACCTCCTCAGAGGAATACCCAATGATCCCATCAGGATCAAGCCGGCTTCGAGTGTCCGGCAATTCCTCGATCGAACTCAGTATCTTTCTAATTAAATCCCAGTTGCGCTTCATGCCATAGCCTTATTAAGTGAATCTCTAACGATTTTCCTATACGTCACCTCTGAGTAACCAGATACCCGAGTGTTTACAGGGTTTGGGTGCTCCAATGGGGGGAATTTTCCACTTTCTTCATTCTTGTAAAGGGTTGTTCTAGTGATACCAAGATTGATGCAAATCTCTTTAATGCGGTAAAAATGACTCATACCAGTCCCCCGTGTCTTTTCATGTTTGTAATTGCTGAATCTAGTAGCGCCTCATAGCGATACTTGGATAGCCCGAGTAAATCCTGTCTGTGGGAGCCATCGCCAGCTCTTGCGTACAAGAGCCTCCCGCCTTTAACGACCTTGCTTAAGGTGTCTGCTATATAAACAGACCATTGGGGCTTTGGGAGCCAGTTGATTAATGCGTCGAACTCTTTAGCATCTAGTTTTGCTATTTCTATGCGAGATTCACCCTCCACGAATGCCGCCTCCATCTTCCCAGTAGCGCATCCATTCCAAAACAAGGCATTGAGATAGCCATCACCAGCGAAACATCGTCGCCAGTTTTCTTCTTGCGTATAGAAGTCTCTACCCAACTGCATGAACTTGCTCAAACCATTCTCCCCAGAATATAATCAACGTCTCAAGTGCTGATTTATCAGGAAACCCGTCTATATGGCGGGTTTTTCTTTAATCAAATACAGAGATAGCTAATAAGAGAAGAATCGCCAAAAGGAATGGCGCATATATTGGGGCTAATACTAGCCACCACGACCAATCAATAAAATCTGTCAGCTTTAATCCTACAAATAAAACGGTTAACAATCCACAAAATCCGATTCCACCGCTTGATGCGCTTTTACTCATTCCGTCTCCTTTATTACAGCTCAGCTTCTGGCTGGTATGGTCTTACGAAGTTCTTAAACTTTGTTGGTGATGCTGGCTCATCAAGAAATACCCGATTCTCCAAATCAGCATCAGACATTAAAAATGCCTCGGGTTGATCTGTTTTGATTGCGTTAGTCATCCCGTCCAACTCTGGATTTTTCATTCCAAAAATAACGGACTTCTGAACGTCACTCATTCCTGACTTGATTTTTGAGCAACTTCCCAATTTGTGACGCGTTGTTTCATCAAACATTTAAAACTCCTTTTTTAAGCTCTTTCAATTTGTTACGAAAACAGGCTTTAAGTCCCTGTAAATCTTCTTTTGTGTAATGGCGTGGCCTGTTATCCGACTCAAGTGATTCCACGGAATCCAATCCAATGCGCTTAATAAGACCTACCCGATAGTCGACGGCTCGACCTGATCCATATCTATTGCATTGCTTGCGCTGTCCATGTGCGTTACGTTCATCGAATCGAAGATGAGGTGCGCTACCCACGGATCTGTAGTGTCCGCAGTCAAATAAGCCACCAACCGATCCCGAAGCAAGGGGCAACCCACAGCAAATACATGGTTTTTCTTTATCTCTAAATCGGATATAGGCGTTAAATGCTGTTTGCGTATCTTTTGTGTAGTCACTTTTTGTCTTTAATTTCTCTTTACGCTCACGGGTATCTAGGCGATCACGCTTGGCCTCGGCTCTTTTAGCCTTCTCAGCCTTCTCTAGCGCAACCTTACGACCTAGAGTTTCCGCACATGACGGGCTGCAGGCTTTATGAGTCATTGAGCGTTTTACAAAGTCAGAACGACAAACGGAGCAACGGGTCATGCGTAATCCATCACTCGGTCAGCCCAGCCACGCAATTCATCCTCAGTCATATTTCTGCCAGGGATAATCTTGCTGATGATGGTTGTTAATGTTTTTTGATATAGATCATTAAATGATCCCTCGTCCATTTTTGACCATTGAAGGCTTTTTGCCTCCATGCGCACTTCCCCGCGAACATTGAAAACTGGATCGTAGAATCCAGAAAGAACTGTTAAGTCCTTTCTGAACCTATCAAAGTTGGGCGCAATCTCCACCCCTTTAAATTCAACATTTGGCATAGTTTCAGTCCATAAGTCGAAGGCAACTTTGACAAGGGACCACCACTTTTTAAAGAATTGACCATTGCGCATCTCTTTGACATCGCAACGAATCACGGAGCCAGCTTTAAAGCGTTTAAATGCTTCTTGCTCCTGATCCATTGGAACCAATGCACCTGACATGGTTTTGGTCAAAAAGACTTCCATTACTTAGCTCTCGCATTCATAACGCAAATCTTCCCGATGAGGGCTGCTACAAAAGCATCTCTACCTTCGGGATTGATAAATCTCCACTCCTGAAGGATAAGATCCACCGCCCTATGTGGGTGGTCAGATAGAATCTTGCTAACAATCCCATCAATACGACATATATTTTCTAAATCGGAATTACTCATGAGTAGCCTTATCCTTGATTGCCCGCATTGTTTGGGGAAGAGTTATGCATTTAAGTACGTGGCGGCATATGAGCATGCAACCATTCAAAACAGGTGGATTGCATTTCTTGCTTGTTCCGGCTGCTCCATTGGCATAGTTGCCGAGATTGAGCGCATTCTTGATAGCATTGGTGAATTTAAAAAAATAAGCCCGGGAATGCATTCTGGAAATTTTGAATCTAAATCCCTGCGCACCGATTCGCAATTTAAAGTTATTGAAATATTCCCAAAAAATATGGCAGTGAAAGCTCCGCCAGAAACCCCAAATGACATTGCCAAAAGTTTTGTCACTGGAAGCAATGCTGTTATGTCTGGGGATACTGTTACTGCAGCCATGCACTTTAGGAGAGCGCTTGATCTGTCTTTTAAGGAGCTTTACCCAGACCTTGAGGGAATGCTCGCTCAGAAAATTAAGAATCTCAAAATAGACATTGAACTTCCAAGCGCAATGATTGAGTGGGCCGGAGAGCTTAATGTTGTTGGGAATGGAGGGAATCATGATTTTGGTAGCCCAGAAATTCAAGATGTCAAAGACTTCCAAATGTGGCTTGAGCTTTTCCTCGAGTACTCCTTTAGTATTCCAAGAAGGCTTAAGTCCTACAGAGAGAAGAAGGTTTAATAGCATTACTTAACCAAAACCTTCTTAACTGGCTTCTTAACTGCTTTCTTGGCCACAACCTTCTTGATTGGTGCCTTGACTACTGGCTTAGTAGTTTTGGCTTGTACTGGCTTCTTATCGACTTCAGCATCAGCGCGTGCCAAATCAGCTTTAATGAAATCTACAACATCAGTAATTCCAGCCTTGTAGCCACGCTTAAATCCCTCGCTCTCAGTTCTTACTAATTCGCCGTTGAAGTCGTATTGACCATGATTCACACCAATGGAGTAAGACTTCATTGATTCCATATAACCAAGGTAGCAAATGACGGCTACCACTACCAGGTAGATAGTTATCGCTAATAAATCCAACGAAAATACAGTTCCAGATACTTCAAAATATTCAATCATTATTCCCATCCTCTATCGTTAAAACTTGTTGTTGTAATCTCATAACCAAGCGCCCCATGCGCCCCTATTCCCAAGGCGCCATTGCACAATGAAGTCGTTTTGTAAGGTGAGCCAGACTGGGTACATTTTTGGTTCAGCGCAAAGAACTCTGAATTCTTTGAGGCCAATTCGATGCCTCCATGCAAGCATTTGTCGGACGGCGCAACGGTGTTTATGTTTGGAGTCATTCAAGCGGCTACCTTTCCAAGAAAACGATCCCAATCAGCCAGGGCCTTTTCTTTCTGAACTGCCGTAGTCGCTAATTCAGCCTGTGTAGGTTGTTTTGTAATCATTGAGTGAGGTTTTGACGGGATGCGTCCGGCCTGTTTGCATAGATCCTTGAACTCAATCGCCGAAGGCACAAACTTACCCATGTGCTTTAGAGCAAAATCCATGCTTGGGCGATAAGTCGCATATACGCCCAGTAGCTCACCCCAAGTTTGGCGAATCATTAGCTCATCAACGCCTTCCCAATGACGGGTAAATGAAGCCCCGTAGATGGCCCCCATACGAGCGAATAGATATTTAATGCCTGACTCGATGGAGCAAAAATCATTAGCGGAGTAGGTTTGCATTTGATTGCTCCATGTCGATTGTTGGGATGATTTGAGCGATTGGCTTAAAAACGGCATCGGAAGCGGATCCAAGGATTCCACCGGTGAGGCCATTGAGAGTTTTCATCTTGCGGTCATAGGCGGTGCTTGATGTGGCTGCAATTGCTTTTGGTGGGTAAACGTCAGCCCATCCAGAGCGCATTGATGAGTGCATTTGCTCAATCGCAATCTCAGGCGAATGCTCTTTTGCGATATTTAGTAAGTTTTTAACCATCAATCGTTTAGCAAAATCAGTCATTGGTTTTTTGATTGATTTGCGAAACTCAACAAATTCATCCCACTCGGACTTTTCCAGCCATGATGGAAGTTCAAAATCACCTTGAAAAATGGAGTTACTTTTCTCAATAGTGGTTAAGTTATGGTTCATTGATGGTTCATTGATGGTTATGGGTGACAATTTGTCAGTACGCTCCCCTGTCAATTTGTCAGGGGTAGGTGACAATTTGTCATGGGTTACCGTTGTTTTTGTCAGGGGTGTCAAATTGACACTACTGACAAATTGACAGGGGTTTATCGTGTAAACGGTCGATCTTCCCTTGCGGATCTCTTTCGATAAAGCGCCAGACTCTTGAAGGGTTGAAATATGTCTAAAGACTGTTCTTTCGTCCATACTGCATTTTTTTGCAATAGTTGAAATTGATGGGTAGCACTCGCCTTCATCGTTGGCGTTATCGCATAGCGCAAGCAATACGAGCTTTTGACCTGCCGGAAAAGATGACTTCCAGCATTCGGTCATTAGATTTACGCTCACTTGGAAACCTTTTCTAGGAACTCAGTTAGCATGTTTTTAAATAGCTCTCTGTTATTAGAAATTGCACATGCAAGGCCACTTGTTTTGTTTATTTCTACGTATTTGTTCCAGGGAAGTGCATTGCCAATCTCTCTAGATAGATGGCCCAAGTAAAAAGACTCCATACTTGCATCTGGTGTTTTAATTGCCAAATCATCCCCATCTGTTTTGATATGTGGCTGCATATCACGGTCATAGGACAATCCCATGTACCCAGCAATTAATGATCCAATCTCTGTTTCACCATAAGGCCCATCCACATGAACGTAAGATGAAATTAATTTTAAAAACGATTCTTCTGAATGCATTTCTTCGTGGCAGTTCTCACATAGGAGAGCCAATTGCTCCGCCTCATATTCCCAAGGCTCTCTACCTTTAAAATAGTATTTATGGTGAACATTTAAAGTGTTCTCCGAATCACCACATTTTTCACAAGCGAAATCATTGTTTTGCATTACCTCTAGGCGTTTCTTCTGCCATCTTGGATCTCTCAACTTCTCGAAATATGTTTTCTTGCTCACTCTCTTCTCCTGTAAAGCCTGACTAAATAAAAGCGAGTTGGCAGAACGGGTCAGGAAATCCGTCTTTTCGATTTGGGTAATTACCCCTTCTCTAGCCATTCGCATAACCATTAATTAAATAAATCTCTTTGAATATGTGGGAGCTGCATCGGCTTAACCGTTACACCGCTCACCTTGTCTCTGCGTTTTGGCGCCCAAACAATCTCTTTGTCTTTTTGTCTGAGCTCAAACATTCGAGCTGATACGGTTGATTTATCTAAACCTGTGTAATCAGCCATTTCGCCGATAGACCAGTCAGGCCTAGAACCTTCCATAATCGCCAATATGGGTTCTTCTGAGCCTGGGCTCTACCGCTATCCGTATGGATGTGAAATGCATCACATTGGGTTTCTGTGGCGTTAATGCGCATCATTTACCGTGCCATCCAGCGAATATCCACAAGATGACTAAAAGAGTGAGTTGGATTGCTGGGTTCATTAGCACTTACCCATTAACAAGCTCTTCATAATCTTGTTTTCACGTTCTAGCTCATGGCCCTTCTCACGCTCGATACGCAATAGCTTCTCTGTTTCGCTTTCTAGCTTACGAATACTTGTAAGGTCATACCCACGGGCACTTAGCATCCACAACAGAGGCGCATCGTTACCGCATACATCCATGAGAACTTCTAGCTTGGGCCAATTAACGCCCTCTGTGCCGGCTGTCCATCTTGAAAATTGAGCCTTGTCAAAACCGCATTCGCTCGTTAGAGTCTTATCCATCTCAAATCCGCCAAAATCAGCGCATAGCTCTATGGATTTGCCGAATGTCTTTCTAGATTTGATGCGCTCAATATCAATGGCTACTGGCAGGCTAATTTGAGTATTCATTTAGACCTCACAACAATGTTGAGCGCAGTTGAGTGGCTCAAATTGGCAAAAAAATTGATACTTTGGGTATGGAAATTAATCACTTAACCTCCCCAGCTAGTTCAGGCCAAATACGCATCCAGTCATTCGGGCGCAAGTCTTTACGAGTTACGGCTCCGTTTGTGGCATCAACAATCGAAGCCACCTTATGAACTGGAACTGGTCTTTTACCGCTTGCCCATCTAGATATGTCGGGTGCATGGGCGCTTATTGCTTTAGCAAGCCTCGCAAGCTCTCCACGAGGATGCTTATTTATGTACTTAGAAAGATTCATTCGCATATATTAGCGTTACGCAAAGCTATTGTCAAGCGTTACGCTTATATCTTAATAGCGTTTAGCTAACTAATATGAGCAATATGGATATTGATCAAATCCGCAGAATTAACCTCTGCGATCTAGAAAAAATGCATGGGGCATCAGCATTAGCAAAGAAAGCTGGGATGTCCCCCGCCCAGTTTTACAACCTCAGGGATGGTGCAAAAGATTCAAAGACGGGAAAACCGAGGGGAATGCGCAAAGAAACCGCATGGAAATTAGAGGATGCGGCTGGCGTTAAACGTGGGTATTTAGATATTCTGCACGCCGGTGAAAATGCCATTAACAAGGAAAGCCCAGCCCTTTCAGAGCTTGATCGCGATCTTTTAGATCAGTTTCATAGATTCAAGACTGATAGGCAGCAGATTGAAATTATTGGCTATGTGAAGGGCAAGGCAGATGAGCTTGCCAAGAGTAAAAGTAGTCAAAATACCCGTCAAGTTTCGCAAAAGAAAACGGGCACAAACAACTAATAGTACAAACCAGATGGCAAAGGTGCTTTATTTTCCTTTGCCCCTTTTTTTGGGTAAATAATTATAGTTTTTATAACTACCATACATCAAGCGCATAAACAATAGCAACAATTAGGGATGGGAAAGCAAGTGGATTCAGGGGATATAGCGCAGGACAAAGCCAATAACAAAATAAAGTATGGCTGCCTAGGTGCAATCGCAATACCAGCAGTAATGATGATTTTTTCGGGCGTAACCGATGAGTCTCCCTTATCAATAGTGATAGTGATTGCGCTGGCATGGTTCGCCTATTTGATATATGTCAACCTCTATTTCCATGGCAACAAATTCGACACCCTAAAACAAGGCATCAAGAAATATACAAATGAATGCAATGATCTGAATGATCACATTAACAGCCTGAAGTCCTCCTACTCCGAGATTAAGTCAGTCGATTACGGAGATAGCAAGTTACATGACGACAGCGCCTACAACATGAGAAGAAAAGAATGGGCAAACCAATCAAGCGGCTCCCGAACCCATAACTGCTCTTCCTCGGTTGTTAAGAATGCCAACAATCAGCCATTCAAATACCTATGCAAGTACTTCAATATAAAAAATAATGAAGAAACGCTATCCATATTTGAAGAAGTGCTAAATAACTTTGCGGCTGCAGAGCAAGGTAAGAGTTTGCTGGTAAGGGAAAGGGATGCAATTGTTTCAACCATAAGCAACTCTATCCCATCGCTAATCATGCAATTTCATCGAGAAAGAGTCATTAGGGAATTGGGCTTTAAACCCATTGATTTAAGCGATCTTTACTTCCCTGTGTACACATTTCAATACATATCTGCCGGCGGTAATAGCTCATCCAAGTGCCCAATACAACTAAACGTTCCAAACCTAGATAGGTTCGTTATCTATTTAAGTGAGTTGGTTAAATTTAGAAATAGTGTTGCCGGACAAAGGGCTTTAATGACCTCTAGGCTTAGAGAGGAAATAAAGCATCGAGATAACTTCACTTGCAAGATCTGCAACCTATCAGTCACGCAGGAAAAAAACTTATTGCTAGAGATTGATCACATCGTCCCCCTCTCTAAAGGTGGCATAACGTCTCATGAAAACTTGCAGGTGTTGTGCTGGAGATGCAATCGCTCCAAGGGGGCAAAAATCATTAGCGCCCAACCTTTAAATCAATGAACTGACAGAGTTATGTCCGAATGAATGGTTAATACAATGACAAAAATTTCAGCATGGAAAAATGAGTGCCCTCATTGCAACAAGAAAATATCAGGCGCAAGCGTAAGAAGGAAAATATGTGAGCACTGCGGGGCTATTTTCACATACCCATTTATGCGCTATGTGATGGTATCGGTCACCATATCTCTAATTTTCTTGTTAATTGCTATTTCGATAAAAGCCTGCGATAGCAAGAAAAGTAGTTCAAGTAGCGCAGCATCAACCTCGGCGGAGAAACCTGACCAAGACTCTCCTATATATCTAGATAGAATATATGGCGATGATGCAAAAAGCATCTACAAGGTAATGAAGTCTAACGGCATTCTTCCATACCCAGACGGAACTGATGCGGCGAAGCTATCTGCAATCGTAGTGGGTGGCTATGTTTACAGGGATGATGACCCATGCTTTGATGGGAAAAATCCGAGCAAATGCCTTGTCTTTATAAAAGAGGCGCTGGGTAGCGATAAATACAAATCGGATATTGCCACCCTTCTCCCTCGTGTTAAGCCAATACCAGTGGCGACGGACGAGGAGCGCAAGAAAACGGCTCACGAGGATGGTAGAGGCGCTTGCGAGGGGGCTCTATTGAGCTTAGTTAAGTCGCCATCGTCAGTAAGTTTTTCAATGGGAAGCCATGTAGACATCAATCCCGATAGGACATATTCATTATTTGGCAGCTTTACGCAAAAAAATATGAATGGGGATAAATTGAAAAATGAATACCAGTGCAAGGTCACCTTATCAAAACTTGGTAAATCAGTGATTGAGGCCAGAATTACAAATGTGAATCAGGTCTTTTGAGTAATCCCATAAATCAATAAATCAGATACATGGCCGAGCTGGTCGAAGGCACTCCCCTGCTAAGGGAGCATCGGGGCTAAAACTCTGATCGGAGGTTCGAATCCTCTCGTCTCCGCCAAGGATTTTAATTAAAAGGCAATGAAGTCTTTTACGCTTGTATTGATGCAACAGTTGTAAATTTAGGTGCCATAAAAAATATATGAAAAACAATAACTTAACATCATCAAATGTAGTTTTGGGTGCCACACCTATACAGAGTGTTTTATTTCATGTCGAGAAGCAGGTAACTGTTGAAGACATTGAAATGGGGGTGCTTGAGAGTGGAATACCGTACTTAACTGGTCGTGGTCTAGAGAGGATGTGTGGTGTAGCGCATGGCCCATTCCATAGACTTACATCAAATTGGGATGAAGAAAAGCTAAAACCGCGCGGTAAGGCTATACAGCAGCTACTTGACTCTTCTGGCTATACGGAGAATTCGCTATATATTCGTGCGGAATTGGGCGGTAGAGAGATTACTGCTTTTACCGAGCCAGTTTGTTTGGCGCTACTAGAGTATTTTGCATTTATTTCTGATGAGCCTAGAGAGGAAGCAATCAGGGCATTTAGGACTTTAGCGAAATTAAAGTTCAGGGAATTTGTATATGAAGCCGTAGGATATTCTCCAGAACAAAAAGCATTAGATAGTTGGAAGCACTTTCACGATCGAATTGACATGACGATGGACGCTACACCCAATGGGTTTTTCGGCGTTTTCCATGAAATTGCAATCATGATCGTTCCAATGATTCGAGCCGGAATTATTATTAGCGATAGAGTCGTTCCTGATATTTCTGTTGGAAAAGCTTGGAGTGCATTCTGGAACGAGAATAATCTTTCAGAGGTACATGGGGAAAGAGCTCACTATGAACATGAATACCCAGAATACTATCCTCAATCTAAAAGCAATCCTCAGCCGTCATTTGCATACCCAGATTCTGCTCTTGGAACATTTAGATCATGGCTGAAGAGGCGCTATATAACCACCAAGCTCCCTACTTATTTGTTAGGGCAAACCAAAAAAGGGTCTATTCCGCTAGTTACTGCGAATACTGTATTGGAGGCTTTCGGAGGGAGTCAGCTGGAACACAAAGCGACAAAGAATATTGAAAAATAAAAGGCTGTAGTTTCTTTTTGTTTAGGCGGTTATTGCCATCTGAGCAATAAACCCAGATCTATTCTCACCCGCTGATTTTGCTTTAGCATCCAGCCTAGCAAGCACTCTTTTTGGTAAGGAGATATTGACTCTCTCTATCTCATCAGACAGAAGCACTGGATCAATTTCAGCAATCGCCCAGATATAACCCTTAAATTCCTTTTTCTTTTGTAGATCAGAAATTGAGCTAGGCTTTGGTACATCCTTTGAGTCATCTAACGCAGCCTCAATCCACAACTCAATAGCCTCTTTAGCGTTATCAATAGCCTCATCAATACCGCTATCGGCCGCAGAGAAGCACCCTGGTAAATCAGGAACGATTACGCCCCATGCTGTTTTATCGGTGCCAGGCTCGATTGCGATTGGATATTTCATAAATTCCCCTTATTTAGTCCTGCTTGTTTCAGTAGCTTTTGAACTAACCCTACCCCCAAGTCCTTTTTAGGATGAGGAACAGTTAAGTGACCTGATTTAGTTGGATGGTTAAAAACATGGTGCGAACCTCTTGACCCACGCAATACCCACCCATCCTTTTCTAGTAACTTAATTAGTTCTTTGCTGTTCATGTGCTAATTATACACACTATACACACAATAGAGGGGAATTTATCAATTAGATTAAGAAAAGAAACGCCCTATTCCACCCAATTCAACGGCTTTTTTACGCCTACACACACGCAAATCCCCACCAAAACCCAATTAGCTAGTTAAACGCCCCACTTCTTTGGCATGCCAGTAGTTTAGCAAATATATTTGCGTTACGCTATTGACTTAATATAAGCGTTACGCTATTATTCATACATAGCAACAAAGAAGCAACAAACCAAAGCCCAGCGATACAGGGCTGAAGCAAACAGGATGCAGTTTGTAGGTTTGAGGTGGTGAGTAAGTAGATAAACCAAGGGTTCATTTAACGAAAACGCCTAGCTGGTAGGAAATTTAACTATGGAATTGGTGGGGGCTGAATGACACTATTCAGCACGAGATAACGAAGTTATAAGTCTAAAAAGACTTTAGTCTCCACCGAATCCACCTAAAAGGGGTTTGGAATGATCGCAAGACCAATTACAGCAGGCAGAAGTTATCTAGTAGCCCATGGTGGCGTATCGCAAGTAGTCATTGCCAGCAACCCTATTGATGCCCTACTGATCGTTATGCGTGGTGGCAAATGATTATCAAAATTACATCAAGATTTGATAGTGAAAAAGTTTTGTTTGAAGGTGAAGCAGAAACACTAAAAGATTTGCTGACTACGGCCGTTGAAAAAGATGCAAACCTGAGTGATGCAAACCTGAGCGATGCAGACCTGAGAGGTGCAAACCTGAGAGGTGCAGACCTGAGAGGTGCAAACCTGAGCGGTGCATACCTGAGAGGTGCAAACCTGAGCGGTGCATACCTGAGAGGTGCAGACCTGAGCGGTGCAAACCTGAGAGGTGCAAACCTGAGCGATGCAGACCTGAGTGATGCAAACCTGAGCGATGCATACCTGAGAGGTGCAGACCTGAGCGGTGCATACCTGAGTGATGCAAACCTGAGCGATGCAGACCTGAGAGGTGCAAACCTGAGAGGTGCAGACCTGAGAGGTGCAAACCTGAGCGGTGCATACCTGAGAGGTGCAAACCTGAGCGGTGCATACC
>JAZKDF010000008.1:0-7821 GCA_040387715.1 Pseudomonadota bacterium | reverse complement strand
TACCTGAGAGGTGCAGACCTGAGCGGTGCAAACCTGAGAGGTGCAAACCTGAGCGGTGCAAACCTGAGCGGTGCATACCTGAGAGGTGCAAACCTGAGCGGTGCATACCTGAGAGGTGCAGACCTGAGCGGTGCAAACCTGAGAGGTGCAAACCTGAGAGGTGCAAACCTGAGAGGTGCAAACCTGAGCGGTGCAGACCTGAGAGGTGCAAAGATCGACGGAGAAGAAATCACAAAAGAACCTTTAATGATTCAGGGACTCCATTACTGGGTATTGATTACAGAAGGTTTCATGCGAATCGGATGCAAACGCTTCACGCATCAAGAATGGAGCGAATTCAAAGACCCAACGATTGCAGATATGGATTCAAAAGCATTGGAATTTTGGAATGAATGGAAAGAGCCGCTAATGGTGATGTGCGAAAAGCATGGGGGCAAAAAATGAGCCAAGCAATCACCAGCACCCATTCCAAATCCGACCCACTCTTTAAGTGGTTTCTAGTCGGCGCATGGTTCCTATTTTTTGTGCATCTAGTTTTAGCCATGACAAAGGAAGTCTCGTGAGCCATGAACAGGAACGCACGCTTGAAATCGCTCTAGGTGAGCTTGATGAGTGCGACTTAGACCAAGGGTATATCGACACTATTCGGATGGCTTGTGGCAAGCCTCTGTGCTCAGTAGCCGATATGAATAACGAATTATTGGATGGAATATTTCACAGTTTTGGGAAAGTTTTTGCAGTTAATTAAGTAGTGAATTTTTGAATAATTGAACTAAGGAATATATGAGCATAGCAACATTGATATTGGGTGAAAGCGGAACTGGGAAAACAACCAGCCTACGCAATCTAAACCCAGCAGAAGTTTTATTGATTCAGTCAGTAAAGAAGCCCCTGCCATTCAAGATGGATGGCTGGAAGTATTGGGATAAAGATAGTGGTGGATCAATCTTCGTTACAGATCAGTCATGCGAAATCATCGCAGCCATGTCTCGCACGAAAAAGAAAATCATTGTTTTGGATGACTTTCAATACATCCTCGCTAATGAGTACATGCGCCGATCTTCTGAAACAGGATTCACCAAGTTCACAGAAATTGGAAAGCACGCCTGGGACATTCTCGATGCAGCCATTAAGTTGCCCGATGATGTGCGGGTTTATATCCTGAGCCATACGCAAACCAGCGATCAAGGCAAGACCTCCATCAAAACGATTGGCAAACTTCTTGATGAAAAAATTACGATTGAGGGAATGTTTACTTGCGTCCTTCGCACTCAAGTATCAAACGGCAATTACTTGTTTGCCACTCAAAACAACGGTCAAGACACAACCAAGTCCCCGATGGGTATGTTTGCATCCGAACACATTGAGAACGACCTAGAGGCTGTAGATGGCCTCATATCAACTTATTACAACCTAACTGAAACCGCATAAGGAATAACCATGTCATATACATTAAACACTGAGGCCGCTAAACAGGCTGATAACAAATTCTCAAAGATTGATGCCTCTGGCAAATATCTAGGAGTTATCACTAGAGCCGAAAAGGTAACTAGCGATAAAGGAACTAAAGGGATTGATTTCAGCTTCAAATCTGAGGATGGCGAACAGGCTGATTATTTAAGCCTTTGGACGCACAACAAGGAAGGTAAGGAATTGCAGGGCTTTAAGACTCTCATGGCATTGATGACTTGTTTGAAGTTGAAAACACTTGAATCTACCCGTGGCGAAGTTGAGAAATACAACGGAGTAAGCCAGCAACGTGAAAAAGTAAGCGTTGATCTATTCCAAACCATGATGAATACCCCTATCGGACTGCTGATTCAGATTGAGGAACAGGAATATAACAACAAGATTCAACGTAAAACCAATATTTACGCTCCATTCACGGCAGAAGGCTTCACCGCAACGGAAGTATTAGATCGTGCATCAAAGCCTGAGAAATTGGAAAAGATGCTTGCTGGGCTTAAAGACAAGTTATTAACCAACAAGCCAGCGCAACAATCCCAGCAATCATCGTCAGGCGCACCAGCGTCACCATTTGACGATTCAGATATTCCATTCTGAGGACTGAATGATGAGCAATCTATCCCTGTATCAGATCGCCTCCGAGTATCAAGCCGACATTCGTACGCTTGAAGATACGGAGATGGACGATCAAACTTTCCTAGATACCCTCGATTCCCTTGGCGGGGAATTGGAGGCTAAAGCAACGAATGTAATCATGTTCGCAAGAAACCTAGAGGCTTCTGCTGGCGCAATTAAACAAGCAGAGCAAGCAATGAGTGAGCGCAGAAAGAAGTTGGAGGCGAAGGCATCAAGTATCTATGCCTACCTACTAGCCAATTTGCAAGCCTGCGAGATTACTAAGATTGAATCGCCCTACTTCTCTATGTCGGTACGCAAGAACCCTGAGAGCGTTGTAGTCGATTTTGAGGGAAGTATTCCAAGAGAGTATTTCACCCTACCAGACCCGCCATTACCAAGGTTGGATAAGAACAAGCTGAAAGAGGCAATGAAGTCAGGCTTAGTAATCGAAGGCGTACACCTTGAATCCAAATATAGATTGGATATTAAGTGAACCTAAGCGTCGGAGATATAGTCCGCACAAACTACGGCACAGGGCCATACATCATCGAACATGTAAGTGAGTTATGCACCTGCCCTAGTTACATGGATACGCTCAATGGCGACGTATTGAAAGAGTCAGACCATCACTATCACCTTAGATGTACTGGTGTTCGTGGTGGAAATGGCTTCTTTTACTTGAATGGGTACACGGATGAAGGCTCCAATGTTTGGACTGATGACCGTATCGAGTTTGTAGGCCAAGCAAAGAATATCCAGTTTGGATTATTCGAGGGGAACGCATGAGCACCCTAGCCCAATTACAGATCAACCTTTACGAATCTGCCAAGCGAATTGGGGACTTAATCTCCCCTGCTGGAAACATGAATAAGCCTGAGTTATTCAATACGGCCTGTAAAGCCCACGCCATAACCAGTCAGATTTGCATTGAGATAGACCGCTTAATCATCCCCTCATTCTTAGATTTACCTGCTACTGGTGAGCGTGCAGAGGAGTTAAAACAATTGACAGATAAAAGATGGGAAGAAGGATTATGAAAAAACCACACAAACATTGCAAACTAATTAAGGCATGGGCTGATGGCGCTGAAATACAAGTGTATTCACCTTATCCAAAGACTTGGAGAGATGCAGGAACTCCAAGTTGGGACAGAACTAATGAATACCGCATCAAGCCTGAACCAAAACCTGATGTTGTTAGTTTGATGTTTCAAGACACAAACACCCCAGCTTGGTATGAGGTTCCTGAAAATGCCACCAACAAGCGAGATGGAATTGTAAAGCTCATCCGTGACGGCGAAACAGGCAAGCTAAAAGATGCTGAGGTGATCTCATGAGCTTCTTAATATCGAAAATTGAATGTATCAATCAACTGGAATTCCAGCCATTGCGAAGTAAAGTAATTGGATCGTATAAGGCATGCACCATTGAAGGCACAACCGTTGTGCTAGGCAACGATAGGGTTTTGTACTGCTCTGGCATTAGCGCTAGAGGCGCATATACCTACACCAGCAGATCTATGCGAAATGCTTTACAGGCTTGCATCAAAATGCAACTTCTAACGCAGGAGGCAGTAAATCAGCATCTTGAATCCGAAAAATTACGTGGCGAAGCTAGAGATAACAAGTGGTACGCAGAATGTTTAGAGGAAAAGGCTTTAGCACTTGGCATCACCCTTACTAAAGCTCAGTTAGCGAAGCTCGCTAAAGCTAGAGGTGAGCAAGCATGATAAATCGCGAAAGGCTAAAGCTCTGCAATTCTGTGGCGAATTATGAGCAAGAGTTAGCTAAAAAAAGAAAGAAAAGATTAGCGGAAATAGAAGGCCAAAGAATTGAATCTGCACTCAATGTGCTTTCGTTAGTTATCAACTTAGATAAAGCATTAAGACCAAAAAAGAAGTGGTATCAATTTTAAGGAGTAAGTATGAACTACGACAACGCAGAACACATGATGGAAGTTCTTGGGGGCGGATTTGTGAGGGCTCTTGTAGAGCTTTATTACAGGGCAGATTCAACCAATAAGCTAAGAGTAAAAGCTTCCTTTTCTGATTATTTTGAACGATACGAAAAGATGTATCTGGAACACGTGAAGACTAGAGGTGAAGTATGAAAGTTAACCCTCTAGTTGCCGCACTCTCCCACTTAATTAGAGCAGAGCAAAACCCAGTTGCACAAGCCTATAAGCATCATCGCGATAAAAAAGAAATTAATCATGTTCTTATGAATAAAGCTGAAGCAAAGCGAATGCGTAAGGCTAATAAACGGATTGAGGATCAAGCATGACCGATAAAGAACTGTTAGCACTGGCGGCAAAGGCGGCTTGGATTGACTACGTAATACATAACGAACTGTTCCTTGTTGATATTGATGAAATGGGTCATACGGTATGGAACCCACTAATAGACGATGTCGACGCTTTCCGTTTGGCGGTGAAGTTACAGTTAGAGGTCTATCACGCCAATGATGAAGGTGATGCTGTTTACGTTGGATATTACCTGCCTGAAAACACGGGAATGAAGTATTGCATCGAATATTACGATGACATTAATCACCTTGGCCTTGCAAACTCTGCCACCAGACGAGCAATCGTTAGAGCGGCCGCAGAAATAGGAAAGACATTATGACTAAAGAACTTAGCGCAATCGATCTAGACGATCTAATGGAATGTGATAACTACGTATTCCATACGCAAGAAGTGAAGGAGGCTTTATTGATGCTCAGGAAGTGTCAGGATGAAATCAAGCAGTTAAAAGCTATCGAGCCCGATCTATTTTGGAATGATAGCGACCCTGAGGAATCACATTCAAGCATCAATGATGTCGTGGTAGCTGTTTATGA
Organism: Pseudomonadota bacterium; assembly: GCA_040387715.1. GTDB lineage: Bacteria > Pseudomonadota > Gammaproteobacteria > Burkholderiales > Burkholderiaceae > Polynucleobacter. Next base: position 2,900 of record JAZKDF010000008.1, on the reverse strand, counting down.
GAATAGTGGATGCTTGTTAGCTGGTGACGTTATTACCGTTCAAAGGGCATTCAGAATCAGTGATGCGCAAGTAAAAATTACATCAATTTCCGATGATGGTCATATCGAGTGGGAGGAACTGAAATGAGTTTTGACCAAGACCCCCACGAACAAGCCAACATTAGCGGAGCTGATTTGGCAATGATGATTGATGAGATTAAGGTGATGTGGGCTGAGATTGAAGCGCTGAAAGCTGAAAACGCTGAACTGCATGAATGGAAAGGTGACTATGAACAATGAACCAGTAGCATATCTGTATCACGATGCTGGCTCTCTTAAAGAGCTAATGCAAAACGAGCGTAAACGCTTAAACATGAACTCTGTCTCAATTTCATTTTTAAAAAATTCAAATTCCAGAAATGAAACTCCACTCTACTCACAAGACTATGTAAATCAGTTATTGGGGGCGCATCATAATGTGCGACAAGCTGTAATTGGTGAATTCGCCCCAATTTTGCGACAGCAACAAGACTTAATAGGCCACCATGCGTTAACCATTGAAGGATTGCGAGATAGTATTAGTAAAAAAATAGCTGAAATAGAGGCATTTCGTAAAGCAGGCTTAACGCAAAAAAGTTTGTGTAAAGCAGAACTAACAGATGAGGAAAAGACTGAGCTAGAAAACGCATTAAAAGTTTGTGAATACAAATATTTCGGTAGTTATCCATTGTCAGAAAAGCAATGGGAAGCGTTTGAACTGTTAGAAAAACACGCTAAAGCAATACTAAAAAAGGCACAACAATGACCTACTACCTACTAACCGCCCTAGTTATCCTCCTTCAGATTGGCGACATGATGACCACTATGTACGTTCTCAATCACGGAGGCCATGAGGTCAATCCAGCCATGGTCTGGTTATTCTCAAAAGTTGGTGTTCTGACAGGCTTGATATTGAAAGTGGTAATTCTTTCAGGTCTGGCTATCGTCGTAATGCTCTTTTCACCGATGGGGCTGATTGCCATGGCGGTGATCTATGTCGGGATAGTTGGATGGAATAGCTATCAGGTGTTTATTGCGGTTAATCAAAAATGAATATGAAAAATAATCAAGCTTTTCCTGAGAGCGGTATCGTAACTATCCCAATGGTTGCCAGCTTCGCAATCGTAAGTGAATCAATGGTTAAAAGATGGCTTGCGAGAGGTGTATTGGTTAGGCTACCAGCTTTTGGCGCCAAATTGACGCGTATGGATGCAGCAGAAGTCAGGACGGCTCTATCAAGACGTTAAGAAGTCCGCCCAATCTTGGAGCATATCCCTGCGAGCTTGCATGAGGGTTGTTCTGAGATAGGCGGCTTCGACTTTATCCGTAGGCATGTGAGCTAGGCAGAATTCAGAAACAAGGTTATCTGCCCCATTCTTTCTGAGAGTAGCCCAGTCTTTAAAAGTTGATCGCCAGCCATGAACTGTGATTTTTTGACCATAGGTGCGCTTCATTGATAACAGTAAAGCGTTATCAGAAAGAACCACCTTATCCCTGATTGATGGGAATACAAGTGGCTCACTACCATTTAATACTTTTCTTACTAGCAACAATTCCATGGCTTGCCTAGATAGAGGCACGTCAAAGTCGGTAGGGGTTTTCATATCCTCCGCATCGAGAGTCCAAACATCCCCACCAATCTGATCCCACCTGGCTTCTCTAGCCATTGCTGATCTAGCTACAGTCAGGATACAAAAGCATAAGCATGAGTAACTAATAGCGTCATTACTCTTAGCCATTAAGTCTTTGAATGTTTGGGGGGCTTTTAATACTGGAACGGCTAAACGATGAACAACTTTCTTTTGTTTAGCCAATAGTGGATTGGTGTACTTAACCACGTTTTTGGAGGACGGGTTACTAAATGCGACCCCAGGGTTATGTATCGCCCAGTTCGCATTGATGATCTGCTCAATACGGCCTCTTACCTTTTTGGCAGTTTCTAACCTAGTCCCAATTTCAGTCATTATTTCTGAAATTTGGAGTGAGGTAATCTCATTGATGGGTGTTTTGCCAATAACGGGATAGGCGTATAGGGTGAGCGTGCTTGTCCATTGCTTAATCGCCTTCTCATTTTTCCATGTCGGCGTATGCGCCTCTATGAAATCTGCGGCTGCCAATGAAAAAATAGGCAATTTCTTGGTAGCTTCTTTGGTATCTTCGGTGGCCTCTGCTGCGTTTGCCTGTTGGGTATGAGATTGAGCCATTGCCATTGGCATGGTGGCTACATCGCCAATCGTTTGCCAGCTTCTTGAATCACCCCTACTCCTGCGTACCCATGACTTTCCGGTGGAGCGTACGCGAACGTACAGGCCATTGTTATCAACGGCCTTGTAGTAGACTGATTCTTTAGGTTTAAGCCCCAAGACTTGGGACTGTTTGAGTGGCACTATTTTCTTTGTCATCGGCACCTTGGGTTTATCTTTGAGAAAGATACCAAAGAAGATACCAAAAAGATACCTTAGAACACGATTAAACCAGCTATCTGCTGATTCTTAATGCACCTTACTGACCTCTAAATACCTGATTCTATTGGTATCTTACTTCTTACAGCCCCTGTTTATAAGGGGGTTGGCGGAGCGGACGGGACTCGAACCCGCGACCCTCGGCGTGACAGGCCGATATTCTAACCAACTGAACTACCGCTCCAAGTACATCGATTGCTACTTGTGTCACTTCTTACTACTCACAACTAGCCAAAAATTTGGCGTCCCCAGGGGGATTCGAACCCCCGTACTCACCGTGAAAGGGTGATGTCCTAGGCCTCTAGACGATGGGGACCTGGACTGCTACAAAAACTAATACTGCCATTGTAAATGCTTGGTGGAGATAAGCGGGATCGAACCGCTGACCTCTTGCATGCCATGCAAGCGCTCTCCCAGCTG
>JAZKDF010000007.1:264512-266220 GCA_040387715.1 Pseudomonadota bacterium | reverse complement strand
AAAATTTAGAGCGATGAATATCATCACCCGAATAGCACGGCTTGATTGGCTTGGGTTTGGGACAGGCCGAGGAATTCCAATTTACTCAAAATGCCTTCCAAATTAGATGATTGCGCCACTTGATATGTCGCACCATTGCCCTCGCCCGAGGTGAGAACATAACCCAAAGCATTGCCAGTATCAGTTGGTAAAGGCAATGAATGATTTTGATAATCCACATAGAGCGCGTCTTTACCCAAGATGAAATTACTAAAAGAGATGCCAGTTAATTGCGCAAAAGAAGTTTCGTTAGTGGCAGTAGAGACGTTCTGCACTAAAAACATATAGTTTGGTGATAAGGTACCAATCTTGAGCGTGCTAGCATCAATTGACACCAATGAGCTAGGGCTTCCAATACCCTCAATGGATACCCAATCATGTCCGCCATTAGCCAGCACTGTGCCATCAGCATTCCAAAGAGCGCTTCCAGCCGCGCCAGAAATATCTCCAGAGGTAGTTGCCGAACCAGCTGTTACTGTTGAAAAATGCATAGAACTATCAGCGCCCATGGTCGCATTTAATAGACCACTAGAGGTTTTAGCAAAGGCACCCGCATCGATGACGATGTGGTAATTATTTGATAGATCTAAATCCTGTGAGGGATTAATAGTTACAGCACCAGTGAGGTCATTTATGCTAATCGTTCCAGATAAAGTGGTGGCGTCCTGAACGGTTGCAGATGAATACGCCTGCACTGTTGTGATGTTACCGACAGAATTCGATGCGCCAAAATACAAATTAATGCTATTTTGCGCGCTCTCACCCAAGTACCCTAACTTAGCTCCACCATTAAGCTCATTGATTAAACTCATATGACCACCAGTGACCGCTGTAACTGCTGAATCGAACTTAAGCACAATATCGGATGTCACATCTAAATTATTAACACCTGCGGTGAACGTACTTATACTGGTCTCGGAGAGGGTCGGTGCCGCCGTATCCACTCGAACAGCATTAGCTTCAGATGCAATCGCTACGGAACTTGCATTGGCCATAATATTACCCGCAATATCGGTGATGTAATGGCTTGAATCTACAAACAGCGCGTTGGCCGAGGCGGTAATACCGCCCAATATATCTTTATCACCTAACACTATCGTGTAGGAAAACACAAGTGGATCTTCAGCAGTGCCGGTACCACTGACATATGCGGCATCGCGAGTTTCGCTGCCCATAAGGATTTGATAATATGGAGTGCCAGTAACAGTTACCGCCTCACTCATCGTCAGGGTTGCCAGAATCTGATCTCCAACTACTAAATCGGTGCCAGCATGTCCGTTATTAATATGGCCCGAAATAGCAATCCCACTTACCGTTGGAGCACTCGCATCAACAGTGATTTCATTGTTGGAAGCAAGTGATAAATTGCCGGACACATCTGCACTGTAAACATGATAGACACCACCATCTAGACCGACAGTCGAAATTGCCGTATCAGTTCCAGATGATGTAATAGCTACTGCATTCCAGCGCGCATCTAAGGCGCTAGTGATACTGGCTACGGTCGTGGGATTTAATCCATCTTTAACTAAATATGCCATCCCCATCTCACTACTTTGAATCAAAGCGTGCGCATTGCTTCCAGTAACCGCTGCCGTACTCACCGTAGCACTCGCGGTTGGCGCAGCCGTATCAATCTCTACTGCATGCACTGTTGAAGTGCTAGGGT
>JAZKDF010000007.1:0-264412 GCA_040387715.1 Pseudomonadota bacterium | reverse complement strand
CAGATTCAGCTAGATTGATGATGTTATCGGCAGCGATGGCATTCACCGCAGGAGCGGTTGGCGCAGCCGTATCAATCTCTACTGCATGCACTGTTGAAGTGCTAGGGTTACCTGCAGCATCAGTTTGGGTGGCAGTGATATTGGTAACGCCTTGACCCAGATTGGTCATATCAGCAGCAACTAGGGTGTAAGCCCAAGTAGTACCAGTCACAGTGGCGGCGCGATGTACTCCACCGATCAGCAGATCTACTGTAGCGCCTAATTCGTTGCTACCCGTTACGGTAGCAGCAGCAGATTCAGCTAGATTGATGATGTTATCGGCAGCGATGGCATTCACCGCAGGAGCTGCTACCGTTGTATCCAAAGTAAAAGTGATCGGGTCACTAGATACCCCAGCAAAGCCAGAACCATCTTTGATTACAGCCGTTAGCTTCTTGAGTCCATCAGCACCTAAATCGGCCAAGGAAACGGTAAATGGAATCTCCAGAGACCCTTGTAAGACATCATTTTCTGTTACTTCATACGTTTTAGGCGTTGCAAACGAAGCATTCCCCAATTGCAATTCGACTGTTTGACCAGCCACGTAACCCCCCGGCCTCACTATAACGGTCAAGGCCTGGTTAGCCTCCACCAAACTCATAAGGCCGTCATCTAGCATCGTGCCAACCCCCTGAGCATCGCTTTTAGACATTAATGGAGACATCTGGGTATCGGTGATAAGGGTTGAAGTTGGCACATCAAAAGTCGTTTTGGTGAGCAAGGCATCAATGACCTGCGCCGTTGTCTTGGCATTACTCGATTCCATACTGGAGATCTTGGCTAAACTATAACCATAATCATTACCAATTTGCGCGGCACCATCACTTGAGATGACTGGGGTCGGCGTTAGTTCGGTAATTTGCTCAGCACCAGTCACACCAGCGTACTCTTTTGCTACCGCATTGTTAACGCCAGCAATGTGCGCCGCAGTAGTCACTCCGGTAATGCCATCACCCGTCTCTGCATTTAATAAGGTGGTATTGATGCCAACCAACTTAGCCGCCAAACTGGTAAGAGGGGTGATGTTGACCGTATTACTAGAACCAGAGGTAGGAACAACAATCGCATAGATATTCGAATCGAGCGATTTACCCAGGGCAGTCGCTTCGTTCATATAGTCGGCAACCCCCGCATTAGTATCGATCACCTTGAGCAATACGGCGCCGGTATAACTTTTAGCATCATAAGAGAGCGTGTAATAACCACTAGCATCCGCGCTTGCACTTTGAAGCAAAGTGCCATCAGCCTTAAAAGCCAGCACTTTAAGGCCGTTACCCGCTACTGCTGGTCCAGCAACAATCGTGCCGCTCAGCGTAGTTAAGACTACTGCTGGCGATGCCACAACGGCTGCTGCACCGGCACCGCCGGTAGCAATCAATGCGCCACCACCTACAATCGCACCGAGACCACCCATCCATGCTAATGATGAGCCGGAATGACTAGGCGCCACTTCTGCCATCACGCTCGATTGCGTTGCTAGCGCATGGGCGAGCACATCATTACCCTGAGTCATTTGCATCAAGGTCACAGAATCGCCATGGGCATACAAGAGAGTGCTATTTGAGGTAAGCGTAGTTTCAGTAGCGCCTGTTATCGACCCTGAAGTAGCGCCCTCAGAGCTTAATACTTTGATGGTTTCACCATCACCTGGAAGCGTTATGCTTGTTGCCGCATCAAAATCTGCACCCGCTCCATCGGCCTGAAAAAATCCAGCCAGCTCCACCATGGTGCCATTCGGATAAGTGAGCTCTAAATTCTGATTGCGCCTTACTGCAATCACATCATCTTGTAACTGCTCGCCATCTATCCCGACCTGTTTGTCAGCATTTAGAACGCGATATTTTTTTCCAGAAGAAACCTCAATCTTGTTGAGTTGACCCGCCTTAATTTCTCGTTCAATTCTGATGCTTGAACCAGTGCCATCTTCGACCAAAACCATCGTGCTAGTCGCTTTTGCTCCGCTGACCTTCGTCGGCATAGACTTTGGTGCTGGCATTACATTGACTGTTCCAAGCACCTCAGAAGGGATTGCAGCATTGGTATTCGTTGGCATTGTTTTATCGCTCATTAAGGGCTCCACTAAAAGACTTAAATATTGGTTTTGTTAAATATCGAAATACAGATCTGCTGCCCGTCTGAACATCAACGGTGCCAGTCATTCCCAGCTTTAATGCAATTAATCCCGCTTTAGGGTTGGATTGATGGTCATCAATCCGTATATGTGCGCGGTAGTAGGTCATTGATTGACCAGATGGGCCCTGCTCTACTAATACGTCTGGGCTGACATAAATCAACTTACCGATTAAAGTGCCATAAATACCGTAGTCATAGGCATCCACTTTGACTGTTGATGGCATACCAATTTGGAGTTGGCCTACATCTGCTGGCGTGATTTTGACTTCCATCACCATGGAGTCGCCTACTGGGCTAATCTGCATAATTTCATCGCCAGCACGCAGTACTCCACCTACGGTGGATATTTTGAGCACCTTCACTACGCCATCAACTGGCGATACCAAGCGGGTATTTTCAAAGACGTCTTTACGCTCTGCTAACTTAAAGCGGCTAGACATCAAATCTTCTTCGAGCTTAGCTACTTCAACGGCAGTCTCTTGCGCATTTTGATTCTTCACTTGAGATATACGAGATTGCAACTCACTTACTTGACGCTTTGCCCGTAATACCTCAACACGACTGACATCTCCCGTTTTATAGAGATCTTCATTCATATTGAGCTCTTCTTGCGCCATAGCAAGGGCATCTTTTAGTGGGGCTAAGCCCTCTTTTAAGGTCTTATCGCGCTGTGCATATAAAGCTGTTTGCGCAGCAATGAAATCGGGGTAAGAGGTATGCTCCTCCGTAAACTCTGGCTTCTTACCCAAGAGCTGCGCTTTTGCCCGAATCAGAGCAATGCTCAATGCAGCTACTCGGCCTTGGCTCTCCTGAAATCCTGCTTGAGCACGAGTAGGCTCTAAGATTGCCAATATATCTCCGGCTTTGACAATTTGTCCTTCATGCACTTTAAGATCGGAAAGCATTCCACCGTCCAGCGCTTGAATCACTTGAGTGCGTGAGCTAGCCATCACGCTGCCATTAGCGCGCACTGTTTGATCTAAATCGAAAAATGCGCTCCAAATCAAGAAACCCAGTACGAATATGCCTAAAAAACTCAGCATAGATAATTTGCGAATATCTTCAGACCAACGCGCACAAGTACTTTTCATTTTGGGAATAGTGAGTTCCCTGGCAAGATCCTTGCTTAAGTCTGTGCGGATATATTGATATAAGCGCTTGGCGTTTGCGCGCAGCATTTCGAAATTCATATTCATTTTTTTCATGCTGGCACCTCCATTGGTGGCGTTGGTACGCTTGGGGTTGGTGTTGCTGGCGCCATCGCTGGATTAGGTGCAGGTGTTTGCAGCTTCTGCAATACCTCATCGCGTGGGCCATCTAGGATGATTTGATGATTGACCACCACGATTAAGCGATTTATCAATTGCAGCATCTCTGGCTTATGGGTAATCAGTACCAGGGTATCTGTTGGGCCAACCTTAGTGTGCAAGGTTTGCATTACCTTAACCTCGTGAGGGCGATCCATGGATGAAGTTGGTTCATCCAAGAGCCAAATTTTTGGCTGGCGCAATAACACCCTAGTCAGGCTCAGTAACTGACGCTGCCCACCAGATAAACCCGTGCCGCCTTCAAAAATTTCTTGTTGCATACCTTTGGGGTGACGCAGTAAAACAGCTTCATACAAACCAGTTGCTTTAGCGGCCTCGATAATGGTGTCATCACCTGGATCAATTAAACCCAAGATGAGGTTCTCTCGAAGAGTGCCCGCAAACAATCGTCCATCTTGTTGTAAATAGCCAATCGCCTCAGACAAAATGGGTTTGGAGATGTGTGAGATATCTAAACCATCCAAGAGCACTCTGCCCTGTTGTGGTCGATACATGCCGGTGAGCAAACGTAGTAGCGTGGTTTTACCAGCACCGACGGGACCTAATATGCCCACTTTCTCGCCAGCACGAATAGTGAGTTGTGTTGCTGCAAAGGCGGGACGATCCGCATAAAATACTTTGGCGTCATCCAACACATAATTACCTTGAATATGCTCAGGAACCAATGGCTGATCGATGCCAGCATGGTCATCCTGTAGATTCCAGATGACATCTAAAGATTTCAAACTGGCTTTGGCATTAGCCCACTGAATTAACAATCCTGGTAATGCAGCAACGGGCGTCAAAATTCTGCCGGAGAGAATGGAGCAAGCGATCAAGCCACCCATAGTTAAATGGCCAGACACTACCAATGCGGCTCCAGCAGCAACCAATAAAATATAGGATAACTGCTGAAAAGCGCCTGTTAAATGCTGGGAGTTTTCCGTAATTTGGCGCATCTTTAACTCATAAGTTCTGGCATTGTCTGTGACATGCATCCACTTAGTGAGCATGCGCCAGCCACCCTGTCCAGACTTAATCGTTTCCGCACCCTCAACCGTCTCAACCAATAAACCTGTCTTGAAGTTCGAGGCAATATTTGATTGACCGGCTAAGGACTCAATCTCTTTGCGGAAATAAATCCCCATCGCTAATGCAACTGCGAAAAACAATAAGGGCACCAGTGCAATAGGGCCACCGATCAGCATGATCAAAATAATAAAGAGCAGCGCAAATGGAGCATCAACCAATAAACTAGTTGTGGCCGAGGTCATAAAACCACGTACAGTCTCATAGCCTCGCAATTGAGAAGACAGACTTCCTACGCTACGTGGTAATTGATCTAAACGAATCGATAAAAAACGGCTATACACCGCTCTTGAGAGGCGCTTATCAACCTCCTCAACTACGTGCTCGTATAAACCAGCGCGGATATGCTTGGCGATTAGCTCAAAAATCACTGTTGCCAATACACCAAAGGTCAGAACATATAAAGTTTGTGAAGCTCCCGTAGGAATCACGCGGTCATATACCTGCATGGAGTAGAACGAGGTGGCCAATCCGACTAAATTGATGGCAACACCGCCAAGCGTGGCTTCGATCAGCTGTTTTTTAAAGACCAATATTTGGTTTTTAATCATCTGAAATACTGGGCTCTTTGTAGCTTCGTAAGGCTTAGCAAGATGGAGGCGATAGACGCAAATACCATCTAGCTCATCTTCTAATGTACGCTCCAATACTTGATGGGTCTTGTCATCTAGCCACTCGGATACCCAGACACCTTGGGCATTTTTACCCCGCAATAAGCCCCATGTCACTGAATATGAATCAAACAACAGTGCTGGCGTATCGGTATTGGATGGGTGCTCTACTAGAATCGCCCGCTTCACCAATAAGCCATCAGTAATGATGTTGAGCTTCTCCAGCGGAGGCAATTGCTCGTCCGCTGAGATCTTCTCCAGAACTTCCTGAAGTGCCAGACGATCTACCGCATCACCTTGAAGTTGCGCGAGTTTTAATAAAGTTGATCCAAATTGCTTCATGTAGCCTAAGACCCTTCCGAAGTGGGCAAAAGAATCTTTTCGAGCCCTTGAGTAGTAATGGCAAGACGCCACTTGAGAATGAGGAGAGCAGCCCTAGTATCTGCAACCGATAACTCTGTCTGCGCCAATTCTTGTGCGGCATTCATGAGCTCAAGCCAGCTTTTGCGGCCTGCTAAAAACTGTCTATCCCATGAATAAGCTACTTGCTCTGAAGCAATAAATGCTTTTTGCAAAGATGTCAGGCGCAACTCTGTTGCCGTGAGATTGGTTGCATCAGTCATCACCTGTTCTGTAATTTGCCGCTTTATAGTTTCTTCTTTTGACTTAGCTGCCTCATAGCGAGACTTGGCCTGATCTACCTGCGTAAAACTTGACAATCCAGCACCAAATTGCGTTGCAAGCACAAGGCCCACCACGTTTTGTGGTGGTTGATTACCTATATTAAAATTGCCGTACTGGCGGCTTGCCTGCACAGAGAGTGACGGCGAGTAATTAGATCGCTGCACGCCAATCTCTGAATCTGCAATGGCAATATCAGCACCAGCCTTTTGCACATCGGGGTTAATAACCAAGGCCTGATCAACCAGCTCGGCTTGATTATTGGCATTGATCGCAAGAGTGGTGTTCATATCCTTTAATCGAGCTACATCCACAGGGTGACCAAATAACTGCTCTAGGCGCACCAAGGCAGAGCGCGATTGCGCATTCGCCTGATCTAAGGTGGACATCACCGTACTCATGCGGCCATCCGCCAAGGTTAAATCGCTCGCAGCAGAAATGCCCTTATCAATGCGATGTGTAATTAATGTGATTAAACGCTGATGGGTAGCTAAACTTCTTTGCAAAGCTTTTACTTTGAGCTGCGCATCAAACCAATCACCATAAGACTGAATAAAGCTCAACGCAATCGTTTGACTCACCGCCTTAAAGTTGGCCTCATCAGCCTTAACGCCGGCTTGAGACTTCTGGTATCCAGAATAGATTCGTCCGCCAGTCCATAAGGGCTGGCTCACGCTGATGGTAGTTACCCGGGGATCACCATAACCATAACCATAAACAGGATTTGTCGCCGATGCATTGATCTTTTGTGAGGTAAAACTCGGCGTTGGAAAGAATTGCCATAAAGCACCCTGGGCGGCATAGCCTGATGCCTCAAGGGATGATGCTGCCTCGCGCACACTGGGATGGCTTCGAATCACCTCCAGCATCGATTGGCGCATGCTGTTTACTTCGGCGATTTGTGTTGTCGATGCATACCCAGGAATGACATTGCCTAGGCAAATCAATCCAATCAGAATTTGATGTATAGGGGGTTTGGTAAGAGCTCGAATCACTCATGAATTTTGAGGCTTTGTTTGCTAGTTAGATATAGCAAATCATTGCTACTCAATTTGATGCAGATCAAATTGAGTAGTTTAAAAATATTTATCGCCCCCTTAATTTAGATTTAATCACAAAAAATTTGCAAGTCAAGTGATAGCATTCCGACAATTCAATTTAAATCTATTTATTTTTTGGGCCTGATGGAGGCCCCACGCTAATAATTAGATGTCAAGCACTGCAATCAAATGAAAATTCCAAATATTAAACATGCATACGTTCTGTGCGGCAATGCCTCAACAGGGAAAATGATGCGCTCGTTTCTGCTTGAATGCGGGTATGAGGTGAGTTTTTTCGAATCCATTCATGAATTTATGAATGCTAAATCATTTGATTTAACTGAAATCATCTTAGTTGACCCCCGCTTACCTCCCAAGCAAAAAATTCAGGACGTCATTCAAAAGATTCATTCAATTAGGATACAGGTACCAATTATTCCCTTTTTCTCCCGTATACCATTGCCATCCGAACTATTTAAAGCGCTTGATCTTGGATTGAAGCAGATTTTGTTGCTCACAATTTCAGCATCAACCTTAATCCCAGAGATCTTTAAAAGCTGTGATGTGGCTAAAAAGGTTCGACCGACATGAAGATACTAGCGCTCACGCATACCCAATATCTTTCGCTGACTCAGCGGGAAAGACAGGTTTGCGATTTGCTGGCTAAAGGCCATAAAAATATACATATTGGCGACTACCTAAAAATCACCGCTGCTACTGTCAAGGTTCATAAGGCCAAGGTCATGAAAAAGATGAGGGTGGAGTCTGTATAAGATTTAGCCATCAGAATCTCTAAGATGAATTCAGTCATGATGGGTGAATTTCAGAACTTTGCTTAAAACCTCTGTGGCACATCATTCATACTCTGGTGGAGCCACATATTTTCGCCCCAGCAGTCAAAGAATGAGCATCCACAATTAATGGGGCGTAGCTAGAGCTGCGGAAGGAAAAAGCTTCACCGGCACATCAAGCATAGCAATCACTAGGTTATTCTCTCCAACAGAAGAAGCCGTTATCTCTAAAAAGAGTGCGAGGGTAATCAAATTAATTATAGAAATTGTTTTTTCGAGCGACATTCACTGCGCCCATTCTTGAGCGGGTTGCAAGCTTTCTATAAATATTTCGCAAGTGTTGATTTAAGGTAAATATAGAAATACCTAGATTTACAGCAATGATTTTTCCGGAATCTGGTGTATTCAAATGACCGAGCACATCAATCTCACGCTCACTAAGACGTACTAGTTCCCCTGCCTCATTCAAAATATTGTCACGCATAAAATATTTATTACTATTAATCAAACTTAGGCCTTTATGGGTCATTTATCTAGCCAATACTCAACGGAGTATTGGCTCAGTCAAAAGTCCTTGAATCATCGGCTGATGATTTCCCTCTATTTTAAGAAGCCTCATATTTAGCTGCTTGCTTGATTTATACAAGTAATTGAATTTTCTATACGATTAATTACCTGAATAATCGACTATTTAAGCGCCATCTTCCGTAAAATGAGGGCATGACAAGTGGGCATGCTAAATATCAGCTTCATTGGCTTGAGAATAATCTAAGCGAAGATATTGCCTTTCATAAGCCGGAGGTTGCCACTTGGAGGGATGTCCCTTTTGCACGTGATCTAGGAAGTGCAAAGTTAAGGACGCAGAGGTTGGGCCTAGGAATGACCATGTTTCAGTGGAAATTTTCACTAACAGAAAAGGTTCTCGGTGAAAAGATTCCGCTCACTCATATCACCTCAACATATCCCGAAAAATCTCTAGCTATTGCAAGCGTTTTTGGGGGAAGTGTTGGATTTAATGATGCTGATCTGCCAAATGAAATATTAGTTGGACCCGACACCGAATTATTTCGCGTAATGAAGGGTGTAGAGACAACGCTGAATCTTTACGGCTCTAAAGAAGTCGTACTTATACACCTAAGAATTTCAAAGGAACGCCTAAATATTTTGCTAGGTGATGTAGCAACATCAGCATTATTTAGGATGCTCAATCTTGATAAGCCGCCATATTGCCACCTACAGAAAACATCTTTAAAAATACGCGCTCTTCTCTACAGCACTCTGCGGGATATTGACCCCAAAATGCACAATGCATTTTCTGCTCAAATTAAAATTATTGAGTATTTAACTAGCCTTATCAGTCAATCAACCGCAACTGACGGTAAAGAATTGAATCCAAAGTTAACTAAGGCTGCCGAGGAATTGAATCGTATCCTCTCCTCTGTAGAGGAATCGTTTGAGCCATTAATTAACCTGGCAAAAGCAAATAACGTATCCCCTCGGATCCTGGATGCTGAGTTTAAAAAAAGATTTGGTTTGTCCTCATTTGCCTTTACGCTAAACAAAGGCTTGGATGATGCGCATTCTGAACTCTCCCTAAAAGACACCCCCCTTAAAGTGATCTCTGCGAATTTAGGTTACAAGCATGTAAATCACTTTAGCGCCGCATTTAAAAAGAAATTTGGCTACTCACCCAGCAAATTAAGGAAGTAGAACAACTATATTGAAGGAGCGTTTATCGCTAAGTGGCCGTTAGACTTAATCTTTCCATTGATAGTAACAACTGAACCAGCCCTTACGCGATTCAAGGTTCCAGATATCGAATCTGGCGTAATAAATACCACAGTTGAATTCTTACCAACATTAAATCCATCCCACCCAATTACTGCACGCCCTGAGGTTTGTCGAATTACCATTGTTGAATTTTCGCCAGACTTTAACCAACTAATACTTGCACTACCAGCAACTACCCTTCCATTTATTGGCAGTGCATTACTGGAGATAGGCGAATCCTGGGATACACATAAACCCCATGGAAAAATAAGTGCCATCAATATAATTGCTAGCGCTATAGATAGCCTCACTGCCCTGATAACTCCAAAAAATGATCAGCGCAATGTTTAAAAATATCTACTAAATTGGGGTCGTAACGTATGCCACAACCTTGAACTATCTCCCTATAAACATCACCATGGCTCCAACCATCCTTATACGATCTAGCGCTAATCAATGCGTCATATACATCAGCAATCGCAACAATCCTTCCAACCATAGGGATATTTGTACCCTTTAACTGCATAGGGTAACCAAGACCATCCCACCTCTCATGGTGGCTTGCAGCCATCTGAATAGCTATGTCTAGATAACTTTGTAGGTGCGGCACTTTGGTAGCAAAGTTTGCCAAAATGATTTGGCCAGCATTTGCATGACCCTTAATAACATCAAAATAATTAATTGGCAGAACGCCTGTATGATTCAAGATCTGGGTGGATATTTTTACCTTGCCTATATCGTGTAGTTGAGCAGCGCTAGCCATCATCTCAATTTCTGATTCTAAAAATTGATCTTTGTACACACCATGGTGAGACATGCCCTGCAAAAGACTTCGTACATATCCCCCAACTCGCTTGCCGTGAACCAACCACTCGCAATCATCGATCGATTCTTTTGATATAAAACTAATTAATGTCGGCTCGTTGAGAAAATAATTACCCACGCCAAACCCTCGCTCCAACGGATCCAGATTTAGGCAATACTCTTCCAAGGATTGCGGTATTCATTTTTGCAAAATATCTATTGCCACGGTCTGTTAATTCAACCAAGCGCGATCTTTGGTCGTCTTGATTAATATTTATTGTTAACAAACCTTGGTTTTCGAGTGATATCAAATGCTTTCGACGGCTCGCTGAACATCCCAAGCCTGACTGCAGCACAAGCTCACCTACCCTCAAAATAAGGCCATTCGATGCGGCCTTACCAACAGCATCTAATAAGTATTTTTCAACTGGGTGCCTCACCCCATGATCCACGGCAACCTGCCCCATCAACTTAATAGCGGTAAGGTAACGATGAAGCTTCATTGCTTAACTATCGCAATTGGTGCGCTAAACATGGCCGTCGCCTCCTATACGTATAAGGGTGTCACTCAAATACATATGTGGTGGCACCTCGAGGTTATCGGGCGCCGGCTTATTTTTATATACGCGCCCAGCCAAATCAAATGTAGAGCCGTGGCAGGGACAAAAAAATCCTCCTAACCAATTATCTGGCAATGATTGTTGCGGACCCTTTTCGAATTTGCTAACAGGCGAACATCCAAGGTGTGTACAAATCCCCACAACGACTAAATACTCAGGCTTAATTGATCGATGCTGGTTTAGAGTGTTCTTTGGAGTGAACTCAGATGGCTTTCTTTTGGAATTTGGGTCTGCCAAGTAGGTATCTAGCAAAGCTAAATCAGCCACCATTTCAGGGGTGCGGCGAACGATCCAAACAGGCTTACCTCGCCACTCAGACATCTTCATGTCACCCGGGGTCATTCCCGATATATCAATCTCTGTAGGCGCACCCGCTGCTTTTGCTCGCTCAGATGGCATTAACGAGCTCAGCAATGGAATTGCCATTCCAGACATGCCGACCCCTCCAACCAATGAGGCAGCTATTAGTGCACGGCGCTTCTCATTGTTAATACTTGGTGAGTCCGAAGTTCCGCAACAGCAAGACCCGACATGAGCATCATTCTCATTTTTCTGAATCATCGAATTCATTTGTAGGTAAGTGAGGTGCCAATACTGCACATCAATTTCCTTTGATGTATTGATGTATATCAAAGGAAATATCTATATGCAATTTTTTCACTTGATCCCTAATATTAGGGATGTACAGGCATGAAATCTATCGAGACAATGTTAGCGGAGTTTAGAAAAAGAATTTTTATATGAAAAGAATTGAATGCAAGAAATGTAATGGGCATCTCACAAGAAAAATTAGCTTTTGCAGTATTTGCGGTGAAGCCAATCCCGAGGGGAATATTTATCTTGAGTTTTATGTATTTATATTTGCCATGCTAATCATGAGCACTACGCTTGCATGGATCATATTGAAGTGATGCACATTTATTAACCTGCATTAAACATAACAATATGAAACAAAAAGTCTCGCTTTACTCGCTATCAGTTAGCGTATTTATATTTCTCTGCATTTCGGGCATTTATGAATCGCTATTTATGATTGTCCTTGGTGGACTTGTAGCTACATCAATCCTCATAAGCGCTTTACCCTCAGGTATCTTTTTATTGCGTAGTCGATGCACCCAAACCAAGGGCCACGCTGGAAAACTCAGGGCGAAGACAAACCCCCCAACCTTTTAGACTCGCAAGCTTAGACACACCATATACCCGGTTTATGCAAGACTGAGAAGCGGCTCTCAATCTTAGTTGTGAGGCAGTTCAACATCATTCAAACAATACGCATCCGCGACATAAGCTGGACCCTTCATTATTTTCACGATAAGAGCCCCAACACCAAGAATTGCCACGGCAATGAAATAGAATACCAAGCTAGCAATCGTCAGTGAACTAATCAAACTCAAGGATGAATGAACTCCTTGATTTGGAAACAAACTCACCAGGATTAATGGAAGAGATATACAGAAACTTCCTACCAGCAATATCTTAAATAAGTGATGAAGAATTCTTGCCTCGATTCCAGGTGGGGATAGCTCAAATCCTGGCAACTTTTTTAATAATGTATTCATGCAAAGCAGTCTACTGCCACACAGATGATCCATCTTTGTCTTATATCAATCCATGGTGACTTTGTTGTTTAACCCGGATTAGGTAAATACATAGATCGCAACTGTAGACCATGCAAATCTCAGCACAACAATGGCTGCAAAAATAATTAAATTGAATCTCTTTAAGTAATTTGGCTATCCGCCTAGCTGATGCTGCAATTGACGACGTCGCTCTTGTGACATCTATTTCCCTTAGTTCTAGACTAAAAACTCCAAATAACTAAATTGTCAAAATGATATTTCTATCGCTAATAATGATTTTTTTGTTTAACTTAGCCCCAACCCTCCTCAAATCAGCATTAATTACCCCGGCAAAAGAATTGAGTCAGATTTACTTAAAAATCTGCAAGGCTAGGCCTCTAAGTATGATTTCTATCCAAGATGGTCTTCTCTTATCCATGCAAGGAAATGAGCTCAGACAATGTTTTGGTGGTGGGTAGAGCGGTGGGTAGAGAGACCCCAAAAACAAAGAGCCCCGTGGGTAGGGGCTCTGCTGTCGTATATGGCGGAAGAGGTGAGATTCGAACTCACGGAGGACTTTCATCCTCGCCAGTTTTCAAGACTGGTGCATTCAACCGCTCTGCCACTCTTCCTTTGCGATTTAAGTCCCAGATTATAGAGAACTTTTGATTTGCCCTTCCAAATGCTGGGCAATTGCTAAACAAGAGGTTAGCCCAGGGGACTCAAAGCCATATAGATTAAATAGTCCTTGTAGCTGGTGTTGCTGGGGGCCTTCAAAGTAAAAGTCTCCTGCAGGGGCATTTGGCGGGACAATTTTGGCTCTCACTCCAGAGTAATCCGCTTGCAAAGCCCCATCTTTCAGGCCAGGCCAGTACTGCCGTACTGCGGCATAAAACCCCTCCCCTCGCTGAGGATCAACCGTGTAGCTAATCTGACTTTCCTCGTCAATATCGAGCCATTCCACATCTGGACCAAACTTTGCCTGCCCACCCATATCGAGGGTGAGATGTACTCCGAGACCGCCCGGCTCAGGGATGGGGTAAATCAAATGACTGAATGGAGATTTACCTGAAAGCGAGAAGTAATTCCCTTTTGCGAAATACGCCTTGGGTATTCGGTCTTTTGCCAGGCCTTCAATTTTTTGGGCTAGGGCTGGCGCACTCATACCCGCGCAATTAATTAGAAGCTTGGCTTGAATTTTCATGCCATCGGCACCGCCAATATCTAACTCAAAGCCGCCTTCTGCATTACTACCAATCGGTCTAGCACCAATTAATGGGGATTGATAGGCAACCATGCCGCCAGCGTCCTCAAAACCACCCAACAAAGAAAGCATAAGGCCGTGGCTATCTACTACGCCTGTTGAGCTCGAGAGTACTGCCGCTTCACACTGTAGTTGCGGCTCTAGCGCTTTGGCCTGCGCCCCAGAAATCATCTTGATATCGGGTACTTGATTATTTTGGGCTTTATACAAAATAGCTTGGAGATCATCCAACTGACTCGCATTGGCGGCCACAATGAGCTTGCCATAGGCTTGAGTGCCAACCTGATGGCTGCGGCAGTATTCATATAAAAGGCGGTTACCTTCTACGCAAAGCTTGGCTTTGAGTGAGTCTTTTGGGTAATAAATCCCCGCGTGAATGACCTCGCTATTGCGCGCACTGCTAATGGTGCCGAAGGAGTCCTCTCGCTCGAGCAAAATAGTTTCTCGGCCTTGTAATGCCATCTCGCGAGCAACCGCTAAACCCACTACTCCGGCGCCCACTACTACGCAATCAACCTGCTCCATTCGGCTTTTCCTGACCTGATTTCAGATATGTCTCAATTTTGTAATGACTTTTGCCTTTACTAAAGGCTTTATATAGCTCAAATCGTAACATTTTCAGTGTTTTAAAGGGATTTTGATGCCCTTGTTGATAAAATCTAGCAATGTCTGCGCAAAGCCAACTAGCTACCCAAAATAGTCATTCAGCCCTCGATATGGTCCTAGATACCGCCTATCAGGGGATTGATGCCGCCAACTGGAAAAAGCTCTTTGCTTCTGCCCGTCAAAGCCATCTCGAGCAATTCATTGTGGATATGTTTGCTGGCAAGCACATTAACAATAGCGAAGATCGCCCCGCCCTACATTCTGCGCTGCGCAATCTGAGCAAAACGCCTGTATTGATTAACGGTACTGATGTCATGCCAGCAGTTTCTGAGGTTTGGCATCGTATTGAAGCGCTCTGCAATAAATGGGTTGGCGTGACCGATGTCATTCATATTGGCATTGGAGGCTCTGACTTTGGTCCGCGACTCGCCATCGAAGCCTTAGCTCATGTTCCCGGCATTGAAAGCCGTGGCATGCGCATGCATTTCTTGGCTAACATTGACACCGCCGAGTTAGCGCGCATTCTGGCACGAGCTCAGCCACACAGCACCCGCGTGATTGTGGTCTCCAAGTCGTTCACCACTCTTGAAACCTCGATGAATGCCAAAGCAGTAGTTGCTTGGCTAAAAGACAGTGGATGCACCAAGAGTCAAATCGCGCATGCTTTGTATGCAGTAACAGCCAATATTCCTGCCGCTAAAGCATTTGGCGTTGAGGAAGACAATATCTACCCCTTCTGGGATTGGGTGGGCGGACGCTACTCCGTTTGGTCGGCTGTTGGCTTGCCCATTGCCCTGCAATACGGCTTTGAAACATTCAAACAGTTTTTGGCTGGCGCAGAAGCAGTGGATTTGCATTTTAAGCATGCGCCTCTGGAAGAAAATTTGCCTGTCATCATGGCACTTACTCTCCTCCATCAACAAGAGAAGCACAACATCAAAGCGTATGCTGCCATTCCGTATGCAGATGCTTTGGATTGGTTTCCGAAATGGCTACAGCAGCTCGATATGGAAAGCAATGGCAAGAGTGTTGATCGTGACGGCAAACCGGTTAAGCATTCTTCCCCAGTAGTATTTGGCAGTGCTGGCAGTAATGCGCAACACTCTTACTTCCAACTTTTTCATCAAGGCACCGAGATCATTCCGATTGATTTCATTGCTGTACGAGAGCCGATGAGTGATAGGCCAGAGGCTGTGGCCCATCATCGCATTCTGCTGTCCAACTGCTTGGCACAAGCGCAAGCACTCGCCAATGGCAAGACTGCTAGTAACCCAAATGACGTTTATCCGGGCAAGCGCCCAAGCAACCTCCTGTTGCTACCCAAGCTGAATGCTTTTTATCTTGGCGCTCTACTCGCCCTCTACGAAAACCGTACCGCGACATTAGGTGCCTTGTGGAATATCAATAGCTTTGATCAGCCTGGCGTGGAATACGGCAAAGTACTAGCCAAACCGATTGAGAAGGCGCTTGCAAGCCATCAGAGTGATATTCAAGCAAGCGCAGATATCGATGCCGTTACTGCAGCTCGTATTAATTTATTAAATTCAAATAACTAGTTATCACCCAAGCCATGCCTGGGTGTTTTTACTGAAGGATCTGCAATGCAATTGTCTCCATCCATTTTTAAAGCATATGACATCCGCGGCATTATTGATGAGACCTTAGATCCTTCTATCGCCAAATTGATTGGCCAAGCCTTTGGTACTGAAATGCGTGAGCTTGGTGAAACTGATATCGTCATCGGCCGCGATGGTCGTCTATCTGGCCCTAGCTTGATTGAGGCATTAACAGAGGGCCTCCTCTCTACTGGCATCAATGTCATTGATTTAGGCATGGTTGCAACACCCATGGTCTACTTTGCAGCAAACCATACGATTGATGGCAAGTCACCAAAGTCCGGCATCATGATTACCGGAAGTCACAATCCTCCGAACTACAACGGCTTCAAAATGGTCTTGGGTACATCGGCTATTTATGGTGAGCAGATTCAGGAATTGCGTAAGCGCATTGAAGCCAAGCAATTTGCTACCGGCCAAGGCAGTAGAAGCACCTTTGATATTTTCCCGATGTATCTCAACTACATTGTGGGCGACATCAAGATTGCTCGCCCCATGAAGATTGCCGTCGATTGCGGCAATGGCGTTGGTGGTGCATTTGCGGGCAAGCTCTTCAGGGCTCTAGGCTGTGAAGTGCAAGAGTTATTTTGTGAGGTGGATGGGCACTTCCCAAATCATCATCCAGATCCAGCCCATATTGAGAATCTACAAGACCTCATTAAGAACCTCCAAACTACCGATAATGAATTAGGCCTCGCTTTTGATGGCGATGCTGATCGCTTAGGTGTCGTGACTAAAGATGGTCAAGTGATTTTCCCAGACCGTCAAATGATGCTCTTTGCAAAAGACGTTCTATCTCGCAATCCGGGCGGCCAAATTATTTACGACGTGAAGTGCACTCGCAATTTAGCGACCTACGTAAAAGAACATGGAGGCGAGCCCATCATGTGGAAAACCGGTCACTCGCTAGTCAAGGCTAAGCTCAAAGAAACTGGCGCTCCACTCGCCGGTGAGATGAGTGGTCACATCTTCTTTAAGGATCGTTGGTTTGGTTTTGATGACGGTCTTTACACGGGAGCGCGTTTGCTAGAAATCCTGAGCAAAGAGAAAAATCCAAGTGACACACTCAACAGCTTGCCAAATGCGATCTGCACTCCAGAACTCCAGCTTGCATGCGCCGAAGGTGAGCCATTCACCTTACTCGAAACTATTAAAGCTAACGCCAAGTTTCCTACTTCGGAGTCCATCAATACGATCGATGGCGTCCGCGTGGAATATGCCGATGGCTTTGGTCTAGTTAGACCATCCAATACCACTCCAGTGGTGGTGATGCGGTTTGAGGCTGATAGTGAAGAGGCTATCGAGCGAATTCAGGCGGAGTTTAAGGCCGTGTTGTTGACCGCCAAGCCGGAGGCGAAACTTCCCTTCTAAAGCGCTGAATGCAATACCCACATAATTTATGCGCATATTGACTGCGTATAAATTATGCATATAATTGAGTCATGATCACTCATGGCTCAATCCGTACTCAGGACAAAGCCTTAAAAAAGGCGACTAACCTAACCTTAAATACCGAGGTTTTGGCTGAGGCCAAGAAACTAGGTATCAATATCTCAAAGGCTTGTGATGCATTCCTTGAATCTCTTGTTCGGCACGAAAAAGAGCGGCTTTGGAAACTAGAAAATGTTGACTTCATTGCCAGCTATAACAAAACCATTGAAGATGAAGGTTTGCCGTTGGATGGCTGGAGAACTTTCTAATGGCGAGATTTAGCGTTTATGAAAATATTGGGGAGCATGCCAAAAACACACCTTTTCTATTGGATGTACAGACTGACTTATTAAGCGACTTGGATACGAGAGTTGTCATACCCTTGAGAAAGGCTAGTCTCTATAAAAAAGTGAAGCTTCCTCAAGATCTTATGCCAATCTTTTCAATCAAGGGCAGTGACTTTGCTCTTGAAACCCCAAAGATGGCAGCTGTACCAAGCAAAATCCTTAAAAAAGAAATTGCTAGCTTAAAGAGCCAGCAACATCTCGTGATGACTGCAATCGATAGACTCTTTCATGGATTCTAGAAGCTCATCAATGAACAGAAGGTTTGGGGCCCTCTTTTATATTATCAGCACCACGAGTAGCCGCCGCACCCACTGAAGGCACTGGTCCCCAAACAGCATGTTCACGTAGTTGATTTAACAATGCGCACAGAGCTTGCAAGGTTGGGCCCGCCATCTTTACATTGATATTAGCGCCACCTGGCATGACTAAATCTAACGATATCCCGTCTTCAAAGCCCTGCTTCTCAGGAGTACATTTAGCATCCATTACCAACAAGGGGTCTGCTCCCAAAGGATAGTTTGCAGCGGGCTGATACGCCTCCGCCTTCGAGACACCCTGTGACTCCGGGTTGCTCTGCATGACTTCTTTGTCAAAGTCCGCTATTGCCTTGGCGATCTCGGGAGCATGAGTCTGTTCAAGGCTTTTAACAGTCAGATGCTGAGTTGCCGCCAAGATAAACAGCGTTATCCGGCGCGTGAACCAAAAGCGAAACTCCGTATCTTCGGTGGTATTAAAACGAAATAGCAGCCGATCATCTGGCGCCAAATAGGTAGCATTAAATTGCTTGATACTCATAACGTAATGTCTTTAAACCCGGGTTGCCCACTTGGCTGCACTGGCTTCACTAAATGCTTTTTAGCCGACTCATCCAAGGCTCTTTGTAAAGCTGGCACTGCCCCATTCAGGCTAAATCGGTACACCGAAAATGCTCCACCCTGAAGGGCAACAGCAAAGCCAATATTGCCACCCGATTTAACAGCATTTAAGACCTGATCAAATGGATCCAGAATCTGAAAATAATGCTTTCCCACCAAAGTGCATTGCATGGTGATGGCAGCAGACTGACTTGAGCTATTCATCAAAACAGCATTTTTTGCATTGGGCTGGCAATTGAGATTGGGGTTGAGATAAAACACGCAAGTAGGTCCACCACAAAAAAGACCCAATGAAGAGTTGGAGTCATTGGCTGTATAAGCCTCAGTCGTTTCTGGACCTGAATCCACAATCCAATTTTGATAAGCCACTCTTTCATTCGCGCTCACCTCAAACGCCAATAACAAGGCGCCGGATAAGGCTATTGCATGAATGATACTTTTCAGCATGGCCTTATTGAACAATTTTTGCGTTCTCGCGTAGTCGTTTGATAGACTCTGCCAAATACTGCTGCACCACTGCCTGACGAAGCTGATTCTTTGCCTCCTCAAACGTCGGGACTTTCATGGTGCGCTTGTCTTCAAGCTTAATAATGACCCAGCCACCTTGTACCTGAATGGGTGAATTCGAAATGCTACCTTTAGGCAGGTTCACCATGACATCAGCAATTGGCCGCAGAATCTGTTGGGGCAATATCCAACCAACAGAGCCGCCCTGCTCTTTAGATGCGTTATCAATAGAGGTTTCTTTAGCCATCTTTGAGAAGGACTCGCCCTTTTGAAGTCGCCCAATGACCCCTAAAGCCTCAGACTCGGAAGGCAGGATAATTTGACTTACCTTGTACTGAACTGCCGTGGAGTTATCACCCATGAGCTTCTTCTGCTTCTCATATTCTTCACGAAGTTTGGCATCAGTAATGGGCTCTTTCTTGAAATGATCTTCAAGATAAGCCTGCAATAGCAAGGTTTGTTTCAGCTGAACCACTTGATCTGTTAGATCAATGTTTTTCTCCAAGCCCTCCTTAATGGCGGCTTGAGCGATTAACTCACGGTTAATTAATTCTTCTTTAACGGCCTGACGTAATTGGGGGCTATCTTTTTGTCCCTGAGAAATCGCACCCTTCAGATTTAACTCCAGCAAACCTTTTGAGATCGGGGAACCGTTCACGGAGGCTACGAATTCATAGTCAGCAGGAGATTTTTGGGTTTGCGCTAAAGAGATTAATGGCATTGCCATCAAAAAAATGGCAAATAGCGGTTTATTAAATTGGGTATGGATTTTGATCATTCTTATGGGTACGCACTTAATCTTCAGCACAGCTAGATTCATTTCCGTCTAGATCAGATGAACATCCGCCTTCAGACTTAGCTTGACCGGATTTAGACTTTCCTTCTACAAGTGTAACTTCATCTGGAGAGCTAACGGATACCGAGCCGGCTCCTGCAAGCAGAGTAGAAGTCATATTGGATATGTGATTACCCAAAACACCTTGAAGAACGGCGCCATCACCAGGAATTGGGGCAACCTGAGTCGGTGCCATGTTTACCGGAGCCTCAGGAGGTGGTGCTACATAACCTAAAGCCTGATTGAGGATTGGCTCAGCCCACTGATTAGACGATACGCCCGTGTTGGCGGCACCGCTGTAATTTGTGGACCCATTAATTGCTAGGAATGCCGAGTTGCCGTTAAAGAGGTTGAGCTGGGTCACGCCATTGGTAACGTGCGTTGGCAACATAAAATTCACAGCAGCAGTCGGATCCCAGATAGAGAAAGTAACAGTTCCGCCAACAGTCGAAGCTGAAGCCGTCATAGACTGGGTGCTGTACGTTTGACTAGAGTACGTGCTGACATTCGTCGATTGAATCGCTCCAGCATAGGCATCAGAACTCGTTGCAGGCACTACGCTTTGCGAGATAGTTGTCTGACTGTTAATCCTCCGCATTCAAATCCTGCAGCAACTCCTTTGATGAACCAAACGTCATCAACTGACGTTCTCGAGCTTCACGCATAGCTGAAATTGTTTTGGCGTTTGGAATAAGCGGCTCGAACGGTAAAGATTTTTCAGTCGCAACCCTTACCAACATCATTCGCAATGCGTCAGATACGGTTAATCCCATAGCTTCAAGTACAAGACTGGCCTCATTCTTAATGTCTGCATCTATACGTGCACGAACAACTGCATTTGCTGCCATATCAAGCCCCCATCCATCATCTTCTAGATTGTTTATATGTAGCTACATTGTAGCTACAATTTACATGATCATCAAGGCGAATATGCGCCTGAATTAAGGAGGCTAAAATTACCTATGACTTCAACTGTTAGCACCCCTATTGCCTTTGATTACCCCCAGCAAGATGCTGCAGGGGCTACCTGTACCGCCCAAGCTTGGGCAAAAACACCTCCTCAGCTGCGTGGGGCCGAAAAAGCGGCCGTAATTGCTCGCATCAAACAATTGCTAATCGAGAAAGATGCCGCTTTGGTGGCCCACTACTATGTAGATGGGGATATTCAAGATCTTGCTATGGAGACCGGTGGCTACGTCGCCGACTCCTTAGAAATGGCCCGCTTCGGTAAAAATCACTCAGCCAAGAATTTGATTGTGGCTGGGGTGCGCTTTATGGGAGAGTCCGCAAAGATTCTGAGTCCCGAGAAACGCGTATTCATGCCAGACCTAGAGGCAACCTGCTCTTTAGATTTGGGTTGCGATGCTACTGACTTTGCGGCATTTAGAGCTTTGCATCCCGACCGTACGGTGGTTGTCTACGCCAACACCAGTGCTGCAGTTAAAGCACAGGCAGATTGGATGGTCACAAGTTCATGTGCGCTAGCCATCGTTCATCAACTCAAGGTTGAAGGCAAGAAAATTTTATGGGCACCCGATCGACACTTGGGTCGCTATATTCAAGAACAAACAGGCGCAGATATGCTTCTCTGGAATGGCGCTTGCATTGTTCATGATGAATTTAAAGCTATTGAATTGGAGATGCTGAAAGCCGCCCATCCCAACGCGATGATTTTGGTTCATCCTGAATCTCCACAAGCAGTTGTAGATCTCGCAGATGTAGTGGGCTCCACTTCTGCCATGATTAAAGCCGTAGTTGAGGGCTCAGCCACTGAATACATCGTGGCTACCGACAATGGCATCTTGCATCGCATGCGCCAACTGGCACCGAATAAAGTATTGATTGAAGCCCCTACTGCTGGCAACAGCGCCACTTGCAAGAGTTGCGCTCACTGCCCTTGGATGGCGATGAATGGCCTACAAGGAATTCTGAATTGTCTTGAGAATGCCTCAGGTGAAATCTTCATCGAGGAAGATATTCGAGCTAAAGCATTGGGTTGCATCGAACGCATGCTGGACTTCACTCAGAATCATCCTGACCTTCTGGCAAAAGCACAGCATGGCTTTGTGAAGAATATTGGCGCAGCTTAATTAAATTGATTCATTGAATACATATGTTTGATTACAACGAAACCTTAGAGCAAGCCCGCCAACGTAATATTGCCGATGCGCTGATGGAAGATATTGGCAAGTGTGATTGGACGGCGCAGTTAGTTCCGAGCAAACCAGTGCATGCGCAACTGGTTGTCCGCCAAGAGGCTGTGCTGTGCGGGGTAGATTGGTTTGAAGGCGCCCTCAAGAAATTAGACCCCTCCGCAAAAGTGACCTGGTACTACTTAGAGGGTGACTTGATGAAACCCGATAGCAAGGTTTGCGATATTGAAGCAAACTCTCGCGCACTCCTCTCTGCTGAGCGTCCTTGCATTAACTTCTTGCAAACACTATCTTGGACGGCTAGCATTGCACGTCAACACGTTGATGCTATTGCAGGTGTCAGCCCAAACCCTCAAGGTTGTGCGGTACTCGATACGCGCAAAACGATTCCAGGTTTACGCCAAGCGCAGAAATACGCAGTGCGTGTGGGTGGCGGTCAAAACCAACGTCTTGCACTATGGCACGGCATCTTGATCAAAGAGAACCACATTGCTGCCGCAGGCGGTGTTGCTGCTGCAGTCAAGGCTGCTCAGGCGTTAAATTCTGGGGTGGATATTCAGGTAGAGGTTGAAAACTTTGCTGAATTAAAAGAGGCATTAGATGCGGGCGCAAAAAGCATCTTGATTGATAACTTCACCACCGAGCAAATGAAAGAAGCGGTTGACTTTACTAATGGCCGCGCCTTATTGGAGGCCTCTGGTGGCATCAACTTGGATCAGATGCGCGCGATTGCTGCTACTGGCGTTGATCGCATCTCTCTCGGAAAGCTAACTAAAGATATTCAGGCAGTGGATTTTTCGATGAGAATTTTGTAAGAAATCTACCACCCTATGTCAGCCTACTGCTGACAGTTTTATAAAACCCCTCTGATATTCGGCGGGGTTTTTCTTTTCTAGACTGACCCCTTACATTTATTGGGCTTTCAGTCTCTAGTCCCTTAATTTATGTATTGACATTAATTATTTTTGTATATACATTAATAGGATGAATTAGTGCTTGAATTTGATGATGCAAAGCGAGAGATAACCTTGTTTACGCGTGGCCTGGATATGTCGCGAGCGAATGAAATCTTTGAAGCTTCGCACATGGATCAAATTGATTACAGAAAAAATTATGGCGAAATTAGGGTCTTCAGTTTTGGCTACCTAGACAACATTCCAGTCGTTGTTGTGTGGACTTACAGGGGCGCCAAAAGAAGAATCATTAGCCTCAGGAGAGCAAATGAGCGTGAAATTAAAAAATATGAAGGAAGATTGGGTTGATCCGGATGATGCACCAGAGCTAGATGAGCAATGGTTTAGAGATGCCCACGTCTATGTTGGTGACACTCTTATTAAAAGAGGTGTTGGTAGACCGCCCATTAAAAATACTAAAGAGATGTTAAGCCTAAGAATGGACTTTGATGTCCTAGAGAAACTGCGGGCAAGCGGTAAAGGCTGGCAAACCCGCCTAAACAAATACATTAAAGAGGCTGTATTAAAAGGCGATCTTTAATTTGTTTAGGTCTCAGGATTTTCTGAAGTACCATCAGCTTGAGGCGTCAGAATAGTCGGATAAGAAACCGCCCAAGTGCCTGGGTAATCGCGACTGTAATGCAGCCCCCTGCTCTCTCTGCGCATGAGTGCTGATCTCACAATCAACTCTGCGCATTCCAATAGATTTCGCAACTCAATTAAGTCACGCGTGACTTTAAAGTTAGCGTAATACTCTTGAACTTCATAGCGAAGTAATTTGATTCTGTGTAGAGCTCGCTCCAAGCGTCGATTGGTTCTGACGATACCTACGTAGTTCCACATCAATGAACGCAACTCATCCCAATTATGGGCAATCACCACCTGTTCATCCGCGTCTTCAACCTGACTCTCATCCCAGAGCGGAAGTTTTGGCATGTCTGGAGTTTTTAAGGCGGAGATATCTTCTGCAGCGGCCTTACCAATCACTACACACTCTAATAGAGAGTTACTGGCCAAGCGATTAGCACCATGCAAGCCAGTGTACGTTGCCTCACCCACCGCATAGAGTCCAGGTAAATCAGTGCGTCCCTTGAGATCGGTTACCACACCACCACAGGTGTAATGCGCAGCGGGTACCACCGGAATAGGTTCTTTAGTGATATCTAGACCCAAGCTCATACAACGTGCATAGATCATCGGGAAATGCTCTTTAATGAAGGCTTCACCCAAATGAGTGGCGTCCAGATGTACGTAATCTAAGCCGTGCTTTTTCATCTCAAAGTCGATGGCTCTAGCAACAATGTCACGTGGAGCCAATTCATTGCGCTCATCATGCTCAGGCATGAAGCGAGTGCCATTAGGCAACTTCAGTAGGCCACCCTCACCCCGCATTGCCTCAGTAATCAAAAAGGTTCTATCACTAGGGTGATACAAGCAGGTTGGATGAAACTGAATAAATTCCATATTGCCAACACGGCAACCTGCGCGCCAGGCCATGGCAATGCCATCGCCTGTAGCAGTATCGGGGTTGCTGGTGTAGCGATAGACTTTGCCCACGCCACCAGTAGCCAATACCACTGACTTAGCTTCAATAGTTTCTACGCGATTGTTTTTAATATCGAGGGCGTACACACCATAGCAACGATTCGGCTTAGTACGTTGTGTCTTCGCATCTAAATGGCGATTGGTAATCAGGTCTAGAGCAATCCAATGCTCTAGCAATTGAATATTTTTATGGGCCCTTGCCTTATCGAGCAATACCTCATGAATGGCTTTGCCGGTTGCATCAGCTACGTGCGCAATCCGACGTTGACTATGACCACCTTCACGGGTGAGATGTAAACCCATCGGGCCAGTCTCATCAGCCGTAAAAGGAACGCCCTGCTCAACCAACCAACGAATGGCTTCAGCACTTTCTTCGGCGATATATCGAGCGGTCGACTCCACTACGAGACCCGCACCCGCTTCCAAGGTATCACTTACATGGGAATCCACGCTGTCATGCTCTTTATCAACCACCCCAACAATACCGCCCTGCGCCCAAGCAGTTGCAGCTTCACCCAGACCGCGCTTAGCCATGACAATGACCGGCTGCGTCTCGGCCATGTGCAGGGCAACAGTGAGTCCAGCTAAGCCTGCACCAATAATGAGAACAGGAAGCTCGGCTTTAGTGTCGGCTTGAGGGATTGAGGGTTTTGAACTGGCCATGGAGGGTTAATTCTAAAGGGCAATGGAATATTGCGTTGATTATCTCTTGATGTCTCGATAGAAGTTTTCATGCGAGCCGATAGCTTCGAGATAAACCAGTCTCAAGCCATGATCGAGCGAGTAACCAAGCAAGTAGAGTTGACCACTGCTTTTGAATTTGTATACCAACAAAGCGGCTAAATCACCCTTCTTTCTTTCACCGATCGAGGGTTTATTTGAAACAATTCCTACGGCGCCATCTACATCCTTGGCGATATTGTCATTTAGCTTTTTATATTGTCTGGCAAATCGGCGCGTTTGAATAACTGAATGCGCCATTAAACCTTCTTAGAACGAGGGATAAACGGGGTGCCTTCAGCCCTGGACTCAGCTAAAGAGGCCAATGAGGCAGTAATAAAGGAAATTGGAAGGTCTGGATTATCAATGGCAGCGCGGCCTACAGTAGCCCAAAACTCAAGCTGTCCGGCAATAGTCCGATGCTCAGACTTAGCCTCTGATTTCGCCGCTTCATATAGATTGTCATCAATTCTGACTGGCATGCCCATCAAAAATCTCCTATTTGACTCATTTTACTACAAAAGTAGCAAGCTAGAAAACAAGGTCATTTCACAAGAAAAAACCGCCCGAAAGCGGCCTTCTCTCAAGTGAGTTGATGATCAATGAGTCGATTCAGATTTCTGCCGACTAGGGTCATTAGTACCGTAACCCATCACTGGAGCAGCTTGACCACCTTTAGCGAGTTTGACTGCGCAGTACTTAAATTCCGGAATCTTGCCAAATGGATCTAGGGCGGCGTTGGTGATGAGGTTAGCTGCAGCCTCATAGTAGGCAAACGGAATAAAGATCACACCGCGTGGAGTGCCATCATCTCTACGGACATGGATGCCTACTTCGCCACGACGAGATTGAACAGTAATGACATCACCAGCAGAAACGCCTAACTGGGTCATGTCTTCGCCATTCATCGAGACGGTAGCCATTGGCTCAATTGCATCCAAGACCGTAGCACGACGGGTCATACTGCCGGTATGCCAATGCTCCAATTGACGACCTGTAATCAGCACAAATGGATACTCTTCATCTGGGCGCTCATTCGCAGGAATGATATCTGCAGGCACTAACTTCACTCTGCCATCTTTGGTATCAAACTTGTCATTAAACACAATTGGACGACCCGGGTCTTCAGCGGATAAGCATGGGTATGTCACGCTAGATTCTTTTTCTAGACGCTCCCAAGTAATGCCGTTGATAGCCGCATGCATTGCCTGACGCATTTCGTCATAAACCTCTGCAACACCATCATCCGGACCTTGATAGTTCCAATTACAGCCCATACGATTAGCAATTTGCTGAATGATCCACAGATCAGGCTTGGCATCTCCCGGAGGATTAATTGCCTTCTTACCCATCTGTACCATGCGGTCAGTATTGCTTGCAGTACCCACCTTCTCTGGCCATGCGCTTGCCGGCAACACCACGTCCGCCAACAAAGCAGTCTCTGTCATAAAGATGTCCTGCACAACCAAGAGATCCAAAGCAGCTAAGGCATGACGCGCGTGATTCAAATCAGGGTCACTCATCGCGGGGTTCTCGCCCTCGACATACATGCCGCGAATCTTGTCCGGATCGCTATCAGGCGCTGTGATCTTATGCATGATCTCTACTACGGTATAGCCAGGCTTCTTATCTAATGGGGTATCCCAGAATTTCTCAAACCAGGCATGCGCTTCTGGATTGTCTACGCGCTGGTAGTTCGGGAACATCATCGGGATTAATCCCGCATCGCTAGCACCCTGTACGTTATTTTGTCCGCGCAGTGGATGTAATCCAGAACCAGGTTTACCGATTTGGCCAGTGATACTCACCAAGGCAATTAAGCAACGTGCGTTATCAGTGCCGTGAACGTGCTGGCTGACACCCATGCCCCACAAAATCATGGCTGACTTAGTGGTGGCAAATTCTCTAGCTACCTCACGCAGGGTTTCTGCAGGAATTCCGCAGAGTGGAGCCATCGCTTCTGGACTGTATCCCTTGATATTTTCTTTGAGCGCTTCAAAATTATTAGAGCGATCCTTAATAAAGTCTTTATCAACCAAACCTTCTTCAATAATAGTGAAGATCATGGCATTGAGCATCGCCACGTCAGTGTCTGGCTTGAACTGCATGGTGCGCCAAGCATGCTTACTAATATCAGTCTTACGTGGGTCACACAAAACAATCTTGGCGCCCCGTTTAGCGGCATTCTTAAACCAAGTGGCCGCCACTGGATGATTTGCTGTTGGATTAGATCCAATTAACATAATCAAGCTGGAGTGCTCAACATCGTTTACTTGATTACTTACAGCGCCAGAGCCAACGCCCTCTAAAAGCGCGGCAACTGATGATGCATGGCAAAGACGCGTGCAATGGTCGACGTTGTTGCTACCAAAACCCGTACGTACCAGCTTTTGGAATAAGTAGGCTTCTTCGTTGCTACCTTTTGCAGAACCAAATCCAGCCAATACTTTATTGCCGTATTGATCTTTTAGTTTTTTGAGGCCACCACCGGCAACTTCTAAAGCCTCTTCCCAGGTTGCTTCACGGAAGATGTCAGACCAATCCTGTTTGCCTTCTAATAAGGCTTCATCCTTAGCAACACCCACCTTACGAATCAGTGGTTTTGTTAAGCGCTGTGGGTTGTGGATGTAGTCCATACCGAATCGACCTTTAACGCAAAGGCGGTTGTGATTAGCGGGTCCATCACGACCTTCAACACTGACAATCTTTTCGTCTTTAACGTTGTAAGTAATCTGGCAACCTACGCCACAGAAAGGACAAACTGAATCTACTTTGCGATCAACAGTTTGTGAGCCAATCAATCCCTTAGGCATTAACGCGCCTGTTGGACAAGCCTGCACGCATTCGCCACAGGCAACGCAAGTGCTATCACCCATTGGATCATTTAGATCAAATACGATCTCGCTGTGAGCGCCACGCATTGCGTAGCCGATCACATCATTCACCTGCTCTTCACGGCAAGCACGTACGCAACGATTACATTGAATACACGCATCCAAGTTCACCGCCATTGCTGGATGAGAAATGTCATTACTGACTTTGTCACGGCGTAATGCTTTGAGCTCTGGTCGAACTGTCACATCCATGCGTGCTGCCCAGGTGCTTAATTCGCCATGTTGATTTTTTTGCTCTTCTTCTTTGCTGTCTCCCACCCACTTAAAGCCTTCATCAGGCATATCGGATAGCAACATCTCCAATACTAGTTTTTGGCTCTTGAGTGCACGCTCGCTATTGGCTTTGACATCCATTCCTGGAGTGGCACTCCGGCAGCAACTTGGTGCCAAGGTACGCTCGCCATTAATTTCCACTACACAGGCGCGGCAATTGCCATCAGGGCGATAGCCATCCTTAAAACACAGATGCGGAATATCAATACCATGGCGTTTGGCGGCCTTAAGGATCGTCTCACCTTCATAAGAAACGATGGTTTGACCGTCTAGCTTGAACTCAACTGTTTGCAACTCAAGTTCTTTAGGGTTTACTGGTGCGTTCATATTTATCTCGTCTTTCCCTTGGCTTTTAAGCAACTTCTTGTGGGAAATATTTATGGATACAGCGAATCGGATTGGGTGCCGCTTGACCTAGACCGCAAATAGAGGCATCCACCATCACGGTCGCCAAATCTTCCAGAGTGTCTTGGTCCCAGGACTTGGACTGCATTAACTTGGCAGCCTTGCTGGTACCTACACGACACGGCGTGCACTGTCCACAGCTCTCATGCTCAAAGAAGTGCATCACATTTAGCGCCATATCGCGCGCTTTATCTTTATCACCAAATACCATGACTGCAGCAGAACCAATAAAGCATCCGTAAGGCTGCAAAGTATCAAAGTCCAGCGGAATGTCATTCATCGTTGCTGGCAAGATGCCGCCTGATGCGCCGCCAGGCAAGTAGCCATAGAACTTATGACCGTCTTGCATACCACCACAGTACTCATCAATTAACTCTTGAATAGTGATGCCAGCTGGGGCTAATTTGACGCCCGGGTTTTTAACGCGACCGCTGACGCTATAGCTACGCAAACCTTTACGATCGTGGCGGCCAAAAGAGCTAAACCACTCTGGGCCACGCTGAACAATATCGCGCACCCAGTAAAGAGTTTCAAAGTTATGCTCTAGTGTTGGACGGCCAAACAATCCAACTTGAGCAATATACGGAGGACGCATGCGTGGTTCACCGCGCTTACCTTCGATACTCTCAATCATGGCAGACTCTTCACCACAAATGTAAGCACCAGCACCGCGACGTAACTCAATCAGTGGCAGTTTAAATGGCGGATTTGCTTTGAGCTTAGTCAATTCTGCTTCGAGTAATTCACGACAGCCATGGTATTCGTCACGCAAATAAATGTAGCAAGCATCAATACCTACGACATTAGCTGCAATCAATAAACCCTCTAAAAAGCGATGTGGGTCACGCTCTAAGTAAGTGCGATCTTTAAATGTGCCCGGCTCACCTTCGTCAATATTTACCGCCATCAACTTTGGAGCAGTTTGATCTTTCACGATGCGCCACTTGCGCCCTGCTGGGAAACCTGCACCGCCAAGACCACGAAGGCCGGAGTTTTCCATGGCCTTGATAATGCTTTCACCATCTTTTTTGCCTTCAGCAATTTCTTTTGCTAAGACGTAACCACCTTGGGCACGATAAGACTCGTAGCCTACATAGTCTGGTGATAAGGCTTGATTTTCGCCTTGAGGAGAGACGCCCTTTTCGGCCAAGGCGGCAGGATCGAAATTAGCACTGTCCCTAGCCATTGGCTGAGTCGTCATATTATTTTTGACGGCAGCACTAACCTTGTCGGCAGTCGCAAACAGCACTGGATACTGATGCACCACTGCTACTGGGGCCTGCTCACAACGACCTACGCATGGCGCAGCTATCACTTTGACATTCGGGTTACCCAATATCGCAGGCAACTTTGCCAGCAGATTTTGTGCACCAGCCAGTTCACACGCAATGCCATCGCATACGCGCACCGTAATATCTGCAACCGGATCATTGCCGCGCACCACTTCAAAGTGGTGGTAGAAAGTAGCCACTTCATAAACTTCAGCCATCGGCAAATTCATTTCTTTTGCGAGAGCAACCAAATGACGGTCATGCAATGCACGGTACTCATCATTTAGCTTATGTAAATTTTCAATCAGCAGATCACGGCGATGAGCTGCATCACCAATTAACTGGCGAACTTCTGCCAAAGACACATCGTCTGCTTGACGTCCTTTGAGCTTGCTCTTGCGACGAATGGTTTCCCTTAAATCATCCGCAGTTGCTACAGCAACAGCCTTGATCTCTCCGGAGGGTTTTGGGTGATTCATAGTAATAGTCTCTAATTTCTAGTCGCAATAATGATGCTGTTTTTGTATGTCTAAAGTCTTGCTTGGGGAAAGCCTGAAATCGCGAGAAATGATTTGCCTCGCTATATATAGGAAATTCCCAAAATCACGATCGATTTTGGGTTATTTCTGCACTCAAGTCCTTGACGGAGCTCAAGTGAATTTATTAAGGGTAAACCCTAAATTAAATGACGGATGGGGATGGCTTGTCGCCAGGTGGGAGTGAATAATCCAACTTACGCTCATAAACGCGAGTCTTGAAGCAGTCGTTATAGCCTTTACTGCCAATCTGCCAGCCAATCGAAGTGCAGTCATCTTGGGCTGCTGACTCAATGGAGCCGCATCCTGACAAGGCAATGGCAGCAATAAAAACAAGAATAGCTAAAGGGCGCAAAGTGATTGAATTCATACCTCAAGTCTACTTGATTCTGACTTCAACTTCGAGGGGCACGCCCTCCTTACCTGCCGTGACAGTTTTGACCTCGCCCAAGCTAATTCGATCCTTCAATGCAGGATTACTTTTCACCATGAAGCTTAAGGCTAGCTTTGCTCGATTTTTAGCTAGATTCGTCAAATCCTCTGCCGTTACGGGAACGCTGGCAATGAGTTCGGTGTGCAAGCGTTCATTTCGTTCAGCCCCGTCTGGCAGGGTCAACAATCGCTGACCCAATTTAATCCTACCAACGTATTGGGCGTAGGCTGACCTCAAACCAGACCGCACCTTCGAGTCCGAGAAATCCGGACTAGGGATTGGGTCATTAGGGGCGATATTCATGCCAGCCGCCTTCAGAATGGCAAGATCGGCAGTTGCACGGGCTAAGGCAGCTTTATCTGCATCCGGGTCATAAGTTCCCGCAAGCTCCAAGGTGGCGTTCGGCTTCTTGGCCAAGAAGTCGCCAAACTTTTCCAAACGATCTTGGTCGGACGGTAAAAACACTGCCTCACCTAGTACAGCATTTACCCCATCATTAGCACCCATCCCCAGGAGAGCACCCAAAGCTCTGAATGGTGCAGTGGCAACATTAGTCAGAATATTGCTAATAGCTTGCCACACTAAACCGCTGGCACTGAACTCTGGCGAATCCACATTACCGGCAATATTGATGGTGACATCAATCGTATCGTCGGAATCCTCAAGCAAGGCAATCGCCAAGCCTAGCGGGAGTTTTTTACCCTGAAAATCAGCCACCTCCTCACCAAGCTCGATCTTCTTAATGATGATTTGATTGCCGCCCTTAAGCTCACCATCCTTTGCGCTGTAACGTAGATTCAAATTCACCCGACCGCTAGCGATTTGGTAGCCGGCAAAGGTCATCACGGCAGGATTAAATGCATTGAGTGGCACATTTTTAAAATTGAGCGTCACATCATTATTCCGACGTGGATCATCGAATGAAATCTGCCCAGCACCCCGCAGCGAT
Source organism: Pseudomonadota bacterium (assembly GCA_040387715.1). GTDB lineage: Bacteria > Pseudomonadota > Gammaproteobacteria > Burkholderiales > Burkholderiaceae > Polynucleobacter. The sequence goes on along the minus strand of JAZKDF010000007.1, from coordinate 232,355 downwards.
CCAGATTCAGCCAAGACTCCATCCAAAGTCATTAATGTTGAATGGCCGGGAAGCGTATTTACGTTAGCGAAACTCGCATTGAATTTCCTCAGGTTAACTTTGAAGTTGGGCTTCATAGCCAAGTCAGAAAACCGTACCTCACCTTCGCGCAATTTCAATACTTTGATATCCAGAGCAAAAGATGTCTTCTCTTTTGAAGACACCGTTGGCTTTTCCGCTCCCGCCACTTCCGCTTCCTGCTTAGAAAACAAGCGTCTGAAATTAGAAAAACCTTTGTCATCGATTTCAAACTGGAGTGCGGGTTGATCAATAGCAATTTCATTGGCAATGAAACTAGATCCAGCACGCTTTGAGCTCTGATAGATAAATTGCTGAATATCCCCCGACTTCCACTTCATGAGCGATTGCTTTTGCCCCTGCTCGAGCAAATCTAAATCTAGTAGATGCAAATCTCCAGATACAGTCAGCTCATCACCCTTTAGCCCAATATCCAGAGTGGATTGAATCACCCCACTCTGAGCTTGCAATTCTTTATTAGCAGGTAACAATCCGATAAAAGGTGCAATCGAAAGACTGTCCACCTGAACTCTTCCGGCAATAGATTTGTCAGACTTCAAATCCCAGTGAGAGCTAACGCGCCCATCATCAATTTCCAAATCAACTTGAGCTCCGATTACATCTGGCGCAGGATTATCTAAGGCGCCCTTGATGGCAACACGCCTAAATGCAATCTTCTGATTCAGCCCTGGCAAGGTAAAGTGCAGTGCACCAAGATTCAAGCCATACTGCCCACGAACACCATTAACGTCGCCGCGTTTATCGTAGTTTGCAATATCCAATAGCTCAATAGAAAGCGGCTTAAGTTGTTCATGTAGTTTTTTATTCGGATCTAATACCTCCAAAGTAGCATTTGACACCCTAAATTCATCAACTGAAATTTTGATATTCTTTTTTGGCGTAGCAGGATCCGCTGGGGGTAAATTGCGTGTAATAGCAGCAATGAATTCCTGCCAATTCCATGGGCTAACTTTACCTTTGGCGTTACGCTTCTCGAGCAATACTTTGGGCTCATCTAAAAGAATGTCATCAAACCCCAATTCACCCATCATGAGTCGAGACCACTTCAACATGACTACTGCTTTCTTTAGTTCAAGCAATTTCTCCTGATGACTATCAAGCACATGAAGACCCTCAATCTCAATACGCAAGCGCAAGGGAGAAATACTGAGATCTTGATAAGCAATTTCGTAGCCAATTTTTTTACCATACGACTCTATTGCATTCTTAATGGCACCAGGAATCCAAAGGTGGCATGCGCCCCAGAATAAAAAACTTAGTGCAAAAACTGCCCCGGCAATTCGGAGCGACCAGGTTCGCACAGTGAGTGGCTTAAATGAAATCATAGTTGCAATAATTTAAATCTGGAATGGGAATATGGATCGCAATTTAGACTGCTGGTGGAAATCCCACCTTTTGCGCCCATCCATTATGAAATGCATGAATAACCGGTTTTTCATAAACACCTGCTTTAGTGAATGGCTCATCCGCTAACCAAGCCTCAACATCTGCCTTGCTTGGGAAATCCATGACCAATAAGCTTCCAACTGTCGTTTTGCCATCTTCCGATGTTAGTGGGCCAGCAAAGGCCATCTTGTCAGCAAGCACACCTAGATAGGCGCGATGTTCTGGACGCACTTGAATGCGCAACTCTGCTGTGCCGGGACGGTCCATTAAAAGGATTGCAAAGATCATGTTTTCTCCGATTAGGCTCTAAAACATCCATCTTACGGCAACTGGAAAATGAAAAACCGCCCGAGGGCGGTTTGTCACATAAAGCAGTTAAAGCTAATTAAGCAGCTTTGCGGCTTTTAGCTGCTGGTTTAGCAACAGCGTATTGACCTTGAATGTTAGCCAATGCAGCGTCAACACTCTTCTCAAAGTTTGCGAAAGCATCTGTTGCTGAAGCGCGAACTTGGTCAAACTGTTGGAGCGAAGTTTCGAATGCAGTTTTGAATGCAGAAACAAATGCCTCAGAGCCAGCAGGAGCTGTCTTAGTAGCTTCCTTAACAAACTTAACCATATCAGCACGTGCGTCATCAATAGAAGCGTCAACAACTTGAGCAACTTCTTTATTGCCGTTACGTACTACTTTGTTTACTTTAGCCTGGTAGGCAGCAGCGTACTTAGCAGCTTCTTGGGCAGTTTCTGGCTGAGCCAATTTTGCCAACTGTTGTGCATCTTTAATTGCTAACAATTGTGCGCTTGCATCTTGAGCAACAACTAAAGCATCTTTAGCGGCAGCTTGGTTGATTTCAGCTAATTCTTTTGCACTTTCAACAGCCACTTGAGCCAAGTACTTTGCGTTTTCAACAGCTTTTGCTTGGGCTTGTGAGAGTTGGTCGTTTAATTGATTCTGGAACATGGTGTTTTCCTAACTTTTTAAATTGGTTAAAAATTTATTGCGATGCACCATTGTAAGAAGTTTTATGTTGCAGTGCAAGATTTATTTGCGGCAACGCAACAAAAATCCTAAAAACCCGTTTATTTGATTAAAAACAGAGGGTTGAGGGACCAAATAATTTGGCGCTTAGAGCCCATTTAGGAAAAAAACAGGCAAAAACAATGAAAAAACCACCTGAAGATGGGGCCACTTTCGCCCTCTTGGTGGATGTAAATTTACAGACCATCACTATTTAATTAGTCCGCCATTGAGAAACGATTGGCCGTTGTTGCGGAACGATCTTCAATCAATGAAACAATTTTGGCAAGAATTGGGTGATCCCAGCTCTTAGCCTCAAACTGAGCTTGCAATCCTTTTGCCAAATTGGGCAACTGACTAGCAATCTCCAGCACCCTTCTTTTTAGTTGAGGTGCACCTAGCTGGGCCGCCTCAGCCATCTGCACCCAATGGCGTACATGCAATTCATCAAAGCGGTATTTGCTACCAATCTTCATTGACATGCTATCGCCGAGGTCTGAATAGACTGCAGTTGATAAAACATCATAAAGTGGCGCTAATTGAATTCCACTTTGACTATAGAGCAATGAAAAGTTCTTTGCATGAGCATCGTTGTTACCCACCAAGCAATTAAAAATGATGTAATCGAGTAGTCTCAAAAGATTAGGCGCGCTTGGGGTGGTTACTTTACGCACTAATGCAAATCCGTCAGCAATAGTTGGCCCACCCTCATTCTGATATTTGAGCTCAGGCGCTACGCCCAATGCCTGACAGAAGTCCTCTTGATGCAATCGTCTTAACTGTCCATCATCAAGAAAGCGGTCATAACGCTCAACCAGTAAATATGTTTTATCTTTTGTTCGGCCAATCCTGGCAGTGGCGGTATCTAGCTTTAACTCTCTGGCTAGAGCAAGACAAAATGCTTCGTTATAGACGCTGCCATCAACGCCTGATATTTCCGGCTTGAGAATATATGAGCTTGGGATATTGTTCTTTGGTAGGCCAATTTCAAAATGACTGAGCCCATCTTTACCCAATACTTCTCTGGCAACTACTGGCAACTTCTCCTGAGCTCCGGCAAGCGATAGTCTCAGGCCGGATTCACCAGCGAGCAATGGTCGCTTAGGCAACTTCTCCAGCACTGCAAGCAATTGATCTTCTTTTAGCCACTTTATAGAGTCACTTGCATGCGCCTCTTCCGGAGGTGTTTGACCAGGCTCCAACAAAATCAACGCGCCCGCGCACTCACCCCCAATGCCATCCAATAGTGCGAAATCATTTTTGCTCGACACTTTTAAGATCTTCGCTACTGCCGTACGTTTATCACCCTCAGGCAATAAGCCAGAAAAAAAGGGTTTCGCAGTCTTGTCGTCAAATGGCTCAGTGCGTAACGGTAAAGATTGAGAGAGTGGCTTAGCGTTTTTTGATCCCAACCACTCAGGCAAATATTGAAAAGATAGATAGCCTTCGTCTTGAGTTAGAACCCCTACGCGCTCGCCAAAAAACCAGACACTCAGCTCTCGAACCATTAGCTCGCCCCTTCTTGTTTATTGGCAATGAAGGAGTCCATACCCTCCACACTCAATACGCCACCCAAGGCTTGAAGCACTCTCAGAATATTTTCCAACCTCAGCGTGGATTTACCGGCCTCTAGCTCGACAATGAACCTTACCCCCACATTTGCGGCTAGCGCTAATTGTGGTTGAGTTAGCTTCAAGCGCTTGCGTGTCTCACGCACCAAGCGACCCAGATCGAGAGAGTTTTGAATTTGAGTGCTCATAAATATTTCCTGATCGGGAAATATTACTGCAATTTGCCTGTTTTTTCAATATAATTTCCTGATCGGGAAATTTATTGATTTATTGCTCATATTATAGGCATATATTCCCGATCGGGAAATATTACTTTACATCTGCAGGCTTGTGCACCTCAAATCAAAGTGTCTCGCAGGGCAAATAAATCTGAATGGTCAAAAAAAAATTTAGACCATGTTTTGCTGGTGGGTAGATTGGTAGGTAGAAAGCCCTGAAAAAGAAAGAGCCCCGTGGATAGGGGCTCTCAGGGTGCTACTGGCGGAAGAGGCGGGATTCGAACCCGCGGTAGGCTATTAACCTACGCACGCTTTCCAGGCGTGTGACTTAAACCGCTCATCCACCCTTCCGTACAGGCGTTGATTATACGTTTGTCGAGGGGTTTGCCTCTAAAAGCGTAATTAGTTACCTATACAGACTCTTTGAGCTGCTCCAAAATTGCCGGATTTTCGAGGGTCGATGTATCTTGGGTAACCTCTTCGCCCTTAGCGATCACGCGCAGCAGGCGACGCATAATCTTGCCGGAACGAGTTTTAGGCAAGTTATCACCAAAACGGACATCTTTAGGTTTCGCGATTGGGCCAATTTCTTTGCCTACCCAGTTACGCAACTCAGTCGCAACCTTCTTGGCCTCGTCACCTGTTGGGCGACCGCCCTTCAGAACTACGAATACACAAATTGCTTCACCAGTCATATCGTCAGGACGACCAACGACTGCAGCTTCAGCAACTAAGGGGTTGGCAACCAAGCAAGATTCAATTTCCATCGTACCCATACGGTGACCGGAAACGTTTAACACGTCATCGATACGACCGGTAATGGTGAAGTAACCAGTTTCTTTATTGCGAATCGCACCGTCACCCGCCAGATACAAAGTGCCGCCCAACTCCTCAGGGAAATAAGACTTCACGAAACGATCGGGATCATTCCAAATCGTACGAATCATGGAAGGCCATGGACGTTTTACAACCAAGATACCGCCTTGACCATTGGGAACGTCTGCACCAGCCTCATCCACAATCGCCGCCTGAATACCTGGCAATGGCAATGTACATGAACCTGGAATCATGGGCGTTGCACCTGGCAATGGTGAAATCATGTGACCGCCAGTTTCGGTTTGCCAGAAAGTATCTGCGATTGGGCAACGTGAGCCACCCACATTCTCGTAGTACCACATCCATGCTTCCGGATTAATCGGCTCGCCGACTGAACCCAAGAGACGCAATGAGGATAAGTCGTAGCTCTTTGGATGCGCTGATTCATCATTGCTAGATGCTTTGATCAATGAACGAATCGCCGTTGGTGCGGTATAGAAAATCGTTGCCTTGTGTTTCTGAATCATGTCCCAGAAACGACCAGCATTGGGGTAAGTTGGAACACCCTCAAACACGATCTCTGTAGCGCCAACTGCGAGTGGGCCATAAGTAATATAGGAGTGACCTGTTACCCAACCAATATCAGCAGTACACCAGAAGACGTCATTTGGCTTGATGTCAAAAGTCCACTTCATTGTGAGAATCGCCCACAAGAGATAGCCACCTGTGGAGTGCTGTACGCCTTTTGGCTTACCTGTTGAACCAGACGTATACAGAATAAATAGGGGGTGCTCAGCGCTAACCCACTCTGGCTCGCAAGTAGTGGACTCGTTAGCTACGATTTCTTGCATCCAAACATCGCGACCCGCTGTCATGGTGACATCAGTACCAGTACGCTTGCTCACGATGACATGCTTTACATTGCCACATTCGCCAGTGGAAAGAGCCTCATCGCAAATCGCCTTCAGTGGTAAAGATTTGCCGCCACGGAACTGTCCGTCAGCAGTGATCACTGCAACTGCACCTACGTCAACAATACGATCACGCAAAGCTTGAGCCGAGAATCCACCAAACACTACGGAGTGAATGGCACCGATACGGGCACAGGCTTGCATAGCAACAATGCCTTCGATTGTCATTGCCATGTAAATAATGACGCGGTCACCAGACTTGATGCCCATCTTGCGAAGTGCATTTGCCATCTTGCAAACACGCTCAAGCATTTCTTGGTAAGTGACGTTGGTAACAGTACCGTCATCAGCTTCAAAAATAATCGCAGTCTTTTTACCAAGGCCGTTTTCAACCTGGCGATCTAAGCAGTTATAGGAAGCATTCGTTGTGCCATCTTCAAACCATTTATAAAAAGGCGCTTTTGACTCATCCAACACTTTAGTGAAAGGCTTTTTCCAGAAGATATTTTCTTTTGCAAGACGACCCCAAAAACCGTCATAATCTTTTTCGGCTTCAGCACAAAGCTTGTTGTAAGCTTCCATTCCAGAAATGGCGGCAGACTTCACAAAGTCTGCGGGTGGGTTAAATACGCGGTTTTCTTGCATTAATGGTTCCATGCTTCACAGCCCTTCTATTCAATAATCGGTCGTCTTTTCCGCAAAACAGCGCAGATTTAGGGAAACGCGTCCCCAAGAGCTAATAAGATAAGTGAAAACACGCTAGATTTGCTCTATGGCAAACCCTTAAAATAGAAGAAACCTTACACAATCAAGCCTAAAACCATGACAAATATCAAACAAAACGACCTCATTCAAAGCGTTGCAGATGCATTCCAGTTCATCTCCTATTACCACCCAAAGGACTTCATCTCCGCCATGGGTAAGGCTTATGAGCTGGAGCAAGGTGCTGCGGCTAAGGATGCAATCGCCCAGATTTTGACCAATAGCCGCATGTGTGCTGAGGGCCACCGCCCTATGTGCCAGGACACTGGTATTGCAGTCGTTTTCCTCAAAATCGGCATGAATGTTCAATGGGGCGATGCCACTATGAGCGTGACCGAGATGGTAAATGAAGGTGTTCGTCGCGCCTACATGAACCCAGACAATCCTTTACGCGCCTCAGTGTTGACCGACCCAGCCGGTAAACGCAAAAACACAGGAGACAACACTCCTGCCGTTGTGCATTACGAAATCGTTCCAGGTGATGATGTTGAAGTCATTTGTGCAGCTAAGGGCGGCGGCTCTGAAAACAAAGCCAAGATGGTCATGCTCAATCCGTCTGACTCAATCGTGGACTGGGTTCTCAAGACTGTTCCGACGATGGGCGCTGGCTGGTGCCCTCCCGGCATCTTGGGCATCGGCATTGGTGGAACCCCAGAAAAGGCCATGTTGATGGCTAAAGAGTCCTTAATGGGTCCTGTAGATATTCAAGAATTGATCGCACGCGGAGCGAAGACTCGCGCTGAAGAGCTGCGCTTAGAGCTATACGAGAAGGTAAATAAGCTCGGCATTGGAGCACAAGGCCTCGGTGGTTTAGCAACTGTTCTAGATATCAAAATCATGGAATACCCAACGCATGCAGCCTCATTGCCAGTAGCAATGATTCCGAACTGCGCCGCAACCCGCCATGTGCATTTCCACTTGGATGGCGATGGCCCGGCGATATTAGAAAAGCCATCCCTATCTGATTGGCCAGATGTAACTTGGACTCCGGATACCAAAAAATCGAAGCGCGTGAATTTAGATACCTTAACTGCTGAAGAAGTGGCTGGCTGGAAAGAAGGCGAAACACTACTTCTAAATGGCAAAATTTTGACAGGTCGTGATGCCGCCCATAAGCGCATTCAGGACATGCTAGCGAAAGGCGAAGAATTGCCGGTGAGCTTTAAGAATCGCGTAATCTATTACGTCGGCCCAGTTGATCCAGTAGGTAATGAAGCAGTTGGCCCAGCAGGCCCAACAACTTCAACCCGCATGGATAAATTTACTGAGATGATGCTGGCTCAAACTGGCTTGATCTCGATGATTGGCAAAGCGGAACGTGGTCCTACTGCAATTGAAGCCATCAAAAAGCATAAGTCTGCCTACTTAATGGCTGTTGGTGGTGCTGCTTATCTGGTATCCAAGGCCATTCAGACGGCGAAGGTAGTAGGGTTTGCCGATCTCGGCATGGAAGCCATTTATGAATTCGATGTGAAGGATATGCCAGTGACGGTAGCTGTCAGCTCCGCCGGTATTTCAATGCATGAGACTGGTCCAAAAGAATGGCAAGCGAAGATTGGCGGCATTCCAGTCAAGATCGCTTAAGTTATTTATTAAGTTATTCATTCAATCGGCTATCGTTAGTTAAGCGACCTTTACTTGGCACTCATCGGGGTATTTGATTCTGGCGTTGGAGGCTTATCCATTTTGGATGAGGCTTTGCGCCAGCTTCCAGATCATGACTATATTTATTTGGCGGACTCCATTAATGCCCCCTATGGAGAAAAGTCTAGCGAGTGGATTGCTTCGCGCAGCATGGAGCTATGCCAATACTTAGCAGCGCAAGGATGCGATGCCATTATGGTTGCATGCAATACGGCCACCGCTGAAGCTATTGCGCATATTCGCATTGAGCTCAGCAATATTCCGATCATTGGCGTGGAGCCGGGCATCAAGCCTGCAGCAATGCAATCTACCAATGGCGTGGTTGGCGTTCTCGCAACCGAGGCCACACTAAAGAGCGATAAATTTAACGCTTTACTAGCAACTCTTCCCAACTGTCAGTTTGTCAAACAAGCTGGCGCCGGTTTAGTTCCGCTAATAGAGGCGGGCCAAGCTAATAGTGAAGAAACGCTAGAGCTACTTGCCAAGCACTTAGAACCCATTCAGGATGCTGGGGCAGATACCTTAGTACTCGGGTGTACGCACTACCCTTTCTTACGAAAAGCCATCCGCAAATTACTCGGGGACTCAATTAATCTGATTGACACGAGTGATGCGGTAGTGCGCCAACTTAAACGTCAATTAGAGGCACAAGGTAAGCATGTAGATGGCGGTAAATATGGCTCCATTAAATTAATCAGCAGCAAGGATGCTGATACCCTTTATCAAATGGGGCGAGAGTTAATGCAGTCTGATCTTGATGAGCACAATATTGAGTCGCAACTGGTGGGCAACTTCAAATGAACACCTTCTTGAGTCAAATGAACGAACGCCTGCCATTCGATAAAACTGAACGCATCATCATTGGCATCGTTATCGCCCTACATCTACTGTTCTTAATCGGGTTTCAGAGCAGTATGAAACCAGACAATGACAACAACCTAGATGATGCGCGAGTCATGGCCAACCTCGTCAGCCCTGAAGCCGCTAAACAGCCCCAGGCCGCTCCAGCTGCGCCACCGCCAAAACCCAAGCAAGAGCAAAAGAAAAAAACTGTGGATGAGAAATCCACCCAAGCACCAACACCACCGCAAAACCAACAGCAGACTGCCACCCCACCAACGCCCCAGCAGTCTAAAAGTGAATCACAAGCCCCGAATGCCACGGTTGCACCATCAACCACCTCTGGATCTAGTGGCACACCAATTCAGACCGATATTGGTAAACTGGTTGTCGTCTATCAACCCGATGCAGATGCCTACTACCCCTCTTTCTCCAAGCGATCTGGGGAACAAGGCGAAGTAGTGGTGAGATTGATTATTGATGAATCAGGCAGCGTTGAGGATGTTGCCTTATTGCGTTCCAGCTCATTCCCAAGATTAGATCGGGCAGCAACAGAGATTGGCCGTCGTTATCGCTTCAAACCATTTTTAGTCAACGGTTCTCCCGCCAGAATTTCTACCAACCTTTTAATTAAATTTAATCTAAAGAATTAAACATTATGAATACACCATTTGGCTTAGCAAATTTATGGCTCGAAGGCGACACCATTACACGCTTTGTAGCACTAGCACTTCTCACTTGCTCGATTGTGACTTGGGTGGTCCTGCTTTCACGCTTTTGGGATTTGCGCAATCTGCGCAAGCTCAAGCCCGAGCTTGATCAATTTTGGCGCGCTACATCGTATGAGCAAGGCCTCAATGCATTTACTAGTCATGCAAGTAATCCCTACTATCAGATTGCTAAAGCAGCCAGTGGTGCCTCTACTCACCATCAAAGCCAATCCACTAATCATCGTGAACTGTTGCAAACGCTGAACTATTCCGAGTGGATGGCACGAAGCCTCAAGAACAGCATTGATGGTGTTGCTGCCCAACTCCAAAAAGGGCTCACCTTCCTTGGCTCAACCGGCGCAACTGCACCGTTTATCGGTCTATTCGGAACAGTGTGGGGTATTTATCACGCCTTGATCGCTATCAGCAGCTCAGGTAGCGCGCAGATTGATCAGGTTGCCGGCCCAATTGGTGAAGCCCTCATCATGACTGCCTTAGGTTTGGCGGTAGCGATTCCAGCGGTCTTGGGCTTTAACGCAATTAACCGTGCCAATAAACTATTGGTCGCAGATCTTAATCGCTTTGGTAATGATCTCCTCGCTTACTTTGTTACTGGCGCCCGCGTGAAGTCTGGAGAATAAATATGTCCTTCAATCTTCAGAACGATCAAGAAGAAAGCGGCATCATGGCTGAAATCAACATGACTCCCATGGTGGACGTTATGTTGGTACTCTTGATTATCTTTATCATTACCCTGCCAGTCATTCAGCAGGCGGTAAAGGTTGAGTTACCAAAAGCCAACAGTGTTCGCAATGAAGTCAAGCCAGAGTCAGTTCAACTCTCAATTGATGCTCAGGGTCAAATATTTTGGAATAGCACGCCGATCGATCTAAAAACGTTTGATGGCTATGCGGAAAAAGCTGCTCAGAAAGAGCCGCAACCAGAAATCAATCTTCGTGCTGATAAGTCCGTTAAGTACGAATACGTCGCTCAAGTATTAGCAGCCTCACGTCGCGCTGGCTTAACAAAACTAGGCTTTGTAACAGAACCTAATTAAGGTTTTTGGCAGCATTGCATTGCTCCTGGAACGTCTTTGTGCCCTCACCGAGGGTCGCAGAGAGAATTCCACCGCGAATAGTCTCCGCCTTTCTAAGCTGACCCGTTGAGCGATTAATCGTAATCGCCGTTATTGCTGAACCAGGCCCATAGCTAACGCCATCAAAACTTTCTGGTGGGAAGTACGCTTCCACCGAAATCAGGATTGTGGATTCGGTGATGAGGACATTCTTAATAGTTTGTCGACCTAACTCATCGGACCGATCCAAATCTCGATCATCAACAAAGACCTTACCCTTCTGATTTTTTGAGGCAGGAATCACTTTGAGTTCGTAGGCCTCGGTGTAATTCTTTTCTGAACGCTCACAGGTAAAAATGAGAGGATCCGCAGCCAAGCTGGAGGTGGCGTACAAAAGCGGTAAAAGAATATGAAGGTATTTCAAGGATGCCTGAAATCAATCGATTGGTGCCCGAGGCCGGAATCGAACCGGCACGACTTTTTTGAGTCGGCAGATTTTAAATCTGCTGTGTCTACCGATTTCACCACTCGGGCTCGTACGAGCAATAAAGCCGTACTAAATAAATCAAGACAAGCAAAATTTTAGCATGTGAGCGATATCGTCGACGGGAAGCCTGTTTTCATCAAGCTTGGGCTCCAGTTCAGGCAAACCCACTAAACTATTCCCATGAAAATCGCCAACCCAAGCTCAGGTCTTAAATCCCTATTTAAAGCCGTCTTTTGGCTTGGCTCTTCAGCCTTGGTCTTAGGCATCGCCACTGGAATATTCTATTTAATCTCAGCTCAAACCAACGCCTCCGGCAAGCGAATCATTAAAACTCTGGGGGATTCAGTAGCTATTCGCTTTGATGAGAGTGATATCCCCCATATTCAAGCAAAGAGCTCTACTGATGCACTCTTCGCATTGGGCTATTTACATGCTAGCGAGCGCTCGTGGCAAATGGAAATTAATCGCCGACTCTCCAGCGGGCGACTCTCTGAAATTCTAGGAAAAGAAACTCTAACAATCGATCGCTTCATTCGTACGCTAGGTATCAAGCATGCCGCTGAGAAACAGTTCGATCGCTATCCAATCGCTACCAAGCGATTACTGCAATCCTATGCGGATGGAGTCAATGCTGGTAACGCGCACTTGGGCTGGGCTTTGCCAGTTGAGTACTTTTTAACTGGCTCCAAACCAGGACATTGGTCCCCTACCGATAGCGTGGCATGGATGCTAATGATGGCACTTGATCTTGGTGGAAATTGGCATAAAGAGTTGCAGCGCCTTGAACTCTCGCAATTTTTAACGACCAAGCAAGTATGGGAAGTGATGCCGGCATATACACCAGGCGAGCCAGTGAGCAATGTTGACTTTGCCAAAATGTATCGCGACCTCAATGTCTTTAATCCGAATCCGCTCGCGAGAGATCAAAAGACGAAGAAGCTGCCTGCAACTGAATTAGCGATCAATGAAGTTCCAGGCGGTAAGGACGGTATTGGCTCTAATAATTGGGCTCTCAGCGGCAAACTCACGGCGTCCGGGAAGCCCTTGTTGGCCAATGACCCTCATCTGGGCTTATCAGCACCTGCAATTTGGTACATGGCTCACTTAGAAGCTCCCGGCCTTAACGTCATTGGCGCGACCCTACCCGGTATTCCAGCTGTAATTTTAGGTAGGACTGATAAGTTCGCCTGGAGCTTTACGAACACCGGGCCTGATGTACAAGATTTATATATCGAACAGCTAGACCCAAAGAACCCCGGAGTCTATCGAGGTCCAGATGGGCCGCTCCCATTCAAGGTTCGCCAGGAAATCATCGATATCAAAGGTGAACCTCCTCTGCGGTTTTTAGTTAAAGAGACTCGACATGGCCCCGTGATTTCTGAATCGTATGCGCGTGCCAAACGGGCCATTGATACTGATCGCTTTGTTCTGGCACTACGCTGGACTGCCCTGGATATTGAAAATCAGTCCGTTGCCGGCTTGCTCGATATGAACCAGGCCAAAGATTTAGATGCATTCAAGCAAGCGCTGCGCAAAAACTATGCGCCAATGCAAAACGTGGTGATGGCAGATGTAGATGGAAACATTGCGTTTCAGGCAGCTGGCGTCTCCCCTAGACGCACTTTGCACCAAGGGCTATACGGGGTAGCACCAGCACTAGGCTGGGAGAAGCAATATGACTGGGCTGGGTACGTTCCATTTGATCAACTGCCTAGCAGCAATAACCCAGAGGCAAACTGGATTGCGACAGCCAACCAAAAAATATTGGCCAGCAATGATCCAAACCCGCTTACCGGCGACTGGGATCTACCAACCCGCTACGACAGAATTGTGGAGCTGATTAAAGGCAGATCTTCACACGATCTTGCCTCCATGAAATCCATGCAGGCTGACACCCTCTCTTTGGGTGCAACCCCGCTATTGGACTTATTTAAATCCGCCCAATCAAAACATCCGCTAGCACAGCAAGCTCTCGCGCTCAGCAAAAACTTTGATGGCGATATGAAGATCGACAGCGCTGGCGCCCTGATCTTTAATGCCTGGGCCGATCAACTCTCTCGCAAACTCTTTTCACGTTTAGGCTATTTGTTCACGGAAAATTATGGGGCTCGCAACTTCAGACACCCCCTCATATTGCAACTACAAAATCCGAATAGCCCATGGTGTGATAACCCTCAAACGGAGCAGATAGAAAGTTGTAGCGATGCTTCGAACGCTGCACTGGATAATGCGCTTGAGCAGCTGAGCTCACAGTTTGGCAATAACCCTAAAAATTGGGTTTGGGGCAATGCACATATTGCCGTCTCAGAGCATCGCCCTTTAAGCAAGGTTCCATTCCTGGGAAGCCTCTTTAATTTGACGCAACCCTTTCCTGGGGATAGCTTTAGCATTAACGTGGGGCGCCTCGAACTTCTCAGGGCCGACAATCCCTTTGAGACCAAGCAGGCCCCCAGCCTTCGAACCCTCTATGATCTCTCGGATCTAGAGGCATCCCTCTTCATTTATCAAACCGGGCAATCCGGCTGGGTGCAAAGCAAGCTCTATCGCAATATGAGTGCACTTTGGGCTAAAAATGAATATCTCCCCCTTCAAATGAAGCCCAAGCAGGTGAGTCGGCAGCTTGATCTGAATATTAAGGAAAAATAGGCTGAGGAGTTTAAAATACCTTCAAAGACTCTACCCAGTCTCCACCCATTGAATAGCTAGGTACCCATCATGAAAAAAATCTACGCACTCACCATCTTTACTGCCGTTTCTTTATTACCACTGTCCAATAGCTTTGCCGCTTGGAAAGAGTTGGGATCAAATGAGCTCATGGTGGTATATGTTGATCTTGATACGATCAGTGCATCAGGTGAAAAGGCGCAAATTATGTCCATGCTGGACCTTAAGAAGCCTGGCGTAAATCCAAAAACAAAACAAGCTGTTAACTCCATCATCGGCTTGAATGAGTACAACTGTCCTGCAGTTAGCTACCGACCTATTGAATTCAAAGAATTCGCCGGAAGCAAAGGTTCAGGAAAAGTCGTCTCCGATAACAAGACCCCAGACAGCCAATTTGAGCCTGTTATTAGCGAATCATGGACCGCTGGGGTATTTAACGTTGTTTGTAAGCGCAACTAAATTCCAAGCCACTACATTGGCTTTAAGCAGACTTGGGCATCCACCTGGGTCTGCTTTTTTCATTTCTTTCGGTCGTGTCGCTTGCTGTGCAATCGCTGGGATATTTACTGCGGGCTGCGCGGCACCATTAGTAGCCTTCAGTAGCTCCGCTACCACCGCAGCTAGCTCCGCCGGTACGGCAGCTGTTTCTGTAGCCGTCGCGAACCCCACAACCGCTGTAAGCGCGATTTCCACCGTAGCCACCGGCAAATCCCCGCTGGAGCATGCCGCCTCGGCGGCAACCAAGCAGGATTGCAACTTTCTCAACGCCCTCGGCCCTAAGCCCATTTGCACGGACATCCCCATTCCCACAATCAAAGACATGAGCGAGCCCTATTTGGGCCCAGCAGATAGCCCGCCCACTAGCAAATAAGCAGTCTAAAATTACCCTTTATAAGTAATCTCCTTCGATACCAAAGCCATGAATACAGAAAATTATTACCTCACACTCACCTGCCCTAACCGCCCCGGTATTGTTGCCGCTGTTTCAACCTATATTTTTGAATTGGGTGGCGACATTGAAGAAGCACAGCAATTCGATGACAAAGCCTCAAAACGCTTCTTTATGCGCGTCAGTTTCAGCTGCAGCACGGATAGCAAAACTCTGAGAGCAGGTTTTGTAGAGATCGCCAAACGCTTTGACCTCACTTGGGACTTACGTGCTGTGAAAGAATTAAAACGAGTATTGATTATGGCATCCAAGCTAGATCATTGCCTAGTCGACCTTCTGTACCGCTGGCGTATCGGTGAATTGCCAATGATTATTTGTGGCATTGTTTCTAATCATCCGCGTGAGGTGTATTCCAGCATCGACTTTGCTGACATTCCTTTTTATCACCTACCGGTGACGCCAGATACCAAGGCAGCTCAAGAGGCCAAGCTACTGGAAATCGTTGCTGACGCCAAAGTCGATATGGTCATTTTGGCGCGCTACATGCAAATTCTGTCAGATGATTTGTCTACCAAATTGTCTGGTCGTTGCATCAACGTTCACCATTCGTTCCTACCGAGCTTTAAAGGTGCCAAGCCTTACCATCAAGCACATGCTCGCGGGATTAAGTTGATTGGCGCTACGGCACACTTTGTCACCAGTGATTTAGATGAGGGCCCAATCATTGAGCAAGATGTGACTCGTGTTACCCATGGTGATACGCCTGAAGACTTGGTACGCAAAGGTCGAGATTTAGAACGCACCGTACTGTCACGCGCTCTGCGCTATTACCTGCATGATCGTGTCTTGATTAATGGCGCAACTTCTGTAGTCTTCTCAGACTAATTTGCAATTTAAGGGCGGACCCCTGGAGTTTCCAGGGGCATGCCTCTTGTCCTCCACATCAGAAAAAGCTCTAACTGAGCCATTTCTATCGAACCATACTCAAACTGCTTAGCACGCACTCCACTCATACAGTTACGTAGACGTCTTTGCAAAGACCCTAGGGTCTGCCATTCAATTCGATAAATGGGGTAGGCAGTTGGGTGTCCCTGAGGGATTAGACTTCCCCCCAGCTTGAAGCCAGCGCGATCTTGGTGGCATTGAGCGCAAGATAAATTAAGCTGACCCATTCTTTCATTAAAGAACTGACGGCCCTGCTGCAAATCTTTTCTGTTCTGTGGCGTCTCTTGGATATCAATTGGCAAGCCCTTGGATTGGTTTGCCACAAATGTCGTTAACGCTAAGAGCTCTTTACTTTCGTAAGCGAGTGCTGAAGCCCCTTGCTTTGATGTACGGCATTGATTAATTTGACCCTCTAAGGTCTGCAACTTTCCCTTTTGCACTTTAGGAAACTGCGTTGCTACCCCAGCCATCTTCTGCCCACTGTCGCCGTGACAAGAAGCGCAAGCTACATTCTTAGCGCCCAGCTTTTCTTTCCAAAGACTGTGGCCATCCATTACCCAAAACAAGGCAGGGTTGAGATTGGGATCGTCTTGCATCGCTTGATTCTCTGAGGTCATTAACTGATAACTAGATTGTCGAGCATCCTTAGAAGATTCAAGCGCTAAGCTGGAGTCAACCCCAATGAGGATTGCCAATACCGGCAATATGCGGCAACAGAAGGCAAGGAGATTCACGAGACGGTAATTTGCGCTTGGTTTACTGCCTCATAACCATCATCCCCGGTCCACTTGAACTCCAGCACTCCAGAAGCCACTGCAACGGTAGTGAAGATAATGAGCGGGTTGGCGCCAATGCCTGGATAAAAATCAGCCCTGAATACTTCCTCGCCGTTGTATTGACAGGTAAAGAGGCGAATGATGTCACGAGGTATACGTTTTCCATCTTCAGAATATCGGTAACCCGTCTCCATATCGTGCTGGGCGATTGCCCGAATCTCAATAATAGAATCTTTTTTTGCCTGGGCCGGCATGGTGATGCCTGTTCGGGAAGTTTTACTCATACCAACTCCGTACACGCAGAGAGGGTTACTAGGGTATCTGCATGGCCTTGCCAAAAACTACCATCACTCATTTGTGCAATAGCCCACACCCGTTGCGAGTCGGCTAATCTCACGCGGGTAGTTAACTCAGCGCGACCGGATCGGGGTGTGAAATACGCAGTAAAAATATTGGGGAGCGGGTTGCCCTCTGCGATCACATGGACTGCCTTTACATAATCATTTGCCGTCATAGGACTCTCTACAGACAGCTTGAGGACCACTAAGTTGCCACTCTCCACTAAAGGTGGAATCACCAATTTCACTCGGCCATCACGAATTGAATTTGAGCCGGCAATCTTTGCAATTGCCTCCATTGCTTCTGACTTTTTAGCCATAGTTAAACTCGGCACTATCCAACTTGATATACCCAGTAGACCAAGCACAGTTAAGTACGTTCGTCGACTTAGCTTTAAATCAGTCATGTTCATTTCGTAATCTTCGGTTAGTTATTGAAGAGGTTTAGATTGAAGACTTACCAGGAAAGCGACAACATCTTCGATCTCTTGACTGGTGAGAATGGTTTGATCAGCAAACTTGGGAGCCACACGATTCAATCCGGTGGCGCGGTAATATGCAGGCATGATGTTCGTTGGATTAAAGCGACTGGGATCCACCAGGCGCGCCCGCAATTGAGCTGAGGTGGAATGCTGCACACTGGTGCTCAACTCTGGCGCCAGATTGCCCTGAAAGTGCTCCTCTGGAAACGGCCCACTATGGCACAGCAAACATAAACCAACTTGACGACTACCGACTATTGCTCGCCCTCTAGCAATATCGCCCGGGGAGGAAGTAAGGGGATCCACAATGGAATCCCCCACCCAGGTTTGGGAGTGCGCTAAGCAAGGCAGAAAAAGAGTCGACATCCCTAGTAATAATGCTGCTAGTGTTCGCCTCATTCCCACTTGCTCATAGCCATCTACCCCATCCTATTTGTTGCAGTTATTAAACCAACTTAATGCCGCTGTTTTTCAATGGCACTGTACGCAAGCGCTTGCCTGTCGCACGGTAGATCGCATTGAGAACAGCTGGTGCTGCAACAGCAATCGTTGGCTCACCAACCCCACCCCACTCTTTTCCACCACCTTGAATAATGATGGTTTCTACCTTAGGCATCTGAGATAAACGAATCGAGTTGAAGGTATCAAAGTTCTTTTGTACGACCGCGCCCTTTTCAAGGGTAATTTCTTCCTCGAAGAGAGCCGATAGGCCATAAACAAAGGAGCCTGAAACCTGACGGGCAACTTGAGCAGGATTGACAACATAACCAGGATCGGTTGCAGCCACAATCCGATGAATTTTCACCTCATTGCCATTCGTCACAGATAGCTCGCAAGCGGCAGCAACATAACTACCAAATGAACGCATCTGTGCGAGGCCACGGAAGACACCTGGCTTGGCCGGCTTAGTCCAACCAATACCATCGGCTACTGCATTGAGAACCGCGACAGCACGAGGATATTTCTCCATATGTTTGCGACGGAACTCCACCGCATCCATGCCGGCTGCTTCGGCCATCTCATCCATAAATGTTTCTAGGAAGACGGCATTTTGATTGACGTTAACCCCACGCCAGAAGCCAGGCGGCACATGTGTATTGCGCATTGCGTTGTCAATCATGAGATTGTCAAAGCTATAGGTAATACCATGCTCACCAGCTGGATCTAGACCCTGAAACACCAAAGGATCTTTACCCTTATTGGCCGCAAGCACTGCTGGACGTACTGCTGCCAAAATAGATTGACCAGACAAACGCATATTAAGACCAGTGATATTTTTCTTATCATCTAGAGCTGCAGTCATTTTGCACATCATGACTGGGTGATAGCGACCCTGAGTCATATCTTCTTCGCGAGTCCAAATCAATTTGATTGGTGTGCCCGGCATTTGCTTGGCAATATTCACAGCTTGTGTTGTGTAATCCTGGAATGCACCACGACGACCAAATCCACCGCCAAGGTTGACTTTGTAGACGTTGCACTTTTCTGCTGGCAAACCAGAAGCCGCAATCACAGCCGCAAGAGAGGCTTCGCCATCCTGAGTCGGAACCCAAGCTTCGCAGGAGTCCGGAGTCCACTTTGCAGTAGCGGTCTGCGGCTCTAAGGTGGCATGGTTTAAGAATGGATAAAAATAGCTTGCCTCAATCGTTTTAGAGGCTTTGCCAATAGCTTCTTTAGCGTCGCCATTGGAGTTACCCACAAATGCATCATTAGCAGTGAGACCCTCTTCCAGCATCTTCTTGATAGAAGCACTGGAAACATCGCCATTGGCACCGTTATCCCAAGTAATGCTGACTGCATCCAAACCTGTTTTGGCTTGCCAGAAAGTATCTGCTACGACAGCAATTGCTGAGTCGCCCACTTGGACTACCTTCTTGACGCCCTTCATGCCCGATGCTTTAGCCGCATCATAGCTTTTGACTTTGCCACCAAACACTGGGGACTCTTTAATAGTCGCTACCAGCATGCCCGGCATCTTCAAGTCAATGGCATAAATCTGCTTACCAGTGACCTTATCAGCAACACCATCAATACGATTGACTGGTTTACCGATCAGAGTCCACTCTTTAGGATCCTTTAAAGGGACCTCTTTTGGAACCTCTAGTTGAGATGCCGCAACAGATACTTTGCCGAAGGTAGTTTTACGACCGGATGGCGTATGTGTAATCACGCTGTCTTTAGCGACGCACTCGGATGCAGGAACACCCCACTGATTTGCAGCAGCTTGAACCAGCATGATGCGAGCGGCTGCACCACCCTTACGAACATACTGCTCAGAAGTACGAATGCCGCGGCTACCGCCGGTGGAGTAGCTACCCCATGCCTGCTTACGTTTGAGACTATCCGCTGGAGATGGGTACTCGTAAGACACTTTCTTCCAGTCGCACTGTAATTCTTCGGCAACCATCTGGGCCAAGCCAGTAATGGTTCCTTGACCCATTTCAGAACGCACGATACGCACCACGATGTCATCGTTTGGCTTTACTACCACCCAAACACCAATTTCTGGCGTGGCGAGCGGCGCCATAGAAGTAGTACCAGTGCCCATTGCAGCATTGGCTGCAGAGATGAACGATAAATCGAAGCCGATCGCCAGGCCAGTTGCAATAGCGCTAGTTCCAACAATAAAGTGGCGACGTGAATTATTTGTAGTTGCTGTATTAGTAGTTTTGCTCATGATTGCTCCTTATGCCTTGCTCACAGCATGAATAGCATCACGCACTTGTTGGAAGGTTCCGCAACGGCAGATGTTAGTTACTGCAGCATCAATCTGGGCATCAGTAGGCTTTGGGGTATTGCGCAATAAGGCCGTGGTAGCCATCACCATGCCAGACTGGCAGTAACCGCATTGGGGAACCTGGTTATCAACCCAAGCTTTTTGCACCTTAGATAACTGGCCATTCTTTTCCAAGCTTTCAATGGTTTCAATCTTTTTGCCTTCAGCCGCGCTCACTGGAATAGAGCAACTGCGAATGGCCTGACCTTCAAAAAGCACTGTGCATGCACCACATTGACCTACGCCACAACCATATTTAGTGCCCGTCAAACCAACATGATCACGGATCACCCACAACAAAGGGGTTTCTGGATCAACATCCACCTTGTACTTCTTACCGTTGACGTTTAAGTCGGCCATGAGTGCTCTCCTGAGTGTTTTATGTATTGAGGCCTTATCCGCAAGGTAAAGACCCTTCTTCTGTTGCGATTATCTTACCGAAGAAATTACTTATTGCTTTGCAACATATATTGCGGGGCAGTAAGATCAGACAATGATCTCCGGCCTTGTCCAAATCCTCCTATTTCAAAGCCTGGGTGAACTGATATCCAAGTTCGCCCTACCCACGCTACCTGGCCCCGTTATTGGCTTAGTGCTACTCATTATTTGGCTGGTATTGCGCAAAGGGATCAACTCTGATTTAGCCACAGTGGCAGACGGGTTTAGTCAATACCTTGGGCTCTTATTCGTACCAGCTGCTGTTGGAGTGGTCTTATTTTTGCCCCAGCTCAAGGCCAATGCCTTGGCCATTGTCAGCGCCTTAGTGGGTAGCGTCATAGTCACGATTGCCACTAGCGCCATAGTGGTTCGCTTTCTGAGTGCAAAACCAAAAGAGGTCGATTGATGAATGAAAAGCACTCGATCGTGGAGATTTGGGTTTATCTTTCTGGCAGCCCTTTATTTGCCCTCTTTATTACTTTGGCCGCCTATCAAATTGGCCTCTTTATTTATAAATCCACCAAACAGAATCCTTTAGCCAACCCCGTAGCCATTGCCATCATTCTGGTGGCCAGCGTCATTCAATTTATTGAGATGCCTTATTCCACTTACTTTGAAGGCGCCCAATTTATTCACTTCTTATTGGGTTCTGCAACCGTCTCTTTGGCCATCCCAATTTATAGGGGCTTAAGCAGCCTGAAGGGCCGGTCCCTTCCTCTGCTAGCGTCTTTACTTGCTGGCGGCCTAGCCTCTATTGTTAGCGCAGTCAATATCGCCAAATTATTGGGGGCTGACTCCAGCATTACTGGGGCAATGTATCCCAAATCTGTTACCGCACCCATCGCCATGGGTATTGCAGAACGCATCGGTGTATCGCCAACATTGACCGCGATCTTTGCCGTCACTACCGGAATTTTGGGGGCCATTTTGGCGCCGTTTATTCTGAATGCGCTGGGAATGAAAGCCTGGTGGCAACGCGGCTTTGCGATTGGTATTGGTGCGCATGGCATTGGTACCTCACGTGCATTTAGCATCCACCCAGAGGCCGGCACTTATGCGAGTCTTGCCATGGGTATGAATGGTGTCATTAGCGCTGTAGCCATTCCAATTCTGTATCACGTATTTAATTAGCAAAGCGAGTACAGCTTTATCCAGATATAGTTGAGCGTAGTGCACCAAGAAGGTTCATCCATCACCATATCAGCTCCACCACTCAATACCAAGCCTTGAGCTTGCATTAAGCTAATCATTCCAGCATCCCTTGATCCAATACCAAAGAACACTGACATGAACACAATTAAATACCGACTTGGCCAAATCTTAATAGGATCACTATTAGCATCCGGTGTTTGCACTTCAATACTTGCTGCATCAGATGCCGACTGGCCCAAGAAACCCATCGTCGCCATTCTGCCCTTTCCTGCTGGCGGCTCTACCGATGTATTTGCTAGGTCAATAGGCGTACTGCTTGGCGAGGCCTTAGGTCAAGCAGTGGTGATTGACAATAAGCCTGGTGCAGGAGGAATGATTGCGCTAGGCGCGGCAGCCAAGGCTTCGCCTGACGGATATACCTTGCTGTTTAGCGCACTAACAAATCAATCGATTTCTTATTCGCTCTTTAAAAATCCACCAGCAGATTTAACTAAGGACTTTGTACCCATTGCTTTAATTGGCAGCATTCCGCATTTAATTGTGGTCAACCCTTCTGTACCAGCAAAAAATTTGCCGGAACTCATCGCATTCATCAAATCTAAGAAGGGTGATTTCAATTACGCCTCTCAAGGCAATGGCAGTCTCTCTCATTTAGAAGCCACCCTATTTATGCAACGCATTGGAGCAAGCGGCACACATATTCCCTATAAGGGTAGCGCGTTCGCCTTGCCCGATTTAATCGCTGGTAATACGCTCATGATGTTTGATAGCGTAACTGCATCCCTGCCACATATTCAAAGTGGTAAGTTGCGTCCGATTGCAATTGCCGCGCCAGAGCGTTCACCATTAATGCCCAATGTGCCAACCCTAGGCCAAGATGGCATGAAGCAGTTTGATGTAGAAAACCTGTACGCAATCTACGCTCCCAAAGGAACATCTCCCGCTATTGCAGCAAGATTAGAAAAAGAAATTCGGAAAATTTTGACTAATCCAGACTTTAAAACTCGTCTTGCAAATCAAGGCATTCATCCGCAGTTCGCGAATTCAGAGCAACTAACTATCATCACCCAAACTGAGCAAGACAAATGGGCAAAAATCGTCAAGTCTGCAAACGTTAAAATTGATTAAGCTTGTGTTTGCACTCAGCCCTCCGAGATACCCTCTTTTTATTGAATAGATTAGATCCATGTTGATTTCTCCCCCATTTGGTGGCGGTCGCGCCCCAGTTCTCGCCAAAAATGCTGTTGCTAGCTCACAGCCATTAGCCACACAAGCAGGTATTGAAGCATTACAAAACGGCGGTAATGCTGTAGATGCAGCCTTGGCTACCGCCATCACACTCACTGTAGTGGAGCCCACTATGAATGGCCTGGGCGGCGATGGCTTTGCATTGATTTGGGATGGCAAGAAACTCCACGGCATGAATGCCTCTGGTCGCGCTCCTGCAGCTTGGACGCCAGACTACTTTTCTGGCAAGGCGACGATGGATCTGATTGGCTGGAATACCGTCACCGTGCCGGGTATGGTTTCCGGATGGATTGAGCTTTCTCGCAAATTTGGCAGACTACCTTTTGCACAACTCTTTAAGCGCGCAATTGACTATGCCGAGAATGGCTTTCCGGTTTCACCAGTGATTGCCCGTCAATGGCGCGAGGCGATCTCCATTCTGAAAAATCAACCTGGCTTTACTGAATCTTTCTTGATTGATGGCAAGGCACCTGCTGCAGGCCAAATTTGGCGCTACCCAGCGCAAGCGAAAACGCTCCGCGAGATCGCAGACACCGAGGGTGAATCTTTTTACACTGGCAAACTGGCCCAAAGCATGGTCGACTTTGCCCAAAGCACTGGTGGCTGCTTCACGATGGCAGACTTTGCCCACAATCAAACGGAATGGGTTGAACCATTAGCTTTTGATTATGGCGACTACACCTTGCATGAGATCCCCCCAAATGGCTCGGGTATCGTGGCACAAATCGCACTAGGCATTTTGCAGGCCGCTAACGTAAAGCAATATCCTGCTAATTCTGCGCAGCGTATTCATCTGCAAGTTGAAGCCATGCGTATTGCCTTTGCCGATGCTTATGCTCACGTATCTGATGCCAGCACAATGAAAGTACCAACAAGCGCCCTACTAGATAGAGACTATTTGGCCAGCCGTGCTGCACTCATCAATCACAATCAAGCGGGTAGTTATGGTGCGGGCGATCCGCATGCTGGTGGCACCGTTTACCTGTGTGCCGCCGACGAATCTGGCATGATGATTTCTTATATTCAATCGAACTTTAAAGGCTTTGGTTCCGGCGTCGTTGCTCCAGGCGGCATTGCCTTCCATAACCGTGGCATGAGCTTTAGTTTGGTTGATGGCCACCCCAATCAAGTAGCGCCAGGTAAGCGCCCTTTCCACACCATCATTCCAGCATTCCTCACCAAGGGCAATCAACCCACCATGGCATTTGGCGTGATGGGTGGCAATATGCAACCACAAGGACACATTCAGTTCGTGATGCGCTTTGTCGATGAGTATCTCAATCCGCAGGCCTGCTCAGATGCACCACGCTGGAGAATTGATGATGTGGGCAAGCTCACCGTTGAATCCTCAATGCCAGCCGCAGTAGTCGAGGGGCTCAAGTCGATGGGACATGAGGTGACTGTGATGCCAGCAAATAGCTTGGACTTTGGTAGCGCTCAGGCGATTGCGCTATTAGGCGAAGAAACTAAGGATGCCTATATCGCTGGTAGCGATCATCGCCGCGATGGATTAGCGGCGGGATTCTAGATTTCCAACTACGGCGTAAAAGTTGCCTGCAATATATCGAGACTAGCTCCCAATGTTTTGTTGCTGACTGCGCCTAATCGCTTGACTAGGCGAGCTTTATCTATTGTGCGAATCTGATCCAAGAGGACTAAACCTTTTTTACCATCGTGCGTAATCGGCACGCGATAGGATGCTGATCTTCCTTTCGTGGTCATTGGCGCAATAATCACGGTTCGCAAAAAGTCATGCATCTCTTGCGGAGATACAACAACGCATGGTCGAGTCTTTTTAATCTCACTTCCCATGGTTGGATCTAGATTAATTAACCAAATATCTCCTCGTGAAACGATACTTTTTACCAAACCCAATCCTCATCAGCCTCATTCATAAAGTCGCCCAACACTAATTCGTCTTCACCAGCCTCGGCAATTGCTCTTGAATCCTCAGCCCAACCTTCACGGGGATTTTTTTTGGGTTTACTTAATACGAGCCTGTCGCCCTCAATCACCAAGTCAGCCTGATCATCAAATCCTATCTGCTCAAGGATAGTCTTAGGAATAACCACTCCACGAGAGTTACCTATTTGACGGATTTGAAGGTGCAACTGTTTTTTCATAGTAATAACAATGTTATAACTATTTTATCGCTAAGTCAAGGCTTGATAAAGATTAACCAGGCAAACAGTTGAGATAGAAACGCTTCACCTCTTGGTCGCAGCTCACATCCTTGGGCTGTATTGGTCGCTCTAGCGTGATGCCCTCAATCGAGGTGCAGCGACTCAGGGCGACATAGACCTGCCCTGATGCAAATGCTCCTGAAGAGAGATCTACTTTGATCTTATCGAGAGTCTTACCCTGACTCTTATGAATAGTGACTGCCCATGCGAGCATGAGCGGGATCTGCACAAAGGTGCCAATAATATTTGGCGAGATCTTGCCAGACATCATGTCATGGTCATAGCGATAGGACTCCCACTGGTGGCCCTTCACCTCAACCGTGTTTGAGTAAGGCCCGTTCTGCACCATCACTTTGACGGTATTGGGTAGCAATTCGCGGACCACCCCAATCGTGCCATTGACCCAACGCTTGGGAAAATTGCTATCGGTTGCGGTAAACATGACTTTGGCACCCACCTTTAAAGTGAGGTGGTTGGGCGACGGCAGATTGCGATCGTCTACATTGAACTTGCCAGAGCTAGTGCCGGCGTAGACTTTGGCATCGGTTGTGAGCGCCCTTAAGCCTGCACCATTAATTTGGTCTGCGCGCGCATTGGTCGTAGTTAGAGTGATAGTTTGCTCATCTATCTCTTTTTTGGTTTCATAACAAACGGCATTGAGGGTATCAAGCGCTTCATCAATGTCTTGATTGATGCGAATCTGATTCAGCAGGCCAGCGAAGTGTGCATCCTTTTGGCGGAAGATCTTGGATAGCTCCACCATCGTGACATCTTTACGATGCAAGGCCATGGCACAGAAAAAATAAGGTCCTTCGTAGCCGCGCTCAGAGAGAACCTGCATATCCGCATTGGAGACGACTGGAGGCAGCTGAAATAAGTCCCCCACAAACATGACCTGAATACCACCAAAAGGCTCATTCTTCTGCGGGCCATTGGCACGTAGGAACAAGTCCATCGCATCAACCACATCCGCCCGCACCATCGAGATCTCATCAATGATGAGTAGACGGATATCCTTATAGAGACGCTTATCTTTTAAAGGCTTGATATCCTCTTCCGGAAAGATCAAGCGTGGCGGCAAACGAAAGAAAGAGTGAATCGTGACACCCTTTACCTGCAGCGCAGCTACACCGGTTGGGGCCACCACCACTACGTTTCCAGGAATGTTCTCACGCAGGTAACCAATTAAAGTTGTCTTACCCGTACCCGCCTTACCACTCACAAAAATATAAGGGTCGCGACGCTCAATGGCATCAATTACCTCCTGATACTCAGGGGTGATTTCAATGGCGGATGGGTCGACTACGGGATTGGTCATCCCCTATTGTTTCATGGGATTAACTAACGCAGCGAAAGCCTATGTAAACCACCCCAATATCAGCTGGCTTAGACTCTACATCAGACTCTTTTTGCCTCTCTGGGCCGTACCACCAAGAAGCGCCACGGGTAATGAAGCCACCATTGCGCTCGGTAGATGTCCACTCCCAAACATTGCCACCCATATCGAATAAGCCATTCGCGCCCTGCTTGGTAGTGCCAGTAGGCACATGACCAGTACCTCGGTTTAATGCACCCGCTGGAGCTAGGCCTTTGTAGTCACCGCAGCCACTGAGGCAATGCGAGACCTCTGGAGTAGCTCCACCTGGAAACGGATAACGCTGACCTTTGGTGAAGCCGGCTGGAGGAGTTTCTCTTTGCTCCAGAAAAGCAGCTGAAGTCCATTCAGCATCCGTAGGCAAGCGCTTGCCATAGAAACGGCAAACAGCTGCAGATTCAGCTTGATTCAGATGCACTGCAGGCTCACCTACTTTTGCAGGAACGCCATAAGGAGTTTTCCAGGTCCAACCGGGTTTCTTCACAAAACCAGCCTCGTAAGAAAGTCCGCCGCCGTTTTTCTCAGCCTGACTCACAAAACCGGTGACATCGGCAAAGGCTTTGACGTCGGCAATCGTCATCTCGGTTTGATCCCAAGAGAGAGTGCCCACCCTCACAACGGGAATAGTTGATGTAGGGGCACTAATAGCAGTGGATGGCCGCAACATGAAGTACAGAGCGATCACTGAGAGCAATAAACCAAAGAGAATAGATAGAAAGTCGAATTTTTTCATAAAACCAATTAAGCCAAATCCACTAAAGCAGCTTTCAGCACATCCTCACCAAAGACTTTAATTTGATTCCTACCAGAAGACTTTGCTTCATACATCGCCACATCAGCATTATTAATTAAATCGGTCTCATTTTCGCCATGCTCAGGATATAAAGCCACACCGATGCTAGCGCTGGTAGAAAGGCTGATGCCCTCAACCTCAGTGGGCGCAGATAACGCTAGACGAATTTTTTCAGCCACCTGAACTGCCTGGTCTTCAGCATCAATACCAGGCAATATCAAAACAAATTCGTCACCACCGAAGCGGCCAACTGTATCAGATTCCCGAACACATTCACGCATTCTTCGAGCAACCTCTTTCAATAATGCATCTCCAACATTATGACTATAGACATCATTGATCGTTTTCAAATTATCCAAATCAATAAACAAAATGGCCAGCTTGGTTTTATGTCTTTTACATGCTGCGAGAGCCTGCTGCAATCGATCGGAGAATAAAGTTCTATTAGGCAACTCAGTTAGCACATCATGATGTGCACGATACTGTGTTTCAGCATTTCGACGATAGGCGCGCAGCAAGAGATATGCACCAATCACTAAGGCAATCATGCTTAGCCCCGTTGCCATAAAGACGCCAACCGCATTCTTATGTAGATTCGCCAAATAGAGCGTCTCTGGGACAACAGCCCCCACAATTAATGGGTAGCCCTTCACGGCCCTGTATGACAACATACGTTCAACCGGCGCATCGTTTTGGCGTGCAAATCCAGGGCCAGAACCAAAGATCACACCACCATTGACATTCACATTTGCCAAGGAGTCATCAATAAATGTGTTTGGATTGGTTTTGCCAATCAAATTCTCAACCAATGGCCAGCGCGTTAAGAGCGTCTTATCTTTGCGATAGAGGGTTAAAGCCGCTCCCTCTCCTAGGTTCCCACCAATTCGCTCATAAAGAGAAGAGAAGACCTCAACAGAAACACCTACCAGCACCACGCCTAAAAATTGGTCATTCTTGCCATTTACCCTGCGAGCAAGATAAAACACCCACTTACCATTGCCCTTATTCCGCACAGGAGTGCTGTAGTAAGTGTCTAAATCATTATTTTCACTGAGGTACTTAAAGTAATCACGATCTGCTAAATTAATCGGCGGGGGCGGGTAAGAGCGGGAAAAATTCAGAACCTTGCCATCTGCCGCGACAAAGGTGCTCACATCCAAAATCGAATTAGAGCTAGTGCGCTCTTGGAGTAAATCAAACTGCGCTTTTTTACTTGCAAACTCTTGATAAGCTTTTTCATCACCGATCTTGGCTCGCTCCAGAATTTCCATAATGCTGAGCAATGCAGTATTGGCCGAAAACATTGTTTGTGAAGTATGCTCCGCTAAAATGATCGTTAAGTTTGCCAGCTGGTCGGATCGATCCTGAATACTATTTTTACGTAACAAGTAGGTTGAAACTAAAGCATTGATGAGAAAAATTGCAGCCAATACTACTGCTGCCAGCAGAATTAAGCGTGTATTGCGTTTAATGTTGGAGTCAGATTCAAAGCTGATCGTCATACTTCATCCCTGTATAAATCAGCAATATGCAGAAAATTATCCCGCTCCATCATGAATGCCTCAACGATTGCAGGATCAAAACGCGTCCCTTTTAATCGAGCAATTTCTGCACAAGCATCTGCATGCGACCACTTATCTTTGTAAACGCGTTCGCTGACCAAAGCGTCATACATATCCGCAATAGACATAATGCGCGCAGCGAGGGGAATATCCAGACCATGAAGGCCTCTTGGGTAACCCGACCCATCCCAGCATTCATGATGACCACCGGCAATCTTGATTGCCGTGTCCAGCACCTTAGTATGGCGAGCATCCTCCACCATTGCCGCCCGCAATACATCCTCACCAAGAGAAGCATGTGTCTTCATGATCACCCACTCTTCATCAGATAAGGATCCATTTTTCTTGAGAATATTATCTGGAATACCAACCTTACCAATATCGTGCAATGGCGCAGCTTTCGACATCTCATCAATTGCCACTTCTGTTAGCTCTTGCTTATAAAAACCCATTGCTCGAAGTCTTGTAGCAATGAGTTGCACATACTGCTTGGTGCGAAGAATATGGTTTCCAGTTTCATTATCGCGCACCATAGAGAGTGCATTTAAACTATGCAGCATCCCGTCTTCAATTGCATGCGCACTTCTTTGATGCTCCTGCATCAACTTCTCGAGATAGTAGTTGGTAATCAAAATGCAAACCATCAGATTCGACAGGAATGAGGAAATACGCAGGGAGAACCCAAAAGTATCCTCTTGATACAAGCTTGCTAAGCCGGCATCAGGATGCATCAGAATCAGTACGGAGCGCAAAATACGGGTGCTTAATTGAAAAAGTTCAACGGCAATGAGCAATTTAATCTGATAAGCGCACTCTTTTTTCGCAATTGAAAATAAAGTGCTCAATTGCCAGATAGAGATTGCAGCCATGGCAACATTCATTAAATGAATGCGATCTTGCGTAGTCCCGGCATCTAGCAAGTAAAGGTAAACACTCGATACACCAACAAACCAAATACTTGAAAAAAGTGTTTTGCTTAAAGTCAGGGAGTTATTCCACTGACTAAACAGCAATGAGATGCATAAGGCCCCAGCTATGAGCGACAAATTGGCAATTGCCAGGACAGGCTTACCAACCCAAGGCGCAATAAAAAAGGCTAAAGAAGATACAGCAAATAAACCCAAAGATGATGGCCAGTAAAGCACCTGATATTGATCTTTTTGATTACCTTTACCCCAAAAAAAGGAGGCCATTAACCCTAAAAAGGTAATTAATGTTGCAAAGTAAAAAGTTTGGTTTGCTAAGAGCATCCGATAGGTAAAGGTAGAGGGTGAAATCGATCCTAGAATATATATGAATCAATGTCTTATCGTACCAGCATACTAGGGGGTAAATTAGTAAAAATCAGGGATACCGCTATATTTTTCTCGAAAAAACTAGGTCAATTGAGCTAATATTACTTATAGAAATGAGATCAAAATGCGCAATCTATTAATTCGCTTTAAAAAACAGGAAGACGGCGTCGCCGCAGTCGAGTTTGCCCTCATTCTGCCGCTATTGATGATGATAGTTTTTGGCATCATCAACTATGGGATTTTGCTATATGACCAAGCCGTCATCACCAATGCAGCCCGTGAGGGCGCTCGCTGGGGTGCGATCAATACTTCCGCCTCTATTAGCTGTGCAGGAACGGCAACCGGTACCGCCGACCCTTGCCAAATAGCCAACAGCTACACCCAAGCCAACCTCATTACCTTTGGTGGCGCAACCACTTCTACCTCAACGGCAACGGGCGCCGGAACATCAGGAACCACAGTCACTGTGACGGTGAGTTACACCTTCACCCAGATCGGTTGGATTATTGGCAATACAAGCAATGCGCTAACAGCCACCGCTGTGATGTATCACGAGTGATGACTTCAGGCAGGGTCTAAATACTACTGCACCAAGATAGTTGTCCCAGAACCCAGATTCAAATTCTGACAAGGATCAACCGATGTTTGCGCAGTCATATTACCGTTCAGGCGAACTGAACTGAGATACAGACTACCGGTGACGGACAAGGATGTTGGCGTGCCACTAAAAGTGAGGTCTGTATTGGGCAACTGCACCTTACCCGTTAAATTCACAGCATTCCCAGAACCACTCACCGTCCAAGTCTGATAAGTATTCGTTAGCGATAAAGACTGATAGATCACCATGCCCCCACCCGCCGTTCCACAGGTGGAGCCACCGGAGCTACTATTCAGATTAATATTGCCACTGAGAGTTAATGGCTGATCGGCACCGATGATGAGTGTTACACCGGCACCAGATAATGATTTTCCATTGCTATTTAGGCCGCCATTAAAATAATAAGTGCCTGCCGCTAGAGTGTTGCTTGCGCAATTGAGGGTAACGCCAGAGGAGTAAGTTCCAGGCTGGAAGGCGCCTAAGTTACTGACACAGGCAGGAGCAGTTTGTGCAGTTGGCGATGAAGGCGGCGTATATGGTGCCGGAGACGGTAACGGCGCACTTGTGGTGTTTACTGCGGGAGTACACGTGCCACAGCTGGCCGTGGAATTGTTATAAGCAGTGATAGTTGCATTGGGTGATGTGGCATTGATGCCTGATTGATTTGTAGTGGTAATGCCGCCGCCAATAGCAATCGATCCATTAGTAACCAACATAATATTAGTGCCGTTAGCACTAAAGTTACCGCGTACGATCATGGCATCTGATGCAGCCCGCTTGCCGGCAATGGCCGTTTTACTCAAATTGAGAGTATTAAATCCAAACAGAGGCAAAAAAAACGTATTCCAATTCGTGCTTGCAACTGCCTGAACACAATTATTTTGAGTAACTGGATTTGGGCAAGCCACAGGATTGGTAGTGACTACAGTAAATCCATATGGGTTGGTTAGCGGAAATTGATCGCCCCCACTGGTGCAGGTTGAGTACGTTCTAGCACAAGCTAGCGCCTCCGCATCAGCGACAGACTGCAACTGGGCTTGACGCATGTAAGCAAAGCCGAAATCTACTGCAAATGCAGCAAAGCCCAATAGCACAACCAGAAGAATCGCAAAAAATGGGAGGACTGCACCACTCTCGTCATCATCAGTTTGATGCGTTTTATCGAATTTATTATTCGCCATGGTTCATGTTACCCCTAGTAATTTGCACTATGCAAGCCCATTAGTCAGGCAAGGATCGACTGGTCAGATAAAAGACTAGAAATCCAAAGAAAAAATAAAACAAATAAGATCCAGCCACTAAAGACTCTACTGAGTAGGACCTCAGCAAACGTGGTTGCACAACAAGATAAATGAGCGGAGAGGTAATAAGGGTAAAAATTAAAGAGTAAAGCGCGGATAATCCAATGACCTCAAGAATGGTCTGAAGACGTCCTTTCATTTGTTTCTGAATAATGTCGTCCTTGTATTGGGGCGAACTAAATAGTTTTTTTTGCTCCTGCTCAGCAAGTTCAGCATGACTCAAGTATTGCCGCATTGCCTCTGATTGAACCAGGGCCTCTTTATGCGTCTTTGCATAGCCATGCAAACCATAGAAGATAGGGGATCCGCAATGAGTGCAGTTATGAAGCACAACTTTAGAGTCGATTAGGGCCCCACAAAATGGACAATTCATTTGAAACTGACCTCGCTGATTGAATTCCTCATTTCACCGCCCCAAGAAAACGTCGCCCCAATAGATGGGATGGCTTTTCTATCAAGAAATAAAAGAGTGTGGACATCAATAGCGCAATAAAAATAATCGCCATCCAGTTCAAATAAGAGTTGAAATTGATAGGTGCGACAATAAACATTGGAATGCTGAGCAGATGCATAAGATAAATCGAATATGCCCCCACTCCTAACGGCCTTAAAAGCCGATAAAAAACTCCCACATGCTTTTGCGCAATTTCAGCATAAAGCCACCAATAAATGATTGGGCTAAAGAGTAAAAATGAATACTTTGTGTTCAGTAAAAATAGGTTTGGAAATGAGGGAATCACGTCATCCAAAAAGCTCAAGATTGGCAAACCAAACCCCAAAATGATGATGAATGCTCTCAATGCGCCAACATGCAAAAGCTGTACTTGGGCCTTTGTGGCAACAGATTGCGCAAGCAAACAGCCCAGTAACCAGATTGGAAAACCCAAGACCGCCGTTGCAATCCAAGATACAGGTCCCTCGAAAAAAAAGAAGTTGCCCTGATTGTGATCAGGAAGTAATGCCGTCAATAAAGCCAGCGGGATGGCGAATAGTAATACACGTAAAACACCAATACGAGCAAACAAAAGTCGCAAAAATGGATACATCAAGTAATAAATCATCTCGCAATAAAGTGACCATAAGATCTTGTCTAAATTAGCCTGCAGCACCCAAGACAGCAAGCCGGCGCAAAAAAGTGGGATAGCAATTCGACAAAATCTAGCGGCCAGGAAGCCAGTAGTATGAAAGGGCTTACCTGAAACATACGGCAGATGAATACAAAGACCAGAAATAACAAAAAAAATCATTACAGCCCAGCCGCCATCGCTCACGCCCAGTGTTAGCAGAACTTGCAGTGCCGAAGGAAGCTCGGTGAGTGGTGGCTGAATATGTCCAATCATTACGTATAAAGCGCATAAACAACGTATTGCATCAATCGCATTCAGATGGGGTATTTGAGGGACCGATTGAATATGCTGCATTGATTCATCCATCCAAAGTAATGCTTCGCAGCCCTACTTTGCGATACCAGTAAAAATAGGGGAAAGTGATTTTCCAATAGTAATAATGGCAGGGCCTAGCAGCACTACCATCAAGGCGGGGAAGATACATAGAATCAAAGGAATAGTCATCTTGACTGGGATTTTGGCGGCTACTTCTTGAGCCATTAAGGCACGCTTTTCCCTTAAGGCCTCAGCGTGTACGCGTAGGGCTTCAGCAACACTGGTACCGAAATGCTCCGTCTGAATTAACATGGAAACCAGAGCATGGATGTCCTCTACGCCAGTACGATCAGCCAGATTCTTCAGTGCATTTTCACGTGTAGCACCAGTACGTAACTCAAGATTCAAAATATGAAACTCCTGCGCCAGCGCCTGACTTTCAATTTGCAACTCTTTACCTACCCGCTCAATAGCCGAGTCCAACCCCAGTCCTGCGGTTACACAAACACGCATCAGATCCAACGCATTAGGAAGACTTTCGAATATTTGCTGCCTACGCTCTTTACTTTTTCTTGAGAGCCAGAGATCTGGCAAGTAATAGCCCATACCGGATAAAAATACGGCCACAGACAGGATGCTCAAGAAAGAGCTCGAAGACCCGCTCACCAAAGAAAGCAAAATATAAAAGATAGGCAAAAGCAAAGTGAGGATGGTTTTTAGCGCAAAGAAAATTAAAGCATCAAGCTCGCGATAGTACCCGGCACTCATAAAACGCATCCGGATTTGAGAGGTCTCCCACTCACCATCAGGCATCGAAAAATGAATTAAGTTCTCTAAAGCGGTTTTAGAGGCTCTCTCTAGGCGGGTGCGCATAGGGTTTAATTCATCAAGAGTTTCGGAACGAATGAAACCCAGCCTCCGATGCACCGTTCTTTCTGAGAAGTAGCGAATAATGACGTAATAGCTCGTGCTGGTTATCAGTACAAATAGCAATATAAAAACAAGGATTCGAATAATTTCCATGATCCCGCCTAAACCCTGATCTTAGCCATGCGCTGCATCCAAAAAATTCCCACAAACATGAGGACCAGGGTGTAGCCAACCATAGATCTCCCAAGCTGCTCACTCCACAAAACAGCAATGAAATCAGGCCTCACGATTAACATTAACAGAGCCACTGCAAATGGCAAAATGCTCAATATCCAAGCTGAGGCACGAGCCTCTGAGGTCATTGCATGCAAGGTCATCTTGGTTTGCAAGCGCTCGCGAATGAGCTTGGCAACACCAGTAATGAGGCTGGCTAAATTGCCTCCGATTTCTTGATTAACAAAAACAGCAACGGCAAAATAGCGCATTTCCGGACAATCAATTCGAGTAGATAAATCCGACATTGATTCTTGAACGGATCGACCAAAGCTAATTTCCTGGAAAGTCTTTTGAAACTCAGAAGCAATGGGCTCGTTTGACTCATTGGCAGCCATCTGCAAAGAACCCACAAAAGTATGCCCAGCCTGCATTGCTCGAGCAATAAAATCTAAAATTTCCGGCAATTGGCGCTCTAATTTCGCTTGCCGTTTTGCCAACTCAAATTTCAAATAAATAACAGGGCACACCGCAACAATCAGAGCAAATGACACAGACAGAAGGAAAGAGGTTCCAAACTTAAGAAATATAAAACTCGTAGTAGAAAAAAGAATCCCAATTAGCAAAATAAACTGGTCTAGACGTATATTCCACTTTAGCTTCTGAATATCTGCATTGATTTTTACCGCTAAGGGAAATTGCTTCAGCCAGACATCCACCCTGGGATCTGAACTCAGCATCACCTGTGGCGCAATCCTCGTACTCAAACGACGATTATCAGTAGAAATTGCCTCTAGACGCTTATCAATTCGCAAACGCATGCGGCTAAAACGCACTTTTACAAAAGAATAGAGCGCATAGGACAGCCCAATGAAAAAGGCCGCAAAGGCAAAAAACGTAAAGATGAACTGAAAGTTCATCTAGCGCTCCTTAATTCTGCTCGGATCAAAAAGATAATCTGCAAGAGGCGCTCCACGGGCTTGAAGTCGATCAGCAAATCGTGGCCGAATACCAGTTGCTTTGAAGTGCCCAAGAACAGTTCCATCCGGTGCTACACCAGTTTGCTCAAAGCAAAAGATCTCCTGCATGGTAATGACATCACCCTCCATGCCAGTAATCTCCTGGATGCTCATGATCTTTCGACGTCCATCACTTAAGCGAGCAACCTGAATAATTACAGAAATACCTGAAACAATTTGCTCTCTCAGGGCTTTTTGCATCACATTAACGCCTGCCAGACCCACCATATTCTCCAAGCGGGTTAAAGCATCTCGTGCTGTGTTCGCGTGAATCGTAGTCAGGGAGCCCTCATGACCAGTATTCATAGCCTGAAGCATATCGATCACTTCAATTCCTCGAACCTCACCTACAATAATTCGGTCTGGACGCATCCGCAGAGTATTTTTCACAAGAGCACGCTGACTGACCTCGCCCTTGCCTTCAATATTGGCTGGTCGAGTTTCCAATCGAACAACGTGAGGCTGCTGCAGACGTAATTCAGCGGCATCTTCAATCGTGATAATTCGCTCGTTATCAGGTATGTAGCCAGACATCACATTTAATAGTGTGGTCTTTCCACTACCAGTACCCCCAGAAATCAAAATATTAGTCTTCACCTTGACCAACGCGCCAATGATCAAAGCCATATCGCTGGTCATTGAGCCGTACTCAATCAGATTAGATACTGATAAAGGTACTTCAGAAAATCGACGAATGGACAGCGAAGGACCATCCAAGGCTAATGGAGGAATAATGGCATTTACACGAGACCCATCTGGCAAGCGGGCATCAACCATTGGACTGGATTCATCAATGCGTCGCCCTACTCGCTCTACAATTTTTTCAATTACCTTAAGTAAGTGGGCATCATTGTCAAATTGAATCTTCGTTCTCTCAAGACGGCCCTTGCGCTCAACGAAGATAGTTTTATAGTTGTTTACCAAAATATCGGAAATGCTGGGATCAGAAATCAAAGGCTCAATAGGACCAAGGCCAATAATTTCATTTTGAATTTCGTAAACTAAATGCGCTAAATTATCCTCACCGATAACAATTTGATCATCGGCAACGATTTTTTGAATACAGGATTTGAGATATACCTTCAACTCAGAATCCACCATTCGATCAACCGCGGATAAATCAATGGTCTTTAATAGACGTTCATGCAAAGTAGCTCGAAGATTTGCAGCGCCTTGAGCACGCTCATCGATTAAGGTTTTTTCACTTAAAAAACTTCCATCGCGATTTAAGTTTCCTTGAATTCGTTCCCTCAATGACATTTTTATCTACCAGTAAATTATTTAAACCACTTTTGCCACCAAGGGGCGCTCTCAACGGAGTCCAGCTTAATACCGGCAATATCACAAGCCATTGCAGTAAAGGTGTCGCTCAATGGAATATGTGCTTGGAGCTTTTGAATAGGAATACCCGTATTAACCGATTCAGTTGCATTCAAAAAGTCGTTTGGGAAGACCCAATCTATAGGCTTTTGAATAGCATCCTCCATCTTATCAAGTGAAATTGCCACCGCTTTATCCATACGATTCAGAACGGTACCAATTTTTCGTGACTCGTAACCCAGCAAGGTAAATAGATGAAGAACCTTAGCCAATGCTCGCAAATAGGAAACCACCGGCTGAAAGACCACGTAAATCTTGTCGGATCGATCCAAGACCTTCATTGTGATAGCTTCGATCTCTCGGGGCAAATCAACAATAACAAAGTCATAATCCTGAATAGCAACCGTGAGTAAATTATCAATATGCTGAGGCTTGATGCCAACAGCTTTATCCGGACTATCAGGGGCTTGCAATAAATAGAAATTCTCAGTTACTTGCGTTGTAGCAGATGCAATAACACTTGAATCCAAGCCTGTTTGACTAATTACATCGGTCAATGTGCTAGGACCTGCCGACTCAACCAAATAAAAGGCAGCATCGCCAAATTGCATATGTAAATCAATAAATAAAACCTTTTGTTTGCAGATAGAGGCCAATGCGTAACCAAGGTTTCCGGCGATAAAAGTAGCTCCAGCCCCACCCTTTGCAGAAATGAATGAGAGAATTTTTCCTCTTGGACGATACGATGAGGAAATATAACGACGCGACCTCAATCGCTCAATAGCCTCAAGTAATTCGGATTGCGAGACTGGAAATCCAATTACTTCCATTACGCCAGCACGCATCAACTCAAGCATCTGACCATCATGTGCATTGCTTGTAGCATAAATAATGGCAGGATTCGCATGCTCATTGGTGCAAGATGAAATTGTTTTCAGATCGCTCTTAGAAACAGTCTCAGAATCAACCACCAAGATATTAGTTGAAAACAAGTCCAAACGATCAATATCTAAACCGCCCTCGCGGCGCTCTAAAAAAACGAATTGATCTTGCGAGACATTGGTCTCTAGGATCTCCTTGATCCTGATAAGAGATTCAGGAGAGCTAGCAATAGCTGCAATCTTCATTTATCGACCTCCTGAAGAAGTGCCCATCGTAGCGCCCGTTGGGTATGTGCCACTACTGGTTGGTGTTCTTACTTCGAAAGACTTTTGATAGTTATCAATAGCACCCTTTGCTGCACCACCATCTAATCCAGTGGTAACTTTTTGATTTCCTATTGGTGCATTTGGATTGACTCGCTGAGACTGCACTGCATCATTGACGGTCCCGCCGAAATCTGGCGCCGTATCCCAAGTAGATTGGCACGCAGAGAGTCCCATAATAAGTACAGAACTAGTTAACGCCTTCAACATCGATTTATATCCAAAGTTCAGTTTCATCATTTGGCAGCCCCATCAGTAATATTTTCTGGCCTTGAGCCTTCCAACTTGCCGTTTACAAAGAACTCAGCTTGAGTTGGGGGGATATATTTATCAGTAGGCAATGTCACCTTATTGGCGACTGGCTGAACGATATGTGGAGTCACCACAATCAATAACTCGCTACGGTCTGCCTTAAAAGACGCACTTCTAAATAGCGCTCCTAATACGGGTAAATTTGCCAAACCAGGGAATGCGCTAATCACCTCAGCTACGTTATTTTTAATTAATCCGCCAATAGCAAAACTTTGACCGTCATAAAGCTGAACTGTAGTGGAGGCTTGACGCGTAGTAATTGAAGGTAGCACAGAGGTTGAGCCTCCAGCGCTTACCGTGATGCCTTGGGTTTGTACCTCAGAAACTTGCGGACTTACCTTTAGATTGATGCGGCCTTCAGATAAAACAGTTGGAGTGAATTTAACGCCCACTCCATAGTTTTGAGGTTGTAAAGTGATAACCGAACCGCCCGTGCCACTTGACTGGGGAACGGGTAAAAACACAATGCCGCCAGAGAGGAACTCTCCCTCTTGTCCGCTGATTGCCATAATGTTGGGTTCAGCCAAAATCTTAATCAAACCGCTGTTAATTTGGGCCTGGAGCCAAGCGTTGGTGGTTCCCACCGTACCAGCAGCATTAGCAGCAAAGCCTAAAGGGGCGGTAGCGCCGTTCAGCATATTGAAAGTAAAGTTCGAGCCCTGCACTTGCACACCTAGGGAGTCGGCAACAGCTTTATCAATTTCAGCAATTTTGACCTCAATTAGTACCTGCGGAAGATTATCGGTGGTCATCATATTGAGAACTTTTTTGCCGGTGTACTCCTGAGCGATTTGAATAGCTTGCTGCACCTTCATAGAATCAGAAACTTGGCCACTCAAAACTAGAGACTCCCCTGCCGAAGATGCGCGGATTTTTTTCTCACCAGGAATTAATTTTCCTAATAAGCTCTGAAGTGCGCCAGCATCAACACCAACCGCAACATCTAAGGTAGAGAGATTTCCATTGGCATGCCACATAAATACATTGGTAGAGCCTACCTTCTTACCAAGCAGGTAAATCTGATTGGGACTAACCACCATCACATCGGCGATAGCGGCATCACCCACTGAAATTCTATTAATCGGGTCTGCGTACTTATAAAGGCGTGATTTACCAAGCGAAATCTCAATGCTAGAAACCTTGCCCACCTCTTTAGAGACCACCGCTTCAGCGGCAAACAAAAAATTGGGGGCTAACAACATCCAACCAAATGTGATGAGACTAGTCCAAACGCCAGCTTTATTAAAAATTTTCATATTAACGACCCAATCCAGATTCCATACGCACAGATGTACCGCGAATTACCTCAACCCCATTTTCACTAGAGGTGTGGGTTTGAGTTGCCTCACCAGGGACGGAGCCCTCGGTTTGATTACGCAAAACAAGTGATAAATTTCCCGCCATTCGTGCGGCATCCAATACCTCGGCCTGCTGTGGAGTCACTTCTAAAGTAACGGAGCTCACTATGCGTGGCTTTGCTTCATCTGCAGCAACACGATCCTGCGCTACAGCGAGAACCAGTACGCGCTGCATAATAATTCTGGAGTTAAATCGACCAGTTTCATCCTTACTGCTAAACAGAACGTCGACATAAGATCCCGGCATTACAAATCCCGCCACATCAGAGACCTCATTCACATTCATGGACATTGCCCGCTTGCCAGCAGAGATAGCAAAGGCAAGACCGGAAGAAGATGTTGCCGAGTACATCATGCGCTCAAAAATGACCTCGCCCGCCTTAATATCGCCCTTGGGAATTCGACCAATTAATTCCTCGATCGTGTGGGTAATGCCGCCCGGCAATGCGTCACCAGGCAACTTAATCAATTTCAATTGACTAGCGGAAATAGGCGTTCCCATCGGAATGTTTTCCGAAGCCGCAACCACCATCGATGCCTTAATTGCCTCTTCATCCTTAACAACGAATGAGGCAATGAACAGTGCCAGCAGTCCAACGACTGAAGCAACTATAAGAGATAAAAGAATGCGTCTGTTTTGCATGTTTATAAAAGAGTGGGGTTAAGGAGGGCTAAGCAAGCCCCAAGGGAGATGGCGAAGGCGTAGGGAATGCGATTACTACTAAACTTAAACCTAAATGCTCTGTTAAGCGAATCAAATAAGAGGCCTTTGTAAATCAAATAGGCCAAGACAAGCAAGCCGCCAATAATGGAAGCATACAAAGCCGCCATCAATACAGAATATGGCCCCAAAAAAGAACCCGCAACGGCCATCAATTTGACATCACCCGCCCCCATCAAAGACTTAATGTAAGGGTAGATAAAGAGAAATAGCCCAAGAAGCGCGCCATAGACAGAGTCCAGCAATCCAGTCGGCCCAGCGTTGATGTAGGAGAGAGCTAGGCCGGCGGATAGGCCTAAGAGTATTAGGTAATTGGAGATTCGCTTGGTTGCGAAATCCAATATCGTGGCGAGAGACATCACAGCCAAAAACGGAAAAGTTGCAGACATACACTTTTACTTTCCGCCTACCTCTTCGAGCATTTCTCAAAGAGCAAGCCAATATACAAGAATCGCATCTTCCACTTGATGCGCCCAGAATCTACATTGCTGGCATCCAGATTATTTGGGTGCCAGCAACTTCAATTATTAAAGCTTATTAACAACTGACTGGAATACGCTAGATACAGAGTTACCCAAAGTACCCACGATCACAGCAATAGCCACAGCAATACCGGCGGCAATTAATGCATATTCAATGGCGGTAACGCCCTCTTCGCTCTTAACGAGACTAGAAATGAAGGATTTCATTTT
Source organism: Pseudomonadota bacterium (assembly GCA_040387715.1). Lineage (GTDB taxonomy): Bacteria > Pseudomonadota > Gammaproteobacteria > Burkholderiales > Burkholderiaceae > Polynucleobacter. The sequence goes on along the minus strand of JAZKDF010000007.1, from coordinate 190,935 downwards.
ATTTGCTTGATTTTGCATGACACAGCTCCTTTTAAAACACTTTGTTAAGTAATTATTAATTCCATAAATACATAATCCATCGTAACTCAAAAAATATGACATTGGAATTAAAAATTGATCTAGATCAAAAAAACTACAAAGAAAAAAGGGGGAATTGCATTAAAAACTTGAGTGCTAGGTCCCAATAGACTGCAATCGGCATGTAAATATCGGTGTAATAAGCGCAGCATTCTGGCATCTTGAAGCTTATTTCATATAGGATGCATAGCCCAAACGCTATTGAGCTGGCGCTCAGAGTGGCGCGCCTCCCGAAAAGCAAACAAAGACTATTTACTTCGGGCTTTCGGGATAACCCCGACTTCCAAAAAGCAAACATGAGCAAAATTATCTGGTTGCTGATGGAGGCAATCCACCTACCCCAATCGCTAGCAATTAAAAACATGGGTAGCAGCAGCAAGAGGGCAATCAAAATCCATCGGAAATATTGAGTTTGCTCACCCCCGACCCCCCTAGACTGTAGGGATGAAAAAATATATGCAAGCACAAACAGATTGCCAGCACCAAAGAATACCCAGACAAAAATACCGCCAGAACTCATCACGCCATACAAAGTTGTCAGATGCTGACCAAGATCCCACCCCAATGATCCAATCGCTCCAAACGCAGAATATGGGGCCGCGGGAGATATTAATAATCGTTCCGCAAAAGGCAAAGAATCCCAGATTACCTGACTCATCAAGACATCACCGTGAAAGTGCGAGCAAACCAAGAAGGTCAATGGCACCTCAACGCACAATGCAATGAAAACAAACCGTAGATATCGAAAGCGTGGGCGTTCCAACATCAACACCCATAGCAATAATGCGGAAATGGGGAAGCTTAAAAATAAATACGCCTCATGTATCAACACCAATACTGGAGATACGACAATGAGTAGAAGAGCGTATAAAGCAATCCAATACTTTTCACGCGCCTGAGTGGTAGATTGAATTTGCATATAGAGCAAGCACTGAATCGCAAAAAAAATAAGGAATACATTTTCTTTGCGCGTATAAAAATCAGCGCTTAAACCCATATGGAATATACCTCCCTGAATCAAAATGGCTACTAGCAATACCCTGCCATTGCGAATCCCAGATTTCCAGTAAACCCAGAGGAAGAGGGCGATGTATAGAGCAAATGATAGGAACATTCCGAAATATAGAGCCCTCAATAGACTGCCATGCCCAAAAAATCTTAACAAAATCTCTCCAGGAAGACCCCTTCGAATAAACCCTGCCTGATAATTAATCAACCACTCTGTAATGGGCCATACATTAAATCGATGCACAGAAAAATCACCGGTCATCCAAATATAAGAGAGGATGAGCGGCAACTCTAAGCTAATCGCAATCGCAATAAAGCACAGTAGAGATACGCCTCGCTTAGACATGATTAAATTCCAAGAAATTAAATGTGCGCCCTTTTTTACGGCACTGATAGCGACCTTCATTGCGAATCTCTTGATCACGGTGCTGGCGAGACTCCTTGATTTCAAGTTCGCCAGTGGCGGGATTGAAAATACCCCTGCGCTCCAAGAATACTGAAACCTGTTTTTTATTTCTATTTGCGCACGCAGTTAATTCAAAGCGAATTAATGCTTGCGTCGCACTAAGCCCCTCATCTTGATTGCAAATCTCATAAGTACCGCTGAGGCTGCCCTGCAAGAATTGATACACTTTATCCCCCCAAATCTCCAACATGAGCGGATCCCTACCCTCATACTTTTCTAATACAGCACCGCCAGAACTTAAAACAACTTGTTGTGAAGATCCGCTACATAACCAATACTGCGGGAGATTCCAACTGTCGCACCCACATAAAGAAAGGCTGACTATCGATAAAAGTACAGTCAAAAAACGGGAAGAGCGGTAGATTTTCATTTATGCGGCTATTGAGTCAAATTGCCCGGAGCTGGTAAAGGTGGTTTTAAGGTAAAAATAAGCGCTGACTTATCTTCATACCTATTTTGCCAATTTGCCCGAGCATCAAAATAGGCTCTTGCAGGAGAATCAGGGCGAATCAAGACCCAAGTGATGCCATATTCCCGAATGATGGCATCTAAGGCGGTGGGTGAGCCGTCCCTTACCGCATCTAAATAAGGTCCCAACACTTTTTCATCATATAAATCCGCCCTTCCATCAATAAATACCGGAATGCCTCGACTAATTAGATAGCCACCAAATTCGTAAGAATTTAATACGGGTCCAGTGATACCCTGCCCTTGAGCGAAATCAACGGCCTCCACAGGGAAGACCGCTTTAGAGGGCTCATGGTATTGGTGGCGTTGAGCGAGAAATGCAACACCAATAATGAGAGCGGCGCTGAACATGATGGCTTTTTTGCTTGCGTATCCTGCCAAGCGCTCAAAGAATTCATCCAATTTTGATTGCACACCTTCTGGGCTAACGCCATGCAGCAGCTGATAGCGAGAACCGAATGAACTTGCAACAATCATCGGGGTAATTAAGCCAAATAGAGAGGCATAGCGATTGTGCGTGAGAGCTTGATGGAGTAAACCCACAATTAAAAGCGCACCAACAAAATTGATTTGGATATAACCTAGCAGCGCTGAAAATAGATATGTCGCAATCACTATCTCAAGACCGCCTAGACCCGTAAATTGATACGGCATCCATTCAGTAATGGCGCCCAGGTGGGTTAATTTAAATAAAGTAAAGGGAAATAGAAGACCCTTCCAACCTAGGGGCGTGAGCATACAAGCTAGTACGGCTAATAGCCAAAACGTAATCCAACGCTTTAATAAATATGAGCGAGTGTTTTCCGGACAAACCCACAAGGCTTGGATCCCTAACGGTATCGCGATAGCCAAACCAAACACAAAGCTTCCGTGTAAATTAGCCCACACAACCATCAGAACCAATAAGTAGAGCGGAGGTTTTACATGTTTTTCAGAAGAATTAATCAATGCACCGACCCAGGCTACCAAGATTGGCCAAGATAAGACATGAGGCCGAATGAGCAAGTGGCTCGCCAGAGCGGAATAGGCCAAGGCGGTAAAGAATATTGCGTAAATTGGGGGTGTTCGTTTCAACAAGAAACGTAATAACAGGGCTAGCGCACTCCCTAGAGCTAGAGCTGTCAGTAATACCAATGCCGTCCAATCACCAAGCCCATAAACTACTGCAATGATGTATTCCGACAGCCACTCATGCGCGGTCCACGGCTGACCAAAGAGGGTGTAAGAATAAATATCGGTCCGTGGGATAGCACAGTGTGCAAGCATCCACTGGCCAACGGTAAGATGCATATACGTATCAGGATCGACTGAGGTATGCCAAGTTGTCAAAGTCAGCAAACCAAGGCAGACCACCACCCCCACAATCAGCGGCCATGAGAGCCCATAAAAAGGGCTTGGCCTTTGCTGCAGCAACTCAGGTAGCTCGTATTTCATATGCCCATCATAAACATACGATGGGCAAGCATCTGAAATCCTCTAAAGCGGGGGGTGATGTCCCTCCTCTTGCCAGCAACACACCCGATTTCTACCATCAAGCTTGGCTTGGTACATTGCTTGATCGGCAAGATCTATGTACTTCTTGCATAACTCTTGCTGCAAAGTGACATCCTCCCTCTCTGGATATAGAACAGCAACACCAAGGCTGATGGTAATTTTTATATCTCGACCATCAATCACGGTGCATACGTGATTTGCCACGCTCAACCTTAACCTTTCGGAAACTTCAAAAGCTTGCTTTTGACTGGTATTCGGCATGACGATTAAGAACTCCTCACCACCAAAGCGCCCCAAAACATCAATACTTCTTAAGGAGCTCTGCGAATGTTTTGCCAGCTCCTGCAAAACGAGGTCACCAGTTTCGTGTCCATACGTATCATTTACCAGCTTAAAGTGATCAATATCAAACATGACAAAAGCCAAGGGAACACCCTCGCGAAACGAGCGATTCATCTCCAGCGTAATCCTAGACTCAGTTTCCTTGCGATTTAATAGGCCAGTCAAAAAATCAACCTTGGCATCATGCTCATATCTTCTCCCCTGCTCCTCCATAAACAAAAAAATATTTCGCATGAAAAACATGCCAAAGAATGAAAGAAGAGACACTACTAAGGCACCAATAGCATCAAATGCATCGACTGCGCCACCATGAAAAATCAAAAGAATGGGATAGATTCGCCTGACATTCATCATCAGGAATCCAGCAGCCAAAAGACCGAATCCTATGCGATAAATTGTTGCTCGAAAAAATAGACGTAGAGCCAACACTGCAGCGCCAATCTGGGCCAATAAAGCGGTAGCGTAAATCACAATGGCTATTGAAACCATAGACACTCCTCTTTTAAACTTCTGCGTTTAAGTCAGAAATTTTTGCAAGCTAGATGACTCAAACAATTTCACCGCAACATCGACATAGGCGGGATCAAGCTTGGTACCGGCATCGGCGCGAATTTGCTTGATAGCAGCATCCATCCCCAAAGCTGGGCGATAGGGTCGATGGGACCCCATGGCCTCAATCGTATCGGCAACTGCTATCAATTTAGCCTCGTCTAATATTTGATCACCTTTTAGGCCCGATGGGTAACCTGAGCCATCAATTCGCTCGTGATGCTGTCTCACCATCTCAGCAATTGGCCATGGGAATGGCACATCTTTCAAAATTTGATAGCCCGTCTCTGGATGCTCCTGCACCAACCTCATTTCAAGATCGGTCAGGCGAGTCGGTTTAGTCAAAATCTCCGAAGGAACAGCTACCTTGCCAATATCATGGACCATTGCCGCCATGTAAAGTCCACGAATCTTATCGTCAGACCAAGCTAAATTTTCCGCGATAGCAACAGCGATACTCGCAACTCTTTTCTGATGCCCTGCCGTATAAGGATCACGCCACTCCATTGTTTTCGACATTGCTTCAATCGTGGCTCGCAGAGCATCGGCCAACTGTTCTTGGGTCTTTAATTTTTTAGCAATCTCCTCATCAAGCAAATGCTCGCGCTCGATCGACTTCAAGCCATACCCAATCTCTTTGGCAAGGCTTTCAAACAGCCTGACCTCAGCATCACCGAATGCATCGGGTATAGATGCATAGACAGTGAATGCTCCTATCGGCTCAGGCACATCATCCCTAATGGGTACTGCAACGGAAGATCGGATACCATAAATTCTAGCGCGCTCCCTCCAAGGAGCGAATCCTGGATCTGTTTCGGTATCAATAACGATCTGCGACTCACCCGTCTCAATGCACGAGCCCGTAGGGCCTTGACCAGCAACAGTTGAATTGGACCAAGTGACATCTATACCATCTGCATATTTGGCCGCAGCCCCATGTGTACCCAAAACGCTAACTGTTTTTCTTTCATCATGCTCAGCGATGCCAACCCAAGCAAGGATGTAAGGCCACTGGCTTACTACCCCCTGACAGACGCCCTCAATTAAGTCACGCGTGTTGTTAGAGCGAGCCAATGCTGTGGTCGCCGCCGCATGTGCTAACAGCGCCCAATTTTGCTTCTCCATGTCGGTACGATGATCCACCTGGTCAGCTGCACCAAAATGGGTAAAGGGTGTCTTTTCAGTCAATTGAACTCACTTGCGTATTCATAGTGCCCAGGCAATGAGGGCTTCTGTAATCAGTCTACACCTATAGACCAATGGGCTCTATAAGATGGAAAAAGGGGGTTCGAATGCTCAATTTGCCCAAGACATAAGGCAAACCCCTAGCCAGACAAATTCCATACTAATATTCATAAGCTTATGTTAACGTTAGCCCTATGGCTAATACCAAGAAACAGCTCCAACTATGGCGCCTAGAGCATATGGATAACTGAAAAATGCGTCAATCGACCGCCAAATACTGCCAAGCGCTATTGTGCGGTTCTCTTATTTGCTTCTTTAGCACTGGATTATGTTTCGCCAAGGGGCCCACTAGGGATAAAGTCAGCCTGCAACTGCGCTGGATGCCACAGTTTCAATTTGCTGGCTACTATATGGCCGAAGCAAAAGGGTTTTATAGGGATGAGGGGATAGATATCCAGATCATCCCAGGCAATGGCAACAGAACTCAGATCATCGAAGAGGTGCTATCAGGACGAGCAGATTTCGGAATTGGAAACTCCGGCCTAGCGCTCATCAGCATGCAGATGAAGCCAGTTACCGTTGTAGCTGATATCTTCCAGCGCTCGGCTGCAGTCATGATTGTGCAACCTGGATATGAGAACTCAATTAGGAATCTCAGTAAACGGAACCTAGCCCTACGCTCCCTGCAAGATAACCCAGAAATATATGCCATCTTCAATAGTCTTGGCATAAAACCGTCAGATCTTCCGGTCATGTCCACGTCCAGCAATGGGTTGGAGGAATACATCAATGGAAAAGCCGATGCCATTAATGCCTACCTTAGCAATGAGCCGTTTTTTCTCAAAAAAAGAAATGTGCCCTACAAAATAATTGATCCGGCCAACTTTGGAATCGACTTCTACGGGGACGCCTTATTTGCGCGCAGTGTTTATGTAAAAAATAATGGCGATATTGTTAAACGATTTGTAAGGGCCTCCATCAAGGGGTGGATCTATGCCCTAGACCATACAGAGGAGACTGTTGACTACCTTCATCAAGGCCCAGCATCATATAAAAGCAAGGATCACCTCTTATTTGAAGCGCAAATCATTAAAGAACTGATCTTGCCAGACTACATACCTATCGGGCAGATTAGCGAGGTACGCTGGGAAAAAATTGCCACCATTTTTAAAAAACTAGGTCTAGCGCCCGAACAAAGTGAAATTCAGCCTGAGTTCTTCTTGTCCTACTGGGAAAATAGAAATGCAAAGCTTACGCTGTGGAGCTATTTAGGGGGGATTATTTTTTTCGTCTCCATAGTACTGGGAATTGGCATCTGGTATTCAAAAGTTAACATGCAGCTGAGTAAATTGTTGGTAGAAAAAAATAGTTTATTAAGCTCTGTTGAAGAATTAGCCAACCATGATTTCCTAACCAAACTACCTAGCAGAAGATTGATTTATGACAGGATTGAAAAGGGCATTAAAACTGCAAGTCGGAACAATTCAAAGCTGGCTGTATGTCTACTGGATTTGAATGGCTTTAAAAAGATAAATGATGAGCATGGGCATCTGGTTGGGGATCAAGTATTAATTGAGGTTGCTAAAAAACTTTCTTACTGGGTAAGGGAGTCTGACTCGATCGGAAGAATTGGTGGTGATGAATTTTTAATTGCCATTGAAAATATTCAAACCCGTGAAAATATAGATGCGCCCATCGCCCGACTAAAAGAAGAATTTGAGCTACCATTTCTGGTGGGGCAGCAGGCATTTAAAATCTCCTTCAGTATTGGCGCAGCGCTTTTCCCGGAGGATGGATCAACTCCAGATGAGCTAATACAAGTTGCTGATCAGAACATGTATCAAGACAAAAGAAAAGCATCCCACAAAACATAAAGATCCCGAAAATTGACCTCCAATTTTTCAACTCAATAAAATCACAGGGTTACAAACCCTAGTAAGCATGAAAAGATAAATTCTCTTGAGCAAGCTGAAGGAGTCTATTTTAAGATTTCAACAGCGATCAACAACTGCCATCGACCAGAGCTCGGGGTATTTAACCCCACCTCCAAACTACTTCCAGCTAAGGTTTAACTTCTTATGAGATGCCGCACAATCACGCAAATAGAGATTAATGAGGCTTTGATAAGGAATGCCTACCTCTTCTGACACGGACTTAAAGTAGCTAACAGAATCTTCGTCTAAACGAATCGTAATAGGCTTCTTGAGCATAGAAGCATATGGATTTTTACGAGCTTTTGAGAAATCATATTCTTTACGCATGTTCATCACCTTTAATAAGCTTTTGACTCTTTAGGCGTCGCCTTACGAGCCGAAATAATACGAATGGCATTACCTTCACTTCGATAACAATGGCAAACCAAAATTGTCCGAAGTGCGTGGCTTACGCCTAGCAAAATAAATCTGTCTTCATCCTCCGAATGATCGGGATCGGAAATTAATTTGGCACCCTCATCAGAAAACACAGATTTCGCTTCTTCAAACGAAACGCCGTGCTTTTTCAGGTTAGCCGAAGCTTTTCGGGGCTCCCATTCAAATCTCAATGAAGTCATATGTACATTGTACATAAATATATGAGGACAAGTAACTGGGTTGAATAATTCACAATAAAAGAATCTTATCCACAAAAAGCAAATCAAATACTCTGCATAGGTAGGGTATTACAGAATTTGGTAACTTGAGGCCGATTGCTGGCGACCAGTCTTTTGATATTCCGACTTGCACCAACCTGATTGGATGCGAAACATAAGTATTGTTATCTGGTTGTCGCGTAAGAAAATATGGTCCTGAGCGCTTGAAATGAGGCTTATCTGAACTTAAATGAGAAAAGTAACCATGTGGTTACTTTTTGGAGCCCCTTCAAGACTTCTAAAAACCTTAAGAGCCATATAGAATATGGGGCGAACGACGGGGCTCGAACCCGCGACAACCAGAATCACAATCTGGGACTCTACCAACTGAGCTACGTCCGCCACTGAAGATCTAAGATTATAGCTTTTGAGGCAAAACCCTGTCAAAAATGGCTTAGATGCAGGGTTTAAGCGCCCTCGAACTCAAAGGCGGCCCAGTCACCGAGGGTCAGGCTTGCATCGATAAAGAAATCCAAAATAGCTGCTTTGCTTTGAACCTTGGCCAGGGCGTGGTGATCCGACAGTCGTTGACGCCAATATCTTGAGCCTGCCCTGCCATGGGCCAATCCAAGAATATGCCTTGTAAAAGCCCCAATATAGAAGGGCTTGCCTTTGGCCTGGCACTCATCAAACCAGGCCTGCACCTGCTTGACCAGTGCAATCTGAATGCGATGCCACTCAGTCTCACTGAAGAGGTATCCGGCCGCATCTCCATTGGTGCTGATCATGTCATCCCAACCCAGCAGCATGGCCGGAAAATGATAGGCTGCCCTACCCACCATAAAGCCATCAAAGTCGTCCCAGTGACCGGCTATTTGCTCATTACTTTCCAGTCCACCATTGAGCAATACCTTGAGATTGGGAAATTGCTTCTGCGCATCGAGTCGCAGCTTTGCCGCAACTTCATAACGCAATGGTGGCTTGCTGCGATTCTCTTTAGGAGATAAACCCTTCAGCACAGCATTACGCGCATGAATGGTGACTTGGCTTACACCAGCATCCGCGACCGCAAGAATAAAGTTCAGGGCAAATTGATAGTCCGCTTCAGAGTTAGCAGCATCCATCGAATCTAAGCCAAGACGATGCTTTACCGTGACCGGAATATCAACAGCTAACTTCATTGCTTTGACGCAATCGGCAACCAACTTGGGCTCAACCATTAAGCAAGCACCAAAGGCGCCGCGCTGAACTCGCTCTGATGGGCAACCGCAATTCAGATCAATCTCGTCATAGCCCCACTGCTGCGCCAACTCTGCAGCCTTGGTTAAATCAACAGGCTCCGAGCCGCCTAATTGCAATACAACTGGATGCTGATCTTGGGAAAAATCTAAGTGCCTTGGCACATCCCCATGAATGAGGGCACCAGTTGTCACCATCTCGGTATAGAGCACAGCGTCTTTAGTAAGCGTGCGATGAAAAGAGCGACAGTGACGGTCCGTCCATTCCATCATGGGGGCGACAGCAAGTCGCTTCCTCTGAACCTCTCTATTTACAAGGTTCTCAGATCCGTCGTTTTGTCTAATCTCAGTCATTTGCACAAAAACTGTACAGAAATTGCACACGCTGTGCATGCGCTTTGAACGATAAATGCATATGAATTACTCATGATTTTTACAGCCTGAATATGTCTACGGATACAGAATCCTGACATTATCCCGCAATCGCAGAATGTCCAAATACTTTGTTTCACTGAAAACTCTAAAGACAATCAATCTTTAGGCGAGAAAATTTCCAATCCAGCAGCAACCCTCCAAGAGCGAAAGCAGCAAACGCTCAAATGAGGGTTGCCTTGTTGAAGGTCGGCTTATATGAGACTTTCAGGGGCCGGAATCTGGTAGCGGTCCTTTGTAAATAACTCTATACATGCATCCACCACCTTTGGATCGTACTTAGTGCCGCGTCCTCGCTCAATTTCTGCCAAAGCAACATCTATCCCCAGAGCAGGTCGATATGGTCTATGTGCGGACATAGCCTCAACTACATCAGCCACAGCAATAATGCGAGCTTCAAGAAGAATTTGATTGCCCTTTAGGCCCTGCGGGTAACCGCTACCATCGATGCGCTTGAAGCCATCTCTTCCCATAGGCCTTATCGACCCGCACGCGGAATGGATGTGGCAATCGAAGAACTCAAGACACAGCGAGGAATATTATTTGACCCAAATGCTGTTGATAGCAGCATCCGCCTTCTAAATGCGGGAGAGCTACCAGCCTAGGCAAGATTAAGCCATGTAGGAAGCTATCGCATAACTTCAATGCAAGACTTACTCAAAAGGCCTAATAAACCAACAGCCTTTTCTAGATCTCTTAATTTCATACATCGCCTGATCCGCATGCTCAATCAAAATAGAGGGTGAACTAGGATCATCTGGAAAGATGGTGATGCCCATGCTCAGGGCCACCGATACGACATCGCCATTAGGCAATTCAATTGGGCGCTTAACTTCCGACAGAATGCGATCCAGCACCATCTCAAATTCTGAATTTAGCTCAATATCCATTAGCAGCACAACGAATTCATCGCCGCCAAGGCGGGCTACCGTGTCATTGGCTCGAACACACTGCTTTAGCCGGCTTCCAACCTCCTTGAGAACGTGGTCGCCTGCATCATGCCCGTAATGATCGTTGACCAACTTAAATCCATCCAAATCACCAAAGCACACTGCAAATTTCTTCAAATTCCGCTCACTATAAGCAAGTGCTTGATTGATACGATCAAGCAATAGATGGCGATTTGGTAAACCTGTAAGGCTGTCATGATAGGCAACATGCTCAAGTACCTGATGCTTTATTTCCCGCGTTTTTTCTTCTAGGCGAAGTAAGCTATAAGTGCGACGCAATACGATTGCCAAAGCCAACAGTAAGACAGTACAGGCAGATAAAAGCCAAATGGCAACATGTCGACGTAAATCAATTAGGGCATCATCCACATCAGTACTACCGATTTCCAGCTTTAACCAACCAATAGGCACTCCTGCATCAAGCCTGAGCCACTGAGTTGTAATAAACCCATCCGTCCTCACCTCAAAGGCTTGAGATGGAGCCTTAATCAACTGGGATGAATACACGAACTCCACTTTATGAGAGTCGGGCGCTCTTTTAATCTGAGACAACACCCTGCCATCCTCATCGGCAACCAGAATGGATAAGACGCGATCATCTGAAATAGTTTGCTTTAAACGACTCTCAAGCCCCGCATAGTTGCGAGTAATTAAATCATCTCGAATGGAGTTAGCGGTGCCATCTGCAATAATTTTTGCAGTGGCCTCAAGACCGTCAACACGAATCTGATGAGCGCGGGAATCAAACCACCACATCGCCATAACGGCGGTCAATATAGTTCCAATACCAATGAGGATCGCACCCCTTAATAAGGCGCGGGTACCAATCGATCGATTTAGAACTGAACTAATCCGCATCAAGCACCATAAATTTATCAAGTTTTAAGCTCTCCAAGGGAGCAAAATCTCGCTGATAATCTGACTCGATCGGAGAGGGAATTTGCACCTCTTCAAGAAACTTTTGTCCAACTGCATCCTTGCCCAGGGATATAAATGCTGCCGTTACAGCCCTTCGAATAGACAAAGGGACTCGAGGATTTGCCACAAATGGATGAGGGGCATAGCCTGAGGTTTCATACAAAATACGAAGGCCTTCACGCAACGATTTCTCCTCGCGCATCAGCGTGTTGTTTACTCCGCCTGATGCAAGTACATCACCAACTGCAACTGCGCGATATGAACTTGCATGGGTCTTTAGATATTTTGGATAAATCTGAATTCCCTTTTTGGCCAACTCCGCACGAATTAATAAGGAGGCCGCAAATGCATTGGGTGCCGGGAAAGCCACCTCTTTTCCCTGCAAATCATTCACTTGCTGAATAGGCCCATTAGATCTCACCACAATAATGCCGGTTAATTGGGTACGTCCATCAATTAATAGTGGCACATAAGATTTTTTCTTTTTAGCTATTACCTCATGATAGGGATTCACAAACGCAAAGTCTGGCTTGCCGCTGAAAAGTAACTTCTCAAAAGCAGGAATAGTTTGAGGCACCTCTAGATCAAAACATTGGCGTGATTTGAGTCCGATCAACTCGAGTACCGGCGCCCATTTGGCATACATAACAGACGGCGGCAATTGAGGCACAACCGCTACAGTAAAAATCTTGGAGGCATTTTGGTCACCAAGGCAGGCGCCCCACGCCCCTGTCGGCAATATACAAATTGCCACCAGCAATCCTAAAAATTGGCGTCGAATTAAGCCTTGCTTCACTGTCAACCCCATCAATATTTAATTAATTACAAATTTAATATATATTTAAGTAATATGATAGAGATAAATTAATAACCCTACAGCCAATATCCAAAAAAATTACTTGAAATAAATCAGGGCATTAGGATCTATTTAAACCCATTCAAGATATTTATTTGCTTATAAAAATTAATTCCTTTTATTGAATTTACTGGATAGAGTGATAAAAAGGATGGATACATATGACCGCCAAAGAGATGGATGCTTATACGCAAGGCCTGCTAGATAGGATTGTCACAATGACTGGTGAGATTAATAACTTACGTGCGGCTTACCTAGTTGTTAATGAGCGATTGAATCATCTAACAGTGTTTACGGAAGATCGTCTCAAAGATATCGTTGAGGAGGCGGCAAGAGTAGAGGATTTTGCGAAGTTAGCAGTTGAAGCAAGCAAATTGACCGAGGAATCGGCAATGATTACCAACGACCAAGCGCTGATTGAGTCCGCCAAGAACTCCACCCTTGCCGCTTATGCAGTACATCAGCTGGCCATTGAATTGAGGGCGACCAAGCTCGCCAATATTCAAAAGGGGTTAACCCAATAGACCTTGTTTTAAAGACTTAAATACATTCAATAGAAACCGAACATGAGGCACTGAACTTATTTGAGTTCACATGGCACTTGTATAAATCAGAAATGTGACTATGCTGATAATTACAGCAACTGATATACATACCCGCTATGGAAATCTATCTCATTCACTTTGATACGATTTTTGCATTCTTAACGCTAACCGCCCTGGAAATTGCACTAGGGATCGATAATATTATTTTTATCAGCGTTCTTTCCAATAGGTTACCTAGAGACCTAAGGAATCGAGCGCGGCGATATGGACTGCTCCTAGCGCTCTTTACGCGGATCATTCTCTTGATTGGTCTTTCGTGGGTAATATCACTCAACCATCCGTTATTTACCATCTTTGGCGCTGATATTTCCGGAAAGAAGTTGCTGTTATTTTCAGGTGGGTTATTTTTACTATGGAAAGCCGCGCGAGAAATTTATCTTGAGGTTGAGGCACCAGATCGACCCTCAAAGGAGAGAAATTTTCAATCTAGCGCAGTCACCAGTGGCGGCACTCGGGCTAAATTGCTTTGGACTACCGTAGCTCAAATTGGTCTTCTAGATGTCGTTTTTTCATTAGATAGCGTGATTACCGCCATAGGATTGGTTAAACAAATCCCCATCATGATCTCTGCAATCCTTGCCTCAATCGCAATCATGTTAGTAGCTGCCCAATCTATTGGTGATTTTGTATATCGGCACCCATCCATTAAATTACTGGCGCTATCGTTTTTGATAGTCGTGGGCATTGTTCTAATATCAGAGGGCATGAATGTATACATTCCCCGCTCTTATGTCTATTTTGCAATGGTCTTCTCCTTGCTAGTTGAGCTCTTGGCAATTAGATCTAAAACTAAAAAGCAGGTTTATTTCACAGACTAATGCCATCCTCATGGGACCTAGTGCTACTACTCATCTAGATCTAGGCTGGCATGGTAACCAGCTTGATTTAACAAGTGAATCATGTCCGATGATTCGTTTCTTGATCTAGCTACCTGCACACGACCTGACTCCCAGTCCACATGGATGCTAGCGACATCTGATAAAGACTTCAGCGCCTTTGTGATCACCTCAATAGAGGAGGCGGAGGAAATTCCTTGGACATTTAAATTAATTGAGGCCATTGCTTTTCTCCTACTATGAATTAATCTCCCGATCATTAGGGGACATAGACTCCCTAGAAACTAATTTAACGCCATCCCTAAAATTTAAGCCAAGCAAAGTTAGGGTAATTAAGTCAAAAAGATATTCAATTGACTGGACAACAGAATAGACAATATCAAATTCGCCTCTTTGTGCAGAAGAGTTCAATCTATAGGCAGCGGGCAACAGGATCACAATACAAATCAGCAGGATCCAAAGCATTCTTTTTTTCTTACTCTCAATCATCCTTCCCTGCCTGAATTTTGCTAGGGATAATCCCAGAAATCCAGTGATCACCAGCATCGGAATCAGCCAAAAGAATCCCTGAAGTATTAAAGACTTCACACTGGAGATGACATCCTGCGTGTACCAAAAATCTGCTACTAATGAAGATGTGAAGAATAAGAAAATCAATGCAAGTACGAGAGAACCAAACATTGCATGAAAGATGGATTTCATAAAGTCGCCTTATTCTTAATGCCCTACTCTTTTAAGCAGATCAGCCTTCCATCCCTAATCACAACACCATCTCGCAACAAGCCAGTGAGAGCAATTCTGGCCATTCTCATGACGCCCTCTTGGGGCCCATCGAGACGCATAGAGGCTTCGTAGACTAAGAGATCTTCCTCCCAGCCAAGGACGTCGCCCTCATCCTCTAAGATGCCAATCAATATCTCCCTAGGGGTGAGATCTGAACGCTTGGCGTGAATAGATGTTTCAACATGATCATGTCTCATCATTACCTCCGTATCGCCTTGGGTAGGCTTAAACAACATTAAGGCAAATTACCCATCAAGTACAACTTGATTATGAAACCGAATGAGCAAAATAGCCAAATGGAATCTGGTTTTCCTATACCGGGGAAAAATCAATAAAGCCAAGCGGGACATGCGTGTAAATTAACCTCACACGCAACAACGCACCCACCGGGAAATCCTCCAAACTATGCACCAACTTACCCTCAACGGGAGGGTCAAAAATCCTTACCCATGTGCCCTTGTCATTCACCCCAGAAACAACCCCATCGAAACTTTCTCCAATTCGGGGTTTTAACAATAAAGCGGCTTCAGACTTACGAAGCTGACGCTCCACCTTTCTGGCGGCATCCTCTTGCAATGTGCAATGTTGTGCCAAGTAATTTAATTCCTGAACGCTGTAAGGGGGAGGCTTTCCAGCCAATACCGATTTGATTAGGCGCAGGGTAATAATGTCCGGATATCGCCGGTTAGGTGCTGTTGAGTGCATATAGTCACTCACTGCCAAACCAAAATGGCCAATCGGCTCGTTGGATGGTTTTTCAGCAATATATTCCCCGGACCCCATTAACTTCACAATCTGCAAAGATAAATCAGGAAATCTCACCGGATCTTCACGATGTTGCTTGGCCAAAAACTTCTCGAGTGCCTGTGCATTGGGCTGATCCGGCAAAACATAATCATGCTCTAGCGCCAGAGCAACAATCCTCAGCCACCTCTCAGGGGAGCGTACAACCCTGCGAATCGAGTAAATACCAGCATCCCCAAGAAATCGGGATGTACAGCCATTGGTGGCAATCATGAACTCCTCAATCAATTGGCGGGCCCGATTATGGGGCTGCTGTTTAATTTCGGAAATAGACTCACCATCAAAACTCGCTCTAGGTTGAAAAATATCAAACTCTAAAGATCCACGCTCATGGCGATTGACTCTCAGAACCTGCGCCAGCGCATCTTGCTTTCTGAGTTGCGCATCCATTCCGGACACCAATTGCGCGGGCATAGGCAGCTCTCCTTTGCCCTCCAACCAATCTGAAATAGCATCGTAAGCAAGCTGAGCCCTGTTGTGAACTAAAGCCCGATAAATCAATGATTTCTCCAGAGCGCCATCTTCCGAGAAATACATTTCGCAAACAATGGCTAAACGGTCTTGGCCTGGATTTAAGGAGCTTAGATTGTTCGACAGCTTTAAGGGCAACATGGGGAATACTCTTGCTGACGTATAGACTGAGCGAGTATTCATTAAGGCATGCTCATCAATTGGAGTGTCCTTGCCGACCAATGCATCAACATCCGCAATGGCCACCAGTAGAGTCCATCCACCTCTATTGGATTTTTTAGTAACAGTAAGCTGATCTAAATCTTTTGAATCATCGTTATCAATTGAGCACCAAGGCAGACTTCTTAAGTCCACAATCGATGGGTCATTCTCAATGGCGGGCTCATTAATTTGATTTACCTGCTCGCGAACTTGAAATGAAAACTCTGGCTCAAGCCCGCGAACCATCATGATCCCCACCGCTATACGGGAAAGCTCTTCTCGATCGTTTATATGATTTCTTGACCTGAAGTTGGGATTGATCGCGGTATGCAAAATAATTAAATTCCCTTGTTAATAGATGCCCAATTGATGAATCGATCTATCCAACTTTTTATAAATTTTCGACTACCTTCATTTATATTTCCGGCCCCGTCAAAAAATCCATCCTTGATTTGCAAGAACATTTCAGGCTGACACAAAGTAGGCATATCTAAAGCCGCCAAGATTCCTCGTAGATGTTGTTGGGCAATCGCAGTGCCAACTGGACTCGGCGAAATACCAATGATGGCTGCCGGCTTCTTCGCCCATGCATTTTGCCCATATGGCCTAGACCCATGATCTAAGGCATTTTTAAGGACGCCTGGAACCGACCTGTTGTACTCGGGCGTGACAAACAGCACCGCATCACATTGATGAATATCTGCCTTTAATTTTCTGACCGATACCGCTTGATTCTCGTCATCATCTTGATTGTAGAGGGGTAAATTTCCAATTTCTACGAATTCAAAATGAATATTGCTAGGCGCCATCTTCACGATAGCATTTGCCAATTGCCTATTGATGGACTCTTTGCGTAGACTCCCCACCACTATCGCTATTTTCATATTCTCCATTTCACACCCCATCTCATCTACTGAATAAAGGAAGCGATGTCACCAGGCCTTCTTAGCATCTTGTTCACTTCATCTAAATGCATTTCCTCTTGCACAATCAACTCCCTGGCATATTCCTCTAGGAGAACGGACTGAACCCCGTTAGTTTCCGGATGAGTGGAAGTGGCAATTTTCAATAAATCGTAATAGGCAGCTAAAGCAAGGGTTTCGTGCTCCAAACTTTCACGCAAAATATCACCGATATCATGTCGCTCTGTTTCCAGCAAGGATCCAATTCTGAGCGATGGGTGACCACCCAGCAGAGTTACAAGCTCCCCAGCCCTATGAGCATGCACCAAGCTTTCTGTCGCATTGTCTTTTAGCCAGGAGACGATTGGAATTCGGTTATAACCAAATACCATCAAGGAATAGTGGGTGTACTTCACAACCCCAGCCAATTCCAGTTCCATGATCTTATTGAGTGCCTGAACAGCTACTCTCATATTTTCGGTAGTCATACTATCTCCCTTCCTCAATGTCAGGAGGTGTTACCTGGACCTCGTCCAATTACTCTACTCTTTTTAGAGTGCAATTCAACCATCTACAGAAATATTTTTAGATGAGTTTAAGCGGATCAATCCACCGGTCAAACTCTTCCGAAGTAACAAAACCGCTGGCAATGGCTGCCTCTTTCAGGCTCAGATTGCTATCGTAGGCATGCTTGGCAATATTAGCTGCTTTGTCGTACCCTATATGAGGATTTAAAGCAGTTACAAGCATTAATGAATCCCTCATCAGCCGGTCAATTCTGGCAAGGTTTGGCTCGATACCTCTAATGCAATAGCGCTCAAAAGATTTCATCCCGTCACCAAGCATTCGTACGCTTTGTAAAAAATTATGCAAAATCAGAGGCTTAAAAACATTGAGCTCAAAATTTCCAGAGCCAGCCCCCATCGCAATGGCAACATCATTCCCCATCACTTGAAAGCAAATCATGGCTACCGCTTCGCACTGGGTTGGATTGACCTTGCCCGGCATAATTGAGCTGCCTGGCTCATTCTCAGGAATGGATATCTCCCCTAAGCCCGATCTTGGCCCCGAGGACATCCACCGAATATCCGTGGAGATTTTCATTAACGCAGTAGCTAATGTTTTTAGCGCGCCATGCGCAAAAACTAGCGGCTCATGACCAGCCAGTGCCGCAAATTTATTAGGCGCAGAAACAAATGGGAGGCCCGTAAGCCCCTTCAGATTGCTGGCAACCTTTGCGCCAAACTCTGGATGAGAATTCATTCCCGTTCCTACGGCGGTAGCACCAATAGCCAGCTCAAATAAAAATGGCAAGGAGAGTTCAATTGCACGCCTAGCTAATCTCAGCTGCGCAACATATGCAGAGAACTCCTGACCCAGCGTTAATGGCACTGCATCCTGCAGATGGGTTCTACCCACTTTGATGATCCGAGAGAAGGCCACTTCTTTTGCCCCTAGCGCTTCAATCAATGCATCCAAGGCGGGCAATAAGCTATTTTGAATTTGACACACCGCAGCAACATGCATGGCAGTAGGCACTACGTCATTAGAAGATTGTCCAAGATTGGCATCATCATTGGGATGAATAAATCGATCTCGACCAAGACTCCCGCCCATCAACTGACTCGCTCTATTGGATAGAACTTCATTCATATTCATATTGGTCTGCGTGGCAGAGCCAGTCTGCCAAACTGACAAAGGAAAGTCATCATTCCACAAGCCACTTTGGACCTCTTCAACCGCGAGTAATAATGGCGCAGACTTTTCCTTTGGCAGCATTCCTAACTGTGAGTTAGCCAGAATACAGGCCCTTTTCACTAGCGCTAATGCCCTGATAAATTCATGCGGCATTTTCTCTATTGAAATATTAAATTGGCTCAATGATCTTTGAGTTTGAGCGCCCCATAGCCTTTCGGAGGGAACCTCAATTTCCCCAAAACTATCATGTTCTAGCCTGCTCTTATCCATAGGGCCATCCTATACCTCCTACAGTAATTTTCAAGCGGTATTGAAATAATGGTTTACAAGGCGTATATATAAGAAACGAGCCAACACATGAGGTAGGACATGAACTCAACATTTCACCCATTAGCAGAATTATTTGAGCAATTAGGACTTCCCTCAGATCACATTTCAATTGAAGCATTTTTGCGTACGCACTCCCCATTAAAAGCTTCAATAGTTTTGGCAGAAGCTGATTTTTGGAGCCAAGATCAGCGTGACTTTTTGAATGAAGAGTTATTAAGGGACGCCGACTGGGCCGAGGCGATTGACTTGCTCAATAGCCAGCTGAGACAACCCCGCTAAGCTATTATTTGAAAGGGTATGTCGTGAAACGTATTGTTGATATTTTTACCAAAGACTGGGCAAACGAGATAGTCTGGACCTACGTCATTACGCTCGGAGAAGAGAGTGCCACAGACAATATCGATGTATTTGAAAATGAAGCATTAAGAATGGCAATTGATGAAGGCAAGGGAATGCCTGAAACTATCTTCGCGAAAGCAAGGGAGTAAAAAGGGTTAATTTTGAACACAGGGCAACTTCAGAAGAGTTGCCAATACTTATATTCATATTGCACTGGTGTGGGTATTCTTGAAAGTAGGAGAACTTAGGAATAACATTCGCTAATGAGCGTCAATAAGCTCACAGCCCTTCATTAAGGGAATATATGATCTTAAATCTCCTAAACTCTTCCGCGCTTGCGCTGGTATTGTGCTGGCTGATCACTTGGAATTCAAAGTTTTGGACTGATCAATCATACATAGCTCGAGTATTAGCGGGGATAGCCCTTGGGGCTGTAACGATCGTAGGAATGCTGAACCCCGTTCAACTTACTACTGGCGTTATTTATGATGTTCGCCTCATCATCATCAATGCTGCAGCACTATTTGGTGGCCCCATTACCGGAACATTTGCAGCTTTAATCACCATCTCTTATAGGTTGTGGATTGGCGGTGTGGGTGCGCCAACAGGAGCGCTCTCTATTGTTATGGCACTGATCGCTGGCCTCATCTTCCGAGGTGCTATTGAAAAAAAGGTTGTTCGGGCAAATGCCACAGCATTTTTCTCAATGGGGGTGATAACTCATGCAGCTCTCTTGATAGTAATTCAATTTACCTTAGATACTCACCAGTTTCAAACCTCAGGATTTTTAATCGCTGAATTAGTTTTGCTACCCATAGCAACTCTACTGCTTTGCTTACTAATGCAAAATCAACAGAAAAGAATCATAGTTCAGCAAGATGCGAAACGCACCCTCAATCGACTGCAAGCAATATCTGAGGCCATTCCAGATCTGCTCCTAGTGCTCGACGAGAATGGAAAATATTTAGAAGTCTTTTCTGGCGATGAAGCGCTATTAGTCATTCCCAAGGATCGCCTCATTGGTAGTACATTGCACGACATTCTCCCCAAAGAACGAGCCGACTTCTTTTTGGCCTGGGTTCGATCAGTCATTAATGATAGAGATACCAAGACAATTGAATATGAAATGGATACCCCTCACGGCAGACTGCAATTTGAAGCGCGTGCCAGCTCTTTAGGAATAAATGAATTCGGCATAAGATCCGTCGTACTGTTGACTCGGGATGTCACAAACCGTAAGGAGCTTGAGAATCAAGTCCACTCGCTTGCATATTACGATAGCCTCACCAACCTTCCCAATAGAAGGCATCTGATGGAGCGCTTAGAGTGCCTAGATAAACTAAATCTGAATTCACAAAAAAATGGTGCCCTACTTCATATTGACCTAGATGACTTCAAATTTATCAATGAAGTACATGGCCACTCCGTTGGGAATCAAATATTGCAAGAGCTAGTCTTTAGACTCCAAGAGCTTATCCATGCAAAACATTACCTTGCTCGTATTGGCGGCGACGCCTTTGCTATCTTGATAGAAGAATTGCATCCAAAGAAAGCAGAGGCCAGATCATTGGTTGAAAACTTCGCGCAACTTATTTTAAAAAAAATTGAAGAGCCTTTTGAGATTGATGGCAATCAGATCTCCCTTTCCGGTAGTATTGGTATCGTCATGCTAGACAATGATTGCCCCCTCCATGATTTAATGGTCTGGGCAGAGCTAGCGCTTTATGCAGCCAAGGATGAGGGGAAAAATACCTCTCGGTTTTTTGACCCGATACTTCAAGAATCCCTGTCCCAACGAATGAAGCTGGAGAGAGAAATTCGAGTGGCCTTAATTACCAATCAACTCCGACTTTTTTATCAACCACAAGTGAACTCCAGGAGCCAAATTATTGGAGTAGAAGCACTGATCAGATGGAATCACCCAGAAAGAGGGTTGATTCCCCCTTTCGAGTTTCTGCCAGTTGCAGAACAGGCCGGCCTAATGCCCGATATTGATCGTTGGGTATTTCAAAGGGCCTGCAAAGACTTGGAACTACTTATTTTGGGATCCAATAATCCGCAACTTATCCTATCCGTGAATATTGGTGGCGCCCTATTAAGTCAAGCAGATCTCTTTAATCAACTATCAAAAATCGTAAATGATGCAGGGGTTGATCCGCATAGAATTCAAATTGAGGTCACCGAAACGACTTTAGTGAAAAATCTTGATAAATCTAAGGCGGAAATGCTTAAACTCAAGAATCAAGGATTTAAATTTTCACTGGATGATTTTGGTACTGGATATTCTTCATTCAACTATTTACGTCAATTTCCAATTGACGAGGTAAAGATTGATCAATCTTTTGTTCATGGATTGCCCGATGATAGAGAAAGTCTGGCGATCATTCAGTCCGTGATTGCTCTTTCCTCAACCTTTGGGTTCACAGTGATAGCAGAAGGAATTGAGAGCATTGAACAAGAAGAATCTTTAATTGTTCATGGATGCGCCCATTTCCAGGGATACTTTTATTCCAAACCCCTGCCGCTGGAATCACTATTCCATTAACACCAAGGGGTGCCTCAGGTACCCATGAATTACTTAGGCACGCTATACCCGTGCTTCACCAATATCCCTCTAGCTTTGGAAGATTGCATAAATTGATATAAGTCGATAGCCTCTTGTGGCGCCCCTTTTATCGCTACCATCCTTTGCTTAATGGGCTCGTATAGCTTCTCACTCAGGAGCAGGTAATTGGTTTCTTTAGAAATTTTTGGAGACTGCGCCAAAGACAATGCAGTAAAGCCAATGTCCGCAGCACCAGTAGCCACAAACATGGCAGCCACACTCACGTTATCTCCATAGATCAACTTATCTTTTGCCAACTCCCATAAGCCTTCGGCCTTTAAATACTCGATCGCAGCCTTGCCGTAAGGCGCTAATTCTGGCTTAGCAATAGCGATCTTATTCGCCTTTGCCAGCACCCTAGCAAGCTCAGCCTTGTCATCACTTAACTTAACACCCGATACATTGCTCGCAATCAGTGCGAGCTTTCCAATGGCATAGACCTTGCCCTGATCTATTGTTTTTCCTTTTCTATATAGCTCCAAAGGAAAGTGCTCGTCCGCCGAAATCAAGAGATGAAATGGAGCGCCATTGAGAATCTGCGTAGTGAAATTTCCTGATGAGCCATAAACTATCCTCATATCTGGATTTCCGCTAGCTTTAAATGCTTCATTAATCTCAATGAAAGCATCTTTCATATTGGCGGCCACTGCTACCGAGGTAGTTTGGCCGACAGAAATGGAAGCGTACATCCATAAAGATAAGCAGAATAGGTACTTGAATAGCTTCACTGCATCTTCTCGATCAAGGTTAGTTCGGATAGTTTACCGATATGCAAACTCAACGTAATTGCCTCTGACTAGTAAAGGATCTACCTTCACCCGTAATGGGATCGTTGAATGCAATTTCCTTTGCCAAAAGTTGCAAAGGCCTTGAGAAGTCCAAATCGTATTCTTGATACGGGGTCAGAGTGGGGTAAATCTGATCATGCTGAATGGGGATTCCCAAGGCATTTAAATGGCAACGCAATTGGTGTTTTTTTCCACTGCCTGGCGTGAGACGATATCTAGCCCAAGGCTGCATCACTTCGATTAACTCAATATAAGTATCGGTATTGAACTCACCCTCCACCTCCTCCATTTGCAAGAAATGCTCAGACTCCTCTAAACGACTGCGATAGGTCATAGGCAATCTCTCACCCAGATCTTTGGCATATGGCGCTATTGCTTCATATACCTTCGCAACCAATCGATCTCTAAATAAATTCTGATAGGCGCCCCGCTCATGGGCTTGTACTGAAAAGACAACTAAGCCAGCAGTGTCACGATCAATCCGATGCAGGGGGCTCAAATCCTGTAAGCCCGTAGTCCTTCGTAAACGGTTTAGGAGCGTTTGCTGCAAATAGAGCCCGCTTGGCGTGACAGGTAAAAAATGGGGCTTATCGGCAACCAAAATATGTTCATCTTGATAAAGAATGACTTCCTCAAATGGAATCTCTGGCTCGCGAGCTAAACGTCTGAAATACAGCAGATGAGAATTGGGTTGGTAAGCATCCTTAGCAGCAACCCGCTCGCCCTCAGCAGTCATTACGAGGCCCTCGCTAAATCGAGACTCCCACTCGGAAGCTTCAATGTGCGGAAATTGACTGACAAAGAACTCTAGTAGGCTCGCATAAGCCTGCCCCGCCGGCAAATACACCCGCGATGAAGATACCCCCTCGGAATTTACTTTCATGAGCCCTAGATTTATTGCAATTAATCAATATCGTAGATTATCCACCCCCAATGGAGGCACTCATTTTATTGAAGATCAGTTTGAATACCATAAAGCCCTCTAAAATAGGCTGGCACCCAATAAAGACCAATTATCTCTATGTTTGAACTCTCTATATTCGATATCAGCCTATTAATCGGCTGCGCCCTAATGGCTGGCTTGGTAGATTCGATCATCGGCGGCGGTGGCATGATTCAAGTGCCAGCCCTATTTGCCGTTTTGCCAGGATTTCCACCTGCTACCCTCCTCTCCGTCAACAAGCTGGCCTCTATTGTTGGTACGATTGGCGCAGCCATTCAGTACACCAGAGCGAATAAAAGCCCCTGGGGCCTAGTTATCATTTCCTCCCTGTTTGCCTTCTTGGCATCCGTAGTTGGCGCATATTTAGTAACCCAGCTACCAACCCAATGGCTTCGTGGCGCCTTGCCATTTCTGTTGTTGGCATTACTGATATTCAACATCAAATCCAATGCTGGGTTAATACATGCGCCCAAACACCGGCACCGCAAGCAAAAAGCCATTGCCTCTGCTGGAGCAGGAGTGATTGGGTTTTATGATGGCTTTCTAGGACCTGGCGCAGGAGCCTTTTATAAGCTGTTCTATACCCGAGTCCTAGGGTTTGATTTTCTTCGTTCAGCGGCACCTGCAAAATTTCTGAATATCGCATCGAATTTTGGGGCACTTTGCGTTTTTCTCTATCTTGGCTATTTTGACTGGAAGCTGGGTGTTTTGATGGCAATCGCCAATCTCGCTGGCGGTCAAATTGGCACAAGTATTGCTATTAAGCACGGCAACGCATTTATTCGTAAGGGGTTCTTTACCCTGGTGACCATTCTGATCATCAAAACCTTTTACGACGCCTTTTTAAAATAGCCCCCTCCAAAGAAAGGCTGGATATAGGTCGCTTAGTTTTGGTGGATTTATACCAATTTTCATAGTAAATTAATAGGGAGATGTTAATGTTTATTTACTACAAAAATAGAGGGACAAATGAAAATATTATTACCAGTTGACGGCTCAAAATCCTCCACCAATGCAGCTAAATACGTTGGAAAATTGGCCAAAGATTTGCGCAGCAAGTGTGTGGTCACATTGATCAGCATTCATGATGATATTGGCCTTGGTCACGTAAAGCAGTTTGTTGCCAATAGCGTAATCGATGACTATCTCAGAGAAGTCAGTGAAAAAGAGCTCAAAGCCGCTCAAAAAGCACTTGATACCGCTGGCGTTAAACACAATATGGTGATCAAACGTGGCAATATTGCTGCTGAAATTATTGCCCTAGCAAATAAAGAGAAATTTGATCTCATCGTCATGGGCTCTAAAGGCAGAACTGGAATTGTTGATACCATCATGGGCTCGGTTGCCCAAAAGGTAACTAATGCAGCCAAGCAACCGGTTCTATTAATTAAGTAATTACGAAAGTGAATTCTTAGATTAATTCTCAATAGGCCGTCTCAATGACGGCCTTTTTTATGGGGTACTAAATGAGTATTTTGCTGCTCTTATTCGCGCCTGCTATCTTTGCCGCGTATGTTCTCATTCGTCTACAGATTTGCCTATCAAGAGCGCGCTATCTCGTGGATACCTATGGCATGGATCGCAAAAAACTACGCAAGCTCAAATGCGGCGAGCTAAAAGAATTACGAGAATCGATCGACACACTCAGACACGCTAATGACGCCTTTGGATTGGAGGCTCTTGTTAGGCCATACCGATCCTAAGAGCCTCTACTCGCCCACGAAGAAGCGCCCTTTAAACCAGAGAGCCACAGTCACCAAGCCAATCATGATTGGAACCTCAACTAGGGGGCCAATAACGGCTGCGAAGGCTGCTCCTGAATTAATTCCGAATACTGCAATTGCTACTGCAATCGCCAATTCAAAGTTATTACTAGATGCAGTAAAGGAAAGAGTGCAACAGCGCTTGTAATCTATCCCCATCTTGCCCGTTACGAAGAAGGTCAGCAAAAACATAATTAAGAAAAATACCAATAATGGAATGGCAATCGTCAGCACATCCATTGGCAAGCTCAGGATCAACTTACCCTTTAAGCTAAACATCACCACAATCGTAAAGAGCAAGGCGATTAAAGTTAATTTACCAATACGAGGAACAAATTGCTCGTGGTAGCGCTCCTTAGAAATATATTTAAGCATGCATACTCGAGTCAAAATTCCAGCAATGCAAGGAATACCCAAGTAAATAAATACAGTCCCTGCAATCTGACTCATGCTTACGCTGACATTTGAAGATGCCAAGCCAAAGTACGGCGGCAACACAGTCAGAAAGAAGTAGGCGTACACACTAAAGAAAAGCACTTGAAAGATAGCGTTAAACGCCACTAAGCCAGCAGCGTACTCAGTTGAACCTTTCGCAATATCGTTCCAAACAATCACCATTGCAATACAAGGCGCTATACCAATCAAAATAAGGCCGGCCATATATTCAGGCTGATCTGGCACAAAAGTGATTGCCAAAAAGAACATGAGCGCTGGTGCTACTACCCAATTCATTAAGAGGGAAATAAGGAAGATGCGCTTGTCTTTGAAGACGTCAGGCAAATCTTCATAACGCACTTTTGCAAATGGCGGATACATCATCAATATCAATCCTATGGCAATAGGAATATTTGTCGTTCCGACTTGAAATGAATTAATTAAACCCTCCACCCCAGGAAATACATAGCCTAGTCCAATACCCAGCGCCATGGCTGCAAAGATCCATACCGTTAAGTAACGATCCAAAAAAGAGAGTTTTTTAGTTAGGGTACTCATGCTTTTGTATGTACTTCCTTTAGGCTCATAGAATCTAATTTATCGAGCGGCATTGCAGCCAAGATATCAAGTCGCTTCTGCAAGCCATTCATTACGGCAATAAAAGCGGCCTTCTTTTCAATATCAGCTCCCTGCACTTGCGATGGATCCGGAAAGCCCCAGTGCGCCGTCGCAGGCTGGCCTGGCCAAAAAGGACATACCTCACCTGCTGCATTATCACAAACCGTAATAATGAAATCCATCCTCGGTGCATTGGGTTCACCAAACACATCCCAGCTCTTCGACTTGAGTAGCGTGCGATCCATACCTAACTCCTCAGCAATATCAGCGGCAATCGGATTTACGCTAGTACCTGGCGTTGATCCTGCTGAGTAGCCAATAAACTTTCCGCTGGGATGAGTTGAGGCTAAAGCCTCACCTAATATCGAGCGAGCAGAATTATGCGTACAGAGAAACAAAATGTTGTAAGTCTTCATACAAGTCTTGCTTTCTTTGTTGCTTTTTCAGAGATACAGGACTTGCCGCCGCAGCAACTCTCTAACAAGAAATCACTTAGGGAATTTACTAAATTGGCATTGGGCCGGTAAATCAAGTTTCGACTTTGGCGCTCAACTAAGAGTAGGTTTGCCTGCACCAACTCTTTCAAATGAAAGCTTAAGGTTGCATTGGGGATGCCCAACTTCTCAATGATTTGAGTTGGCGTTAAACCAATGTCACCGCGCTGAACAATCAGACGAAAGATATTGAGTCGGGACTCTTGCCCTAAGGCCAAAAAGGCAGAAATTGCATCTGTATTTTTCATATTTCCAATTATATAGAAATATATATTACGGATTGATGACAGAAAAACAGGGGCATGAGCCCCTGCCTGCCTGCCTGCCTGCCTACCTACCTCTTTAATTTGCCAAAGGCTGCTGCCATCGCATTATTTACTGGAGGGGCGCTTCGTCGATCCTCTTGAGGTCTTTTGTCTGAAGATCGCGGGGAGCCTGGTCTATTAACCCTTGGTTCTGATTTATCTCCAGAACTCACTCTTGGAGCCTCATCAGTGAGCCGCATCGTTAGGGCAATCCGTTTACGTTTTTCATCCACTTCAAGCACTTTTACCTTAACGACCTGCCCCGCTTTGACTACGGAATGCGGATCTTTAACAAAAGTATTGGCCAATGCGGAAATATGCACGAGCCCGTCCTGATGAACGCCAATATCTACGAAAGCGCCAAAGGCTGCGACGTTGGTCACAACCCCTTCTAGGATCATGTCGGCTTTGAGATCGCTAATTTTTTCTACGCCATCCTTAAATGTCGCAGTAGTGAACTCGGGACGTGGATCCCGTCCCGGCTTTTCTAATTCTTTAATGATGTCGGTGACAGTAGGCACACCAAACTTCTCATCGGCATACTTTTCCGGGTTCAAGCCCTTGAGTATTCCGGCATCGCCAATCACTTCTTTGACGCCCTTCTTAATGTCTCTGAGGATTTTCTCCACTAGGGGATAAGATTCTGGGTGGACTGCTGATGCATCCAATGGGTCAGTGCCATTCATGATGCGCAAGAAACCAGCCGCTTGTTCAAAAGTTTTTTCACCTAAGCGTGGCACGCTACGCAAATCTGCCCGCGTCTGAAATGCGCCATTGCTATCGCGATATGAAACAATGCCTTCGGCAACAGTGCTACTCAGGCCAGAAACTCTGGCCAACAAAGGCGCTGATGCAGTATTCACATCCACTCCAACAGCGTTTACGCAATCCTCAACGACGGCCACCAATGACTTGGCTAGCTGTGTCTGCATCACATCATGTTGATATTGACCTACCCCAATGGACTTTGGATCAATTTTGACTAACTCTGCCAGCGGATCCTGCAATCTTCTGGCAATGGATACCGCACCACGCAAAGACACATCCATACCAGGCAACTCTTTCGAGGCATATTCAGAAGCGGAGTAAACAGATGCCCCCGCCTCTGACACCACAATCTTGGTGAGCTTGAGTTCTGGCTTGGCTTTAATTAAGTCTTGCGCTAATTTATCGGTCTCGCGTGAAGCCGTGCCATTACCAATTGAAATCAGTGTGGCCTTGTGCTTTTCAGCCAACTTGGCCAGCGTATGCAATGAGCCATCCCAATCATTCTTGGGTTGGTGTGGATAGATCACATCGGTGTCCACCACCTTACCGGTCGCATCGACTACGGCGACCTTTACACCCGTTCTCATGCCTGGATCTAAGCCAATGGTGACCTTAGGGCCTGCAGGTGCAGCCAGCAGCAAATCCTTAAGATTCCGGGCGAAGACATTAATCGCCTCAGCCTCAGAGCGCTCCCGTAAGGCACTCATGAGTTCCGACTCCAAATGCATGGAGCACTTAATGCGCCAAGTCCAGCGCACAGTCTCCGCCAACCACTGATCGGCAGGACGGCCTTCATTTTTAATCTTGAACTGATTGGCAATCCGAGATTCGCAGGGATTATGTGGTGCGTCCCACTTCGGTTTTTCTTCCTCGGTGTCCAAGCGCAAATTGACAATCAGCATCTGCTCACGACGACCCCTAAATAAAGCCAGAGCACGATGCGATGGAATTGCAGAGACAGGCTCAGAGTAGTCAAAGTAATCCGCGAATTTCTCACCCTCTTGCTCTTTACCAGCAATGACTTTGGATTCCACTACGCCATGCTCTTGTAGGTAGGTTCTGAGGGATTGCACCAACCCAGCGTCTTCAGCAAAACGCTCCATCAAAATCTGGCGAGCACCTTCAAGAGCCGCTTTGGTATCAGCTACGCCAGGATTGTCACCTTGATCAGATGTAAATGCTTCCTTAAGGTATTTAACCGCTTCAGCCTCAGGATCCAACATCGGGTTGGCCAATAAATCATTGGCCAGAGGCTCCAATCCCGCCTCTAAGGCGATCTGTGCTTTAGTGCGACGCTTGAGCTTGTATGGGAGATAAAGATCCTCTAGGCGAGTCTTATCCTCGGCCAACATGATAGCTTTGAGCAATTCTGGAGTCATCTTGCCCTGCTCTTCAATCGAAGTAACAATCGCTTTGCGACGCTCTTCCAACTCCCGTAAATACCCCAGACGCACTTCCAACAAACGTAGCTGTGTGTCATCCAAACCACCTGTTGCCTCTTTACGGTAACGGGCAATAAAGGGGACGGTTGCCCCCTCATCCATTAAGGCAATGGCAGCAGCTACTTGAGCGGGTTTGGCGGATAACTCTTGGGCAAGGCGTTGTTCAATTGATGGCAGCATGAAATTAATAATTTACTTATATTTTAAGAATATGGGCATGAAGGAAAAATAAGAGCCACCCAAAGGTGACTCTTATTTACCAACTGAATGACTTATTGAAGTAGCTCAGTAAAGCAACTCTGCGAAATTACTCGCGGGAAGCTTTCTTACGGTCATGCTCCTTCAAATGACGCTTGCGGATACGCACGCTTTTTGGAGTTACCTCAACCAACTCATCATCACTAATAAATTCAACAGCGTATTCCAAGGTCAAATCAATTGGTGTGACTAAGCGAACCGCTTCATCAGTACCTGAAGAACGTACGTTGGTTAACTGCTTACCTTTAATCGGGTTCACAACCAAGTCGTTGTCGCGACTATGAATACCAATCACCATACCTTCGTAAACAGGGTCACCATGTTTTACGAACATACGACCACGATCTTGCAATTTCCAAATAGCGTAAGCAACTGCTTCGCCATCATCTTGACTGATCAATACGCCGTTATGACGTTCACCCAAGATACCGTCTTTTGCAGGTGCATAGGAATCAAATGTATGACTCATCAAACCATTGCCGCGAGTCATTGTCATGAAATCGCCTTGGAAGCCGATCAAGCCACGCGCAGGAATGCGGTACTCAAGACGGGTACGACCTTTTCCGTCACTGACCATATCCTGCAGCTCACCCTTACGCTTACCCAAATCTTCCATTACAGAACCTTGAGTAGCATCTTCCACGTCAACTGTTAAGTTCTCGTACGGCTCCATCTTGACGCCATTTTCTTCATGGAACACTACGCGTGGACGAGAAACCGCCATCTCATAGCCTTCACGACGCATGGTTTCAACCAAAATCGTCAAATGCAACTCACCACGACCAGAAACTTCAAACACAGTGTCGTCATCAGTCTCACGAACACGCAAGGCCATATTCGCCTTCAATTCACGATCAAGACGCTCGCGAATCTGACGGCTAGTAACGAACTTACCTTCACGACCAGCCAATGGGCTAGTGTTCACCATGAAGTTCATGGTTAAGGTGGGCTCGTCAATCTTCAGCATTGGTAATGCATCTGGTTTATCTACTGCGCAAACGGTTGTACCAATTGCCAACTCTTCAATACCGTTGATGAGGGCGATATCACCAGCAACTGCCTCGTCAACGATTTCGCGCTCGAGGCCTTTAAATTTCAATACTTGGTTAATTCGGCCTTTGAATGGCACGCCATCAGGACCGTTCATACAAACTACTTCCATGCCTGACTTCACACGACCACGGCTAATACGGCCAACACCAATCTTACCGACATAGCTGTTGTAATCGATTGAGGAAATCTGGAACTGCAAAGGACCATCCGGATCATCATCACGTACAGGTACGTATTTCAGTACGGCATCGAATAATGGACGCATATCGCCTTCACGAACATCTTCTGTTGTTCCTGCATAACCATTCAAGCCTGATGCATAGATGATTGGGAAGTCGAGCTGCTCTTCTGTAGCGCCTAGCTTGTCAAACAATTCAAAAGTAGCGTTAATTACATAGTCACAACGTGCGCCTGGACGGTCAACCTTATTAATCACAACGATCGGCTTCAAACCAAGAGCCAAAGCCTTCTTGGTTACAAAACGAGTCTGTGGCATTGGGCCTTCAACTGCGTCAACCAAAAGCAAAACACCGTCAACCATGGAGAGCACACGCTCTACTTCACCACCGAAGTCGGCGTGTCCCGGTGTGTCTACGATGTTGATGTGTGTGCCGTCATACTCCACCGCACAGTTCTTGGACAAAATAGTAATGCCACGCTCTTTTTCCAAATCGTTTGAGTCCATGACGCGTTCGGTCATTTTTTCGTTTGAGCGGAATGTGCCAGATTGGCGCAAGAGTTGGTCAACCAAAGTAGTTTTACCGTGGTCAACGTGGGCGATGATGGCGATATTACGAAGTGCGCGTTTAGTCATGTGAAGCTTCTAAAGTTAAGAATATGAAATTCGGGTTAGTTAAGGTTAATAAATTAAAAAGTAAAAAAAATTAATGGGCGGAAGAAATCAGGCGCTTAGGATGCAAAACTCCGGAGCGCCAATCTCCAGTACCAATAAAGTTATGTGGGGCTGCTGTTGCGCGATAGATACGCACGAGCGCCTCTATCGAAGGTAAATTGAGCGGGACTCGTTGACCCATTTCTAAACGTTTTGCTTGTTGCTCATCTACCGTTAAGTGTGGCAATGTTTGCAAGAGTGCGTCAACTGGCAAGATATAGCTTGAACTGTCCTGCAAGCCCTTTTGAATAGATTCGATTGTGAAAGATTGCTCTAAATTGAGGTGCCCTACTTCGGTGCGGCGCAAACCAACTAAATGCGCACCACATCCCAAAGCTTTACCAATATCTTCTGCCAAGACGCGAATGTAAGTACCCTTGCTGCAGCTCACTTCTAAAGTGGCTTCAGGCCAACTGATGTTGGTCCAACGAATTGCATGAATCGTAATATCTCGTGGAGCGCGCTCTAACTCAACGCCAGCACGGGCGTACTCATATAAAGGCTTGCCATCGCGCTTCAGCGCGGAATACATTGGTGGAACCTGGCTAATCGGACCACTAAAGGCTGGCAATAGAGCATCTAATGCAGCTTTGATAGTAGCTTCATCAGCAAATACAGGAACTGGTAGCTCTTCGATGACCAAACCTTCAGCGTCACCAGTATCGGTACGCTGACCAAATTTAACTTGAGCGATATAGGTTTTATCTGCCTCTAATAAATCCTGAGAGTACTTCGTTGCCTCACCCAAACAAATAGGGAGTAAGCCAGTAGCCATTGGATCTAGCGTTCCAGTATGTCCGGCTTTTTCTGCATTGAATGCGCGCTTCACGGCTGTGACGGCACCTTGCGAGCTCATGCCGGCAGGTTTATCAAGCAAGACAACGCCATCGATACGTACTGACATGCTATTTACGCGCTCTCGTCTTTACGATCACTATCCACTGCTTGATCAATTAAGCGAGACATTTCTATGCCATGCTCAACGGAACTGTCGTAGTGGAAATGCAGGGTTGGCACAGTATGAATATGCAAACGTTTAAACAATAAGGAATGCAAATAACCCGCCTTATCCTGCAAAGCCTTCAACGCAACCGCAGGCTCAGCACCTAGGACTGTAAAGAAGACTTTTGCGTGAGCCAAATCGGGCGTCAGTTCAATACTTTGCAAAGTAATCAAACCTAGACTTGGGCTACGCAATTCACGAGGAATCAGCTCGGCCAGGTCTCGCTGAATCTGATCGGCGAGACGCTGGTTACGATGAGGACTGGTTTTATGCATTAACTCAATAGCTCTTAAAGTGTTCTAGCGACTTCAGTAACTTCAAAGGCTTCAAGTTGATCGCCTTCTTTGATGTCGTTGTAGCCTTTTAATGACAGACCACACTCAACACCAGCACGAACTTCTTTCGCATCGTCCTTAAAGCGCTTGAGAGAATCCAATTCGCCAGTCCAGATTACGACGTTGTCACGCAAGAGGCGGACACTCGAGGTGCGTTTAACAACACCGTCAAGTACCAAGCAACCTGCAATCGCGCCAACTTTAGATACCAAGAAGACTTGACGAATCTCCACCATACCGGTGATTTCTTCTTTCTTATCTGGTGTCAACATGCCGCTTAAGGCTGCTTTCACTTCATCTACAGCGTCATAAATAATGTTGTGATAACGAATATCTACACCATTATTCTCAGCCAACTTACGTGCTGCACCATCTGCGCGAGAGTTAAAGCCAATAATGACCGCCTTAGATGCAACTGCTAAGTTGACGTCAGTCTCAGTAATACCACCCACTGCTGCGTGAACGATTTGAACCTTCACTTCGGCAGTAGATAGCTTTTGCAATGACTGTGACAAAGCTTCTTGAGAACCTTGTACGTCTGCTTTGATGATCAATGGCAATAACTTCGCTTCAATCGCACCCTCTTCCATGTTTTCCATCATGGTTTCGAGTTTGAATGCTTGCTGTTTAGCCAACTTCACATCGCGGAACTTACCTTGACGGAAGAGTGCAATCTCACGCGCTTTACGCTCGTCAGGCACAACTTGTACGGACTCACCAGCCGCAGGAACTTCAGATAAACCTTGAATCTCCACTGGAATTGATGGGCCAGCTTCGTTACATGGCTTGCCGTTTTCATCCAACATCGCGCGAACACGACCGTAGGTTGAACCCGCCAACAACATGTCGCCACGTTTGAGCGTGCCAGACTGAACCAAAATAGTGGCAACAGGACCGCGACCCTTATCTAAGCGCGCCTCAATAACGAGACCTTGCGCAGGAGCATCTTTCGCCGCCTTGAGCTCCAAAATTTCTGCTTGCAAGAGTACGTTCTCAAGTAAGGCATCAATGCCGTCACCTGTTTTAGCGGATACACCAATGAATGGCACATCGCCACCGTATTCCTCTGGAACTACTTGCTCAGCAACCAACTCAGTTTTAACGCGCTCTAAGTTTGCTTCTGGTTTATCAATCTTATTAATTGCCACGACGATTGGAACACCACCCGCTACTGCGTGAGCAATCGCCTCTTTGGTTTGCGGCATTACGCCGTCATCCGCAGCAACAACCAAGATCACGATATCCGTTGCCTTAGCACCGCGAGCACGCATGGCCGTAAAGGCTTCGTGACCCGGGGTATCCAGGAAGGTAATCATGCCACGGGGAGTTTCAACGTGATAAGCACCAATGTGCTGAGTAATACCACCGGCTTCGCCTGTAGCAACCTTAGCAGCACGAATCTTATCGAGTAAAGATGTCTTACCGTGGTCAACGTGACCCATGACTGTGACTACTGGTGGACGTGGCAATAACTCTGCATCGTGACCAGCAATACCGAGATCTAAATCTGGATCATCCAACTTAGCAGCATGGGCTGTATGGCCCATTTCTTCTACGATGATCATGGCAGTATCTTGATCCAAGATCTGATTGATCGTCACCATCTGACCCATGCCCATCAAGAGCTTAATGACTTCAGCACTCTTCACGGCCATTGCGTGAGCCAACTCAGCAACAGTAATGGTTTCAGGAACATTCACATCACGCACAACAGGTTCTGTTGGAACTTGGAAGTTGGTATCTACGTTAGCTTCAGCAATTTGACGTTGCTTTCTTCTACCGCCACCAGAACGCCAACCATTTACGCCACCAGAGCTATCGCCGCGAGTCTTGATACCGCCCGGCTTCTTGGCGCCTTCCTCTTGCCAAGTAGATGAAGTCTCAGCAGATTTGATCGTCTTACCGCCAACTTTAGCGACGGCTTTTTTCTTATCGTCAGCACCCTCAACCTTGGCAGGCTTATGCAAGGTGCCTTTTTTGGCTTCTTCAGCAGCAATTTCACTTGGCGCCTTGAGAACACGCGCAGGTGCACTCATCATGTCGCGAATAGCTAAAGCTTCTGCCTCGGCAGCAGCGCGACGCTTGGTAATGTCTGCTAACTGCGCCTTGCTGGCATCAGCAATATCTTTGGCAGCCTTATCCGCTTGCGCTTTCTTATCGGCAGCTTTGGCGGCAGCCTCTACTGCAGCAGAGGCATCGTCTGGCTTTACTTCTTTCTCAGCAACTGGCTCAGCCGCAGTTGCAGCAGCTACAGCAGCAGCTTCTTTTTGGCGAGCATCTTCTGCCGCCTTCATTTCCGCCTCTTGACGAGCCAATAACTCGGCTTGACGAGTGGCTTCAGCAGCACGCTTTTCCAGCTCTTCAGCAGACAGAATCGGTTTAGCAGGAGCTGCAGGAGCAACTTCTTTGACCACTTCGACTGGAGTCTCTTCGGGAGCTTTGTCCCCTGCTTTAACTAGCACGCGTTTTTTGCGTACTTCAACCTGCACGGTACGAGTGCGTCCAGCAGAGTCCGCTTGACGAATCTCGGAGTTTTCGCGCTTGATTAAAGTAATTTTTTTGCGATTACCTGTATCAGCACTGCCATGCTCTTTTTGCAAATGCTCAAGCAGGACAGTCTTGTCCTTTTCGGTAATGCCGTCATCCTCAGAACCTTTTTCGACACCGGCCGCCTTCAATTGCTCCAGAAGGTCTGGCGCGGTACGTTTTAATTCTTTAGCGAGTACTTTTACTGTTGTTGCCATGCACTACTTCCTCTCATGAAGTAAACCAATGTTCGCGCGCTTTCATGATGAGCGTTTTCGCGGTTTCTTCGTCAATTTGTGTCGCCTCAACCAGCTCATCAACAGCTAGTTCAGCTAAGTCGTCACGGGTATGAACTTGATTGTCAGCAAGCTTCGCAATCAATTCAGTGGTCATTCCCTCGAGGGAACGTAAATCTTGTGAGACTTCACCAACGCGCTCTTCTTTAGCCAATTCCATGGTCAAGAGGGAGTCACGCGCACGAGTACGCAACTCGTTTACGGTGTCTTCATCAAAAGAATCAATTTCCAACATTTCAGAAAGGGGTACATAAGCAACCTCTTCCAATGTGTTGAAACCTTCTTCAATCAAGATATCAGCAACTTCTTGGTCAACGTCCAATTTGTCCATAAACAATTGACGTACAGAAGCAGCTTCTTTTTCGGTTTTCTCAGCAGACTCTTCTGGAGTCATGATGTTGATCTGCCAACCAGTCAATTCACTGGCTAAGCGAACGTTCTGTCCACTACGACCAATCGCGATTGCCAAGTTCTCTTCATCAACTACGACATCCATGGCGTGACGCTCTTCGTCAACCACGATAGAAGACACTTGTGCTGGAGCCAAAGCGCCAATCACAAACTGAGCTGGATCTTCAGACCACAACACGATATCCACTGCTTCGCCAGCTACTTCGTTACGTACTGCGGTAACGCGAGTGCCACGAACGCCAACGCAAGTACCAATTGGATCGATACGCTTGTCGTAAGTAATGACAGCAATTTTTGCGCGGATACCGGGGTCACGGGCTGCGCCCTTAATCTCCAATAAACCCTGCTCCATTTCTGGAACTTCGTTCTCAAACAACTTGATCAAGAAATCAGGGCAAGTACGTGAGAGTTCGATCTGCGGGCCACGGGCTTCACGATCCACCTTCAGGATGTAGGCACGAACGCGGTCGCCAGAACGGAGGTTCTCTTTTGGAATCATTTGATCGCGGCGCAACAATGCTTCGACACGGCCAGATTCAATAATCAAACCATTCTTATCAGCACGCTTCACTGTACCGGTCATGACTTTTTCGCCACGCTCAAGGTAGTCGTTCAAAATCTGCTCACGCTCAGCATCACGAATGCGCTGCAAGATCACTTGCTTAGCGGCTTGTGCACCGATACGGCCAAAGGCTAAAGATTCGATTTGCTCTTCGATGTATTCGCCGACTTCCATGTCAGGAAATTGCTCGAGGGCTTCAAAGTGGAGAATTTCTTTATCCGGCTCTTGAAGACCCGCTTCATCAGGAACAACCAACCAGCGACGGAAGGTTTCGTATTCACCAGACTCGCGATCAATCGATACACGAATATCCACATCTTCTGTCGGGTAACGTTTCTTAGTGGCTGATGCCAACGCCATTTCTAGCGCCTCAAACACAATCGCTTGATCTACGTTCTTTTCACGCGCTAAGGCGTCTGCCAACATGAGAACTTCTCGGCTCATGACTTTCTTCCTTTGAAATCAATAACAGGGACCAACCGAGTCTTGTCGACCTCGGCTAAAGAAAACTCCAATTGAGACTCGGTGCCATCGGCACCTTCAAACAACAAACCAAATTTGGCATCAGGCGAGTCCAACTCACCACTCAGCAAACCTTGCAACACACCACGAAACTTCTTGCGATCGCCGACGGCAACACGCAACTTCATATCCACTTCCATTCCGGAAAAGCGCTCGTAATCAGCCGCTGACTTAACAGGGCGATCCAGACCAGGAGAAGAAATCTCTAGACGCTCAAAGGGAATGTTTTCCACTGGCAAGGTGTAGCTCAGTTGGTGACTTACCTTTTCGCAATCCTGGACATTAATCAAGCGCTCATAATCTGGGTTTTCAATCGTGACGCGCAGCAAACCTCCGGCTTCACGCTCGATATCGACTAGCGTGTAACCTAGGTTTTCTACTTCTGCAGAAATAATCCGCTGATCTTTCACGAATACCCTTCAATCCAAAACGGCAAAAAAAAATGGGCTTCAAAGCCCATATTCTCGAAATTCAGAACAGGCCGACTTACGTTGATCGCAACATCAGTCGGTAACAACTCAAAACAGTAGCGAACTACTGTAAGACCAAAATTATAGCCGATTTAGAGGAAAACTCATCAAAATCAGAAGCTTTCGCTTGGATTTCGAGGTTTTCTAGGGCCCTTATTGAACGGTTTGCGCCCTTTTGGTGCGCCCCGTTTAGGGCCATTTCCTGGGCTTTGGGGGCTTGCCGTCACAAAAGCAGACTGCCCATGATGGACTTTCTTGCCTTTATTGCGGTTCTGGCCTTGACCTCCTTGGCCGCCGCCTTGACCTCCCTGACCACCTGCGCCAGGACGACCACCCTGGGTGCGACCACGGAAAGGACCGCGACCTTCGCTCGAACCGCCACCAGGTTTACCAGCACGAGCCTGATGAGTCAGAGCGCCATGGCCACTAGCCTGAGTTAAAGCATCACGTGAACCCCAATAAGAAACCGAGGTTTGCATTGGATCGGGCTGAAAGTCCTCACCAGCAGGAGAATGGCGATCGCGACCTTGCGCATTCGGATTGCGGCCCTTATCTTGCGGCTGAGGCATTTTTAAGCCTGCAAACTTCATTAAGTTATAGATACCGCCGGCCTCAATCTCTTCCCATTTACCCCGTCTCAAACGTGGGGGCAACAAGAAAATGCCATAACGCGTACGAATCAAGCGAGAGACGACATGCCCGACTGCTTCAAACATGCGGCGTACCTCACGGTTACGACCTTCAGTCAAGGCAACGTGGTACCAGCGGTTTGCGCCTTCCCCACCACCCATAGAAAGACGTAAAAATTTAGCTTGGCCATCATCGAGCGTAATACCGCTCTTTAATTGCGCGGTGTTTTCCTGACTCAGATCACCCAAAATACGGACAGCGTACTCACGCTCAACACCGTAACGGGGATGCATCAAGCGATTAGCCAACTCGCCTGAAGTCGTAAATAGCAATAGGCCTTCGGTATTGAAGTCCAGGCGCCCTACCGCAATCCAACGCCCTTGACGTGGCTTTGGTAAGCGATCAAATACTGTTGGGCGACCCTCTGGATCGGACTGACTCACGATTTCGCCAGAAGGCTTGTGATACATGATCACGCGTGGCGGCTTAGTCTGAATCTTGCGATGAACTGGCTTGCCGTTAATGCGCACTTGATCGGTTGATCCAATACGTTGACCAATATGGGCTGGCAATCCGTTCACGGATACGCGCCCTTGAATAATCAAGTCTTCCATATCGCGACGTGACCCCATGCCGACATCAGCGAGCACCTTGTGTAGCTTGACGGTGTCTTCGTCGTCAGCTTCGTCATCCAAACCATCCAAGTCTGACCAAACTTCATCACGCAAGCTCAGCGGCAAATCATCGATATTTGCAAACTGCAAGCTGCTCATCTCATCATCGCTCGGCATATCTGCATCGTCGTCATGACGCACACGTTGTGCGCGACGCTCTGCACCGGTCTGATGAGAAATCTCATTCTCATTAACACCATCAGGATTTTTAGCTTCTATTACTTCGGGCGCATCTAAGGCAGCGTCGAATTCTCCAGAAACCACTGATGCAAATAAAGCTTCGCTCTCGGCTGGATTTGGTGCGAGCTTAGCGGACGCATGATTGCCGCCCTCGCGCCCACCACCCGACTCACCGCCCTCGCGACGGGGGCGATCTTTATTGGATGAACGTTTCTTGTTAAAGGGATGCTTGCTGGCAACCGCACCCTGACGGCGTGGGCGGCGCTGACCGCCTTCGCGCCCTTCGCCCTTCGCCCCGTCCGAGTGATTGGATACAGACTCAGGTGCAGAAGCATTATCCGATTTAGGTTTGATCGGGGATGAATCGTTTTCGTTATGACTTGTCATTAATAATTATTTTTGTTCGTCTGGTTTGTCTTCAGACTCTGGAGTAACTTCTTCTACTTCTTCGCTTGTATCTTCGCTGATTTCATCAACAACAATCTCAATGGCGACTTCCTCGCTAATGGATTCTTCGCTTGCTGATTCTTCGTCTATCGGCTGAATGATGGGCTGACCGTTTTCATCCAACTCGATGACTGTTTCAACCGTAGCGCTCGGATCAAACTCCATTACCGCCTGACCTAGTTGCGCCGCTGCAGCCATTGGAGCCGCATCTTCTAGCATTGGTAAGCTTTGTAAATTCGTGAGACTCAAGTCATCTAAAAATTGTTTGGTGGTGGCGTATAAACCTGGGCGGCCGATAGTCTCTTTGTGGCCGATGACTTCAACCCAACCACGATCCTCTAGCTGTTTCATCACGTTACTACTAACGGCAACACCACGAATCTCTTCAATCTCACCACGAGTAACTGGTTGACGGTAGGCAATAATTGCCAAGGTTTCCATCACTGCACGAGAATACTTTGGTGGCTTTTCTGGAGTTAAGCGATCGAGATATTCACGCATTGCTAAACGACTCTGAAAACGCCAACCGGTTGCAATGTGCACCAACTCCATGCCTTTATCTTCCCAGGCTTTTTGAAGCTCTAATAAAGCATCCTCAATCTCGCCAGAGGCAATGTCTTCAGCAAATAAACGCGTCAGATCGGCAACTGTTAGTGGTTCTTGCGCGCACAAGAGGGCTGTTTCAATTACGCGTTTATTGTGATCATCCATAAAATTCGGGCTATCAGGCATGAACCTGATGAGGCTATAAAAAATGTATTTCAGTAATGGGTTGGTGGTGTTCTTTAGCTACTACGGGCATCGCACCTCCGAAAATCCACATGGGAGAGCTACCCGCGCTGAAACGAAGTCTTTTTCGCTCACCGTCAGGTCATTATAAGGGAGGCTCAATACAATAGCCATATGCACGAAATTACAGCCCTACCCCCACTTTCCTCCCCCGCATCTGACGAAAGACGCCGTTTTCTAGGTCTAGGCCTTGGATTGGGCGCCCTCATTGGGGGCTCGGGGCTGACTGGATGCGGCTTCATGGGTGGGCGCAAACCGATCATTGGCCTTGCGCTTGGGGCTGGTGCCGCCCGAGGCTTTGCCCATATAGGGGTAATAAAGGCGCTGGAAGCCCAAGGCATTAGGCCTGATATGGTGGTGGGTAGTAGTGCTGGTAGCGTCATTGCCGCATTACTTGCATCTGGCGCCACCGGCAACGATCTAAACCGATTAGCCCTCAATCTGGATGAGGCAACCATTGCCGACTGGGGACTTCCATTTATTGGCAGATTTGGCGGCCTTATTAAGGGAGATGCACTGCAAAACATGGTCAATCGCGAAGTACAAAACAAGTCCATCGAACAAATGCGTATCCCCTTGGGGATCGTGGCAACAGAATTGCAATCGGGTAAGGGTGTTTTGTTTCGATCTGGCAATACGGGTCTCGCGGTTCGGGCTTCCTGTAGCGTTCCAGGGGTATTTCAGCCTGCCGTGATTAGCGGCAAAGAATATGTCGATGGCGGGCTGGTCGCACCTGTCCCGGCAAGCTATGCAAGACAGATGGGCGCAACCCTCGTCATTGCAGTCAACATCTCCTCAGAGCCAGTTCATCAAGATGCCAGCGGAACTTTTGGCATCATGCAACAGACCATCTCCATCATGCAGCGGAGTGTGAATCAGTACGAGCTCAAAAGTGCCGATATTGTGATCACTCCCCATCTCAAGCAAATGAGTAGCGGCGACTTCAAATCCAGAAATGCCGCGATCCTCGCTGGCGAAGTCGCAGCCCAAGAGCAGATGGCAGCTTTGAAAGAAAAACTTCGAGGCTAGCCCTAGGGCTAACTTCTCAAGCAGGGGCAATTGATTTAGGATTCGGTGCAACTTGTTTATGAAATCCTTCCCCGCCCTTTTGAAATTGTTTGTCGCGCTGGCACTGAGTGCGCTGGTTCACCACACCTATGCGCAGACCGGCCAATTCTCAACGGCAGCGAATAATTACCTCAAGAAACGCACTGATGCATTCATGACCATCACAGGTTATTCACTCACCCCAGATGTCACCACAGGATCACTGTCGATCACAGACAAGGGTGGAAACAACCCCAATTTACAGATGATTTCTCTTGGAGGCGGCGATCGTGTTAGCGCCAACTTCCCACTCTACCTAGAGGGCACCATTGCCATTAATCGGTATAACCCAACATTTACTGATGGCATTGCCAACTCCAATGTCACAGTGCCCGTGCGTTGGAATGGCATTACGGGCACAGGTGGTATTGGCTGGGACTTCCCGCTAACGGATAACTTACGCATTCGCCCCATAGCAAACATCATGCTTGGGCATGTGGAGAGCGACCTTTCAATCGCGGGTCGCTACATTCAAAATAACACTGGAACCGATTTGCAGTTTCTCAACAAAGGGCGCATGAATGCCTATGGCACTGGTGGCTCATTGATGCTGGACTATGAGGACTACAAGCCTGAACGTGAATATGACGTCGAGTTGCGCTATACCAATATCGCCATCAATACCTTTGACACCTCCACCGCCGTTCAAGGCTCTGCAGATTCGCAAAGCTTAGGCTTGTGGGCTCGCGCTAGATATCCAACGCCACTAACGGTTCTGGAGAGGCCCTTGCGTGCTGTATTTGAAGTAGCGCACACCGAGTTTCTTGGTCAACTGCGTGGCGCCCTAGGGTTTGACTCTCTTTCCTCCGTTGGTACTGGTGTAGAAATTGATCGTAGTGCATCAGACCCCCTGTTTAGCAGGGTGCGCTTGGTGTTCCGGTATCAATTTGGACAGAACGTCCGAGGCACTTCTATTGGCCTTGCGGCTAGCTTCTAAGGCGAAAAACTAGAGGCTGCGAGATTTGCGTTTGAGTTTATTCACTTCATTCAACAACTCTTGACGTTCTGCGTCACCCAAGTTGTCGCTACCATCCAAGCGGCGCGCACCATCAAAGCGCTTATCCCAATAGAGGCTACCAAGATCATCTACGCGCACACTAGTGCCCTTAGATGGAGAGTGAATAAATTTATTGTCGCCAACATAAATGCCGACATGAGAGAAAGTTAAACGCATGGTATTGAAGAACACCAAGTCGCCAGGCTGCAATTCTTCACGAGTAATGGGTTTGCCAACACGACTCATTTGAGTAGATTTACGTGGCAATAAAAAACCTAATTTGTCTTTAAAGACGTAACCAACAAAACTACTGCCGTCTAATCCGGATTGAGGCAACTCCGCATCCCAGCGATAACGCACACCAATGACTTCCATGGCGCGGTTAATTAACTCATCTGA
The DNA here is from genome assembly GCA_040387715.1 of Pseudomonadota bacterium. Lineage (GTDB taxonomy): Bacteria > Pseudomonadota > Gammaproteobacteria > Burkholderiales > Burkholderiaceae > Polynucleobacter. Next base: position 147,701 of record JAZKDF010000007.1, on the reverse strand, counting down.
TTTACCAGTAACGGAGTCTGCTAAGCGATCAGACACGCGGGCAAAGTAAGACTTACCCGCCTGAAACATGCTTTCTTTAGGGATCTCTTTAGCCACTTCGACCGACGCTTCTTTAACGGCGTCAGGAGTGGCGGAATCCACCGCCATTGCTGGTTGAGCAGTAAGCACCAATGCGATAAGCACGGCCATTGGCGTTTGCTTCACTAAGGCTGGCAACAGGTCTTTTTGAAAGGACATCATTCTATTCTAACAAAGAAGACTTATTTCACCAAGTGCTAGCCCTTGGGCTAACTCATTGTTTTAAATAGTAAATTTGCATTTATTGTGCCTAAATACAGCAATTTAGCACCTGAGAAGGCTTGTTTACAGGGAGTCCTAAGTCAACTCAGCGGCTGCAAAAAGCTCTTTGGTATAGCTCTGGCGCGGATGCTTAATCAGAGTCTCGGTATCCCCAAACTCCACCACCTTACCTGCTTTAAGCACCATCACCTCATGCGACATCGCTCGAATCACCGCCAAATCATGGCTGATGATGAGGTAAGCCAGATTGTATTTTTTCTGCAGCTCAGTCAACAAAGCAAGTACTTGTTTTTGAATCGACACATCCAAGGCTGAAGTTGGCTCATCGAGCACTAAGATCTGTGGCCTCAAAATCAAAGCACGAGCAATAGCTATCCGCTGTCTTTGCCCACCAGAAAACTCATGGGGATAGCGCGTGAGTGCTGAGCGATCAATACCCACCTCCCTCAAAATATCCAAGACGCGGGACTCACGCTCTGCCGTAGATAAATTCGGAAAGTGCACATCTAAACCTTCTGCAACAATTTGCATCACATTCATACGCGGAGAAAGTGAGCCGAACGGATCTTGAAAAATAACCTGAAGGCTAGAACGCATCGCACGACGCTCTGCTGGCTTTAGCTTTTGCCAATCATGACCAAGCACATCTACCGCACCCGTAATCTCTGCCGCAGAGTCCCCTAACAAACCCAAGACCGCCATACCTAAAGTGGTCTTGCCGGAGCCAGACTCACCAATCACGCCAATTGTCTGACCCTGCTTCAGCTCAAAACCAACCTTACGCAGCACTTGATGACGCGGGGATTTTTTAAACCAAGAGGTGGACTCCATGCCTGGGTAAGAAACAGATAGACCCTCAGTTTTCAGTAAGACAGGTGCCAAGGGGATTACTGGAGCTAGATCGCGTACAGGCTGACTATTGACCAAGGCTTTTGTATAAGCATTATCTGGATGTTCAAATACTTGCTTACTTGGCCCGACCTCCATGAGGTTGCCTTGATTGAGGACGGCAACACGATGAGCGAAATGCTTTACTAAATTAAGATCATGGGTGATCAGCAATATGGCCATGCCACCATGGTCTTTGGATTCTTCTTGGAGCTCTTTTAGTAAATCCAAAATCTGTAAACGTAAACTCACATCCAAAGCAGTGGTCGGCTCATCCGCAATTAATAATCTGGGTTTGCACGCTAGTGCCATGGCGATCATGGCACGTTGACGCTGTCCGCCTGACAATTGGTGAGGATAAGAATGGAAGCGCTTCTCTGGCTCTGGGATACCCGTCTTCTTCAGCAAATCAATCGCTGCAGACATGCAATCCGCCTTGGAGATTAAAGGCTGATAGATCTGCACCGCCTCAACAATTTGATTACCGATGGTAAACAAAGGATTGAGCGCAGTCATTGGCTCCTGAAACACCATCGCAATCTCGCGACCACGAATTTCGCGAATATCTTGTATTGGCAAATCCAGCAAATTAACTGGCGAATTACCGGCACTTCCGTGCTTGCCATTCCACAGAATGCGGCCCGAAGTTTTAGCGCCCTCAGGCTCAAGGCACAGTGGCGCTAAGGCAGTCAGCGTCTTACCTGAACCAGACTCCCCAACCAAAGCAACGCGTTCACCCACCCCAATCTCGAGATCAAGATGGCTAACGGCAAATCTCTCACGCCGGCCTGAGCCGAACGAGATTGAAAAATCTTCATAGCGCAACAAGGGTGTCGCTGCGTTATTGACGTTACCTATTGAACTCATGAGCGCCCTCCACTCATGGAGCCTGACTTACGAGAATCAAACGCATCACGCAAAGCTTCACCCATAAAAGTGAGCAGGAGCAAGGTAGCCACCAAGACTACAAAAGTCGATAGTGAAATCCACCACGCATCTAAGTTGCTTTTACCTTGAGAGAGCAACTCTCCAAGGCTCGGCGTTCCCGGGGGAACACCCAAGCCCAAGAAATCCAAACTCGTGAGCGACAAAATCGCGGCACTCATTCTGAAGGGTAAAAAGGTAATCACCGGCGTCAAGCTATTTGGCAGAATATGGCGGCGCATGATTTGCAGATTCGTTAAGCCCAATGCCTTCGCAGCACGTACGTACTCTAAAGCGCGATTGCGGAAAAACTCTGCGCGCACATAGTCAGACAAGCCCATCCAACCAAATGCTGCCAACAAAATAATTAAGAGCCAAATGCTCGGATTAAAGATGGAGGCAAAGATAATGAGTAGGTATAGCTCTGGCATCGCTGACCAAATCTCAATCAAACGCTGAGAAACCAGATCAAACTTACCACCAAAGAAACCCATTAAAGATCCAGTGATGATGCCAACGCTCACCCCAACAATGGTGAGCGCTAAACCAAACAGAATCGATAGGCGGAAGCCATAAATTAAACGTGATAAGACATCGCGCCCACGATCATCGGTACCCATCCAATTATCAAATGATGGTGGTGCAGGGTTAGGCACTTTTGAGAAGTAGTTCAGCGTCTCATAGCTATACGGTATCGGCGGGTAAATCGCCCAATTGCCATTGCTGGTGATGTTGTGACGAATATCAGGATCTAAAAAATCGGTTGGCGTGGCAAAGTCACCACCAAAGACTCGCTCTGGTTGGGATTTCACGATTGGGAAATAAAATTTGCCCTCATAGCGCACCACCAAAGGCTTGTCATTGGCAATCAGCTCAGCGCACATCGATAGCCCAAACAAGACCATGAAAATCCAAAGACTCGCATAACCCATGCGACTGTTTTTAAATCGATGCCAGCGACTCATGAGCCGCCTCCCGCACCAAACTGAATGCGCGGATCAATATAAACATAACAAAGATCGGAAATCAGCTTGGTAAATAAGCCAATCAGCGTGAAGAGGTAAAGCGTTCCAAAAACGACTGGGTAGTCGCGGCGCATGACGGACTCGTAAGACAGCAATCCCAAACCGTCCAAAGAAAACAAAGTCTCAATCAATAATGAACCAGTAAAGAAGGCGCCAATGAATGCTGCCGGGAAGCCGGTCACCAAGGGCAAGAGCGCATTGCGGAATACATGCTTCCAGAGCACTTGCTTTTCGGTGAGACCTTTGGCTCTCGCGGTCAAAACATACTGCTTACGGATCTCTTCTAAGAATGAGTTCTTGGTCAACATGGTGATCACGGCAAAACTGCCTAAAACCGAAGCAGTGATTGGCAATACCAAGTGCCACAAATAATCCATTACCTTGCCCATCATGCTGAGCTCACTCCAGTTATCCGAAGTCAGTCCGCGCAGCGGGAAGATTTGCAAGAAACTACCACCGCCAAAGATAACGAGCAATAGAACGCCCAATACAAAGCCTGGAATGGCGTAGCCCACCAAAATCATCGTGCTCGTGATCGCATCAAAGCGAGAGCCATCCCTAACCGCTTTAGCAATACCCAAGGGGATCGACACTAAGTACGTCAGAAAGAAAGTCCATAGGCCAATGCTGATCGACACCGGTAGTTTTGAAACCACTAACTGCCAAACGCTTTGATGCTGATAGTAGCTCTCGCCTAAATCAAATTGTGCAAAGCGTTTGAGCATCATGAAATACCGCTCGACTGGTGGCTTATCAAAACCATATAAAGCTTTGACCTCAGCTAGGCGCTCAGCATCCACACCTTGGCGTCCGCGGTAGTTGCTGCCACCGCCAGAAGACTCTGCTCCGCTTACCGCGGCATCACCCTTGCCCTTTAGCTCCAGCATCAACCGCTCGACCGGGCCGCCTGGAACAAACTGCACCACTGCAAATGTCAGCGTTAAAACACCTAACAAAGTAGGAATCATCAAGAGCATGCGCTTGAAAATATAAGACCACATTTGCCCTTGCATTAGCGCGCCCCCTCTTTCCACCAATTGAGCAAAATCCAAGATTCGGCGGTGTAATACAAAGGAGGTTCGGGATAGCGCATCTCTTTACGATACGCGATTCGATGCGTCGGGTTGTACCACTGCGGAATCACGTAGTAGCTATTCCAAAGAACACGGTCTAAAGCTCGGGTAGCTGCACGCAACTCTTCACGGGTTTGGGCTTTGACAACGGCATCTACCAGGGCATCAACTACGGGGGATTGCACTCCAATCACATTATCGGAACCTTTTTCTTTTGCGGCTTGACTTCCAAATCGATCCCACAATTCATTGCCAGGATTTTGCGAGTCGGGGAAGCGAATCGTCGTCATATCGAAGTCGTACTCATCCATGCGCTTCTGATGCAAAGCAAAATCACTAGTCCGAATATCTACCTGAATACCCAACTTCTCTAAATTACGCACGTAGGATGAAATCACTCTCAAGAAGAATGGGCCATCCTCGACCATCTCAAATCGAAAAGGCTCACCCTGCATATTGCGTAAGGCACCGTCTCGGTATTGCCAACCGGCCTGGGCTAACAAGTCACGCGCCTTCAGCAGGTTCTGACGTAAGCTATCAGGCGAAACAGTTGAAGGCGCAGCAGGCATTGGGCCAAAGACCGCATCAGGGACCCACTTCGGATATTGCGCCTTTAGGGGCTTGAGTAATTTCAACTCCGCTTCAGTAGGTTTACGAGGGCCATCAAAATTGGCACTGAGATCGCTGTTCGTAAAGTAACTATTGATACGACTATATTGCTCAAAGAACAGTTGGCGGTTTAACCACTCAAAGTCCAGCGCGTAACCCAAGGCCTGTCGTACGCGTGGATCCTGGAAAATAGGTCGGCGTACATTCATTGCAAAACCTTGCATACCTGCGCCGTTGTGATTAAGAAAAGCCTTCTTTTCTAAGGTGCCATCATTAAATCTCGGGCCAACATAACTCTTCGCCCAATTCTTAGCGCGGTACTCCACTAAGGCGTCAAACTCCCCCGCCTTGAAAGCCTCTAGACGAACAGCATCATCACTATAAAGTTTGTAGTTCACGCGATCAAAGTTATAAAAGCCGACGCGGACATTCAGTGTCTTACCACCTTGATCAGCCCAGTAGTTGGGGTTGCGCTTAAAGATCATGGTCTTGCCAGCCTTATAAGACTCGATCACATAAGGGCCACTTGCTATTGGCAACTCAAAGGTCAACTTATCAAAGGGTGTGATCGTGCCATCAGGCTTCTTGCCCCAGTTACGAGAGAACACCGGCAAGGTACCTACCATCACCGGTAATTCAGGATTGCGATTCTTAAAGTCAAAACGAATCACGCGATCAGACACTACTACCGCCTGCTTCACATCGGCATATACCGTTTTAAATTGCGGATTAGCAAGTGAGCTCATTAAAGTATCAAAGCTATGCTTTACATCGCCCGCCAAAATCGCGCTGCCATCTGAAAACTTCGCCTCAGGGCGAATGCGAAACACTACAGACATCTTGTCAGGCGCCACTGCAATATCTTCTGCAATCAGACCATAGGCACTAGAAACCTCATCCGCACTGCCAACCGCCAAAGATTCGAACATCAATTGAGCTACACCAGGAGCAGCGACCCCCCGCAAGGTAAACGGGTTGAATTTGTCAAAGCTGGTCCGGCGATCTGGGTTGGGCAGAATTAAGGTGCCACCCCGCGGTGCATTGGGATTGACGTAGTCAAAATGACTAAATCCATCGGCATATTTGGGTTTACCGTACTGTGCGATCCCTTGAGCGCCATGGGCCGAATTGACCGCCACCCCAGCCAGGAAGGCTAAGAGCAGAAAAGTGGGGATTTGGCGGATGACGGGGAGCATGGGCATATATGCAACAATTGTAGATAGCAAATCACATTTGAAGCAAAGGACACAACATGGGCTTTCTCGCTGGCAAAAAAATTCTGATCACCGGTCTTCTTTCTAACCGCTCAATTGCCTATGGCATTGCTAAGGCATGTCACCGCGAAGGGGCTGAACTGGCCTTTACCTACGTTGGCGAGCGCTTTAAGGACCGCATCGTCGATTTCGCCAAAGAATTCAACACCGACCTGATTTTTGACTGCGACGTTGGCAGTGATGAGCAGATTTCCGGCCTCTTTAAGGATTTGGCAAAGACTTGGCCACAGTTTGATGGCTTTGTACACGCCATTGGATTTGCACCACGAGAAGCGATTGCCGGCGACTTTTTAGAAGGCTTATCTCGTGAAGGCTTCAAAATCGCTCACGACATCTCTGCTTACAGCTTCCCAGCAATGGCAAAAGAAGCTTTGCCTATGCTGCGCGATAAATCCTCTTTATTGACGCTAACTTACTTGGGTAGCCTACGTAACGTTCCCAACTACAACACCATGGGCCTTGCTAAGGCCTCACTTGAAGCCTCAGTTCGCTATATCGCCGGATCAGTTGGACCCAAAGGTATTCGTGCCAACGGCATCTCTGCCGGCCCGATTAAAACCTTGGCTGCTGCTGGTATTAAAGGCTTCGGTAAGATTTTGGAGGCGGTAGAGCAAACTGCCCCAATGCGCCGCAATGTCACGATTGATGACGTTGGCAATACCGCTGCTTTCTTGTTATCTGATTTAGCAAACGGCATTACCGCTGAAATCATTTACGTAGATAACGGCTTTAGCCAGGTAGTTGGCGGAATGGAAGAAGCTTGAGCGTTCCACTGCGCGAGGCCCTGAAGTTTTGGGCCAAACTGGGCTTTATTAGCTTTGGTGGACCTGCAGGACAAATTGCAGTCCTCCACCAAGAGCTTGTTGAGAAGCGTCGCTGGATTTCTGAGCGGCGCTTTTTACATGCGCTGAACTATTGCATGCTACTACCAGGCCCCGAAGCCCAGCAGCTAGTGACCTACATTGGCTGGCTCATGCACCGCACCTGGGGTGGCGTCTTAGCTGGCACCCTCTTTGTACTGCCCTCTCTCTTTATCTTGATTGGCCTATCTTGGGTCTATCTCACCTTTGGCCAAGTGCCTTGGATTGCTGCCATCTTCTTTGGCATCAAACCCGCAGTCACTGCCATCGTCCTCCATGCCGCAGTCCGCATTGGTAAACGCACTATTCACAACCCAGCTTTACGCTGGATTGCGCTGGGATCCTTTCTGGCAATCTTTGTCTTTAACTTGGCTTTTCCAATCATCGTATTGTGCGCAGCAGTAATAGGTATCTGGGGAGGCAAACGCCATCCAGAATATTTTCAACAACATGGATCGCACGGCAAAGACAGTAAGCAGAATTACGGACCGGCCATGATTGATGATGACACCCCCACTCCAGAGCATGCGCGCTTCTCTCGCCAAAAATTAATCCGTCAAATTGCCATCTCTCTGTTGTTGTGGGTAATTCCATTTTTCGCTCTCGTCACATTGTTTAGCTGGAAAACGCTCTACCCGCAAATCGCCTGGTTCTTTACTAAGGCGGCGTTTCTGACTTTTGGCGGTGCATATGCGGTACTGCCTTATGTGTATCAAGGTGCGGTCGATCAGTTTCAATGGCTCAGCGCAGGACAAATGATCGACGGCTTAGCCCTAGGCGAAACCACTCCTGGGCCGCTCATCATGGTGGTGGCATTTGTTGGCTATCTCGCAGGCCATATTCAACATCTGATTGGCAACAGCAATGCATTTTGGTTTGGAGCTCTCGGTGCTTGTGTTGCGACCTGGTTCACATTTCTGCCCTCCTTCTTCTTGGTTCTGGTGGGTGGCCCACTGATTGAATCTACCCATGGCAAGCTCAGCTTTACCGCACCCCTCACAGCCATCTCCGCAGCCGTAGTTGGCGTCATTGCCAACCTAGGCCTGTTCTTTGCTTATCACGTCTTCTTTCCGCATGGCCTTGGGGGTTCAATCTCTTGGGTATCCATCACCATTACCGTATTTGCTGGACTTGCACTCTTTAAGTTTCAAAAAGGGGTGATGAGTGTTTTAGCTGGCTCAGCACTTGCCGGACTCCTCAGCTATTTAGTTGCGACCTTATTGATCTAGTCGCACTGTATTTTTAGCTGAAATTGGCATAATGGAAGTTATGCGAATCGAACCTCAAACCATCACCCATCTCCAAGAATGGCTCGGCAAAACCGAGACTCTTCAAGACATCGTCACTGCGGCACCCGTCCGAGCTTTATCAGCAACACTCGATCGAGCAGACCCTGCACCAAATGACGGAACCTTTCTGCCAGAGTTGTGGCATTGGCTTTATTTTTTGCCCTGTGCCCTTCAGTCAGAAATCGGCCCCGATGGCCATCCTCGGCGCGGCGGATTTTTACCACCCGTCCCATTGCCGCGTCGCATGTGGGCCGGCAGTCGAATTGAATGGTTAACCCCTCTCGCGGTGGGCGATGAAATCGAGCGCCTCTCCAAAATTGAATCCGTTACACACAAAGCAGGTCGTACTGGCGACCTCATCTTCGTACTGGTCAAGCACGAGATCTCCAACCAAAATGGTCTAGCCTTGGTTGAAGAGCATGACATCGTATATCGCGATGCTCCAGGTCCAGATGACAAGCCATTTGCACCAACACCTGCGCCTACTGGAGCCAAGTGGACCAAGACCATTACGCCGGATGATGTTTTGCTGTTTCGTTACTCAGCCCTAACCTTTAATGGCCATCGCATTCATTACGATCGTAAATACGTTACTGAAGTCGAGGGCTATCCCGGCTTAGTTGTTCACGGCCCATTAATTGCAACCTTGTTGGTTGATCTCGTCCGCCAAAGCATTCCAGGGTGCACGCTAAAGAGCTTTGAGTTCCGCGCCATTCGCCCTACTTTTGATATCAATATTTTCAAGGTCAGCGCCAAACCCGATCTTGAGAAAGATCCTTCCGGAAAAACGATCTCCATTTGGGCCGAAGACCACGAAGGCTGGCTCACCATGCAAGCCACCGCAGTTTTAGCTTAAGAAATGATTCCCTTATGACTACCCCACATTTATCCAAAGCCTTAGCTACATTTGCCTCTGAACTAAAAATTGGCGATATCCCCGATGAGGTGATTGCGCGCACCGAAGATTTATTAGTCGATTGGTTTGGCTCGGCAATCGCTGGCAAAGGATCGCGCCCAGTAGAAACGATTACGCAGTTTGCGCAAAGCATGGGTGGCTTTAATGCCACCCATCCTGGCCCTGCTGAAATTCTCATTAACCGCACAAACTCAAGCCCTTTTTTGGCTGCATTAGCCAACGCAGCAGCCTCACATGTCGCCGAACAAGATGACGTTCACAATGGCTCCGTCTTTCATCCAGCTACTGTGGTGTTTCCTGCCGCACTAGCGACGGCGCAATCCATTGGCGCCTCAGGCGAGGATCTTCTCGTAGCTGCTGTTGCCGGCTATGAGGTCGGTATTCGGGTTGGCGAATTCTTGGGTCGCTCACACTACAAAATATTTCACACCACTGGAACTGCCGGCACGCTCGCTGCCGCAGCGGCCGTAGGTCATCTACTGAAACTCAACCCCACTCAAATGTTGCATGCTTTTGGTTCTGCAGGCACCCAATCTGCTGGTCTTTGGGAGTTTCTGCGTGACGCTGCCGACTCCAAACAATTGCATACTGCTCACGCCGCCTCTACTGGTTTGATGTCGGCTTACTTAGCGCAATCCGGTTTTACTGGCGCAGAACATATCTTGGAGGGCAAGCAAGGCTTAGCTGCTGGCATGTCAAGTGATGCCGATCCTAGCAAGTTGACCGATCGATTGGGTAGCCGCTGGACGATTGCTGAGACCAGCTTCAAATATCACGCCTCATGTCGTCATACCCACCCTGCTGCTGATGCCTTATTGCAAGTGATGCTAGCTCACCATCTCCAGCCCAGTGATATCACCAAAGTAGAGACCCTAGTTCATCAAGGCGCAATCGATGTGCTGGGTCCCGTAACGGATCCCGCCACAGTTCACCAATCCAAGTTCTCCATGGGCACCGTATTGGCGCTGATTGCTCACTACCAATTTGCAGGCTTACAAGAATTTGATCAACACTTTCATGACAAAGCAATTTGCGCATTTCGTGATCGCGTCACCATGACTCTGGATCCAGAGGTAGATGGCGCCTATCCGCAACGCTGGATTGGCAAAGTCAAAGTCTATTTAAACAATGGCGAGGTTTTAGAGGGCCGCGTTGATGAACCTAAAGGCGATCCCGGTAACACCCTGAGTCGCGCTGAGATTACGGACAAGGCAATGCGTCTTGCCGCGTTTAGTAGTGGCGCAACGCCCAATGAAATGAGTGCAGCCATTGAGCGCTTGTGGAATATCCGCAAGCAGTCCAAGATAGGTTCATTGATTTCGTAAATTTTTAGTTATTTATCTTTGATTTGTCTCACCTTCAATAAAGCTACTTATATGAACCCACTTGATACACCGATCGGCTTTAGTAGCACCTTCTTATTTGTTCCTGGCACGCGCCCAGAACGTTTTATTAAGGCGTTAGATAGCGGTGCTGACGGCGTCATTATTGACCTAGAGGATGCCGTTGCCGAGGAGGATAAAGAATCCGCTCGCGCAGCTATACGGGCTGCTTGGCCCACGTTTACCGCGGAACAAAAAAAGCGTTTGATTATTCGCTCGAATTCCCCAGGTAGCCATTTTTATGCAGCAGATCTGATGATGGTCCAAGAACTCAATGCTGCATGCCTCTTAATTCCGAAGAGCGAGTCGCTCGATCAAATTAATGGCGCAGCACAGATTCTTCCTGAAACAGCAATCATCCCTATGATTGAGACTGCAGTAGGCCTTGATCGCCTCAATGAGATTGCCAACTCCGAACAAGTATTGCGCTTAGCTTTAGGCAATATCGACCTGCAGGCCGATCTAGGAATGGTGTGTGATGCCCAGGAAACAGAACTGCAAACTGCGCGCTTTCAGATTGTGCTGGCCTCGCGCTTGGCCCAAATTGTCCCTCCAATTGATGGGGTTACCCCCTCTACCGATAATATCGAGCGCATCACTGATGATGCGGAACGTGCCAAAAGAATGGGTTTTGGGGGCAAGCTATGCATTCACCCAAAACAGGTTTCCCTAGTAAAGGATTCTTTTACGCCCACTGCTGCAGAGGTTTCTTGGGCGCAACGCGTCATTGAAGCAGACAAAGCATCCAAAGGTGGTGCAGTAAAATTGGACGGTCGCATGATTGACCGTCCGGTAGTTTTATTGGCCCAAAGAACGCTCGCTATTGCTGGTAAACCCTAAAGCCGCTAGTATTTAAAGATGGCAAAATTGGCACGCTTTACAAATTAACGGAGACTTAAATGAAATTAAAGAAAACCCTATTCGCTGGAATTGCTGCAGTAGTCAGCGCCAGCACTTTATTGGGTAGCAATATTGCAGCCGCCCAAAAGGATTGGCCGACTAAATCCATTCAACTGGTTGTTCCGTTTGCAGCCGGTGGCCCAACCGACACAATTGCACGCTTAATCGCCGTGCCTATGGGTCAGGCTTTAGGTCAAACCGTTGTGGTTGAGAACGTTCCTGGTGCTGGTGGAACAATCGCCTCAACCAAGGTAGCGCGCGCAGCTCCAGATGGCTACACTATTTATATTCACCATATGGGCATGGCTACAGCAAATGCGCTATATGACAAGCTCCCCTATGATCCAATGACTAGCTTTGAGTACATCGGGCAAGTGGCGGATGTCCCAATGGTATTGCTAGGTAAAAAAGATTTGCCAGCCAACAACTTTAAAGAACTCGAAGCCTATATCAAGGCCAACGGCTCAAAAGTAACGATGGCTAACGCGGGTCCTGGCGCAGTGTCACAACTGTGCGGCCTATTGTTCCAAAGCCGTTTAGGCGTGAAGTTGACCAATATTCCTTATAAAGGAACTGGTCCAGCTTTGACTGACCTCTTGGGTGGTCAGGTTGACCTCTTGTGCGACCAAACTACACAAACTATTCCTTATATTAAGGATGGCCGTGTAAAAGCATTTGGCACAACAACCATGAAGCGTTTACCTGCAATTCCTAACGTACCCACTTTGAACGAACAAGGCCTCAAAGGCTTTGAAGTAAAAGTATGGCACGGCGTTTATGCACCAAAAGGCGTTCCACAGCCAGTCTTAGACAAACTCAATGCCGCCCTCAAGAAAGCATTGAACACACCGGACGTTCAAAAGCGTTTAAACGATTCCAATATTGATATCGTGCCAATGGATAAAGTATCCGCCAAAGGCCTCAAAGATCACCTTGAGAAAGAAATTAACATCTGGGGTCCAGTCATTCGTAAATCCAATATTCCTGATTAACTCCGGAGTAGCGGTCAACAAAAAAGCCAGCGATCTGCTGGCTTTTTTGTTATCTAGAAATTCGCTAGAGATCAGCCTGCCCGAAAAAGATATCCAGACTGCGCCTTCTCACGACGCTTGAGATAAATTGCATTGGGAATAGCGAAGAGAGCCCAAATGGCCAAGAAAGGATCCAGCAGATAATCCCAAAGATTTACTGATTCATGCCAATGAGCTGCCCAAGCAATGATCGCAAAAGAGAGCATCCAAATACCTTTAGTCCAGCCAGCAAGGCCGCAAACAATGGCGAAGAGAGTGACGGCAAGCAAGAGGCCAATAGAGCCATAGCCCCAAGCATAGGGATCTAGCATTCCAAAGCCAAGCGCCAGAGGATAAAACGCTATTGCAATCAGTGCGAATGACGCCTTGAACCCCAGGGGCGTCTTTTTAACAGAAGGAAGCATGCAGCCCCACAACAAGAGCATTGTCACGATACTGAGATCACCAGTGGCGCCACGGACATAAGCCGATAAGGGCAACTCTAGCGACAGCCCTAATGGCCAGAAAAACAGGTTCCCAAATAACAGAGCCAAGACGATGCGAGCTGTAAAAGGAATCTCCGTCGAAGATAGTTTTTGCAGAAGAATAATGAAGACTACCGCGCAAGTAAGCGACATCTCCAGTAGAGCAATGAGTTGTAGATATTGATTTGTCATTGCGCTTCCCGTTCTTTGCGGCTACTTACTACATGATTAAACCAAGCGGCTGGAAAGTAAATATGTCGAATCTTTTTTCTATTCCAGGTATAGACCAAATGGGCATCTTCACCATTGGTAGAAATTAAATATGGGTAAGAGAATTCTCGATGCTGATCATTGATCAAAGATTCATCATCTTCCAGAACCTGTATCACCTGCCATTGAGCAGAATTTGATTCACGCATCACCATGACCAAGCGATAACGCCCCGCCTCAATATTATTGAGCACCATCAATCTCGCACCATTAGCCAAAGTGAGTGCGGCAAGAGCGGAGTTAGGATTTGGAATCTCAAGATCTTTTGCCATCACCCAAGTCTGCCCAGCATCTTTGCTTGCACTTACAGGGATTTGCTTTGGCTGAGAGCTTGAGCGAGTTTGACGAAAAAAAGCACTCGCCTCTTGTGGTCCATCGGTAAAGACTGCGGGCTGAATGGCGCCTCTACCCGAGCTCATACGACGCTTATCGATTACTTGACCTGCATCGATTCTGAGCAATTCACCAAAGCGGCCGATCCACTCGTGATATGCCGGCAAACCCAGTCGTCCATCTGCAAATGCAATGGCTGGCGACTTCACCAAAGTACTTAAATTAATGAGCGGAGAACTAATTAAGCGTTGAGGCTGACTCCAAGTCAAACCCTCATCATCTGAAATCACGGAGGAAATGGAGCTCCCAGCCCAACCCCCAATAGACACGGTTACAAAAAATAATTGCATACGCCCATCAGCCATTCTTGCTGGCACGGGGTTGCCTAATTTGGCGATGTAGCGAGATAAACCTTTCTCTGCACTAACCCGATCCATCACAATAGTTGGAGCGCCCCACCTAGATGCCTGCGGATCAAATACCGCTGAATTAATTACTACATCTGGCGCACCCTCACGACTACCCGAAAACCAGAAGGCCCGAACTGCGCCATCCTTGAGTGCAATTAAAGAAGCGGCATGCACTGAAGGTGCTCCAGTATCAGGCAACCAATCCGTCCGTAGATTTGGCTGAACTAGCTTTACTGGCGCAGAATTTTTAAGCACCTTTGCCGGCTTAGCGCCTTCAGTTAATTCAGATGAATCATTAGCCTCACTTACATTCTCCGCCGGGTAATTATTTGCAAACGGCGCCCATGCTGGACGGCTATCAATATGTAGATAACCCAAAACGGAGGCAAGCAATAAAAAACAAAAAGCAATCACGCGACTCATCGACAAGCATCCTTACCAACCAAGGGCAATGCCATCTTTGCTGGCGTAGTAATTAAATATTCATTCACAAACAGGTGCTCTCCAATATGACCTTTGAGTATCGCTTGAATCTCCGCATCCGAATGGCGAGCTCGCATCTCCATGCGCTTACCCACAATTGTGCAAGATTCACACAGCGTAGGCTCAATGCCTATCGGCGACTGCACCGCCACTAATGGATAGGCGCTGCTCAGTAAATCAATTTGACCGGCATCCTTCGCCAAATAACCGTGCAATATTGCACCAGGCAATAAAAGTCGATACTCCTCATCCTTGGCACGATAGTCACAAGGCACCCAGACATCCTGCCCCGCAACACTTTGGATGGCGGTTTGTGGATATCGACCTAAAGCACCCTCAAGAGGTGTCAAGCTACTGGTGAGCGCGCAATAGCAAAGGAAACATCCTGCCAACGCCATGGTCTTGCTACGCTCTCGACTCAATATCCCCAGTAAGACCAAGGCAATCGAGATAAACATGAAACCCCAATGCCAAAGGGAGTAATTCCATATGCCGGGCTGCCCTAAGAAATTGGATAACTGTAAATTTCCACCAATCCAAGCAAGCGCGGCAAGTAATGCCAACTGCAATAACAGTGCAATCCGAAATCCCCATATAGGCAATCGATCCCAATGGATGGCGATCAAGGCGGCAAATGCTGGCATTACTGGCAACAAGTATCGGCCAGAGCGCTGACTTGGCAAACTAAACACGATGAAAAAAGCTAAAGTGAGCAGGAGAAGCAGGCTCTCTTCAAGGGAAATAAAACGTCGCTCCCGCCAAGATTGAATCAAGGCAGAAATCAGGACAAAGGTGAAGAGTCCGGCATTGGCCAGACTTGTTAAAGCTAGCATCCAAATACTGTCGCCACCACGGACCAAGTCCAAAAGATAATTGGAGTTGCGCGCCTCGAATTTGCCCGCATTCTCACCCAGAACAAATTCTTTCCAAACCGCCTCCGGAAACGGATCAAGCACAAACCAAAGCGCAAATACACCTAAAGCAAGAACAGTAATCAATATCACCTTGTACAGGTCTTGCATTAATACCTTGGGAATACGCCACTGCCGCCAGCGCCAGTAAAACAAGCCCAAGGCAAACGCAGCGGGAACAATGTAAGCAAAGGATTTTGACAGCAAGGCCATGCCAAAGCACGCACCCGCCACTACAGGAAATAGTAGCTTGGACTCAAATGCAGCCCTGCCCCAATACAGAAGTGCAAAGAATGGCAAGCTTAACCAAAAGACTTCCGGGGGATCTGTCAGGAACGGGCGACCATAGCGATAGGTCGCAAAAAACGAGAGCCAAACCAAAGCTGCTAGCAGACCAGTCTGCTTTTTACCGCTAAAACGAGCCACTGCTAGAAATAAGAAAAACGCTGTTAACGCGGTATATAAAACGCTAGGCCAACGCAGCGCGAGGAGCGTCCAATCACTCGCCCAACCTGTACTAGCAATGCCCTCCCAAAATACCAAGGGAGGCTTCGTATTTTTGATGCCATCCATCTCGGATTGCAGGGGCAGCCAAGCTCCCGCATCTGCAGTCATTCGGACGATATGCATATAGGGATACTCATCCCCATTCTTGGGAGCAAAGCGACTATCTAAGCCATACAAATAAGTAAATACACCTAGAAGTAGGATAAAAAATGCATTTCGATAGGTAAAGGAGCCTCGCATATCGCTAGTTTATAGGTCTTAGGGTTAAATGCTAAAAACAATGGATATCAATACCCTTATTTTTTGTTCTGAGCTTATTGATAATCAATCTAAGTAAAATCACCAATCCCATTCCCATCTGATTAAGATAGAGTCAATCAGCATCATCCTCAGAACAGTTGTATGTAAGACGGAGATTATCCCTATGCAAGTGAAGTATTTAAAACCCATTCTGGTAGCCAGCGCCCTGATTGGCCTAAGCCAGTGGAGCGGACTTAGTTTTGCGCAAACCGCTGACCAACTCTACAAACGTAGCCTTGCTGCAACCTGCGCGAATTGCCACGGAACAGATGGTAAGGGTGTAGTTGATGCAGGCATGCCACTGATCAACACCCTGACCAGCGAACAAATGCTGAGCCAATTAAAAGCATTTAAGTCTGGGGCACGTGAAGGCACCATCATGCCGCAACTCGCTAAAGGCTACTCAGATGAACAACTCACTACCATTGCCAATCAGCTTGGCAAGAAACAATAAGGGGGCGCCATGGATCGTCGACATTTTATAGGTCATAGCGCTGCAGCAGTAGGCCTACTTGCAGGACTTTCAAGTCAAGCAAAAGCAGCTAATTTACAAAAAGCAGAAATCCTCGTGATTGGTGGCGGATACGGTGGCGCAACTGCTGCCAAATATTTACGCTTGTTTTCCAATAACACTGCGCGAGTGACGCTCATTGAGCCCAGCACTGCGTTTGTTTCCTGCCCAATGTCCAATTTAGTCATTGGCGGCTCACGAAGTATTGCCGAAATTACCTCTCCTTATGACACTCTGAGCAAGCGTCACGGCATTAAAATTATTCAAGACAGTGTCAGCAGCATTGACCCAGACAAGAAAACAGTTACGCTCGCCTCAGGCAAAACTTTGCGTTACGACAAAGCGATTGTGTCTCCCGGCGTTTCGCTGAACTTCAAAAGTATTGAGGGTCTTGCACAAGCCAACAAGGATGGCGTAACGCTCCAGGCCTGGAAAGCAGGAGCAGAAACCGTTGCTCTGCATAAGCAACTTGCTGCGATGCGTGAAGGCGGCACCTTCGCCATCACTATTCCAGAAGCTCCTTATCGCTGCCCTCCTGGACCCTATGAGCGCGCTTGCCAGGTGGCAAACTATCTTAAGCAGCACAACCCAAAGGGTAAGGTGTTGATTTTGGATGCTAACCAAGATGTCACATCCAAAGGGGCTTTATTCAAGAAGGTATGGGCTGAGCAGTACTCCGGAATCATTGAGTACCGACCCAAGAGCAATGTGATTGGTGTGGATGCCAAAACCAAAACCCTCAAACTCGAAGTTGAGGATGATGTGAAGGCCGATGTATTAAACGTTCTGCCGCAAATGTCCGCTGGTGAAATCGCCATTAAAACTGGCTTAGCCAACTCCAATGGCCGCTGGGTGAACGTCAACTTTCTCAACTTTGAATCTACTGCCCGCAAAGATATTCACGTATTGGGTGACTCTATTCAGATCGCGCCAGCCATGCCGAAATCGGGTCATATGGCTAACCAGCATGCCAAAGTGGCAGCAGCAGCTATCGTTGCCGAGTTGAGTGGCTGGGAAGTCAATCCATCTCCAGTACTGACCAATACTTGCTATAGCTTTGTAAACGATCGCGAAGTAGTACACGTTGCCAGCGTTCACCAATATAGTGCCGCTAAAAAAACCTTTGAGCCTGTCCATGGAGCAGGAGGTCTATCACCAGCCCCATCCACTCTTGAGGGGGTCTATGCATGGGGTTGGGCACACAACATCTGGGCCGATAGCCTAGGTTAAAAAATATTTCCACCCATTAAAAAAGAGGCCTCGGCCTCTTTTTTAATGTCTACAGCGCTTTGCCCATCTCAACAATTCGCTTACGTCTACGTTTACTAATGAATAAGAAAATAATCGCCACAACCGGTGCAGCAATCGCAGCGACAATTTCTGGATGAATAGATAGCCCCGCCTCTTTACCGCCCTTGGCAACATAAGCCAACAAACTTACCGCGTAGTAAGTCAACACTAGAACCGACAGACTCTCCACAGTTTCCTGCAAGCGCAATTGCAGACGCGCCCTCTGATCCATACTAGCCAACAATTTTTGCGTCTGCTCTTCATTTACAAACTCAATACGAGTTCGCAGAGTTTGGGTCGTTCTCGAGATGCGATCAGACAATTCTTTTAATCTACGCTGAGTCCAAATACAAGTTCCCATGGCAGGCTGAAAGCGGCGATCCATAAACTCCGAGAGAGATTGAACGCCCGGAATCGGAGACTCGGCTAACTCATATAAGTTTTTGCTTAGCAATTGGCTGTAGGCTTCAGAAGCAGTGAAGCGCAATCCATAACCAGATATCCACTGCTCAGCTCTCGATGCCAAATGAGAAAGCTCACCTAAAAACTGCCCATCTTTTTCGGTATGAACGCCTGTTTCAGTTTGTAGCTGAGAGATATTTTTAGATAAATCCGCTAATTCTGACTCTGCGCTTCTCAGTGGCATAGAGAGGCTCTTGGCGACTGGAAAGGCAATCATGGCGGCCATTCGATAGGTTTCAGCCTCAGCGATTGCTCGCGCTACGCGGCCAGCCTGGCGTGAACCCAAAATATCGTGGGGTATGAAGTAAGAGATGTAGCCATCCTCATCCAAGCGTAAATCCGTCCACAACTGGGCTTTCTTGCTTGAGAGAATATAACTCCCTAGTACGGTATTTCCACTAAAGACAGAGGAAACTTCTTGGGCCTCTGTGAACAGAGGGCGATGCTCAAATGCCAGATCTAATGCAGAAATTCTTTCGCCACCAGCCTCAACGATAGTCGGACATCCTAAGCGCTGGAATAAATCGTCCAAACCCTTTTCAAGAGCAAGGCGAGAATCCAAAAGTGGTCCAGTAATCTTGGCTGGATTATGGGTAATTGCCGCAATCGTTGCAAACTCACCGTGCAACTCCCACTTGATCAACACCCTCTGCGGCTCAGGCGCCAGAGTCAGCACCTTAAAAGAGTGGTCCTGCTCACTGTCATTGGGAATGCCCAATGCAGCACTTAAGCTCTGAATCCACTCAATTTGAGTTTTACGAGAATTTGCATCAAGCAAAAAAGATTGCGACAACACTCTCTCATTTGGCCAAAGTGCAATTGGGGGGCGAGCATGCACCTCTTCGTGCAGCTGTTTTCGGGCGGGGTGATCGTAGGGTTTCATAAGAAATGTACGCTAATTTGTATTAACAAACTATACGCCAACAGGATCCTCTACGAATTGATAAGGATGCACACCCCGATTGAGGCAGTTCCGGACATAGTCAATGCTGGTGCGTAAAGCATAGTAATCACCAGCCATACTCTTTGAAACCTTTAACTGAAGAGCTTGATACTCCAGTAGATCCAATTTCTTAAGATACTCATCCCTAGTTTCCACCTGGTAATTGTTAGTCAACTCTTGCTCGTAAGTCTTTAAGACCCCGTATAGCTGATTGATCTTCCGGCGCATGCGCTTATTACGGTAGCCTGGTAATGTCAGCAGTACTGGATAAGCCAAAGCACAAAATGGCAAGAATACAAATATCAGGCGGTTCACCATCTCAGCCAACCAAAATGGAAGATAGGTCATTAGCAAGGGAGAGCCATTTTTTTCATAATGCAAAGCTACTGGACTTTCGGGTAGACCTGTATGCTTGAAAGAAGGGAATTCACCATGCCCCGAGAAGAAAGTAGCTCTACCATTAATCTCACGCGCAGCCTCCAAAAACAGAAACTGCAGCGCCGGATGCATTCTGTCATCAATCAGGAGATTGGTTGTCGAAGCCATCAGCTTGATATCCCGAGAGGGGAAGTTGCGTATCAAGCTAAAACTACCTGTTGGGACATTCAAAATTTGCATATAAGGGAACAAACGAGAATATGCCTCCGCCCGAGGAAATGCAGACAAATGTAATGTGGGGTCTGCTAACAAGGCCTGCACATTAGGAGCTTCGTAAGAGTCAACAATGAAGGCTGCGTCAATCTCACCCTTACGTAAGGCTTCAACTGATTTCGATCCCGAGAGGTAGAGAAAATGAGCGCCTTTTTCAAAACCATTCACCCTTAGAATCTGCATCGCTTGAGCATAGGTTCCGCTACCTTTTTCGCCCACAGACATTTTGGAGTTTAGAAAGTAACGGGATCGATCTTTAATCTCCTGAAAATCATTTTGCTTTACCTCAGGTCCTCTATAAAACAACCATATGGGGTCATAAGAAATTGCTCCCAGTGACTGCACCCCTTTAATCCCATGGGGGCTAAATACCCCTGCTTGTACGAAAGCCGCTTGAACGGGATTCTTACGATCGGCCAAATATTCGATATTTTCCTGTGCGCCTTTCGTAGGAACGAGCTCGAGAGTGATGCCTTTTTTCTCAAAAAAATCAGCGTACTTCTTGCCTAGGATGTCATAAGATCCACCAGGCTGTCCCGTCGCCATCAAAACATGTCTCGGTGGTGGTGGATCGGCATACCACCAAACACCCATTAAGCCCAATAAAAGAATTGCCAATAACGGCCAAGCCTCTTTCAAAAACTGCGTAAAGTCACCCCATTTTTCCTGAGCAGTCTCATAGACTCCTAGGTAGGTTTCTTTAATGTCTTGTTTGATACTTCCCATGGAAAGCCAATCAGCAAATATGTCAAAAGCTAATGATAATGTGCTTATCCCCCTACAGAAAAGACCTTCATCATGCTAACCCTCCGAAAAGCTCAAGACCGCGGCTACGCCGATCATGGATGGCTTAAAAGCTTTCATTCTTTCTCTTTTGCCGGCTATTACGACCCCCAATTTATGGGCTGGGGCAATTTAAGAGTAATTAATGAAGACCGAGTGGCTGCAGGCATGGGTTTTGGCAAGCACGGTCACCGTAATATGGAAATCATTAGCTATGTTTTATCTGGTGAATTGGCTCATGAGGACAGCATGGGCAATATCAAAGGTATTCCACCTGGGGATGTTCAACGTATGAGCGCCGGAACTGGTGTCACCCATAGCGAATTCAATCACGCTAAAGATCAAACCACCCACTTTCTACAGATTTGGATTGAGCCAAATGTTGCGGAGATTACCCCTAGTTACGAGCAGAAATCTATTCCACCGGCAGACAAGCAGGGAAAGCTTTGTCTTATTGCATCACCCGATGGCGCGGGCAATGCAGTCAAAATTCATGCGGATGCCAAGCTATATGCCGGGCTTTTTAATGGAACTGAATCGGCACAACTTAATCTAGAATCCAATCGCAAGGCCTATGTCCACCTCATCCGGGGTGAACTCCAGATCAATGGGATATCACTACATGGCGGCGATGCTCTTCTCATTGAAGACCTCGCAGAAATTCTCATTAGTAGCGGAAAGAACGCTGAAGTCTTAGTTTTTGATCTCAGTCCACAATAAAAAACGGGGTACTAACTCACGTCAATACCCCGCACCGTATTTCAAACAGACTCAATCTAGCTTAATTTTTGCCTTCTCAATGACCACTTTCCATCTAGCAATATCAGAGGCATAGAGCTCAGTGAACTGCTGAGTATTCATTGGCGCAATTTGCACCCCAGCCTTGATAAAACGCTCTTTCATTTCAGGAGTGTCTAGTATTTTCAATACCGCGTTATTTAAAGCCCTCACAATTGCAGCTGGAGTCCCGGCAGGTACAAACATCCCCTGCCACAATGCCATTTCATAACCTTTCACACCAGCCTCTTGAATGGTGACTAGCTCAGGAGCGCCGCTGAAACGATTCTTACTGGTAACGGCGAGTGCATTGACTTTCTCACCTTTGTACAAGGGGAGTCCGACTGGCATTCCGGCAAAGTAAAAATCAATTTGACCGCCAACTAAATCTGTAGCAGCTGGTGAGCCACCTTTGTAGGGAATGTGAATGGCTTGAGTACTAGTGGTTGCCAAAAATAATTCTCCAGCCATGTGGTCAGAGTTACCAATTCCAGAAGATCCAAAGCTCAATTTACCTGGGTCGGCCTTGAGCATGGCAATTAAATCAGCTACGTTTTTAGCCTTTGAATTGGTATTCACGATCAAGATATGTGGAGTAGCAGCGACACCCACAACAGGTAACAAATCCTTTTGACCATTAAATGGTAGCCTTGGATTTGCAGCTACATTAATTGCTAATCCATTTTGAGCGAACAAAACGGTATAACCATCAGGAGCACTTTTGGCGACCGCATCTGCTGCCAAACTACCAGCAGCACCACCTCGATTTTCTACAATGACCGATTGCTTCAAGGCAATACTGAGTTCATTCGCAACCATTCTTCCAACGATATCGGTTGAGCTCCCTGGCGCGTACCCTACCAACATCTTGATTGGCTTATCTGGATAGGCAGCGAATGCCGTCCCCAAAACCAGTGGCAATACTAAAGAACTTAAAACTATTTTTTTTATTGATTTTTTAATCATTTTGTCTCCTCCGGAAAATTTATAAATCTATTGCGGCAATTCCACACTCCTTGGCACAGTTATTCAAAGACTCTTGTAATTCAATTGAAATTGGGATTCCACGCTGAAGTCTTTCAGACATCACTTTGGCGGCACCATCTCCAGGTACGCGAATTTGATTTACCCCAGGCAACTTAGATGAGCTCTTTAGATCATTCACCAATGCAACCACCCTCTCAATAAATTGCTCTTGATCTCCAAAGGCACGTGGATCGACGGCAATAATGGTCTGCCCAGTATTGGTAATCAAATCATGATGTGCATTGAAATCAATAGTGCCCTTGCCAACTGCAGCATTATTTAAGGCTCCCGCGAGCAAACCAATCATCACTGCTAGCCCATAACCTTTATAGCCACCAATTGGCAATAGAGATCCTTCGCTAGATTTTTGGGGGTCCGTAATTGGCTGACCATGGCGATCAATCATCCAGGTATCTGGGATGGATTCACCTTTTTGAGCGGCAAGCTTGACCTTGCCATAGGCCGCTACAGTAGTAGCAATATCCAATAGAACAATAGGATTGTCACCCGAGGGCACCGCAATGGCAATTGGATTGGTCGATAAAAGTAGGTCAATGCCACCCCAAGGCGCCATGTGATTTGCATTTCCAACGGCCATGTAAATACCAATATAGCCCTGCTCCGCAAGCTTGCGAACATAAACAGAAGCTGCGCCAGAGTGATTGCCATAGTGACTGCCTACCCAACAAACGCTATGTTTCTTGACCTTTTCTATTGCGAGCTCAACTGCCTTATTCATTACTAGATGACCCAAGGCATTGTCGCCATTGATCAAAGCAGTTGCACCTTGCTCACGTTCAATATGAATATTTGGATTGAGATTGATGCCACCGGCCCGAATTCTTTTAATGTATGCCGGCAATCTAAAAATTCCATGGCCATCTGCACCAACGAGATCCGACTTAACCATTAATTGTGCAACTACCCTAGCGTCGCCTGCGGGCACCGCATTAGCTTGCAATGCCTTAGCAATAAATTCTTCAGCCTGAGTGACGGATAGATATTTCATATTTCTTCCTGAAAATTAATTACTAGAGCCACTCTTAAATTCCATCTTGTGGGTGTACTTATTTTCGGGGTGATAGGTAAAGGTGACTTCAAAAAGCTTATCTTGATCATCGAAATAACGACGAACAATTACCAAGCATGGATCATGTGCCTTCAATTGCAGATTTTTGGCAACCCTAGCAGGGGCACCAGCGGCATACACATCTACCTCTGCTCGATCAATGCGGGTGCCGTACTTTTTTTCAATTTGCTCAAAGACCATGATTTGACTGTGATCAGGGTCGGATGTTAAGGATGCAAACTGAGGAAGGATATAAATATCCGTCCACGCAATAAGTTGCTCAGTATCTTGCTGCTTTCGAATGCCACCAATGTGATACCAGGAGGAGCCTACTGCTCCGCCAATCATCTCACTGAGAGACTGATCAAGCTCAATAAATTCTTCGGTAATATTTTCTCGATAGGTATCTCTTGGGTAACTCAAAATATCTATCGGCGAATTAAAGCTTTGAGTAAATCTTCTGACCTTCTGCCTTGAAATCACCTGCGTTGCTGCACCCTGTCGGCGCAAAACTAGCCCATCAGCTTCCAGGGTTTGAAGTGCGTGCCTTAAGGTGTGGCGACTTGACTTAAAGCTGGCGCAAAGCGTTGACTCAGAGGGCAAGTTAGTCCCTACCGCCCAATCGCCATTGTGAATGCGCTGAGCCAGCGCATTCGCCAATATTTTATAAAGTGGCAAGGACTCTTTCAACTTAGGAAAGACCAAACATTTTTTTACCGGCAACTGGCAAACGTGCCTTCAAAATATCGCCAGAGAGAGATTCAGTAATGTACAAGTCCCTGCCATCAGCGCCACCAAAACACATATTGGCAAGGTGATGATGATGCGGATTATCAGAATAGATCAGATGCGTTGGGAGCATATTGCTATCAAATCTCCAGATACCAATACCTAAGTGGCAAACCAACAAACCATTTTCGGAATCCATCTCGATGCCGTCAGGTCCTGCAACACCACCAGTCAACTGCACCGCTACACCAGTTTTTGATACTGAACCATCCGCCATTAGCGGCAATCTCCAAATTTGCTGGGATCTTGTGGCAGCAACAAAGACATGCTTCTCTTGGGTGTTTAATGTAATTCCATTTGGGCTAGGGATGTTGAGCACCAAACGATCCAATTGACCATTCTCACGCAAGCGAAATACGCGACCAGATGGATCGGCAATTCCAGTTTGACCTTGGTCAGTGAAATACAAATCTCCGTTTGAGGCAAAGTGCAAATCGTTGAGACCTTTGAAGTTCTCGCTGTACATTGAACCCAGCACTGTTTCAATTTTTCCAGTCTTGGTATCCAAGGCTAGTAGGCCCATTTTGTAATCACAAATGAATGCACGCCCATCTTTATGAAACTTTAAGCCATTAGGCCAGCCGTCATACTGCGTAACCAATTCCCACTCACCCTTTGGCGTAATTCTAAAAATGCGTCCAAAAGGAATATCCACAAACCAGAGATTGCCCTCGCGGTCAAAAGAAGGGCCCTCTAAAAAACACTCTACTTCAGAGTTTTGACGATTTGGATCCGACCAACCAGTGCGGGATTTCTTTCTGAATTTCGCAGGCATCGACATAAAAACTTCTGCCTTAATTTTTTCCACTGGCTGGAATGGGTTGTGCATGGTCATAATTGATTGCTCCTGGTTATAGTTATACGGATAAGTTAATTTAAATGATTCACAATTAAAACATAATTGATGATAATGTAACGCAATAAGGAGGCTATTGTAAGTCTCTTGCTTTATAACTTAACCGTATAAGTAAGGTTGATCATGAACTATGTTGCCGTAATTGGTACCGGGATAATGGCTGCGGGCATTGCTGCAGGATTCGTTGCACAAAGCATTCCCGTTGTCATACTGGGTAGAAATAAAGAAAAAGCAAATGCTTGCCTAGATAAGGCGCTTACCCTTGCCGAGAAAATCGGGATTTGCGGCGCCTACTCCACCAAAAGTCAAGATGCAATCAAAGCGGAGCAAACCGCGGAAGTTCTTGAAAACTGGTCTGACTGGAATGGGTGCAACTGGGTTATTGAAACTGTGGCAGAAAACCTTGCCCTAAAACAAGCAATTTTCCAGCACCTAGATGAACGAGTGCCGGCACACATCCCCATTGGCAGCAATAGCTCGGGATTTCCAATCAGCAAAATTGCCTTGGGACTTAAAACTGCCAATCGAATGATGGGTGCCCACTACTTTATGCCAGCTGAGGTTGTCCCCCTAGTCGAGATCGTAATGGGAGAGAAAACAGAATTGGCTTTTGCAGACCAAGCCTATAGCTTGTACAAAAGCATAGAGAAGAAACCTGTTTTAGTAAAAAAAGATATTCCGGGATTTTTAGCAAACCGCATTCAACATGCGCTGATGCGTGAGGCCTTATCGCTTGTACAAGAGGGGATTGCAAGTCCGGAAGATATTGATGACGCTGTACGTTATAGCTTTGGTTTTCGCTATGCCGCCGTTGGTCCCATGACCCAAAAAGAAATCTCTGGCTGGGACGGAATGGCAAATGCTGCCAAGGAGATCTATCCCTCGCTATCCAACATCACCACCCTACCACCCAAGGTGGTTCAACTGATGAGCGAAGGCAAGACGGGAATGAAGTCTGGGGAAGGCTTCAGAAAATGGAGTCCAGAAGAAATTCAGCAGGTTTCAGATTCTTACTCCAGGAGATTAAAAGCAGCCTTTGATGTTCTTAATATTGAATAGCTGCATACCCTTTAGCAATGGCTTCCTTTACTCGATTGATATTCGGCGTCACGCCAATGCCACTAGCTGCTAGTTGGCTCACCTCAAAGCACCCTTGCTTGGCTGTCAGTGGCGTGTCACAGATGTCAAACTTCAAGTACTGATTTGACATGCTAAAACCCCAAGTAACTTTGCCCATTGCAAACCCAAGGGATGCAGTGGCAGCTGCCGACAAAGAAGTCTCCGCAATCTTGCATGCTAGATTGAGCGCAAGCTTATGCTTTTCTAATAATTTTGCGCACTCAAGTGCCTGCAAGACTCCGCCTGTTTTAATTAGCTTTAAGCTTGCCCCACCCAAGGCATCAGCCTCGATCAACTGCTCTAGCTCGGCGAGACCATGGACTGACTCGTCTAACCCAATTGGAATGGGTGAGCTTTTCTTCAGCAATACCAAATCCGTAATAGGCAGATCTGCAGGGATAAGCTGCTCAGCAAAAGCTAATTTACTTGCGTACTCTGATTGGCAAAATCGAAGTGCGTCCGTCAAGGATAGTGCGCAATTGGCATCTACCGAAATGACATCACCCTCCAAGGCATCGCATAGCACCTTCACCCTATGCAGATCTTCATCAAGCGAGAGCGAACCAATCTTAATTTTCCAATGCCTAAATCCAAGGGCTCGGAACGACTTAGCGTCACTCAACTCTTTCTCCAAAGAGCCCCCCAACATGCGTAGCAAGGGGATTGCTGTGGGCGCACCTTCTACAGAAACGCCGCTTTCATCGCGCAAGTATCGCCACAGTGGCAGAGATTTTTCTTGCGTATACAGATCCAACAAAGCCATCTCTAGACATGATTTTGCTGAGGCATTAGCGTACAGAATTCGATTAAAAATTGTTGCAAACTCTGCTGGCTCACGCCAATCTATTCGCAGCGAATTTTCAACTAAATACTTCATGCTGCCGACAAGGCTATCTAAGCTTTCCCCAGTCATCAAGGGTGCTACCGAGGCCTCACCCCAACCCTGGCGACCCTTATCGTCAGTCAAGCAAAGCAGCACCGTCTTTGCATCAACCACCATTTCCCGAGACATCTTGATTGGCTCAAGCAGGGGAATTGATAAAGGATAGATTTCAGCGCGCGTGATTTTCATTTTTTGCTTTATGAGCTTTGAACAAATAGTCTTAATTTTAAAAATAATATCTAGGAGAACAATACATGAGAAAAATTATCTATACATTGCTGGCTTTAGGAATCACTTTGCCAGCACTAGCTAATGCGCAAGGATATCCGAATCAACCCATCAAATTAATTATCCCCTTTGCTGCTGGCGGACCATCGGATGTTCTTGCTCGAGGATTCTCTCCAAAGCTTGGTGAAAACCTAGGACAACCAATCATCATTGAAAACAAGCCTGGTGCAGGCGCCAATTTAGCCGCTGAATATGTAGCGAACTCTAAAGGTGATGGTTACACGCTCTTCCTAATGCTAGTTGGCACTCAAGCTATTAATGAAACCTTGTATAAGAAACTCAATTACAACGTTATTAAAGATTTTGCGCCAGTTTCACTAGTCGCCTCCTCTTCGCTCATGTTGGTAGCCAATCCTGGTGTACCAGTAAAAACAGTTGCAGAATTAATTGCGTTTGATAAAGCCAATCCTGGCAAGGTAAGCTTTGGCTCTTCTGGTGCAGCCACCCCCCTTCATCTAGCGGGTGAATTGTTTAATACTCAGGCAGGGACCAATATTCTCCATGTGCCATACAAAGGCGCAGCTCCTGCATTAACCGATGTATTAGGCGGACAAATTCAAACAGCCATCGTTGGCACTCCGGCTGCGTTGCCTTATGTCAAATCCGGAAAACTGACTGCATTGGGCATCACCAGCTTAAAACGCTCTCCGGCCGCCCCAGAGATTCCAGCGATTTCCGAGACCTTGCCTAAATTTGACGTAGAACTGGTTTATGCCATTGTTGCGCCCGCCAGCACACCCAAAGCTATTGTGGAAAAATTAAACACTCAGATAGTGAATGTACTGAATAATCCTGAAATTAAATCCCAATTGAACTCCAGAGGATTTGATGTTGTTACAAGCACTCCTGGCCAGCTTGGTGATTACATTAAATCCGAAGTTGCAAAGTGGGCGCCGATTGTCAAAAAATCCGGCGTTACTGCAGAATAATTAAAAATAGAGAAATTGAAAGTTACCCATGATTGAAACATCTGAAAAAAAATTAGCAGGCGCCATCATTCGCTTGCATCCAAACGACAACATTGTGGTTGCACGCATCGATGTCGCCATTGGCGAGCAAGTTCCCAGTGAGAATTTCACGAGTCGCAGCCAAGTACCCGCAGGTTACAAAATTGCAACGAAGAAAATTCTCAAGGGTGAACCCATTCTGAAATACAACGTCACTGTGGGTTTTGCCAATACCGATATCGAACCAGGCACCATGGTTCATAGTCACAACACCGAGTTTCGTGAATTTGATCGCGACTATGCTTATGCCAGCGAGTACAAGCCCACCACCCTGCTTCCAGAAGCTGAACGCGCCACCTTCCAAGGCTACGTCCGCTCAAATGGAAAAGTGGGAACACGCAATTTCATTGGCATTCTTTCAACTGTCAACTGCTCTGCAACCGTCGTGAACAAAATTGCTGACTGGTTTACGCCTGAACGCCTGAAAGATTTTCCCAATATCGATGGCGTTGTTGCTTTTAGCCATGGCATCGGCTGCGGCATGGAAATGAGTGGTGAACCAATGCAGTTATTACGCCGAACCATGGCAGGTTATGCGCAGCACCCCAATCTTGCTGCCGCACTGATCATTGGCCTTGGTTGTGAACGCAATCAACTCAAAGGGTTGATGGAGCAAGAAGCTCTAAAAGAAAACTCCACCTTGCATACTTTCATCATGCAGGAGACTGGTGGCACCCGCAAAACGATTGAGGCTGGCATTGAGGCTGTTAAGGCACTTCTTCCTGAGGCCAACAAAGCCAAGCGTCAGACTGTTTCCGCAAGTCATTTAACCGTTGGCTTGCAATGCGGTGGATCTGATGGATTCTCTTCCATTACTGCAAACCCAGCCTTAGGCGCTGCGATTGATATCCTGTCGCGCCATGGCGGCACAGGCATCCTCTCTGAAACACCAGAAATTTATGGTGTTGAACACACCCTGACCCGCCGCGCAGCAAGTAAAGCTATTGGTGAAAAATTAATCCAACGGATTCGTTGGTGGAAAGATGAATACTCCGTTGGTCGCGATGTCCAAATCAACGGTCAAGTCAGCCCCGGAAATCAAATTGGCGGTCTAGCCAACATCTTTGAAAAGTCACTCGGATCTTCCATGAAGGGCGGTACCGGACCCCTGATGGAGGTGTACCGTTACGCTGAGCCAGTGATAGCCAAAGGCTTTGTATTTATGGATACACCCGGTTTTGATCCTGTCTCAGCAACGGGTCAGATTGCAGGCGGAGCCAACTTGATTGCATTTACAACAGGACGCGGATCCATGTTTGGATCAAAACCAGCACCTTGCATCAAGCTTGCGACTAATACACCTATGTACCAGCGCCTCACCGAGGATATGGATATTAATTGCGGTGAAATCTTGGATGGCACGGTTTCGGTTCAGGAAATGGGGCAGCGTATATTTGAACTCTTCCTCAGAACAGCCTCGGGGGAAGCCTCTAAAAGCGAATTACTGGGGCTGGGGGATTATGAATTTGTACCTTGGCAAATTGGCGTCATGAGCTAAGTACAGCCTCAGACTGAGAGCAATACCAAGCGGGCCTCTGGCTCGCTTTTTCTTTGTCCAAAAGAAGCTAGAAATCAAGCCCAGAGATTGTAGAATGAAGTCTATTGATTTAATCAGGACTTCATTGCGATTATGAAATTCAGGGACTACTACGAAACACTGGGTGTAGCACGTGGCGCCACCGAGGCAGAAATTAAAGCGGCTTACCGTAAGCTAGCCCGCAAATATCATCCGGATGTTAATAAGGAGGTTGGCGCGGAAGAGCAATTTAAAGCAGTCGGTGAGGCCTACTCCGTGCTCAAGGATACCGAAAAGCGCGCCGCATACGATCGTATGGGCGCTAACTGGAAAAATGGTCAAGACTTCACACCTCCGCCAAATTGGAATGAAGGGTTTGAGTACTCGGATGGTAATTTTGGTGGTGGCAATAGCGGATTTGGCGGTGGTTATGAGGGCGATCAAAGCGAATTCTTTGAATCCCTCTTTGGCAGAGGCCGACATCGTCAAGGTGGTCGTAGCAGCAATCCCCGTCAAGGCATGGATTACAAGGGCCAGGATCACCACGCCAAAATATTGATTGATCTTGCTGATGCCTACAATGGCGCAAAACGCACTATTGCCCTGCATATGCCGACACAAGATGCCAATGGGCATGTCAGCACTCAGGAACGTAAGCTCGATGTCAGCATCCCCAAGGGCATTAAGGCCGGGCAAAATTTACGCCTAGCGGGTCAAGGTGGTCCAGGCATGGGCTCTGGCGGCGCGGGTGACCTATACCTCGAGATTGATTTCCATCCCAATCCCATTTACCGCGTTGACGGAAAAGATGTTTATCTTGATTTGCCTCTAGCGCCTTGGGAGGCTGCATTAGGAACCACCGTTAACATCCCCACTCCTGCAGGCTCCACCCTAGAGCTGAAGATTCCAACTGCTACAGCTACGGGCCGCAAGATGCGACTTAAAGGAAAAGGGATTCCTAGCAAAGAGCCCGGTGACTTATACGTAGTACCGAATATCGTTTTGCCTAGTGCTGAAACCGACGCCCAAAAAGAAGCTTATCAAGCATTGGAGAAGGCCTTTGATTTCAACCCCAGAACCCACCTGAAGGGATGATGAATATGACACAAACGCATATCACCTGGATTGAAGGCAGTGTTGTTGAAGAGGAAGTGCATATGAGCATTGTGGAAATTTCACAAGCTACACGTGCACCAGAGGATCTCATCATGTCTTGGGTATCAGAAGGCGTTCTGAGTCCAGCGGGCTCATCCCCACAAGACTGGCGCTTTAGCGGAGATTCACTGAAGCGCGCAAAAACTGCAGCTCACCTGACTCATGATCTGGAGTTAAATACTCCCGGGGTTGCCTTAGCACTTGATCTCTTAGATGAAATCACGCGCTTACGCAAGCAACTACTTCGTACAAATTTAGGTTAAGTTCAATTGAATTCAGGCTTACTTAAACGCAATCCGAAGCAAGCCAAGGACATCAGCCTTTTTTCAGCGACCGCACTAGGCATCGGCGGCATGATGGGTGCAGGCCTATATTCTTTATTGGGTTTAGCTAGCTCACATGCTGGAACACATGTTCCGCTAGCTTTTCTGATCGGCGCTATCGCAGCATCCTTCTCGGTCTACTCTTACGCAAAACTCGGTGCCGCTTTTCCGAGTAGCGGTGGAGCAGCCACCTTCACCGTCATGAGTTTTGGCCCCGGAATTATTTCTGGGGGCATAAATCTATTTCAATATATCGCCTACTTGATTGCAGCCGCACTATATGCGGCAGGGTTTGTTGAATACACCAACACCCTCTTTGGTGGAGATCTCTCCCCACTCCTGCTGAAATGCATTACCGCGGCAATCATCTTGATTTGTACATTTCTAAACCTTCTCGGACCCAGCCTAGTTGGTAAGGCCGAGGCATTCGCAATTGGCCTGGTGGTCGTTAGTCTTCTAGTCTTTTCCGCCATGGCATTTGAGCAGGTGAGCCCCACAAGCTTTCATATGGCGGGAGGCTCAATTGAGGGAATCGCTGTAGCCGCGGGAATACTTTATATTAATTTCCAAGGCTTCGGGGTTGTGACCAACTCTTCATCAGCCATGAAGAGTCCACAAAAAGAATTGCCTCTAGCAATGTTCTCTGCACTGATCTTGGTGACGATCGCCTACTTAGCAGTAAGCATGGCTGTTGTGATGCTAATGCCATTAAGCGTAATACAAATAGATAATGGCCATGTGCTAGCTGATGCAGCTAAGCTAGTTGCGGGAAAGTTTGGCTTTATCACAATTAGTATTTCTGCTTTGCTGGCCTGCGCAGCCGCAGTGAACGCGACTATTTTTGCTGCCTCCAATATCGCAGCCGACTTTGCGGAGAAGCATGAGGTCTCGAGCGCCCTAGGAAATACCGTACTTAAAAATAGCCTGCATGCACTCACCGTCTCATCGATTGGGGTGATTGTCTTGGCTTTGATATTCCCTCTAAGCGAAGTAGGTCAAATGGCCAGCCTCGCATTTCTGCTGGTTTACGCAGTCATCACCTATGGACATATTCGCGTACACAAGCAGACCGGAGCTAAACCAAAAATACTGTGGTGTGCGATTGCAATTAATCTGAGCTTATTCACTGCGCTTCTGATGAATACGATTAAGACGGCGCCATCTAGCGCTGTTGCCCTACTCATTGCTCTGGTTGCTTCTTTTGGATTTGAGGCATTTTCACGGCTCAAATCCAAACGCCTCGAATTACATTAAGATTCTGAGCGACTCAAGAGCAGTTCCCAGCGCTGTAGTTTGATATCGAGATCGGCAGTAATTTCTGAGAGGCGAGCTTGCATGCTGGCTGCTAATTCAGGCTCGTTCTTATAGAGATCTGGATTGCTCATCGCAACTCCAATCTCAGCCTGCTCTGTTTCCAAAACCTCGATCTGCAAAGGCAGGGCCTCTAATTCCAGGCGCTCTTTACCATTGAGTTTTTGTACGCCGCTTTTTGCAACAGCGGGTCTGGATTCGGCCTTAGCCTCAGCTTTTACTTCTGGCTTTGATTCGGACTTCTCAACAGCCTTAACGCCACCATTTGCTGCACGAATCTTGTCTGAGCGCGCCTTCTGAATCTTCCAATCCTCGTAACCGCCTTCATACTCGCGCCAGAACCCATCACCCTCATTGGCAATGATGCTGGTCACTACGTTATCCAAGAAGTAGCGATCATGGCTGACTAAGAACACTGTGCCCTTATAGTCCTGCAGCAATTGCTCAAGCAGGTCCAGGGTATCGATATCTAAGTCATTGGTTGGCTCATCCAAAACCAAAACATTGGCAGGTCGTGCAAATAGACGGGCTAGTAATAAACGGTTGCGCTCTCCACCAGATAAAGTACTGACTGGTGAATTAGTGCGCTCTGGTGCAAATAAGAAATCACTTAAGTAGCTCTTGACGTGTTTCTTATTGCCATTGATTTCAATCCACTCGCTACCGGGGCTGATGTAGTCCTCGAGAGAGGCGTTGAGATCAAGGCCTTCGCGCATCTGGTCAAAATAGGCCACTTCAATACGAGTGCCCATGGTTGCAGTTCCAGAGTCTGGTGCAATGGTTCCGAGGATTAATTTCAATAGCGTTGTCTTACCAGCGCCGTTGGGGCCAAGAAGACCCACTTTATCGCCACGCAAAATCGTTGCCGTGAAATCCTTCACAATCGGACGATCGTAAGATTTGGAAACGTTCTGAAGGTCGGCAACAATCTTCCCACTTCTATCACCCGCTGAAACTGCGAGCTTCACTTGCCCAACAGCATCACGCCTCTGTGAGCGTGTGGCCCGTAAGTTTTCCAGGCGAGCAATACGCGCAACGCTGCGCGTACGTCGTGCCTCAACCCCTTTACGAATCCAGACCTCTTCTTGGGCAAGCAACTTATCTGCACGCGCATTAGCCAAAGACTCGGAATTCATTTCCTGGTCTTTTAAAACTTCATAGGCAGAGAAATTGCCTGGGTAGGAGCGCAAGATCCCGCGGTCAAGCTCGACAATTTGTGTGCAGACGTTATCCAAGAAAGCGCGATCATGGGTAATCAGAATCACAGAGCCCTTGTACTCCTTGAGCAAATCTTCCAACCAAGAAATCGAATCTAAATCCAAATGGTTGGTTGGCTCATCCAACAAAAGCACCTCAGGCATCTCCACTAGAGCGCGAGCTAGAGCTACACGCTTCTTCGTTCCACCAGACAAGGTATTGATCTTAAGATCAGCCTCTAAATGCAGACGATCCAAGGTTTCATGAACGCGTTGCTCCCAATTCCAGCCACTAAGAGCCTCCAATTGGGACTGAACCTCATCAAGGCGATGGTGAGCAGCATCATCCCATTCGCCGATGCTCAGCGCCTCATACTCTTCACGCAGGGCCTTGGCTTGAGCGACACCCTTGGATACGGCGTCAAATACGGTCTCCTCAGCCTCAAATATGGGCTCCTGGGGAACATAGGCAATCCGGAGTCCTTGCTGATACTGTAGCAAGCCATCATCCATTTTTTCTATGCCGGCTAAGATCTTCAATAAAGAAGATTTTCCGGTGCCATTACGGCCAATTAAGCCAACCCGCTCCCCAGATTCCAAGGAGAAAGCGGTATTTGCGAGGAGGTCAACGTGGCCAAAAGCCAGTTTTGCATCAGTGAGTACGATTAAAGCCATGGCAACATTATCGTCACTTCACTCAAAGTGGTGATATTTCCAATAAACATGGGATTGAGAAGTAGAATTTACTGAAGCAATACCTCCAAATAAAGAGATAAATGACCTGTAAGCTCAGCCCCAGCGCTCCAAGACTTATCCTCTTTGCCGGCCACGCAGGTACCGGTAAAACTACTTTAGCCAAAAAAGCCCTACCCCTCATCATTGACAAGACGGGTGAGGACTTTTTCTTTTTAGACAAAGACACGGTGTATGGCGCCTATAGCGCCCATGTCATGGAGCTCACCACCAATAATCCCAATGATCGCGACAGCCCTTTTTATCTTCAGAATCTCAGAGACTGGGAATATGCTGGCCTCATTGCCATCGCAAAAGAAAATCTGCAGCTCGGAGTAAATGTCGTTCTGGTGGGCCCATTTTCCAGCGAAATCCAAAGCGGTCGAATATTCCGACCCGAAGAGCTTGGAGTGCCCAGCGTCTCAAGCATCAGAATCGCCTGGATTGATCTAGATGAGAATGAAGCACGTCAGCGCATGGAGAAGCGTGCAGATCCCAGAGATCAATGGAAGCTACAGCATTGGGATCAATACACCCAACGTAGAGTGAATCCTCCAGAGCATATTGCAATACAGCGCTTTAATAACCTGAAATTTGATGAAACTAAGTTTGGGCAATTAATTGATCACTTAATTACTTGATAAGCCAATGAATCAGTTTATTAAAAACTAGACCATCAATACAAAAGGCCCTGCATGCAGGGCCTTTGCCTTAAGCGCTGAGGCGCTTGAATCAAGATACTAAATTAGAACTTGTATGTCACACCAACTGCTGGCATCCATGGGTTCAGAGTCAGCTTACCCAAATCAACACCACCAGCAACGGTTTTAACGTTGGTACTCATGGTTGCATATTTTAGGTCGGCATTCAAACCCCAGTTTTTAGTAAGCATGTAATCCATACCAATCTGACCAACAAAGCCGATACTAGATTGATCAACCGTTACCCCATTTCCGAGTGCTGGAAAATTTTGACGGTTGCCGAAAATGGTGTAATTAACACCGGCACCGACATAAGGTTTAAATGCGCCTAAGTCAGTGAAGTGATACTGAGCTAACAATGAAGGTGGTAACGCAGTAATCTTACCAATATTGGTATTTCCAGGGCCGGCAGTAATATTCACCTGTTGTGGCCAAGTTAAAACCAACTCAGCAGCAATATTTTTTGTGAAGAAATAGGAAACGTCGAACTCAGGAATAATTTGATTTTTTGCTTTTACATTTAAATCCGCTACGGTGTTTGATTGACCGTTTTGAAATAACAAATCAACAGCACGTACACGAACCATCCATGGGTTCTCGTCTGAAGATTGCGCCTGGGCTGCGATTGGAGCCAAAGAAGCTACTGCTGCCATTGCGGCTACTAGAGTTTTAATACGCATGATGGTTTCCCTTTTTGTTATCAATTTGATGTGTTTATTTTCAAATTGAAGATGGGGTACCGATTTGATTTACATCAAATGCAAAGGCTGCGGTATTTTTTTATTTGTTTAAAAGCAACACTGTTTTGATGAGTTTTTGATCTAGATCAAATAGCCTTCAGCAGTGGCTTGATTTTGCTTAGAGCACCTTGGAGTAAGTGCCTTTAGCTTGGGACTCCCTGAGGTGACGGTCAAAGGTCATGGCTACACGCCTTGCCAAGAGCCTACCTTTGATGGGCACAACTATCTTTAATCCCTGCCACTCAAGCAGACCGGCCTCTTCTAGATGCTTGAGCTCCTCAATCTCCGTTTTAAAGTAGCTCCGGAAATCAATTTGATGTGATTTGGCAAATGATTCAGTGTCTAGAGCAAATTGACACATCAGCTCACCGATGAGCTCACGGCGTAATAAATCATCTTTATCTAACTGCAGCCCTCGCAGAGTGGGTAGATGGCCATCATCAATTGCTGCATAGTACTCATCCAAAGTACGGACATTTTGTGAATAGCTATCATCCACCTTACCAATCGAAGAGATCCCAAAAGCCAAAAGATCGCATTCTGCTTGGGTGGAGTAGCCTTGAAAATTGCGATGCAGCTTGCCTTCTTTTTGCGCAATCGCCAACTCATCATCTGGTTTGGCAAAGTGATCCATGCCAATAAAGACATAGCCCGCCTCACCCAGTCTTTCTATGGTATTCGACAGGATGTCTAACTTGTCAGCAGCGCCCGGTAAATCTGACTCAGCAATTCTGCGCTGAGGTTTGAAGATATGCGGCAAATGCGCATAGTTGTAGACCGATAGTCGATCAGGGCTCATTTTGAGTACAGCATCGACAGTTTCTTTAAAGGTCTCCGGCGTTTGTTTTGGCAATCCATAAATTAGATCCACGCTTCTGGATTTAAACCCATACTTTCTAGACCAATCCATCACGGCCTGGGTCTCTTCAATTGTTTGAACGCGATGCACGGCTTGCTGAACTTCAAGATTAAAGTCTTGCACCCCAAGACTGATGCGATTGAAACCCAATTCTGCTAACAAGGCAATATCTGCCTCAGTTACTCGTCGCGGATCAATCTCAATTGAATATTCGCCGCCAGGCAGCAAATCAAAATGCTCGCGTGTGTGGTGCATCAACTCAATCATTTCTTCGTGAGACAGAAATGTTGGGGTGCCGCCGCCCCAATGCAACTGGGTAACAGGTATTTTTTTCTGAGCGCCCATGACAGCACAAACCATCGCCATTTCTTTGGCTAAATATTTGATGTACTTAGCGCTACGACCATGATCCTTCGTAATGATTTTGTTGCAACCACAGTAATAACAAATATTGGGGCAAAACGGCAAATGGAAATACAGCGATAGCGGCTCGTTGACTTGAGCGACGCGTTGCAATGCACCTAAATAATCCGATTCATTAAATTCATTGTGAAAGCGATCGGCGCTAGGGTAAGAGGTATAGCGCGGCCCATTGATATCAAATTTCTGCAATAGCTCAGGATGAAAAAGCACTTCTTTTTCATTTGGGGTAGATGCAGATACCACAGAGCTCATCGAAAATTAGCTTATTGAATTATTTAGAAAGATAGTCCAGCGCAACTGCTTCTGCCACTTTAATCCCATCAACCCCGGCCGACAAGATTCCACCGGCATAGCCAGCACCTTCACCTGCTGGATATAGGCCTTTGACATTCAGACTCTGAAAATTGTCGCCACGCGTAATGCGTAGGGGCGAGGATGTGCGCGTCTCAATACCGGTCAATACTGCATCCTTCATTGAAAAGCCTTTAATCTGCTTCTCAAAGGCAGGGATTGCTTCTCGGATTGCCTCAATTGCGTAAGGAGGTAAAGCATCGGCGAGGTCCGTGAGATGAACCCCAGGCTTATACGACGGCAATACCGAACCAAAGTCTGTAGAGGGCTTACCAGCTAGGAAGTCACCTACCAGTTGGCCTGGAGCTTCATAGGTTGACCCACCTAACTCATAGGCCTTGGACTCTAACGCCCTTTGAAACTCAATCCCAGCGAGTGGGCCGCCTGGATAGTCTTCTGGAGTAATGCCGACGACGATGCCCGCATTCGCATTGCGCTCATTACGAGAATATTGACTCATTCCATTTGTTACAACACGATTGGGCTCAGAGGTAGCTGCAACTACCGTTCCACCTGGACACATACAAAAGCTATAGACGGCACGTCCGTTCTTGGCGTGATGCACCAGCTTGTAATCCGCCGCACCTATGAGCGGATTACCAGCATGCGGACCTAAACGAGCCTTGTCGATTAAGGATTGTGGGTGCTCAATTCGGAATCCTACTGAAAAGGGTTTTGCTTCCATATAAACACCTGCGGCATGTAAGGCTTCAAAGGTGTCTCTAGCACTATGGCCCAAGGCCAGCACCACATGATTTGCCGGCAAATCTGGATGCCCTTCTATTTTGACGCCCGCAATCTGCTCATTCTGAATATCAAAGCCAACTACCTTTTGTGAAAAGCGAATCTCCCCGCCCAACTCAATAATCTCTTGGCGCATTCTTTCTACAACCCCAACCAATCGAAAGGTTCCAATATGTGGTTTAGCTACATATCGAATTTCTTCGGGGGCGCCCGCTTTGATGAATTCGGCAATCACTTTACGACCGTAAAACTTCGGATCTTTAATTTGACTCCAGAGCTTGCCATCGGAAAACGTGCCTGCCCCACCCTCACCAAATTGCACATTCGATTCTGGGTTCAGGACATTTTTGCGCCATAGACCCCAAGTGTCTTGGGTACGTTCGCGTACTTGCTTGCCACGCTCCAAGACGATCGGCTTAAAGCCCATCTGCGCCAACACCAAGGCGGCAAAAATTCCACACGGGCCAAATCCAATGACAACGGGGCGCTCAAAGTTTTTGCCTATGGCTTGCGAAGTATTGGCTACAAAGTGATAGCTCATATCGGGGGATGGCCTGATATGAATGTCATTTGCAAACTGCTGAAGCAATTTTTCTTCGTCCCTTACCGATAGATCTACGGTATAGATAAAGGCAAGGGCCACATTTTTCCTGGCATCGTAACTACGCTTAAATACATCGAACCGAATTAAGTCTTGGGCTTGAATATTCAAGCGCTTCAAGATCGCGTCTTCCAATGCCTCAGGGGCATGGCTAATAGGTAGGCGAAGTTCGGTAATACGGATCATGGGACTCTACGATACACACTAAATAAGGGTAATTATTCGAAATAATACTGGGATAAACGGTGGAGCCTATTTTAAAGGCGATAATGCGCCATGGCCCTACGCGCAACTATCCACAAAGCCGACCTCCACGTCGCAGATTCTGATCGCCACTATTACGGCAGTCATTCCCTCACGATCGCAAAACACCCCTCTGAAACCGAAGAGCGGATGATGGTTCGTATCATCGCATTTGCCCTGCAAGCCCAAGAGGATTTAGTCTTTACAAAAGGCTTGAGCGATACCGATGAGCCTGACCTGTGGATTAAAGATCTCACCGATTCTATTAAGCTTTGGATTGAAATTGGTCAACCAGACGAACGCCGCATCCTCAAAGCCTGCGGTCGATCCGATCAAGTGATCGTCTATTGTTATGGCGGGCACACCAGCAAAATCTGGTGGGATGCTATTGCCAACAAATTGACGCGTGCTCGCAACCTTCAGGTTATCTCCATTCCGGCAGAACAAGCTAAAGAACTCAATAAATTAGTCGAGCGCAGCATGGTCCTGCATGTGAATATTCAAGATGGTGAAGCCTATGTTTCTTCAGATATGGGCCAAGTGACCATCACCCCAGAAATCTGGCGCAATCAACAGCAATGAAACCCGTAGTTTTA
This sequence comes from Pseudomonadota bacterium, assembly GCA_040387715.1. GTDB lineage: Bacteria > Pseudomonadota > Gammaproteobacteria > Burkholderiales > Burkholderiaceae > Polynucleobacter. The sequence goes on along the minus strand of JAZKDF010000007.1, from coordinate 107,607 downwards.
GACACCAATATCTTGCTAGATATTTTTGTCTTTGATGATCAAAGGGCTGCCAATTTAAAGCAAGCGATTATGAATAGAAGTATTCCCGTGGTCGCGAGCCAGCAGACTATGTTGGAATTTGCTGATGTTATCTCTCGCCCCCTCTTTAAGCTTGATAAGACAACCCAAGAAGCTGCCTTAATGCAATGGCAATCCATCGCACAACTTGTTGATGACTCCAATCTAGCTCCTGCGCCCTGGAAGTGCCAAGACCCTGATGATCAAATCTTTTTGGATCTAGCCTATCAATTGAGGCCAGCGATACTGATTAGCAAAGACAATGCCCTACTCCACATAGCCAGTCGGGCTGCTCAAGCAGATATTTTGATTACCAGCGATTACAACGCCTTTACGCTGTAGAGCTAAAGCGTAAGCCCTTCGCTGCTTCAGCGGCAATCTCGAACGACTTCAAGCGAGCTTGATGATCATAAATTTGGCCAGTGATAATGATTTCATTGGCGCCAGTCAGATCAAGCCAATGCTGCATCTCTTTTCTGACTGTTTGCAAAGACCCGACAGCAGAGCAACGTAGAGCATGAGCGGCAGTAGCCTGTTCATGCGGCTCACAGAAGTCATCTATTTTCTCAATCGGTGGCGGCAACTGGCCACGAGTATTTCGGCGCATGCGAATGACATTTTGCTGAAGAGTAGTAAATAGATGTGCAGCCTCTTCATCTGTATCTGCAGCGACTACATTCATCAAAAATGCGCAATAGGGTTTTGCTAACTTATCAGATGGCTTAAATAATTCACGATAGGTGGACATTGCATCAAGCAACTGCTCTGGGGCAAAGTGCGAGGCAAAGGCATAAGGCAAACCAAAGTGAGCGGCCAATTGAGCGCCGTACAGACTAGAGCCAAGAATCCAAATCGGCACCTCTGTGCCAGCTCCCGGAATAGCCTTTACGGCCTGCCCCTCCTGAATGGGGCCAAAGTAATGCTGTAGCTCCCTTACATCCTGCGGAAAGCGATCATCACCGCCCAATAAATCTCGACGTAAGGCTCTGGCAGTCATTTGGTCAGTGCCCGGCGCACGTCCCAAACCCAATTCAATCCTGCCAGGGTAGATAGATGCCAAGGTACCAAATTGCTCGGCGATGACCAATGGGGCATGGTTTGGCAGCATCACCCCGCCAGATCCAACCAGAATAGTTTTGGTACCTCCAGCAATGTAGCCAACCAAAACTGCAGTAGCAGAGCTCGCATTACCAGTCATATTGTGATGCTCTGCGACCCAATAGCGGGTATAGCCCAAAGCCTCGGCATGCTGAGCGACGTCCAGGGAGTTACGTAAGGCATCCGCAGCGGTAAATCCCTGAGGTATTGGAGATATATCTAGAATGGAGTACGGGACGCAGTTTGTCATTTGTAGATCATACTGAGAAAGCGCTTTTTTGACATGAGTAAACCGAAAATGGCAGATGCCGATGATGGGCTATTTAAACCAGGTAGCAAGCTAAGGCACATTAAGACAGGCGGCTTTTATAAGGTCGTATTGCTTGCCAATGTTGAAGCCAACTTAGAGCCAGCCTATGTCTACGAATCACTCCAATCACATGACTTTTGGATCAGACCAAAAACAGAAATGGAAGATGGTCGATTTGAATTGGTCGATGCCTAAGATAAAAATGAAGGAATTGAAATGACAGAAGATCGCATCACCAACCTTGAAATTAAGCTGAGCTTTACCGAAGACTTGATTGATCAACTCAATCAAACCATCTACAAGCAACAGCAACAAATTGAATTTCTATATCGCGAACTCAAATCCATCAAGGAGCAAGCGAGCAGCGGTGACGGCGCAGGAAACAGTAGCCCGAAAGATGAAATTCCTCCTCACTATTGAAGTCCTGATAATATTTAGCGTAAATAATGTAGTTCATTGAAAAGGATGCACGCCATGGGTAACTTAGTACCTTTTTTAGTCCAGTGGGGCTTAACTTCTTTATCCCTCTGGGTTGCCAGCTATCTCTTTAGCGGCTTGCGCTTTGCTGATGGCGGATCACTCCTGATCGCTGCCCTACTGCTTGGATTTGCCAATGCCGTAGTAAAGCCATTATTAATTCTCTTTACGCTGCCACTAACCGTCCTCACTATGGGATTGTTTCTGTTGGTGGTGAATGCCCTGGTTCTAATGCTGGTCTCTGCGGTAGTGAGCGGCTTTACGATTTCTAGCTTCTGGACCGCCTTTTTTGCGAGCATCTTTATTTCTTTATTCAGCCTCTTTATCAGCGGAATATTGTTTTAAGAATTACTCCGCCCCAGGGTAGATATCCGACCAGGGGTGGAGCGCATCGCGACAGGGTTGACGTTTTGAGGTCATTGATCTAGCGTTCTCAGCCAAGATCGTTGCACCACCCGTCAATATCCCCAATCCGATTGAAACAGCGCTATTCACCACTCCCGCCTGATTAATGCCCACTTTAGGGCTTGTCAACGTACCACCCATCTTCACCAATCCCGCCAAATCTAGCCCAGTAGTTAGGCCTGATTTTTCCCTGGGATCAATGGTGAAATTAATGGCTTCAGTCTTGAGATTGATGGAGCCAGCCAACACTACATCCAACCTATCTGTTTCAGCACCAACTGTATTGGCTATATTAATCAGACCGTTATCAATTGGTAGATAGGCAACCGCACACTCCAAAACAGTTCCATTGGATTTCTTGCGGAGGGGGTTCATGGAATCCAAAAGGGTGACCACGAAGTCGCCAGCATCATTTAAAAAGTTAGCTCCCATTTGGGCTTGATGGATGGTCAACTGAATTTTGCCATTTGAGTTGGCTGCCATCTGGTGAACGCTATTTCCAGATGCCTTTACATCAAAGGCTAATTTCATGCTACCGCCACTGATCTTGGAGCTTGGGTCAAGTGTGGCCAACAAACTCTCCAACGTGAAATCCTTGGTCACACCTTTTGCTAAAATTAAGGGGTTGGCCGCCTTTAACCGAGAGAGATTGATCTGCAAATCAGCACTTCCCTTGCCCATCCGAAACGTCAGACTTGGAATATCAATCACGTCACCATCCAATTGCAAGGTAGCCCGAAGATTTTCAATAGGGTTTCGTTGTGGCAAACCCAACTCAGCAATGTTCACCACTATCTTTCCCTTGGCCTGAGGTAAGGCGTCAAAAGGAATGCTCTCATTGCTGAACAAATACTGGGCTGGTGGCTTTGGTGCTGGATGCGCCGGCGATCCTGGCTTGCTGCCATTTGCAGCATGTGGAGGCTGACTGGCCATCTGCCCAAGCGTAGGCCAGTCAAACGACTTTGAGTTCAATGTCATATTGATAGAGGGCGTGGTCTTGGGCGCCTTGACCATCTCACCCTGAATCAAAAGAGACTTGCCGTTCATAGTGAGAGTCAGGTCAAGCGGGAGTTGCGCTGGTGAAACATCCCACTGCTTCAATAATCTAGAAAAGGAGCCCGTCTTTCCGCTGAGCTCCAGCATTTGTCCTTGAGTCTGCATATTGAGGGAAACGGCCGTTCTGTCGCCACTCTCCGCCAATGACAAACGCTGAATTTGATACTTCGATATTGAGCCAGAGGCGTCTTGATACTGAATCCGGGCATCTACAACAGAAACGCTTTCCATAGAAACAAGGCCGTCGCTGGCTGAAGCGTTATCTGCATTGCTATTACTAGGATCGACAGGGTTGCTGGATATCGGCGCACTCATATCCCAATTGGACTTACCAGAAGCATTTTTTTGGAGGAGCAGCCCTAGGCCAGCAAGCTTCACACTGCCAATTTCAATGCGTTTACTCAGCAGCGGTAGAATTTTAATGTCCAGCTCGATGCGATTGAGGGTCAGCATTTCAGGACTAGAGGCCCAAGATGCATTACTCAAACTCAGGCCCTCAGCTGAAACGGAAACTCTAGGGAAGATACTCAAGGTAACCGGACCAGTAATTTTTAAATCTCGCCCAGTAGTCGCCTTGACCGAAGAAGAGAGTAATTTCGCTAACTGTGCCGGATCAATCGCTGAGCTTGCATACCACGCACCCACCCCAAATAAGAGGACTACACCACTTAAGGCGCCGATAGCGATCTTGACTGATTTTTTCATGGTCAACTAATTCTAAATTACCCCACTCGCTGTAGACTAAAATTGATCTTTATATTTCAACTAACAGCCACTATGAACACCACAGCCAATCTTCCAAAATGTCCAGCCTGCCAAGAGGACATGACCTACCCTGACGGTGAAAATTTTGTTTGCGCTCAATGTGGCCATGAGTGGCCAATGGCGGCAGCTGCAGAGGAAGATGAAGGCAGCTTAATTGTTAAGGATGCTAATGGCAACTTGCTGGCTGATGGTGACACCGTTACTCTAATCAAGGATCTCAAAGTTAAGGGGTCTTCAACCACCCTCAAAGTGGGGACCAAGATCAAAGGTATCCGCCTGGTTTCTGGCGATCATGAAGTAGATTGCAAGACGGAAGCGGGCAATATGTTGCTCAAAGCCTGCTTCTTGAAGAAAGCGTAATTCTCAATAAAAGACCATCAGACCAAATATAGGTTCTGATGGTCTGAAACCCCTAAGTAGCGCTAGCTTTTTTTAAGACTGCGTAGAGCTGATCTTTCAATAAGAGCTTTTCTTTTTTCAAAACCTCAATTTCTTCTGGGGTGCTGGGCTCGGCGTGAGCTTCCATTCTTTGAATTCTCTGATCTAGGTTGTTGTGCTTATCAAATAAATGAGAAAAGTGACGATCTGATGTTTTTAGTTTACTAATTAACTCACGATATTCAGGGAACATAGATTCTCTTCAAGTTGGGGTTATTCATAACAACACCGCTCCAGTGTAGCAAGTTGAGGCTTAAATTCAAGCGCCCCAAGCTTCTTAAAAGCACTTAAAAAATAATTGAGGACTCGCCCTTGATATTGCAAGGAAAAACCTCATATAGGTATCAGCAAAAGTGGATAAAACTGAAGTAAGATCAACCTGTGCACCAAGCACATTAACTACCAAAAAGAAGGGTAATAGACCATGGCTACAAAGAAGTCTCCAGCAAAAAAGAAAGTAGCTACTAAGGTGGTAAAAAAAGCCCCTGCAAAGAAAGCCGTTAAAAAGGTTGCCGCCAAGAAAGTGGTAGCAAAGAAGGCTGTAAAAAAGGTAGTGAAAAAACCGGTAACTAAAAAGCCTATCGCTAAAAAAGCGGTAGCTAAAAAACCAGCAGCAAAAAAGGTGGTTAAAAAGGTAGCGGCCAAGAAGCCAGCAGCTAAAAAACCTGCCACAAAGAAAGTTACCAAGAAATCTCCTAAAGCATCCGCAGCAAAGACGCTAAAAGTTGATCAATATGGACTTGAGGAAGATGATGAGTTCTACGGTTTGTACTTTGCTAAATCCACCAAAAAGGGTTTAGTTGAAGTAAAACCTTGCACCTTCTCGCTGATGTATTGGTGGAAAGGCTTGCTTGGCTATCCTGACATGATCGAAATCTCCAAAGATAGCAATACAGCGATGCTGCAATTTGAGTCTACTTTTGGCGGCGGTGATTCTGGCGAAACCGAGTTAACGGAAAAAGACGTGTTCGATGTTGATCACATTATTGAAGTGGACGAGCAGGAGCAATTGATCTCCCTCTACTCTTACGTTCCAATCCCCGTTCCAGAGAAGCTGATTGGTGCTTTGGGCCTTTCTATCTTGAATATCAATCCAGAAACTCGTTATGGCAACTTAGAAATTTGCTCCACCGATAACGAAGAAGGTGCGAACGAACACTTCCTGCGCTATCGCGCTGCTACGTATTTACGTGGTGTGAAATCGGGTAAGGTTGAGGCTATTGAGAGCATGGTCACCAATGGTTCAGAGTTCTTTGGACTGGCTTTAGATGCGATGTGCGTCAATAAATCGATTAAGAAATGGTTGCTTAGCTAAGCAGTCGTAAATTAATAGGTATTACACACATATATGTAGGTCATAGGAAAGCGGTCGTTGACTGTTTTGCGAGTTTCAACAATAGTAGCGCCTCGCTTTCCTAGCTTTTTGCACTCCTCTGCTGCAGCCACCTGAGCCTCAACCTCTTTTGCCGATTTAGGCGCATGCACCCCAACAGTTCCATCCGATTGTCGATAGACCCCAAACTCACTTGTTGGCGTTGAGCAAGCCACCATAGTCATTGAGGCAGCAAGGGCCAAAGCAGGTGGGATGATTTTCATATTGGAATCCAGATCTTTTGAGGAATGAGACCATTCTAGCGAGCTTTGAGCCTAGAAAATGAATTTCACTTATACCCAACTCGATCGAGCAAGCGCTGGGCAGCAATTTGGTTCCGCCCAATGGCAGCAATAGAAATGTTTTCAGCCTTAAACGACCCCAGCATTTTGAGTCCTTCATTGTCAATCTTGGCCGACTTCACTACAGGCCACTCGTTATTACCGTTGGCAAAATATTCTTGTGCGGAATCGCTAGCTAAGTATTCGAGAAACTGAATAGCAGCTTGTGAGTGAGGCGCATTCTTAGCTACTCCACCGCCTGCAATATTGATATGTGTGCCAGTCGTTTGCTGATTGGGCCAAACAAATCCAATCTTGGAAACAATCGCCTGGTCTTCTGGCTTGGTCGATCGCAAGAGTCTAACTAAGTAATACGAATTTGTTAAAGCCACACCACACTCACCCGATGCAACCGCTTTGATTTGATCGGTGTCACCGCCTCTTGGAGGTCGAGCCATATTTGCCACCATACCTTTAGCCCACTCTTCAGTAGCTGCCTCACCACGGCGCTCAATCATGGCGCCGATCAATGACAGCATGTAGGGATGAGCGCCTGAGCGCGTACACACCCTACCCTTGTTCACAGGTTCAGCCAATTTCTCATAAGTGTCGACGTCCTGCGGGTTCACTTTTGCTTTGTTGTAGACCACCAGACGAGCTCTAGTTGAAAACCCAAACCAAGTTGATCCCTCTGCTTCGGGTTTTGATCTCAAGTTTGCCGGAATGCGCCCCTCTAAATACTTTGAATGAATTGGCTTAAAGAAGCCATCAATTTGCGCACGCCACAATCGGGCTGCATCTACCATCAAAATGACATCCGCTGGACTGTTGGCGCCTTCGCTTTTGAGTCTCTCTGCCAAAGCATTGTCATCAGCCTCAATCCGATTGATCTTGATGCCTGTCTTTTTAGTGAAGTCGCTATAAAGCGCTTCATCAGTTTGGTAGTGGCGAGCGGAATAGAGGTTTAACTCCTTGGACTCCTGAGCATGCAGCGGCAAGGCTAGCAAGCTGCTCAATAGCAAGACAGAGGTACTTAGGAATTGATGTATTTTTTGAGTTGACATTGCTGTATTTGCGATTGAAATTAGAGTAAATCCAATTTATCACAAATACGAATGATTATCAATTAAGACTTTGAAATTACCCTAGAAAGCAATAGCACTGGGAAAAGCCCAACCAAAACAATGGTTAAGGAAGGTAGCGCTAGCTCAGCAAGGCGCTCATCTGCCGCCAATTGATAGCTTGCTACAGCCAAAGTATCAAAGTTAAAGGGGCGCAATAGTAGCGTTGCCGGCAACTCCTTCATCACATCCACAAAGACAAAGAGGCCTGCAGTGATGAGACTGCGCTTGAGCAAAGGCACATGAACGCGTTTCAGAATCTGCACCCTAGAGAGACCAAGTAGTGCAGCAGAGGCATCCATAGATGGCGTGATGCGCGCAAGACCAGCCTCTACGCTTTGCAAACTAGAAGAAAGAAAGCGGACTAAATACGCGTAGACCAGCACCAACACGCTGGCTGACATCCACCAGGCAAGTTGAAAGATTTCTAAAAATGAGAGGATGCCGATGGCCAATACTGCACCAGGGAGCGCATATCCAAAACCTAGCAATCGATTGACCCAGCTCAAGCGTGAATTCATTCTCACTGAGTAGGCAAAAAATATTGCGAGTGCAACCGAAATGAGCGCTGTCAGAATCGAAACCGATAAAGAATTCCTCAGCCAATCTAAATAGCGAACATCGAGCGTGAGGCCTTGCTTGAAAAGCAATTGTAAAAGTGCAAATGCCGGTAGTAAAAATCCACATAGCAAGGTAGCACCACAAAAAACAAAAGCAAAAAAGGCGCCTTTCCCTTGCAAGGTTTTTGCTAAGGGCTTTGCCCGTAGCGAAGAGGCATAACGCAATTTCGAACGGCTACTTTGCTCAATAAAGAAGATGAGCAAAACAAAGCTCAGGAGACCCAAGGCAAGCTGAACTGCCGCTATACGGTCTCCAAAAGAAAGCCAGGCCTTGAAGATGCCCGTTGCAAAAGTCTGCACCCCAAAATAAGAAACTGCACCAAAATCTGCCAACACCTCCATCAGCGCCAAAGCCATACCTGCAAAGATTGCTGGCCTTGCCATAGGCAATACCAACTTGATAAAGCCTTGAAGTGGACTGTAGCCAAGTGTTTCTGAAACCTCAATCAATCGACCACTACGTTCTAAGAATGCAGTACGCGTAATGAGATAAACGTAAGGAAAGAGGCAGAAGGAAAAAGACCAGATAGCCCCGCTCAATGATCTCGGATCTGGAAAGAACCAGAGGGAGTCCATTCCCAGCACTGCACGAAGTGCGCTCTGTATTGGGCCCGAAAATTGCAGAAGATCAACAAATAAATAGGCCATGACATAGGTGGGCACAGCCAAAGGCAGGATGAGAGCCCACTCAAATATTTTCTTCCCAGGAAAGTCGTAGCTAGCAATAATCCACGCATTGCCCACCCCGAGAATAAATACCCCCACTCCAACACCAAGAATTAGCACCAAGGTTGAAGCAATATATCCACGCAGCACAAAATTCCAAAGATGACTGAGGGTGCCGGTAGCCAATAGATCATTTCCGGAGAAAAGGAAAGGCGCTGCCAAGCCAAAGAGGGGCAAAAATAACATCAGGGCAATTGGCGCCACAATACGATTCATAAAATCGACAATCCGTTTAGACTCTAGCTATGCATTAAACCACCAGCATTGAATGCCAGTATTAATGAGAAAATTATAGGGATGAACTCCGCCGCTCGCACACTGCTTTCAATCCAGCAACTGGAGATCGACTATCCCAGTCGAGAAGGCCAAGGTCGCGTCACCGCAGTTAAAGGCCTCAACCTAGAGCTTGCTCAAGGTGAGATTGGCTGCTTATTGGGCTCATCTGGCTGCGGAAAATCGACTGTCTTGAGGGCGATTTGTGGCTTTGAGCCCGCTAAAACTGGAGAGATTCTTCTCCGCAATCAGGTGGTGAGCTCAGCCTCCATTCACCTTCCGCCCAACCAAAGAAAGGTGGGCATGGTCTTTCAGGACTTCGCCCTCTTCCCCCATTTAACTGTTTTAGAAAACATTGCCTTTGGCTTGCAACACCTAGCAAGCAATCAAAGATCTTCGGTGGCCATGGAATGGCTCAAAAGGGTCTCCCTCTCAGATAAGGCTGACGCTTATCCACACGAGCTTAGTGGTGGCCAACAACAACGCGTAGCACTAGCCAGAGCTATGGCTCCAGAGCCTGACTTAATTTTGCTAGATGAGCCCTTCTCTAGCTTGGATATCGAACTCAGAGAACGTCTTGCAGGTGAGATGCGAGATATCCTGAAAGAAAATCACATTACTGCCCTGCTAGTGACTCACGATCAATTTGAGGCTTTTGCAATTGCCGATAAAGTCGGCGTAATGACGGATGGCAAGGTCCTTCAGTGGGATAGCCCGTACGAGCTTTATCACAAGCCAGTCAATCGCTACATCGCTGATTTCATTGGTCGCGGAGTATTTGTTAAAGGTGTCGTACAACCCAACAACAAAGTCAAAATTGAGTTAGGTGAACTCGACCTAGAGGAAGATCTCAGCAATGAAATTGGCAAGGAAATCGATGTTCTCCTGCGCGCCGATGATATTCAACATGATGACAACAGCAGCTTGCAAGCAGAGGTGGTCCGCAAGACCTTTAGAGGTGCGGACTTTCTCTACACACTGAAGTTAGCATCCGGCATCGAGATTTTTGCTTTTGTACCCAGCCACCATGACCATGCGATTGGTGAAAAGATTGGCATACAACTAGTAGCCGATCACGTTGTGACCTTTATTAAGTGAGCTTATCCCCTCAGTATTATGAGCGGGAAGAACCTTCCAGATTATTCACCACCAATCTCCTTCGCAGATAAAACCTGCCTTTATAAGACCTAAAGACCGCTATGCTGATACAAATCATGAATTTCCTCCTTCAAGTGCTAGTTACCATCGTGGCAGGAGCCTGCCTCTTGAGATGCTATCTCCAATGGCTCGCCTTTAATCTAGGGGTAGATCAAAACAGAACGATTGGCACATATATTCTTCCACTCAGCAATTGGGTTGTGATCCCACTCCGAAGAATTATTCCCAGTATTGGTCGTTTTGATGTCGCTAGCTTTTTAGCCGCATATCTACTAGTTGCAGGAAAAACGGCGGTACTTTTATTGCTATCTGGAGCCACTCTATCTAACATCTCGTGGCTCCTGTTAGCCTTGATCGACCTGGTCGATCTAATTCTCTCTGGGTTGGTTGGCTTAGTTCTTGCGAGCGTCATTCTCTCGTGGATTGGCGCTGGATCTCAGATTCAGTATTTCGTTTCACTTCTAGTTGACCCCTTACTTGCGCCAATTAGAAAAGTTATGCCTAGCTTTGGTGCTTTGGATTTATCGCCCCTAGCATTGCTTCTGATTCTTCAAGTGCTTCAGATTGTGGTGGGCAATCTCAGGTAGCAACGTAAATCTAACCAATAGCAAGTTAACGCACTAGCCTTACCTTTAAAATTTCGGCATAAAAAAGTGCATACCTAAAAATAGTAGGAAGCACGACGATTGCACCCCAAAAGCGTCTGACCGAGACTGGGGATCACGAATGCATTCGCACCAACTAAGCGAAAAATTTAGGAATATTTTTACCATTATTGATCTATTTATTCGATCAATAAGCTCATATTAATTTATTAGACAGATTTTGTAATAAGGGTCAACATAACTCCATCGCAACAAAACGTGAAGGGAGTTAAAAATGAGAGCCCAAAATAGATTGGCTGGGATTGCAGAAGGCCTGTATTTCCTTAAATATCAATACGAAAGGGATTTGGTAAGAATTTCTAAGCCAGAGCCCATCAAAGGAGCTAGATCATGAATATTCTTATCGTATTCATGGCTGGTGAATAGACAAATCAGCCCAATACATACAAACAATTGCTTTATCAGTTAGTCTGAACTAGTCACGGTTGTAAAACCAAAAATGATTTACCCACAAGGAGATCTAAATGACATCAAAAGGAATGTGCCCAGTTGCTCACGGGGCTAATACCGAATCTAGCAGCACCCCTATGGCATGGTGGCCAAAGTCACTGAACCTCGACATTCTTCATCAGCAAGATACCAAGACAAACCCAATGGGTCCGTCATTCAACTATCGAGATGAATTGAAAAAGCTCGATGTAAGTGCACTCAAGCAGGATATGAAAGAGCTGCTACTCAATAGCCAAGATTGGTGGCCGGCAGATTGGGGTCACTACGGCGGGCTGATGATTCGTATGGCTTGGCACTCTGCCGGTAGCTATCGCATTGCTGATGGTCGCGGTGGCGCCGGCACAGGCAACCAACGCTTTGCTCCTTTAAATTCTTGGCCCGATAACACCAACTTAGATAAAGCCCGTCGCCTCTTATGGCCCATCAAAAAGAAATACGGCAATAAAATCAGCTGGGCCGATCTGATGATCTTGGCTGGAACTATTGCCTATGAATCCATGGGACTCAAGACATTTGGCTTCTCATTTGGTCGTGAAGATATTTGGCACCCAGAAAAAGATATCTATTGGGGCTCTGAAAAAGAGTGGCTCCAAAAAAGTGGTGGTGAAGGAAGTCGCTACTCTGGAGAACGTGATTTAGCCAATCCTCTTGCAGCAGTCATGATGGGCTTAATCTATGTAAACCCAGAAGGCGTAGACGGCAATCCAGATCCATTAAAAACGGCTCATGACATTCGCATCACTTTTGCTCGCATGGCCATGAATGATGAAGAGACTGTTGCATTGACTGCTGGCGGACACACCGTTGGCAAAGCGCATGGCAATGGTAGTGCGGCCAATCTAGGCCCCGCACCAGAGGCCGCTCCAATTGATGAGCAAGGCCTTGGCTGGATGAATCACAAGACTCGTAGCATTGGCAGGGATACCGTCACCAGTGGAATTGAAGGCGCCTGGACAACACACCCAACACAATGGGATAACGGTTACTTCCACTTACTTCTCAATTACGAATGGAAGCTCACCAAGAGTCCGGCGGGTGCCTGGCAGTATGAGCCCATCAACATCAAAGAAGAAGATAAGCCTGTCGATGTTGAAGATGCCTCTATTCGCCTTATGCCAATGATGACTGATGCAGACATGGCAATGAAGATGGATCCAGAATATCGCAAGATCTCAGAGAAGTTCTATGAGGATCAAGCCTATTTCTCCGAAACCTTTGCTAGGGCCTGGTTTAAGTTAACCCATCGCGACATGGGACCTAAAGCAAGATACTTTGGACCAGATGTTCCTGGGGAAGATTTAATTTGGCAAGATCCAGTGCCAGCAGGCTCAAAAGACTACAGTGTTGAGGCTGTAAAAACCAAGATTAAAGCTAGCGGACTATCGATTAGCGATCTCGTAAACACTGCTTGGGATAGCGCTCGCACATATCGCGGTTCAGATAAGCGCGGCGGTGCGAATGGTGCGCGCATTCGTTTGGCACCACAGAAAGACTGGGCAGGGAATGAGCCAGAACGTTTAGCAAGAGTGCTATCTGTTTATGAAAATATTGCCAAAGAGTCTGGAATCAGTATTGCAGATACCATCGTACTTGGCGGCAATATCGGCATTGAACAAGCTGCCAAGGCTGGAGGGTTTGACATCAAGGTGCCATTTACTCCAGGCCGCGGTGATGCTACTCAAGAAATGACAGATGTAGAGTCATTTGAAGTTCTTGAACCGCTAGCAGATGGATACCGCAATTGGTTAAAAGAAAACTATGTCGTCACTCCAGAGGAGCTACTCCTTGACCGTACACAGTTGATGGGGCTCACTGCTCAAGAGATGACTGCACTAGTTGGCGGTATGCGCGTACTTGGGACAAACCATGGCGGAACTAAGCAAGGCGTATTCACGGAAAAAGAAGGGGTGCTAAGCAATGACTTCTTCGTCAATCTAACGGATATGAATTACCAATGGAAGCCTACTGGTCGCAATAGCTACGATATTGTTGAACGCAATACAGGGAATACCAAGTGGACTGCTACTCGAGTTGACCTGGTGTTTGGTTCTAACTCTATCCTACGCGCTTATGCTGAGGTATATGCACAAGACGACAACAAAGAGAAGTTTGTAAATGACTTTGTTGCTGCCTGGACTAAGGTGATGAATGCCGATAGGTAATTAAGTTATCAGCAAACCCAAGGGGGTGGAGATTTCCACTCCCTTTTTTATGCATAATGAATATTGCCCGTCAACCAATAATGGGTCTATCAAAAAGAGTAGCTTGCGTTTATCCAGCCGCGAGGTTGGGTAGTGAGGCCATCGTTATTTACCGGGGTTCCTGAGTAGGTATACAGCGGGTTCTTTCCTACCATCCAAGCAATAGAACCGCTCACATCCCATCGGTTATAGCTCCACTTTAAGCCTAAACCAGCGCCCATGAGTGAATAAGTATTGTTGGCATTGGACTGCCCCTTAAAGGTATTGTAAGCAATCATATTATTTTTGTATTGCTGAACAATGCCGGCATCAAAGAACCCAGATACGACAAGATTTTGAGGAAGCTTATGGCGCAACTCAACAGTGGCAAGACCGCCCTGCGATCCACCGCCCTGCGCTACCGGGTAGGCCCTTACACCATAGGGGCCGCCCAGGTAAAACTGCTCTGCAGAATTTAATTCCACGCTAGCAAACTGCCCTGACATAGATGTGAATAAAGAGGTTTCCCCTTCTGCATCTAGAGACTGATTTCTACTTCCGGAAAAATTAAATTTAGTAAAGGCGGATGGCGTATAGATTCCGTAACCACCGATACTGGTAGATAGAACATCTAAGGATCCAAAGGTTACCGACACTGCCCCATCATTAATTGCACCCCCGCCAAATCCGTCATAGGCATTACCAGATAGACCAGCGACCACATTATGAATGTTGTACGCGCTATTCGTAGTATTTGTTGCTGTGAATTTATTCAGATAACTCTTAATGTCATAGCCCAAGCTAGCATTTAAGTTTGAGCGCTGTGAGCGCAACAATGGATAGGCGGCGCTAAATCCTGTGGTCCAAGCATCACCATTACTGCCGTTAGGGCCGGCATAGCTACTCACGTTTTTGTATTGCAAGTAAGTTCCAGATACCCCCAGGCGCAATCCATCAGCCGATGCAGGTAAAGAATAGGCTCCTTGAACATATTGCGAGCCTTCGGAACTAATACCGTTAACCGCTGCCTGATCACCAATTCCAGTCAGATTATTGAGGGCCAAGGAAACTGTAGCTTGATTTGCACCAGTAGATCTACTGCCATAGTTATTTAGGGCTACCCTACCCTGTAGAAGTGGAGCATCCTGCAAATTGACATTCAGATCGGTATCCCCTGGCTCCTTACCAGCCTCAAGCTGGCTACTCACCATAACACCCGGAGTCTCATTCAAGATGATCAGAGCGCGCTCAATACTATTGAGATTGAGAGGCTCCCCAATTGCATTTGCATTGGTAATGTACTTCTCGACTCGATCGATGCCAAATCGACTTGGTCCATTAGGAGTATTCACCACCACACTACTGAGTTTCGCCTCCGTGATGCGCAGCTTAACGGTGCCGCCTGTCTTAGCAATACTCTGCGGCAACACTACCGCCTGTACAGAATATCCGTGCTCGCGATATAAAGCGGTAATGGCATCACATGCTTTTTGCAGATCTGCAAATGTTAATGAAACGCCTAGGTAAGGCTTTAGAACAGCCTGAACCTGGGCATCTGGAAGGGTATTAACGCCCTCTAAAGCAAAAGCATTGACAATAAAAGTGGTGTCGCCCGTCTTGGGGGCGGTAAGCGGTGAGGATCTCTCAATGTTCGGCTCCGGCAAGGCCAAAGGGGAAGGCAAAGGGAGCTGTTTTTCTAAATTCTGCTGCAATGCGCCTGCGTCAACTGGCGGCTGTGATGCGCCTTGATTGGCCTGGGCTAATACATTTGGACTGGTCAAAGCCAAAACAGCAACATGGATTGCAATGCTGAATTTAGAAGAAGTAATACTTTTTTTCATTTTGATCTGTAAAAAACAAATAGCTATAAAACGTGCATCCAATATTACTGAGTACACCCTTGTGAATCCTGTTGCGAGCTGCATAGCTCAACCTCTCGCGGAGCGCTAACAGTTACGCCGCCTTCTTCCCCGCCAATGCGAGATAACTGGAAATTATTATTGGATGCCAAGGCAGCATGCAATTCACCCACGGAGTCCCCTCGGCCCATTTTAGCTAATAACCAATTGCTAGGCAAAATTGGCTCAATTGGTTTATTAATTCGCCCATTTACCCCTGCTGGCAAGCCATTAAACCCAACAACTGAGTTGTCATTCAGGACATTTAAGTTCACATCAGTCAGCAATGCCCCATCCTGCACTACAAAGCCACCAGGAGCGGTGCCGCGCGTATTGAAGGTAATCCGCCCCTGACTTGAGGTGAAATTGAGGATGCCGGTACCCTGGTTACCTCCCAGCGCAATTCTGTTTGCCGTGTAGGTTTGGTCGCTTAAAGTGCTGACGTCCCCAGAAATAATGATGTCACCGAAATAATTTGCTGGATTAGCATTGATCGCCCCAATCTTTGAAAGTAACGCGAAATCTTGCAGACCCACTACAACATCAATAGCAAACAATGGAGCTATAGAACCTACAGCGCTACCAAAGGAAATAACTGGCTTCGTTGCATTAAATGAAACTGCGGTAACCGACAATGTGTGGGTATTGGCAAGCACATCATCTACAGTACCCATAAAAGTAATGCTTGGGTCTACTGATAGCAAACTTCTGATGCGTCCATTGGACCCGTTGTCACCAATGACCACTGGGCCACGATAAATTTGGGCATCTACTGTCTGAATATCGGCATTGATGAAGATCTTGCCAGCCGCTACATCGAGCACCGCAATATTTGCGCCCTTGCCGTTCGCAAGGTAGTCGCCATAGGTGTAAGCAATATTCCCCACTTTGCCATTAAAGCTGACTTGACCTGAACCGGCATTGAGCGTCAATGAGCGATTAGCGCCTTCGGCATTCACGGTGGCGCCAAAAGTAATGTTTGCGTTAGTTGTAGTGAGAGTTACCGGATTTGAAGCATTACCGCCTGCAATCAGTACGGCTCCAGCGTAGTTTTGTGCGCCCAGAGTGGTGATGTCACTTGTAAGTCGAACAACTCCGTCCACATTGAGATTTGACAAGCGAATTCCAGAAGTCACTCCTAAATAACCGCCATCAGAAATGACCTTACCAGATCCAAGCGCGTTTCTATTATCCAGAATCAATCTAGAACCATTAGAGACCAATACATTACCAGTCATTGCAGCGTTGTTGCCGCCAATGGCTAATGTGCCGCTACCAGACTGGCTGATGGAGCCAGAGCCAACAACTGGAGCGATAAAGTTGGTAAGCCCGGTATTAGCAAACTGAATGACGCCCTGGTTATTAACAGTGCTACGAACTGTATCGTTATCGCCAACATCGTAGTTAACCGTTGCTCCGAGTGGGATGTATACGTTAGCAACGTTACTGCCTGTTGGCGTTGCGCCATTTGTCCAGTTGCCAGCAATCGACCAATTTCTGTCAACTAAGCCAGTAAAAGTAACGCTAGCTAACTGCGTAATCGACCCTGTTAAGCCGGTAGGCTGAGTGAGGGTGTAGTTGGCAACTTGAGGACCGCTAATTGTGTTGTAGGCCGTTACTGAAATACCAGTCGCAGCGTTCACTGAGCTAAATTGACCGCCTTGCGTTAGGGTAATTACATCTCCAAAAACAACGCCTACTAGAGTTCCATCAGTAATAGCAGCCGTAGTCAAAGCATCATAGGTCTTTGTTGTCACAACACTATTAATGACAGTTAAATTCTTCGGGGTAATTGCAAAGTTCGCAGGGACGTAGTTGATGTTGTAGTTACTGTTAGCGACTGTGCCTTGGCCAATTGCGTAATTGCCCACATTCTCACCAGCAATCCGCGTGAGTGAACCAGTGAAGCTATCGCTATTCACCAAACCGCGATTAGCGCTATTTGCTTCAATAGCGTATGTCAGAGTTGGATCAGTGTTGCCATAAATCTTATTCTGACCAGCATCCGCTGTAATGGTGATAGGGCGAGCGGTTACTGCAAAGTTCGCAGGGACGTAGTTGATGTTGTAGTTACTGTTAGCGACTGTGCCTTGGCCAATTGCGTAATTGCCCACATTCTCACCAGCAATCCGCGTGAGTGAACCAGTGAAGCTATCGCTATTCACCAAACCGCGATTAGCGCTATTTGCTTCAATAGCGTATGTCAGAGTTGGATCAGTGTTGCCATAAATCTTATTCTGACCAGCATCCGCTGTAATGGTGATGGGGCGAGCGGTAATACTTAAAGTGCCATTGGCATAGCTCAAGCTGTAGTTGCTGGCAGTCAAGGTATTGGCTGTGGCAGTAATCGCGATATCACCCACGTTGCTCGTTGCACTCGCCGTCGTGGCAATGGTTGGTGCACCAGTTAGGACTGAAGCGCTCTCCCCGTTCACATAACCAGTGACGGTGTACGTGAGGGTTGGGTTGGCATTACCGTAGATGCGGGTCTTGTCATCGGCGCTCACTACTAAAGCAGCCTTACCGATACTGATGCCACCGTTGGTGTAGCTGATGGTGTAGTTGGTCGCTAAGGTGCCTGCTACTGGAGTCGCTGCCAAGGTATCAGCATATGCGCTAGCGCGGTAGTTGGTGCCTACGCCATAACCACTGATGGTGAAGTTATCGCTACCTTGTAAGCCGGTGATGGTGGCAGCGCTATTGGTTTGGGCTAGGCCAGAGTAAGTGGTCGTGGTGTTAGCACCTGTCACGGTGAGCGCGGCTTTAGCGATGGCTAGGCTACCGTTCACTAAAGTGAGGGTGTAGTTGCTATCGGTACCAGCAACGGTGTTGGTGTAAGAACCGTAGTTCGTACCGCTAGCACCCGAAGCAGTGACGCCCGTGAGGACGGCAATGGTTTCACCATGGACCAGACCGGTGGCGGTGTAACCGCTCACCGATTGGCTAGTAGCGTTATAGGTCACGTTGGCACTATTACCAGTCACTGTAGCGGCGGCTTTACCGATGGTGAGTGTGCCATTCACTAAAGTGAGGTTGTAGTTGCTGTCCGTACCGCTCATGGTGTTGGTGTAGCTGGCGGCGTTCGTACCGGTAGCACCCGAAGCAGACACGCCAGTGAGCACCGCGATGGTCTCGTTATTGACAAGACCAGTAGCGGTGTAGCCCGCAACGGATTGCGCCACGCCGGTGTAAGTGACACTCGCACTGTTACCAGTTACGGTGGCATTGGCTTTGCCGATAGTGATGCCACCGTTGGTATAGCTAATGGTGTAGTTGCTAGCTAAAGTGCCAGCAGCTTGGGTAGCTACTAAGTGATCGGCGTACGCAGTCGCGCTCGCGTTCGTACCAGAACCATATCCAGTAATCGTAAAGCTGTCGCTATTTTTAAGACCGACTACTGTGGCGGCGGTATTGGTTTGCGCCAGGCCCGTGTAAGTGGCGCTGGCATTAGCACCGGTGATGCTCAAAGCTGCTGGCGTAATACTTAAAGTGCCATTGGCATAGCTCAAGCTGTAGTTGCTGGCAGTCAAGGTATTGGCTGTGGCAGTAATCGCGATATCACCCACGTTGCTCGTTGCACTCGCCGTCGTGGCAATGGTTGGTGCACCAGTTAGGACTGAAGCGCTCTCCCCGTTCACATAACCAGTGACGGTGTACGTGAGGGTTGGGTTGGCATTACCGTAGATGCGGGTCTTGTCATCGGCGCTCACTACTAAAGCAGCCTTACCGATACTGATGCCACCGTTGGTGTAGCTGATGGTGTAGTTGGTCGCTAAGGTGCCTGCTACTGGAGTCGCTGCCAAGGTATCAGCATATGCGCTAGCGCGGTAGTTGGTGCCTACGCCATAACCACTGATGGTGAAGTTATCACTGCCTTGTAAGCCGGTGATGGTGGCAGCGCTATTGGTTTGCGCCAGGCCAGAGTAAGTGGTCGTGGTGTTGGCACCTGTCACGGTGAGCGCGGCTTTAGCGATAGTGCTGGTTGAATTTGATGCATAAGTAATGGAGTAGTTGTTTCCGCTATTGCCATCGCTAATAGTGGCAGCACTCACATTGACTGTTTTGTTGGAAGTGCCAGCATCTTTATTTGCAAAGGCCAAAGTTGCAGCAGTAACCGCATCTCCAGATACGCCCAACTGAGAACTCAAAGAGCTTAAATTGGCTGCTTGCGTTGTATACAGTACATCGCTGTTATAGGTCTTGCTAATAACCGGGGCGGTAAGCGTGACAGCCTTAGGATTAATGGTCGCGGTAGTGCTTCCAGATATCGATGATGTGTAGTTAGCAGCATCGGCACCACTTAAAGTGCCACCGCCAATAATCAGATTTTGCAATCCGGCATTCTTATTAGTAAATGCAGCAGTAACGCTAGCCACTGTCACCGCATCACCAGTCACTTTTCCTGAAACAGTTCCCGCATTGGTCACTGTAGCGCTAGTTGTTCCATCGTAAGCCTTGTCTGCAACCGTAAATCCAGAGATGGTCACCGCTTTTTGCCCCACAGTTAAGGTGCCATTTGTAGCGGTAACACTGTAACCAAGCGCAATTGGACTGCCACCCACAATCGTATAAGTACCAACTTTAATATTGTTAGAAGTGGAATATAGGGGACTGCTTATAGCGTAAGTTCCAACATCACCATTAACTAGGCCGGCTGTTGTGCCGGTCAAGGTTAAGGCGTCACCGTAGGTAATTGACTGACTATCAGTCGTGATTGTGGCTACTGGGCGCTCGCGATAAATCGCATACATGCCAGTTGATAGCGCTGCCGTTGTTGTGTTGTAGTTGGTAGTTGTTTCGTCGCTGTTGTAGCGGAAATGACCAGTTCCCGAGCCAATCAGATCGGTTAGGCCGGTACTTCCTGAGACTCCACCGGTGTACAGGGTCGCACGACCACCCGCACCAGTTGTCAGTGTTGGTGTTGCCCCCGCTGTTGTATTGGAGATCAAAATATTGCCGCCAGTACTAGTGCCGGCCGCAGTAGCGGAGGACGCATTTAAGACGATGGCATTGCTGGCGGCGCTAGATGTGGTGATGTTCTCGCTAACAGTTAAATTGCCAGATACAGTAGAGATATCAATTAAGCCAGTCGCTGTAATGCCTGTTGGATTGACTACGCCAATAGTTAATGCATTGCTATCCACATAAGTTAGGGATGTGAGCGACTCCCCTGCGATCGTTCCAACGTTATTGCTAGCGCTATTTAAAGTGACGGCACCACCAATGAGAGCCAGCTTATCTGCCACAAGGTAACCGCTCGCACCATCGGTCACATTGCCTGAGCCATATAGCCAAATAGTATTCGTGCCTGAGGCTGTTAAAGCAGCATTGATCGCAATATTGCCGCCGTAGATTTTGATTGGGCCAGCGATAGACGCCACCGAATCAACCGTAATGCCGCTTGCATTACCTGATTTACCCAGCA
Source organism: Pseudomonadota bacterium (assembly GCA_040387715.1). GTDB lineage: Bacteria > Pseudomonadota > Gammaproteobacteria > Burkholderiales > Burkholderiaceae > Polynucleobacter. The sequence goes on along the minus strand of JAZKDF010000007.1, from coordinate 86,832 downwards.
CTAAGCCACCTAAATTGCCATTAAATGTCCAACCAGTCGTACTAAATGTAGAGGTAAAACTTGTGCCTATTGGTTCAATAGTAAGGCTACCCGGACCATTAAAGCCGCTGCTTGAAGTACTTGGTGCGTTGCTACGAATAATTAAAGAACCAGCATCAATATTGGTTGCACCCGTGTAAGTATTCGCAGCAGAAAGAGCGAGAGCGCCAGAACCTTGTTTTGTAAGAGTGGTGGCAATAGCATATTGAATTGCAGGATTGGAAATTGCGCCACTAATATTGCTTATTGCGGCATCTGAATTTACAGTCAGCGCTTTTAAACCAGTAGTTGCACCAGTAATATTGACGGCACCCGTTCCCGCATTAATACTTAAGCCCGGAGTCGCACCATTCACCAGAACTTGTAATTTAAATGCGCTAGTTCCAAGGCTGGCTCCATTGTTGCCGGTAAACGTCCAATCGGTATTTCCAGCTGCACCAGTAGCAGATCCGATGTAATTGCCAAGTCCTACATCTGGAACTACGCCCGCCGCTTGATTATTCCAAGCCAATATCGTTTGAGTAGAGCCGGCAGTAATGTTATGCACTTGGAACGAACCATAGTTGCTGCCCACTCCTCCGATAATAGGCGTGTCGTTATAGTCGTATACCGCCGTGTTTCCAGTTGGCGCGCCAGCAGGTGCGCTTGCTCCCTGCGAATAATTCCAGCCCCACAACTCAAGATAGCCAGTAAAGCCCGAGCCAGTGATTACGGCGGTGGATTTTCCGGAGATACCTGGTGCATTCGACTGTACAACCATATTGTTAACAATTTTTTGGATCGTCAACTGATTTACTAGATCAGGAATACGTAAATCCGCAGCCGTTAGATTATTTGCCCATGCATCAAAAGTAACTTGAGCATAGTACAAGGTGCCCCCAACGTTTACTTCCATGCGATAGCTAATACGATTAATACTGCCACTGCTAGTGTTGGAGTTATCAACGTTATATACAACAGCATTACCGACTCTATTCGGCGCAGTGACTTCATAAAGCAAATTGCTTGACGTGATTCCAGTTAGTGCTCCACCAACAGTTATGCCGCCACTTCCAGAATTCAACGCAATATCTGCACCAATACCCAGATCGCCGTTATAGGTTTGCGCGCCAGTTGTCCAAACAGTGCCGTATAAATTAATAGGGCCACTCACAGTAATACTAGTGAGAGGTGCTACCGATGAACCAACGGTGGAACCAAAGGTAAGCAAACCAGTATTGGTGGCTGTTAATGCGTAAGCACCATTAATAGCTCCGCTAATAGTGAGTGTACCCGCATTCTTAATGGTGGTATCGGCAACCAAAGTAACTGGGCCAGCATAAGTAGCGGCACTGGCGCTTGAGTTATAGAGTGCGCCGCTACCGCTTACGCCGGTGCCGCTCAATGTCAGCACCTCTGGCGTGGTAATACTATAACCAGCTAAGTCCAAGGCTGCATCATTTGCCACTGTCGTTCCACTTGCTGAAGTTCCAAGCGGAGAGTTTGAGCCACTACTGGAGGCGCCTAATTTGATCGTGCCGGCAGAAATATTAGTTGCGCCAGTATAAGAATTCAGGCCAGCCAAAGTTAAAGTGCCGATCCCCAACTTAGTAACCGTAGCAGATGCACCAGATATCACGCCGCTATAACTTGAAGCACCAGATTGTGTAACCGTTAAATTGCGTGTATTAGCTAAAGAGATGTTCCCTGCACCCGATAACCCGGAGGTTGTGATTAGCACATCTCCCAAGGTTGCACTAGAGGTGCTCAAATTACCAGTAAGCGTTACAGCAGCACCATAAATATTGATTGGGCCAGTAATACCTATTGCATTTGAAATGGTCACCGCAGCATTTGAAGAAGATACTGAATTACCGATAGTCAAGCCACCTAGGCTAGCAAGGCTATTGATGGTCATATTGGCAATTGAGCCTGTACCAACAAAATTGGCACCCGAGAGAGATCCGCTCCACGTAAAAGCACTATTAAAGGCGTTGCCAAACGGGGCAAATGTTAATGTGCCCGTGCTTGTAATAGTCGTTGTACTGATATAACTGTAGTCACTCAGTATCGTAATGGAACCGCTGCCTACATTGAATACTTGGGCAGCGCCATTTGCCAATGCGACATCATATCCAGCGCCTATTGTGTTTCCAGCCAACCAAATTGAGCCCCCGCTAGTTGTCCAAGTACCCTGAGTATCGATTGCATTACTATTCGCGCCGCCCCCACCTCCAGCCGCACCTGTGCCAACAGTTAAACCATTCCATGTTGTGCTGGTCGAGCCGCCGCCAATCCAAATATGCCCGCCATTCGTGGTGAATGTACCAGCCAGCGTCGCACCAAAGCTATTACCGCCATCTGACTCTGCCCAGAAAATAATGTTTAACTTGCCAGTACCGCCAGCAGTATCGGTCTTGATTTGATTGCTTGAGTTCCAGAAAATCAGCCTTCCCGTACTCTTAAATGTAAGAGTTGAATCACTTGTACCGTTTTTCTGAACCGTGTAACCAGACATTGTTATGTCACCAGTCACATCCAGCAGCGCATCCCCTGTGAATGTCATACCGCTAATCGAGTTCACCGCGCCAACGGTTAATGCGGCATTATTTTTAAGATTAAGAGAGCCAATACCGCTAGTTGCAATGGTGCTAAGCGTATTGCCAGCATTTGACAAGGTGTAGCTACCAGAACCAATAAATGCAAGGCCATAACTGGCGGAGCCAACTGCGCCAGATAATGTCATGTTCCCCGCGCCACCAATATAGGATGTAGAGCCGACTGTAATCGCACCACCATATGTGGCCGCTGTACTCGTGCTTGAATTAATTAATGCACCATTATTGCCAACGCCATAGCCATTGATTGTCAGCGCTTCTGCTGTGCCCAACGTGTAACCATTTAAGTCCAAGGTACCGCCAGCAGAGATGGTAGTGCCTGCAGCGACTGTTCCTAGCGGAGTATTGGTTGATGTGCCTGCGGCACCAAGGCGTAAAGTACCAGCGCTAATCGTGGTTAAGCCTGTGTATGAATTGGCAGCAGATAAGGTCTGCGTTCCCGCCCCTGATTTAGTGAGGGCAATTGGACCGGCAATCACACCGCTAAAGTCGTAGCTACCAGATCCATTATTTATAGCGATCGTACTGCTCGATGTGGTTGTGATTCCTGCATCTAATGCATCAGTCAACCCACCGGCAGTCAGAGTCAATGTTCCTGCGGTAATACCTGTAACGCCGTTATATGAGCCAATGTTTAACGCGCCAGAATTTACAAAAGTTAGACTGCCTGTGCCAATGCTAGCAGCCAAGGTATTAATGGAATTACTCGCGTTATTTAATGTGTAGCTTTGATTATTGCTGAGCAAGCCTAGACCATAGGCAGTCATCGCACCCGTAATTGATGGTGCTTTTGCAGCAATTTGAATATAGCCAGTTGTTGCGTTTGCAGTAACGGAACCAGACCAGCTAAGCCCTGTTGTTTGTGCACTAGCTGGATTTCCTGCATCAGCCACTGCAAAGAGAGGCGCCGGTATATTTGGTGTACCGCCAGACATAGTGCCAGCAGCATTCACCAAGTAACCACTACCTGTCGATGCCGAGGTCATCTTGGAACCCTGGAAAGTCACTGAGCCATTGGTCGCTGATACGCCAATCGCGCTCGAGTAAATGCCGTAATGAGTCGCAGTCGCGCTAGAGGTATAGCCAGATAAAGTCACATTGCCGTTACTTGAGGTGACAGAGCCAACCCCGAAGTAAATACCATGGCCACCTGTAGCGTAGCCAATCATATTCACATCAGTTTTAGCAGAAATTGAACCAGTGTTGCCATCCTGATAAATACCTGCGCCATTGCCCGCCCCAGAAATAGAGACCGAACCTAAAGTAGCAACAATTGGCAGACGAATATAAGTGGCGGAATAGGCTGCGTTATTTAAGCCATCAATCACAATATTGCCTGTATCAGCAATGACGCTCCCACCCGCACTCGAAGCCACTGTGAGATAAACACCAATCCCTGGCATCGAAACGCCTTTAAGCGTCAGGTTACCGTAAGCTCGCAATGTATTCTTGTCACTCCAAAGGGTGATACCACCTGAAATATTAGCCCAGTTAGCAACACCGCCTAACGCACTGTTAGCATAACCAGTAATACTCAAATCACCGCGATAACTTCTAATCATCTGACCATTACCATAAAGGATAAGACCGTGACCCTGTTGATTAGCCGTGTTCAAGCCTTGTGAGGCGCCGTTGGCATAAATGGTGATATTGCCATAAGCAATAATCTTTGCGGTATCAACATCCATTCTGACAGCAGCACCGCTAATATCGTTAGTAAACGATGAAGAGTTAATCGTGATCGTGCCACCGCTCGTTGGCGCTACAAGGTCATTGCCCGCCACGATACTACCGCCATAAATATATACACCGTAGCCACCGCTTGCCATGATGGAGATATTGCCTGTCGTCGATTGCATCACACGGCTATCCCATAAACGGAACACCCAATCGCCACCAGTATTTGTTGCGCTAGTTGTGATATTACCAACCGCTTTCATGGTGCCTGCACCAGAGAGATTGACGCCCTTATAAGCCCCCGTCGCAGTGCCTGTAATTGATATCGCATTGTTAGCAATTAAAGAGCCCGCAGCCACTTCTAAACCTTGCTGGGTACGTCCAGTCGCACTAATCGTAATCGAACCACCCGTCGCTGGAACTGCTGCAAGGGATGTATCGGTCGTACTAGCACTTGCCACGATGCTACCGCTTAAATACATCCCGTAGTTACCAACTGCAGTGATGGAGATATTGCCAGCAGTAGATTGCATGATGCGGCTGCCATCAAAACCGAAGCCCCACTCTGCACCAGTTGTAGCAGCATCAATCGTAATGTTACCAACTGACTTAAAGGTGCCAGTCCCATACACAGACATTCCTTTATAAGCGCCCGTACCACGCGCAGTGACGCTCATCGCGCCATAAGAAATAAATGTACCTGCTGGCACTTGAATACCATACACACTAGTACCTGTTGCATTAATGGTGAGAGTGCCACCAGAAGTTGGGGTAGCGGTCATTGGGTTGGTGGTATCGTTGCTCGCCACAATACCACTGCCACCTTCCATATAGAGGCCGCCCGCTCCAGTTAAGGCGATTGAAATATTGCCGCCCGTTGATTGGATGAGGCGACCACCATACATGGTCATCGCCCAGTCAGTGGAAGTTACCTGAATCGTAATATCTGAAGTAGTTCTAATCACGCCAGTAGCGCCTTCAAAGCGGAAAGCGTGAATAGCACCACTCAAAATAGCAGTGGTAATTGAAATCGCGCCCTTCGAAATTAAAGAACCAGCGTTAATCTGCAAACCGAAATTAGAGCTACCTGTCGCATTAATGGTAATCGTGCCGCCAGTCGTTGGCGCAGTTTGGTTATCCCCCGCAATCAAACTACCAACTAAATAGAAGCCACCCTTACCAACAGCAGTCACAGAAATATTACCAGCCGTTGTTTGAACAACCTTACTGCCCTCGATTGAGATACCCCAGTTGCGACTCGCATTTTGACCATTAACGGTAATGTCGCCAGCCACCACAATACTACCTGCGCCGTAGATGTAAACGCCGTACTCATTAACACCACCGGTCCCTGCAATCGACAATGCGCCATTGGATGTGATTGAACCAGCAACCATTCTGTAACCGGTATACGCTGTTGTACTGCCAGCGGTAGCGGTGATTGAAATGAGGCCATTACCAGCACTAATGTCGCCTTTAGCATGATTAATGCCTCGTTCAGCACCCGTGGAAACGCCATTTAAGGTAATGGTGCCGGCACCTATTGTGCTGAACACGGTACCGGTGAAATCAATATGAATACCAACGCCCGTCGTTGAAGCTGTTGGATCACCGCGACCGTATATCGCAATGTTACCGCCAGCTGCGTTCAGTGAACTCCAAATCAAAACACCTATGTGATCAGCGAGCGCGCCGCCATAACTCGCATAGCCAGCAATACATGAATAGGATGCAGTACAACCTGAAGTTGCATCTCCCGTACCGCCACGTATCGTAATGTCACCACCAAACGTGCTAACCGTAGCAGTTGAAACTGTTGATTTAAAACCACCACCACCAGTGTTATCGACGTCTGAATAGAAATTAGTAGTGAGAGACTTGCCTGATGCCCCAGAAATAGATGCCGAGACGAGAACATCTCTTGAGGCCATCAAGGTTAATGCGTTGCCATCCGTATTATTAGTGATTGCACCCGAAATGGTGATGTCCTTACCCGCCGCTACTGTTTGCAGCGTGGTTGCGCCAGTAAGACTACTTGCATTCACAGAAAGTGCTGCAGTAGTTTTCAGAATTACAGCGCCACCTGTAATAGTAATCGCAGTAATACTATTGCCTGTATTGGTTGCTGTCACACTAGCACCATTTACAAAGCTCACCGTATTCGTGCTTGCTGAAATTGCACCGCTTAATGTGATGGCACCGGTACCGCCAATTGAAGTGTTCGCAGCAATCGTCACCGCCCCACTATCAGTAGCAGCGGTAGTGCTTGAGTTAATCAATGCTCCATTGTTACCTAGACCAGCGCCACTCAAGTTCAAAGCATTAGCCACACTACGACCATTGAGGTCTAGGGTATAGCCAGAATTGACAGTAACGGTACCAGTACCAAATGCACCAGAAGTAATACTGCCAACGGAGTCAATGTTGGCCTTTAGCAAACCACCAGCGACTGTTGTGCCACCGGAATAAGTATTGGCACCTGAAAGCACCACGGCACCAGTATTGCCGGCAGTCGAATTAATGCTTAATTTGCTGCCCCCGGATATAACACCAGAAATAGTTTGCGTTGTCGATGCCGCAGCATTCACAGCAGAATCCGCACCTAATGCTAGCGCACCACTTAGCGTGTTGTTACCAGAGGCAAAGACAATTGAGCCGCCATTATTGGTGACTGGATTGGAGACCGTTAATCCGCCTGAGATTGAAAGTACAGCACCGGATGCAATGGTCGTAGTTGGTTTTGCGCTTGTAGTAAACGTGTAATTAACACCGTAGGTTAATTGAACTGATGAATCAGCTAAGGTGAAGTTATAAACATCAATACCTGGGAACATATTTGGGAATGCATGTAATGAACCAACTGTAGTTGACCCCGTAATACCTGCACCAGTTACAGTTGCTCCTACTGTGATGGTTGAAAGAACGGCGCCATAGGGACTATAAGTTGAATAGGCGCTTAATGTATTGTTAGGCGTCATGTTCAAGTTGGTGATGCTGTAAGCTGCTCCACTGCCCAACGCGCTTTCATTGGAAATTGCTAAAGTACCAGCAGTAATAGTCGTGGCTCCACTGTAGGTATTGGTGCCTGAGAGTGCTACCGTGCCAGTTTGGCTAGCACCATTGATAGTTAAAGCATAAGCACCGTCGATAATGCCGTTTACAGTAAGCGCATTGGTTGAAGTTGCTGCCAATCCACTTGCAGCAGTTAAGGTGATGCCCCGCTTAGCGTCCAGGGTAGCCGCGCCTGCCGCCTGTAACACGCCGCCACTCAATGTGATTGAGTTTGCAGTGGTTGCTCCAGGTAAAGCACCCAAGTTTCTATCTGTGGTGATCGATAAAATACCTGCTGAGATTGTCGTGCCACCAGTGTAAGTATTGGTGTTGGACAACGTAATGGTATTTGAGCCAACCTTCGTTAACGCTCCACCACTGATAATGCCGCCCAAAGTAATGGTACCGCTTGTACCGCCCACAGATGAATCGGTTGCTAAGTTAATCGCACCCGCATAACTTGCTGCAGTAGCTGAGCTATTGATGATTGCACCACCAGCACTGATGCCTGTACCGTTTAAAGTCAGCGCATTGGTATTAGCAATTGCAATACCGTTGAGATCCAATACTGCGCCACTGGTGACAGAAACTGCTGAGGCGGATGTACCCAAAGCAGTTAAGTGGCCAACTTTTAAAGTGCCGGCGCTAATTGTTGTGCCGCCGGTGAAGGTGTTGCCTCCAGTGAAGGAGATCGTTCCTGTATTGCCGTTACTACCGATAGTCAAAGTACCCGAACCGCTGACCACACCACTAATTGCTAAGGTGCTACCTGTAGCAGACGATACCGTTCCCCCAAGAGATCCCACGACAATCGCTGTTGTAGTTCCCGGCCCATTAGAAGAGCCCGTGGTCGCAGAGTTGGTTAACGTACCGTTATTCAACGTTACGGCGGCGCTTGCGTAGTTATTACTCAAGCCACCCATATCTAAGGTGCCGCCATTATTAATTAGGATGGTTGGGTTCACACCAGTACCACCCTGCTGGTAATTATTGGTAGTGCCAACCACTTTAAGCGTGCCATAACTAATAGTTAATGGCGCAGCAACAGATGAAGCAAATGCTCCAGAGGTCAAACTATTACCAAAAGTGACTATACCGGCATACCCAGAAGCGCCGACTGTTGGTGCCACGCTTGTGATGTTCCCGCCAATTGTCAGCGTACTACCTGTAGCTGCAGCAATTGTCCCGCCATAAGCATTAATTACAATCGCATTGGAAATCGTGCCAGTAGCGTTGGCCAATAAAATACCGGAAGCGCCAATAGTAACAGTGCCAGACGAAAGATTATTACCACTTGACCCACCAGATGCAACTGACAAAATACCGCCGTTAATGGTGGTTCCGCCTGTATAGGTATTGGCTGCAGAAAGCGTAATCGTATTTGAGCCAACCTTAGTTAATGCACCACCACTTATTACACCACCTAGAGCAATCGCACCACTTGAGCCGCCCACAGATGAAGTGGTAGCTAAATTAATTGTGCCTGTATAGCTCACTGCTGTTGCTGAGCTATTAATTAAAGCGCCAGCTGCATTGAGGCCCGCTCCATTTAAGATCAGGGCATTGGCAATATTGAAGCCATTTAGATCAAGTGTGTAGCCAGTATTGACAGTTACGGCAGCCGTACCAAATGGCCCATTCGTAATGGCGCCTGTTGAAGCGATACCCGCTTGTAATGTACCGCCAGAAACCGTTGTGACACCACTATAAGTATTTGCGGCAGCTAAGGTTAATGTACCAGCACCCGCTTTAACCAATGTGCCCGTACCTGAAATAATGTTGCTCACACTAACTGCGTCACTGCGGTTAAAGGTCAGCGTAGCGCTATTAGTAACATCGCCAGACCCCAAAGAACCAGCTGTCGAACCATTCCCGACCTGCAGGGTACCAGCTGTAATAGTTGTCGTACCACTATAAGTATTGGCAGCAGTGAATGTCACGGTGCCAGTTTGGCTAGCACCATTGATAGTTAAAGCATAAGCACCGTCGATAATGCCGTTTACAGTAAGCGCATTGGTTGAAGTTGCTGCCAATCCACTTGCAGCAGTTAAGGTGATGCCCCGCTTAGCGTCCAGGGTAGCCGCGCCTGCCGCCTGTAACACGCCGCCACTCAATGTGATTGAGTTTGCAGTGGTTGCTCCAGGTAAAGCACCCAAGTTTCTATCTGTGGTGATCGATAAAATACCTGCTGAGATTGTCGTGCCACCAGTGTAAGTATTGGTGTTGGACAACGTAATGGTATTTGAGCCAACCTTCGTTAACGCTCCACCACTGATAATGCCGCCCAAAGTAATGGTACCGCTTGTACCGCCCACAGATGAATCGGTTGCTAAGTTAATCGCACCCGCATAACTTGCTGCAGTAGCTGAGCTATTGATGATTGCACCACCAGCACTGATGCCTGTACCGTTTAAAGTCAGCGCATTGGTATTAGCAATTGCAATACCATTGAGGTCCAACACTGCGCCACTAGTTACGGAAACTGCTGAAGCCGAAGCGCCTAATGCAGTTACATTGCCAACCTTGATTGTGCCGGTACTAATCGTTGTGCCACCGGTGAAGGTGTTGGCGCCATTTAAAGAAAAGGTGCCTGTGCCATTAAAGACAAATCTCGTCGAGCCACTGATCACACCAGCACTGGCTTGGCCTGAACTAGTTGATGAAGATGAAATCGTTAAGCTCGCTAGCTTACTTGCTGATCCAATAGAAACAGCACCAGTCCCTGCGCTGATAGTCAATGCACTTGCTGGCAATGCCAATATCACCGTACCTGCAGCGCCCGAACCTCCAGTGGCTGGGCCATAAGCGCCACCGCCGCCAGAGCCATAGTTAGTGGCGTTACCGCCATTCACTGCAGTACCGCCATTATTGTTTGCGCCAGCACCAGCGCCAGTGCCCGCAGCACCGCCCGCTTGGTTGTAGCCAGCACCGCCGCCGCCGCCACTAGCATAGACATAAGATGAGCCATTTAAGGTGGATGTCGTACCTGCTATACCGGCAATACCGCCGGTATTCCAACCACCCGCGCCGCCAGCGCCACCGCCAGAACCTGGCGCTCCGCCAGCACCACCAGTAGTAGCGCCTGGACCGCCAGTACTTCCGCCGCCAGCCGTTACAGTAGTTATGCCTGCACCACTCAAGCTTGTTGAGCTGCCATTAGCCGCAGATCCGCCACCAGCCCCGACAGAAATACTATAAGTGGTGTTAGCGGCAAGATTTTGAGTGGATGCAATCACGGCACCACCACCACCACCGCCGCCGCCGTTATAACAATTGCAAGTATTAACGCTTCCACCGCCACCGCCACCGACAACAAGATATGAAAGCCCAGTCATTGGCGCGATAGAAGAAATAGTAAAGGCGCCAGTGCTACTACCAGTTACCGTTAAACCCGCACCCGTTGGAGCTGCCGACGTGCTTGTGGATGCGCCGTTCAACGTGTAAGTACCGCTGACATAATTAAACTGGTAAATCGCACCAGAAGAAATAGCGCCAGTAATCGTCACACCGCCACTAGCACTAGTTAGGGTCGGTGAGCTAGCCGACACATACATATTGCCAGAGTAGGTTTGAGCGCCTGAGCTTGTGACTGAGCCAGCAAGAATAGTTGTGGCTGTTGTGCTACTAAAGTTTAACAATGACAAAGCAGCGTTAGCGCCAACATTTGAGCCCAAGACAATAAAACCAGAACCGTTTGCAATAGTGAGTGATTGAGTTGCCGCAGCAGCCCCATCAAGGGTTGAGCTAAAAATAACATTGCTGTTTGTGGACGTTAATGTGCTATTGCTTGCTAAGGTCACTGCACCGTTATAAGTCTGCCCGCCTTTTGCCGTTACTGAACCGCTAAGCGAACTTGTACCAGTTACATATAGTGCTGAGGTATTTACCGAGTTAGTGATCTGTCCACCGCTGATGATGGATAGACTTGGGATGGTGACCGTTCCAGCATATTGCAAATCAAAGGTGCCTGAAGCCCCAATAGTCAGCAGCCCACTGGCACCTACTGGGGTAGTGCTATTAGCAGCTAAAGTACCCGCAGAAATAGTAGTTGCACCGGTATAAGTATTCACACCAGAAAGCGTAACGGTATTTGTACCAACCTTAATCAATGCCGCGCCACTGATAACGCCACCCAAAGTAATGGCACCGCTTGAACCGCCAATAGATGAATCGGTTGCTAAGCTAATCGCACCCGCATAACTCGCTAGAGTTCCAGAACTATTAATGACTGCACCACCAGCACTGATGCCTGTACCGTTTAAAGTCAGCGCATTGGTATTGGTCATGGCAATACCATTGAGGTCCAACACTGCGCCACTAGTTACGGAAACTGCTGAAGCCGAAGCGCCTAATGCAGTGACGCTACCAACCTTGAGGGTGCCGGTGCTAATCGTTGTGCCGCCGGTGAAGGTGTTGACGCCGGAAAGTGTCAAGGTGGCAGCAGAAGTATCTTTAGTAACAGATCCTGCACCGCTAACAATCCCTGACAGCGTTTGCGCTGTAGAGGAAGAGTCGAGCAAGGATGCTCCGCTTGCAATGCTGATATTGCCAGCATAGGTGCCGCCACCCAAACTACCAGCAGAACTTAGGGTTAATGTACCGGCACTAACCGTTGATGCACCAGTATAGGAATTAGCACCAGAAAGTGCCATCGTACCAGCGCCAGTTTTTGTGAGAGTACTTGCTTGCGCTGTGCCCCAGGCATTGGTGCTACTGTTAATCAACTTGGTTGAAACCAAGAGGTCAGTATCTGACGTGCCATTAGCAATATTAAATGTAGTACCTGTAACAGATGTGCCCGAACCTAGCATGACATTAGCAGCGCCAGAAATAGTTGACTGCGCATTACCAGTGACGGTCACCGTTCCAGCCAAGGCCCAAGCAAATGTGCCATCCAAGCCTGCTTGAGTTGTACCGCCAGTGGAGGTGAGCGTGCCACCAGCGAGGGTGAGACTGTCGATACGACTAAAGAAGGCGCCGCTATTAGTCATCGTACCGCCGGCATTAATCGTAATAGGCGTAGCGACGCTATCCGTATGAACACCAAATACATTGTAACGACCAAAACTTAAAGTACCGCCGTCATTCACTGTGACGCCAGCGTTTGCGTTGTTGACTAAAGCGCCAGTGTTACCCACAAACAATGTGCCACCATTAATCGTGGTGGTACCTGTATAGGTATTGCCGCCTGCGTACGATAAAGTTCCAGCCCCAGATTTAGCGACATTAACAGCCCCAGAAATAACCCCTGAAACCGTGCCCGCACTACTATTCGTGATATTTAAACTGCCACCGTCATAAATCTTAATAGCAGCAGTATTTACTGCAGCGCCATTGACGGTAACGTTGCCGGCAGCTTTATCCCCACCAACCGCCCCGGTAAAGGTGACATTACCTGCACCTGCATTGACATTAAGCCCACTTGCATTGGCCATGTAGATTGTTGCGGCACCTGAAACTGTAAAGTTTTTAATTGCCCAACCCTCATCACTGGCTGCGCTATCTAAATTGGAACGAAGTGCAACATTAAGGCTGCTCAATGCAGCGGGAGTAGTTATGGAGATGCTGTACTTTTGATCATCCCAGCCGGTATTACCAGCCACATTTACCAACCCAGAGCCAACCGGTTTAATACTTGTTGTATAGCCGCCAGTTACTTGGCTGGCGCTTGTGAGCATTTCAGCAGCTTGCGTTCCTTGGCAGCATACAAAGCGTCCCGTGAAAATATCCGCACCACCTATATTCACATAGAAGTATTCGCTATCCCAAGAATCTACCCGATAGAATTCAACTGAGATTGTTCTTGCCGCACCGCCCAGGTTAATCATTCTATTGGCGGTACCGCCCGTACCAAACAAGCCAAGCAAATTACCCCATGTACCGGCGGAGTAGCTCGTGCCCGATGTCGCCCCACTTTGCGTCCATCCGTCTGTCGATGACACAAGATCGTTAAATAAATCGGATTGACGTAAATAAGAAGAGGCCGAATCAACGGTGCCCGAGAAAGTGACTGCACCACCACCCGTGTTAATAGTGATGTCACCAGAATCTTTAGCCAGCAATACATTGCCATTAAATGTGACGCTACCACCAGTGCTACCAGTCAGGCTTGTATTAATCGTCAGGGCATTTTGCTGTAGGGCGGTTGTAGCACCCGTGAAAGAAATAGCCCCACCCCTCGTGGTTAAGCTATTTTCAATACCGATATAACCCGAGGAAGCGCCTGCAGTGAACTGCAAAGCAAGTGGCCCGGCTATTGAAGTAATTGTGTTGTTAACAAAAATACTATCCCCAGCAGTAAATGCAAAGGTACCTGCAGATACACCCGTATAGGTCAGCGCCGAATTGAGAACGATGTCACCAGTTACATTTACTGACACATTACCTGTTGTGCTAACACCACCGGCACCGCTAAACATTACGTTTTTAGCACTGAGATTGATTTGATTGGCCGTGACCGCACCGGCAATCTGCAAGTTACCCTTTGGCGCAGTGATGCTTGCGTTATTGTTGATTGTGACTGGGCCCGTAAGTACCACACCGGCATTAGGAGCCCCATTAAAATAGTAGCCAATACCGTTTGAAGCAGTGTTTGAATTTGCACTCACCCAAGTACTGTCAGTAGAAAGCTTGAAAGCCAGCCTTAAATTATCGCCACCAGTATTCTCACTCATCATGGCGTAGATTGGGTAGGCCGTACCAGCAACAAGACTGGCCGTATTGCCTGATACGTTAGTACAGCAGGAACTGCCATTCCAACCGGCAATATACCCGGCCATGCCTGATGAAACGGTTGACTGCTGAACTTGATTTTTAAGCTGGCCGATTGTTTGATTGGCATTTCCCATAAACAACCAATAGCTATCGTCGCCACTAATCTGGAATGTATAAATGCCAGAAGCTTTGGGCACAAAATAGCCGGTTACCCTGTAGGAATAAGTATCGTCGCAACCACTACTTGCGCAAATATCAACAGTTGTGCTCGTGACAGAGCTAGTGTTACCAGGGGCCCCGGCCAATTCAGAAGCCTGTACATTTTGAGCTGTAGTGAACGACGTTAAATTGCTACCTACATAACCATCAAATTTCTCAAACAATAAACCATCATCAAAGCCTGTTGCGGTAGTGATGTTGCCATTGATGGTGATGCCAGCAGACCCGCTTGCAGTGAGATTGCTTATCGGATTGATGCCACCAATAGCGCCGCCAAAGATAATAGAGCCAGTACCCGCACTCACTGTTAATGCGCGAGGCGTTGTAGCTGAGTCACTATTAATTGCGCCTGTGAATGTAACTATGCCAGCACTAGAAGCAATGGCGATGTTATCTCTTAGGGTTAGTGAGCCGTCAAATTTAATGTTGCCAGAAGTATTTGTAGTTGTAGCATATAAATTAATGGTCGCAGCAGTTACCGTGATATTGCTTGAGCTGCCGGCTAACGTACCCCTGCCCCAAGTGCCGCCAATAATTGCACCCGTGCCACCTGCGCCATTAATCGCAATCGCTCCACTAGCTGCATAAAGATATAGGCCAGTTGCATTTATAGAACTTCCAGCACCAGCGGATGTTCCGCTAATAGTAATGCCACCCGTCCCTGTTGCCTTCATGGTCGCAGTGCCTTGATAGCCAGAGTACCCCGTTGTACTTGTGGTTATTCCCGTAACTGAAATAGCCGTTGTAGCGCTGCTGCTTGATCTCAACTCAGGAGAAGTAGGACCACCGCCATAGTTAAGTTCGATGCCATGCCCCGTGCCAACGGCTTGGCCATCAAGGGTAATTGTGCCAGCACCTGCATCGATGATCTGCGAACCACCTGAAGCGCCACCTAGCCAAGTAATACCAGGCATGCCATTGGCAGACTTTCCTTTAATGACAACATTGCCGCCGCCACTGTAGAAAGCAATGCTATTAGGATAGCCACCACCATAGCTGTATGTGTATGCGCCCAATTGAACGCCGCCGAACGATGTATTACCCCAGATGCTAGTTCGACTGCTTTCTGCAAAAGCATAGCCATTAGGCAAACCTGTAACACTGTCAGTCGCATTGCCCCCCGCTAGAGTAATTGCACCGCCACCTATGATTTGCGAGGTAGATCCGTTTGCACTGTTAAAAGAAATATTTTCGCGCACGCGGATGGTGCCCTGACCATCACCATCGGAGTCAGCCCATAAGGTAATGTTGCCGTTATTGGTTCTTATGGATTGTGTGCTGCCATCACCAATAACAATTTCATAAAGCGCCTTGAGAAGTATTCCACTGCCTTCAGTTGAAGTGGCTAAGCTGGCATTGTTATTCAGATAAATGCTGCCGCCAATGAAGTTGATGGGTCCGCCAATGCTCCACCCTACATTACTTTCAATGTCAGAAGTATTTCCATCCTTACCGATGGTTAAACCACCAAGCCCACTAACGTTATTAATTCGAAGCCAGCTAATCTCCCCTGAGCCAGTAAACGTATTTGAAGATACTGCGCCGGTCAAGGTCAACGGTCCAGAAATATCGCTAAAACTTGTTCCAAATGGCTTATAGCTAAACTGACCTGTAGATGCAATCGTTATGGTATTTGCAACTGTTGATCTATCGATATAAGGCGCAGTCAAAGTGATGTTACCTGAACCACTCGTTAAGCTGATTGCTGCAACAGGATCAATGACGGTTGAAGCAACAATGTTGATGTTGCCATTACCGCCGCTGGAGCTGAGATTGTTAAAAAGATTTACCGTTCCGCCATAGATATTAATAGGCCCTGAAACAGTTACAGCTCCAATATCAAGCAACGCAGTATTTCCCGCCTTTCCTAGCGTAAATCCGCTTGGACTGCCTGCTAAGGTGAACCATGTTGAATTAACATTCCTACCAAAAGAGGTGCTAGCAGGCTGAATTGTCACAACACCTGAAGTAGACAACGTAGGATTGCCAGCCGACCAATCAAAGTAGTCTGCAGTAATCGCAATACCCCCAGGCGCAGTCAAGGCTGGATACAAATTTGTGATTGTTTTGAGGGTGTAAACATAGGAGCCGCCCCAAGGTGCAAGATTAAAACTGATGGTTGATCCAGCGCCAGTCGCCGTTAAATTGTGAGATAAATTAATTTCTCCGCCATGGATCGTAATTGAACCGGCAACAGTCTTATTTGAGTCAAGATAGAAAGTATTTGTATTGCCAGCCTTACCTAGAACCAAACCACCAATCGAATTGAAGTTAAACCACTGTAAATAAACAGTGGTGCTGATGGTGAAATAGGCAGCATAAGATTCAAGAGTTAGGACGCCAGAACTTGAAAAAGTTGGATTTCCTCCTGCGCCCCATGAAAAACCATTCACACTAATCGTGATTGCACCAGTGGTGGCAGTTACGCTAGAAGCACTAGATCCCGTGTAAAGAGTACCTGGGGCACTCATTACGATCGATGCAGCTCTCACATTTGCGCGAAGATGGATATTCCTATCAGCATTGAGGACTAAGTTTCCAGAGCCGGATGAATCGATATTAGCGTCGATATAAATATCACCTGAACCACCCGAACCGGCTGTTGTGATTGTTACATTAGTTCCCGCATTTAACTGGCTATTAATGGTTGAAACATTACTCGATACGTAATAATCAATTGGATCAATCAGCCACATACCACCCCTACCGGCATTAATCGTCCCGAGCAGATTTAATGTGTGTGCAGAGGTTTCAATAAATCCACCAACGCCTGCTGCGCTTAATGCCTGTGTGCTTAAGCTTGTTCTTGCATCAATGCTTGTATAAATAGAAAAAGGCAATGTGCCGTTCTTAGCATCATTGCCGATGAGGATTTTTCCGCCTTGATTTAGACCTGTTGCTTCTACTGTTGTATTTGCAAGAATGGTTTGATTAAAGGCTGCAATACCAATGCTTCCGCCACGACCAGTAGAGCCGTTCGTCTGAATAAGTGCATTTTGGATGTTGAGGTTGCCAGCGTAGCTGACGATGGTGATAGAGCCACCATCTGTGTCACCGTTTGCGCTGATAAGCGCTTGGTTCACTTGGATATCTTGATTTGAGGTGAGCGTGATCGTGCCACCAGGACCGGATTGGCCGTTGGTCTGCACCACTGCTGCGTTATCAATAGTTAAGGTGTTGGCTCTTACTGCAAATGAGCCGCCTGCACCACCGTTACTACCATTGCTACCGTTTACTTGAATTGTTCCTGCTAAATGAATATCGCTACCGTTTGCTGCAATAGTGCCGCCGGGGCCATTATTACCATTCGCCTGAATCAAGCTACCGGATTCTGCGGTGAGGCTTGGGGCGGTCAGATAAATAGCACCGGCTGCTCCATTTGCAAAACCTGTGGTGCCATTGGCCTTGATCTCTGCAGTGCTATAGAGAACCATCTCTCTAGCCGCATTTAAGGTGATGACATTGGTTGAGGTATTTCTCAATGGAACATAACTTGCATCATTGGCTGATGTTGCTGAGTACACAACATCTAATGCGTTGCTGGTTGCGTTGAGATTACTTTGGATTGCCAAGAATGTTGGCAAATCTTCTTGACGCAATACGGTGCCGTTATACGTTACCGTGGTTGATGTGGTGTTGCTAGTGCTACCTGTTGATGTGCCAGTATTCAGACGACCAGATACATAAAGAGCCTGGGCAAGCAACTGAATAGCACCACCTAGGCTAGTAGAGCCATAGGTATTGATAGTGCCATTGGCGTAAACCGTTTGGGCCCGGACTGTAACCTGGGTTGCCTCAATAGTGCTGCCTACATTCAGGTAAGCAATCGAGCTATTAATGATGACGTTGAGGTTTTGACCAATGATGTTGGCGTTCAAGGTAAACATGCCAGATGCCGACAGGGTTAAGCTGGTAAAGGCATTGCCCTGCTTCAGAATATCTGCGCCGCTGGCGATCGTTAAGCTACCGGTGCCGTTTTGTGTACAGGCACCAATACTTGGGCAGGCGTTGGTATTGGCGCTAACCTCAATAGTCACATTGTTTAGTGAAAGTGCTAAAGAAATCACACGAGCAACAGCTGCATCAATCGTTAAGTCGATTGGATCCAGCAACCACTGACCTACTTTGCCTTTTGGTGCAGACGTATCGATAGATGCTGTTGGGGCAATGATGAGCTGGGCTGTAGAGCTAGTCTCAATAAAGCCACCATTACCACCCAGTACACCACCCAAGGCCTTGAGGCTGCCTGCTACGCTGGTTTTAACGCTAGACCAGATATTGATTTGGCCGCCGTTACCCAAGCTAGTTGAGGAGGCGTTCACCAGGGCATTTTCTGCAACCGTGGTTGTAGTGGCGAGATCCTTGGCAATCACATTGCTACGAGTGCCATTGGCGTTCTGGGTATAAGTCACACCGCTAGTGCCGATATTGATCGTGCCGCCATTGGCCGTACCAGTGGCAACCGTTTTAGAGCCAGATGCCAGGTTGATGTTCTCGCCAACCATGGTGATCGTGCCACCATCGCTATTGGCGCCCTTGCCACTAGCAACAACCTTGCCAGCTTGATTGATATTTGCTGCCACGAAATCCACCATGCCGCCACGGTCAACTACGCTAGAAGCGGAGATAACGCCCGTGTTATTGATGGTTGCAGCCATTAAACGGCCAGCAGAGCCAGCAGCCACAATGATTTGACCACCCGGAACCTCAACTAAACGCTTGTTTTCGATTAGGCCTTTGTAAGTAGCCTGGTCTACTTTGACGCTGATAAGCTGGTCACCCCGGAAATCCAGGGTAATTTTCTCGCCAGAAACCATGGCTACTGTGTTTCCTGGGCCCTTGTTAGCTATCAAATAACCTTCGTTACGAACTTCTGGCGCCAAGAGGGCGATATAGCCATCTTTGGAGTTCGTAGTGATCTTGCCTTGGTTGACTACCGCACCAGTAGAGCCGCCGGTATAGGTGCTCTTGCCATCCATAAAATCTTTATTAGAAATATTTAAGGTAGAAGCCACAACACCAGCTGCGTCTATCTGCGAGCCTTTACCAAAAGTAACGCCATTTGGATTCACCAAAATTACTTGACCATTTGCGCGCACAGCACCGTCAATCACAGATGCGCTAGCACCGGTAACGCGATTCAATATCACTGCACTTGCGTTCGGTTGATTGAATGTCACCGTCGCATCTTTGCCAACGTTAAAGCTATCCCAATTCACAATCGCACGTTGTGAAGTTTGATTGATATTCATCTGCAAATTGCTTTGCGTAATCGTTGCATTTCCTGCAACAACATTTCCACCCGTTGGCAATGCACGCGCATTATTTTGTGCGCATGCAATTTGCAATGGCGCTGCAAAAATCATTGCCAGAAAAACGGATGCAATTGGTGTAATTTTTGCTGAAGATTTTTTAGCTACTGCGACATTGGAAAATACAAAACTTGCAGTAGGCAATTCTTGAAATCCAACAAACGCGTTATCATTTTTTGCATGTGACGATTTCAGGCGCTTGCCAAAGGCAGCCCCTAAAAAATCGAGTTTTGCAAAAACAGATGTGATCACTTTTGAGTCGTGTAGAGTTAGAACGCGTTTTGAAGGAAAATTTTCATACGCGATTTTATGAAAATAGTCGGTTTTTCATAACGTACCTTGGTACAGGAAACGCCTAAAAATAAGGGTTAAGTTTGGTTAAGTTGGGTTAAGTTGGGTTAAGCTGAAGAAAATTCAGCCGCAATGAGCTCTTGAGACCACCCAAGCCAAATCCATCTGAATTTGATACCTCAAACCAAGCGCTTTTGTTTTGACCAGATATTCGGATATTTTTCACCATCACCACCCAGCAAATCATATGAATGCATTTGGCACGCTAGCCCTAAGTTATCTCTTTTTCACACTCGTATCGAGCGCCGTTCTCTACGGTGCATTCAGAAAAAAACTGGATACCTCTGCGGTGTTCTTTTTGATTTCGGAGCTGTTTGTGCTGCTTACTTCAGCAATCATTTTCTTGCAAAATTACTGGCCAATGTTTCATCAGAGCTGGATGACTGGAGCCACCAATTTCTTCTCACTGAGCTGTGAAGTTGCGATCCTATTTAGCATCCTCTCCCTCTTAGGAAAAGCGAATTACAAACGCTTTCTTCAATCTCTATTTTTCATAGCCTTATTTGCTTGTTTTCTAGAATTTATCCGGCCCAATATTGAGCTCAAATTACTTGTTTTGATCTACACCCTATTTCAAACATGCCTCTTCTTATCCGTCTACATCTTATGTAGATATAGACTGCCTGCTGAGCTCGCAAAAAATCAATTCATTATTTCCTTTAGATGGTTTGAATTGGGTCTTGTAATCTATTCAGCCATCAGGCTATTGAGTTACTTTTCAAACGCACCACTCATTCCACGGGAAGCACCCAGCCTCCTCGCAATAGCTATCTTTGCCTGCTACATCACCCTCAGCAGCTTCCGCTACATGTCCTATATTGGACTGAGGATGACGTGGATTGACCCCTCCCATCCCACTCCAAACTCCTTAAATCGGGATCTAGCCAAGGCGGTTGAAGAGAAAGACCAGCTTTTGAGGGGATTAATAGCGTCAAACCGCGTTATTGGCATTAGCGCCTTAGCCAGTTCTCTTGCGCACCAGTTAAGCCAGCCCCTAACTGCCATAGCACTTCAGGCGGATACGGCTCGACGGGAAATGAGCAAAACAACACAAAACCCAGCCCTAATTGCACCTTTGGACGATATCAGCCTGCAGTCTGGCAAATTGGCTGAGCTAGTAATGAACTTGAGGCAATTATTTAGCTCCCGTAGCTATCAATTTCATGCAGTAAGCCTGCAAAAGGCTGCGGATGAGATTATTGACATTGTCGAACCTACTCTGCGGTCTAAAAAAATCACGCTGGTCAAGGACTACCAAGCCAACCCAACGTTCTTTGGTGATGCGATTCAAATTCAGCAGGTATTAATTAACATCTTCAATAACGCAATTGATGTGATTTCCTCAAACACACCCAGCCGCAAAGAAATTCAGGTTGGCATCACTCAGAACGAAAAATTTTCCATAGTTAGGATAGAGGACAGTGGCTGCGGCATTGATGCCGCCTTACTACCAACAATCTTTGAGCTCTATAAAACCACCAAACAAGGCGGCTTGGGCGTTGGGTTATGGCTCAGCAAAACAATCATGGAACGCCATCATGGCAGCATTACCGCATTTAATAGCGAAACTGGTGGCGCAGTTTTTGAAATCCAAATCCCCTTATCAAAGCCGATTGGAGAGTAGTCAATGAAAAAAGCTCGAGTCATTATTGTTGAAGATGAAGTAGCAGTCCGGCAAGGATTAAGTGACTGGCTATCTCAAGAATATGAGGTAAGCCCCTTTGAATCTGCAGAGGCATTTCTTGAAGCTATCAATGACTTTGAATTTGAGGATGGCCTTCCCACCTGTATTCTGCTGGACTTTCAAATGCCGGGGATGACTGGGGTTGAACTCCAATCCAACCTTAAGCTGATGAGTGTCTCCTGCCCAATTATTTTCATGAGCGGCAACGCGCAGCAGGCGGATGTAATCGACGCCTGGAGAGGTGGTGCAATTGATTTTATTTTGAAGCCATTCTCAGGATCCCAGGTAAGCACCGCACTCGAAGATCTATTTAAAAAAATGAGGCTACTTGAGCAGGAATCCCCTAGGGTAAAAACTGAAGTGGCCTTGATCGACATCCCTATTAGCCAAAGAGAGGCTGAGGTTTTACTCTTGCTAGGCAAAGGCCACCGCCAAAATGAGGCTGCAGAAATGCTCGGCATCACCTTGAGGACCATCAAGATGCATAGGGCAAGTTTAAAAAATAAGCTTTCCCTCAATACACTAGTTGATTTGACGCGCTACTGCGATGAGCACCGTCCATCAATAGAAAAGATCATTGAAAGAAAATAAAAACCGGCAAAGAAACCAACTCGACTAGCCGGGGCCCCCTAAGCTTTCCTGAATTACGGCAATAAAATGTTCGCCATAGCGCTCAAGCTTGGCTTGCCCAACTCCACCAATCCGACTAAATTGATCTAAGGTAGTTGGCGTAGCATTTACCATCTCCTGCAAGGTACTGTCATGAAAAATCACATAGGGCGGCACCCCTTGTTCGCGGGCTAGCTCGGTACGCTTAGCCTTGAGAGCCTCCCATAGGTTTTCATCTGCAATATTGCTGAAGGGATGTGTAGAGCCCCTCCTCGATCCAGACTTCGTGGCCTTGCTCTTGGAGTAGCCCGTTTCTTTTCGGAGCCAAACCTCTTGTTCTCCACGCAGCACCGGCAAGGCAACGTGATCCACCAACTTTAAGCCGCCATGCAATGCAATATCGGCATCTAAATATCCGCCAGCCACCAATTGACGATAGATGCTATTCCACTGCGCCTGATTGAGCTCCGCACCAATACCAAATGTACTGACTTGCTCATGAAAGAATTGCTTCACCCTAGGAGTCACTTTACCCATCAGCACATCAATTAAATGGGTGACTCCAAAACGCTGGCCCGTGCGATACACGCATGACAATGCTTTTTGCACTTCCTGTGTAGCATTCCAAGTAGCCACCGGTTCTAGGCAGTTATCGCAATTACCGCACCCACCAGCATGCACCTCTCCAAAATACCGCAAGATCGTTTGATGACGGCAGGTCGTGGACTCACAATAACCCAACAAGGCATTCAGTTTTTGGCGCTCCACCCGTTTACGGTCCTCAGAAGCCTCACCAGAATCCACCATTTGCCGCAAGCTCACCACATCCCCAAATCCGTAGGCCATCCAGGCATTGGCTGGCAAGCCATCACGCCCTGCCCGGCCAGTTTCTTGGTAATAGCCTTCCATGCTTTTGGGCAGGTCTAAATGGGCTACGAAGCGAACGTTGGGTTTATCAATGCCCATACCAAATGCTACGGTTGCGACCATGATGACGCCTTCTTCACGCAAGAAGCGTTTTTGATTGGCGCTGCGTGTTTCAACACTTAAACCAGCGTGATAGGGCATTGCATCCCACCCGCGGTCCTGCAACCATTGCGCCGTCTCTTCTACACTGCGACGCGATAGGCAATAAATAATGCCCGAGTCATCAGCATGCTCAGCGTCTAAAAAATGTTCTAACTGTTGCTTAGCGCTCTGCTTTTGCAGCACTCGATACTTAATATTGGGGCGATCAAAGCTAGAGACAAACTGCTCAGCAGATTCTAGTGAAAGACGTTCCACAATTTCTGCGCGGGTTGGTGCATCTGCCGTTGCTGTTAAGGCGATACGAGGCACCCTCGGAAAGCGCTCGTGCAAAACGGTTAACTGGCGATATTCTGGGCGGAAATCATGACCCCATTGCGAAACACAGTGCGCCTCATCAATGGCAAATAATGCAATTCCGGGGCCTGCATTGAGTCTATCGAGCATCGATAAAAAACCAGGATTCATCAGGCGTTCTGGCGCTACATAGATCAAGTCAAGATCGCCAGCCAGCAGTTGAGCCGTCACCTGTTGAGAGGTGGCCGCATCTAGACTGGAGTTGAGAAACGAGGCCTTAACGCCCAACTGGGTTAATGCATCGACTTGATCTTGCATCAGTGCAATTAAGGGCGAAACCACTACCCCTACACCACGACGAACCAGTGAGGGAATCTGATAGCACAGTGACTTACCGGCGCCAGTGGGCATGAGAACCAAAGCATCCCCACCTGCGACTACATGACCAACAATCGATTCTTGAGCACCTCGAAATTCATCGAAGCCAAAAACATCATGAAGTACTTGGCGGCTCGATTGCAACAGTAATACTCCTTTGGAATAAAAAAGCCCCACGTCATGGCGGGGCTGTATAAATATCTTCTCTGTATTTACAGATACAGAATCTGGCTGGCGGTGGTCGCAGTCAGCACCCATATTGTCTCAGCATCTCGCCACACTTACACGGTATTTTGCTAATTCTGGGGAAAATTTTTCTTAAAAAATCAAAAACCCGCCGAAGCAGGTCTTCTGCACAGCCTACTAACTTGCTATTTACAAACCAACCGTATAAGTCGCCATCACAGTAGTTGTAGAAACTGCCTGATATGGCTCTTGGCGATAAATGCCTGTTACACCAATACGCTGATTCTTTTCCACATCATAGGTGGCACCCACCATTGCCGTTGGACGGGTCTTCACAGGATTGGCATTGAAATTGACTGGGGTTAAACCAGTTACTCCAGTTGCAGAATAAGAGCCGTTAGCGGTATTCGTATCGGTCTCCACGCCAGCGCTAGCAAACGCTGTTGCTTGTGGAATAAAACGATAGGAAGCCCCCACACCAGCTAATGCCGTTGTTGCGTTGGTATTGAGTGCTGAGTATGTCAGTGGCGCCGTTACCGCACTTGAATTACTTTCTGTATAGCCACCCATATTATTCTGGGTATAGCGAATACCAGCGTACGGAGAAACAATCACATTTTGCGCAACACCAAAGCCATACTTCGCAGTTACTTGGGCGCCTTGACTATTGAGTTGTGAGCCTCCAGCGCCCGCTTCACTGGTACCCACTACAGCACGAGTAACAGTAGTGTTCTTTTGGCCATAAGCAGCTGATACTTTCACCTCCGCACCAGTGCCATCAAGACGCCCATTCCATGCACCAAACAAGCCAATGAGTGGAGTGTTATTGCCTAAGTTCACAGTAGAGCCAGCATTATTTACTGAGAGGTTCTGATCAACGTATGCCCCCACACGATAATTCATGTGTGGACGGTATGCAGCAATCAATAAACCACTCGTATTGTTTAAGCCATTTGCAGCTGACACAGCAGTGTTACGACCACCAGCAGAAATACAAACATTGTTCTTATCAAATAAAGTGCAGTCATAAGCAAAGCTATTAGCCAAGACTGAGTTTTGTAATGTGAAGGTGTTCTGTAGTGCTGAGGCTGTATTAACTATGGATTGTTGAGTATCCGCAGTGGATGGGCCGAAGAATAGGTCCCAAATATTCAAAGAGCCAGACTCAAGAAGTAACCGATAAGAAAATCCAGAATACATTCCAACAGTTTGGCCGGCAACCGAAGTAATACCCCTTAAAACGCCTGCATATTTGCTTGATTTGACGGATCCACTGTCGATCTGAAAACTGGATAACACTCCGCCGCCAGTCAAATAATTTAATGTTCCATAGGATGCAGGGGTGGCTCCCAAAATAATTCCATAGCTTGAGGGCAAGACGCCGGCATAGGTGAGTCCAGGCTGGCCATTGCTCAGTCGCGCGATTGTCCCAAGATTATTGATTCCAGAGCCAGCCCCACTGATAATCCCCGTATTCGTAATTGCGGATATCGTGCTGCCTAGCTCATTAAAAATACCTACATTTGTACCGCTGATTGTGCCAGCGTTATTGATTGAGCCAATCGAACTAGTTCCAATATTCACAATGGCGGTATCACCGGAAGTAATGGAGGCTCTACTCGTGTTGTTCAGCTGTGCAATAGAGCTACTTACGAAATTAACAACACCACCAGTAATCGTGCCTGAGTTACTTAGTAAATTGATGGCACTATGATCATAGTTATATACCCCCTGTCTATTTGTACTGACGATAGACCCTGAGTTATTGAGCTGATCAATAGTGCTGTAATAGTAGTTAAATAAGCCATGATCATTAACGCTACTCACTAGGCCATAGTTATTAATGGCAGTAACTACGCTATTAAAGTACACAAAGATACCCAACCCAGTACCGCCAAGAATAGAGCCCGATGAAGTATTGGTAAAGGTATTAGGTGTAGCGTTAATTACAAACAATGGGGCTTGCGCAACGGAGCTAATCGCATAAGAATTGGAAACACTCCCTGAGGACCAAGTGAAGTCGTCGCAATTACTAGTGATATTTCCAGAGCTATCCAGCGTACAGACGGAGGACCTTGCAGCAGGACAATACAGTGTGGCGCACACCAATAATGATGCAGCGACTGAAATCTTAGTTTTTTTTAACCAGTTTTGAGGCATGCTGAGCAAGTAATTAGAGTTTTTATTATTCAAGAAGGTCTTTTCCTGGGTATGAGATCGCTAACTAATCGCCCTTGTAAGGATGTCTAGAGCCCATTTCGACGGGCAAACAATATCTCAATAACTATGCAATTTGGGCGGGTTCGGTGATCACTTATTACAGAGCCCACACACCCCTGCGCCCCTTAAGATAGGCCATTTATGGGGTATATTGATTTATCTAAAACCAATTGATCACCTTTTGAAGCACCTCATTTTTAGCGATGGCCAAAAAACCTGAAATCATCTTTGCAGAGCCCAAGCAAGATCGCTCCAAAAAAACCTTGGATGACTTGCTAGAGGCCGCTCTCGATTTAGCAGATTCTGGTGATTTAAATGCCCTTACCAGTAGATCACTCTCAAAAAAATCAGGCTACTCACTTGGAACGCTTAACAAACGCCTTACCTCAGTAGATAAGATATTTTTATGGGCCATAAAAAAGGGGCAGGAAAAGCATCTTGCTAAATTTGCCAGGCAAGTTGATGACTTTGATCCCGGCAAGCCATTAAAGAATCTTTTGGAAGATCTGGTGGATGGTTCTTTTGCAGCCATAAAGCAAGTTAACCCACTAGTCATTCGTTTTTATGAAGAACGGGTTACCAAGTTTTCACGTCAAGAAAATCCTTATGAATTTGGTGATGCGCTCGTAGGTCCTTTTCTAAGGGCGGCACATCGAGATCAAACAAATACATTTAGAAAGATGCCGGAAGACGAGCTCCAATTTATCGCTCGAACAATGTTTATATTCATTGAAAGGCCATTTGTTGATCTTGACCCCTTGGCCGGGACAGAAGAACATCGAAGAATTGCAATAGATAATTTCTTACGGCTTTTGGGCAAATAAAGAAAATCTTAATGGCGTAGATGTGAACCACCAATAGTCATCATGAAGTCTATTGATTTGACAGAATAGGCTTTTAAAATTGTGCAGAAGTCTCTTATTGGCTAGGTTGAGACTTTGGATAAGTTTCTATCGTTGGGCAACTACCGACCCGAATACGACGATAGCCAAAGTCTACTTCTGGCCGATGCGCCTAAAGATAAACTGCCAATGTTTGCTTCATTTAAAAATGTAAACCAGGATTGGATTATCGCTCCCCATGGGGCTATTTGTATCCCCCACCGCCTTACGTCTTCAGCGCATCTTCTAGACATTTAGACATAAATTCGCTGTATTTAAATGCCATCTTTGTAGGAGTGACAAACTTTCTACGGCCGTCCTCTTTATCAATTAGGAGCTTTATATAGCCAAGTGCTGATAGATTTTTTACTCTTCCATGAATCGTTGCTTGCGAGCCGAGCTTGTTTAATTGAAGAAGATCGCCGACAAGCAATACCTGGCCCTCACTAGTGCAGCGCAAAATATGCTCCACCAATTCTCTTTCGAGCTCATCCAAATTACGTCCAGGATTCATGCGATCCAATGAATCAATCAAATTTAAAAACCGTATAAATGCAGTATTCACAAGCAATATCCCGATCTAACCGTACCTTCGCCACGAAACCTTATAAACCGTTAATTAATAACATGTATAATTTATACATCTTTTAAGGGTAAACGGTCAAGAACTTAATTCATTTAAATAAGGTGAAAAATGCGATTTACGACTTATACAGACTATTCACTCCGAGTCCTGATGCATCTTGCTCAAAGCAACAAAGGCGACACTACCATTTCTGAGCTTGCTGACTTTTACAAAATTTCACGTAATCACTTGGTAAAAGTTGTGCATCACCTAGGATTACTTGGCTATATTGAAACTACTCGCGGTCGAACAGGTGGCATTAAATTAGCTATGCCAGCCAATCAAATTAAGCTTGGAGATGTGGTTGAGCAAACTGAACCGGATAGCAACCTCTTGGAATGCATAAATCCTGGCGCGAATAGCTGCGTAATTGATGCCCAGTGTCGCCTAAAAGGGATTCTCTCATCAGCAAAATCAGATTTCATTAAAGGTCTTAATAAGTACTCTTTACATGATTTTTCCAAGCCTAAATGGCAAACAGATAATTTGTTTAAATCTGTAACGATTCAAGCAGCATAGGGATTTGGTATGAATATTAATTTTGAAGCACTCGTTCAATCGCTTGGCGATGGCGTAGTTATCTCAGATGCTAACGGCATCATTACCTATTGGAATCCATCGGCAGAACGTATTTTTGGCTTTAGCGCACAAGAAGCGTTGGGTGCTAGCTTAGATCTCATCATTCCTGAGCGCCTTCGCCAGCGCCATAATGAGGGATATGACCACTCTATGCAAACGGGCACCACCCAATATGGCGACAAACTACTCACCGTACCGGCAATCCATCAGTCCGGTCGACCTCTTTCGATTGCATTTACTGTCTCCATGATTTTTGGTCCTGATGGTAAGGTTGTAGGGGTTGCCGCAATCATTCGAGATGACACATCCAGATTTAATGAGCAGCGCATGCTTCGCAAGCGTATTGCTGAACTAGAAGCCCACTCAAATTAAGCCCCTTGCTACATATGTCATTAAAGCCCCATGATCGAATCTGCCTTGCAGATCTCATTGGAAGGGATGCTGTTAATACAGTGGTTGATGAGTTCTACAACAAAATCCAGACCCACCCTACTTTAGCTGCGCCATTTTCTTCAGTGCATGATTGGCCAGCTCATAAAGAAAAAATTGGCGACTTTTGGTGGGTTGTATTGGGCGGTAAGCCTCAGGCCTCTTATAAATACGATCCCGTTGGCAAGCACTTTATGGCAGGCTTTAACGCAAGCCTATTAGAAGACTGGAAGCAGTTATTTAGAGAGACTCTTATCTTGCATCTTGATCAGAGGTTGGCTGATATGTGGTTTTCCAGAGTCCAAATGATCGGTGAAAACCTTCTAACCCAAAATGAACGATTAATTAATGAAAATTAAGGGGTCTAGATGGCCGATTTAACCATTGCACGTGCGATTCATATTCTGAGCATTGTTATTTGGATGGGTGGAGTAGTCTTTGTGACTATGGTGCTAATTCCCGCTATCAGAAACCCCTCATTCAAAACCGAGCAACTATTGATTTTTAACGCCGTCGAGAATCGTTTTGCTTCGATTGCAAGGATAGTTGTGATATTAGCCGGAATGAGTGGCTTTTATATGGCCGATAAAATGAATGCATGGGGTCGATTTCTAGAGGCTCAGTATTTTTGGATGCATGCTATGGTTCTTATTTGGTTAATGTTTGTTATTGCACTTTTTGTGATCGAACCATTTTTTATAAAGAATCATGGGCGGATGGTGAAAGATGGTCACAATATTGAAGATCTCAAGAAAACCCAACTTGTTCATATAGTGATTCTAGTTTTGAGCTTAATCACCATCTTTATTTCAGTGCTTGGTGCGCATGGATTCTTCTATTAATAAATGAATACAGGCATGCACCATGACAGCTTCCGACCCAAAAGCGATAGTCAGTGCTATTTATTAAAGATATATCTTTAATTTTGCAGAGGCGATTTGGTTGAGGTAGCTAGATGAAGTGGCTTGAACGTCATACCTAATATTGAGTTCAACACTTTTTTGGAGCATTCCGCCAATGCCCACACCTGCGCTATATAGCCAGGGAGAAAGTTGTAGGCCATAAGTGGTAAAGGAATCTCCCCCGCCCATATAACTTGACGTGAGAAGCACCTGTCGGTTTAGAGCGTTGTATCCAGCTGCGATACTTGTGGAGATTTTTATCTTAGACATCAATTCATAGTCGATCTTGAGGCCTGCGGTTGTATAAAGTTCATTCCAAGACTGTTTGCTAACATTTAAATTTAATACGCCCGCGCCTGATTCTAAATAGGAATTGGATTGAACCGTTAAGTAATCGAGGCGAGCAAATGGCGTCAAATGGATTTGATCGCTGGTGCTAATATATTTTTGAACGCCAGTACCGGCATGCCCGGTGTAGCTGCTGTAGTTGGAGCTTGCATTAGCCCCATAAAAACTGATATTGCGTGAGCCAGAATTTTGATTAAGAGCAGCATTTAGCTGATAATTCAAAATAAGAGCTTTCTCTATAGCGTGGTCTCCATAACCACCAATTTGGTAGCTATTGATATTCAAGCTACTAGGCGCGACTGAATTATTAGCGCCAATAGAGTTATTTGAAACCCCCATAACAAGACCTAAATTCGTATTAGGCGATAAAACATGGTCTGCACCCAGAATTAGCCCGCCACCGTTACTAGAATAGCCAGCAACATTACCAAATGTTTGCTGATTTCCCCAAGTCCCATAAGCCCTACCCCAGAAGTCTCGATTGCCCAGTGTCTCCTCGCCACTACCATGACCAGATAATTGATTTTGCCGAGCCGATACAAATTGACTGACTACTCTTTGAGAGCTGGCGGTAGCTTGCGAGCCGGCACCAGCAAGTAACGGTATTGTTTGACTAATCGCATTTGACTGGGAGCTAGCACCAAGTTTATCAAGGGCTGTTAAAACTGGTGCCATCACCCCAGTCAGACCTAATGGGGTGGTTGCCATATTCCACAGGCTGTTAGCGGCTCCAATAGCAGCGGGGTTATTTGCTGCAGAAACCACGCTGGGGTATGGGGCAATTTGAGTGAGATAGGTATAAGACCCAGTTGGCATCGCCGTAGCGCTGTCGTATCCCGCTAAGGTCATGGAGGCGCTAGTATCTGAGCCCGTGATATTTCCATAGGAAGAGTTGACAGTTGTAGATCCATTATTAATTGTGGCAAATAAGACCCTACCTTGCGGAGTAATGGAGCCCAGCTCAGTAAAGGCAATATTGCTTCCGGTAGGTCCAACACCAGTTCCAGTAAAGTAACCACCGTTATAGCCATTGATGACAAATTTCCCTGGGGAGGCGCTGCCAAATAACGATGTACTTACCATCTTCCAGACGGTTCCCGGCGTCCAAGAATAATAGGGATTGGCAGAGCTGACTGGGATCGTCGTAGCAGGCAACGGAGTAAAGGTGCTGGGGTTATAGGGCAACATATAGGCCCAGTGCGTAGTGATCAACCCAGTCCCCGTGACCATTTGCATTTCCATAGCATTAACACCGCCAATCGTCTCAAATTGCCCAAGCCCAAGCGTTGAAGTACCGCCACCTACCGGTGTAAATACAATTGCTATGGCACCCGTTGAAGAAACGCTTCCCGCCATAGTGCTCGCAGAAGTTGTAGTGATTGGCCCTAGAGCCAAGGATGCTACTGTAGAGCCTGTAAAAGTAGTTGCGGGACTTCCAGTGGGCGATGTAACTACAACACCATTCCACAAGGTTTGATCACCAATAGGAAATGGCTTCGAGAAACCCTCAAATGAGTTGGCTCCATATGCCAACATATTTGGTACTGGAACATACCAATTTGAACCACTCAGAATGGGTGCGTAATCGACCGCATTAGCGTACTGACTCAAAAATAAAAATAATATTAAAGTCCATGCAGAACGAGCTAAAAAGGTTTTAATAAATAATCCAAAGGGTAAGTAGGTAGGGGGTAGTCACCCGATAACTGTGAATTATGCCCCTTGAAAATATCTGAGAGTATTTGTTATTGACTGATGAGTGCCGCCAGCCTGGGTGTCAAATTAAATATAGGGGATAAAAAAGATTCCGACCGCCAGCATCTGGCCGATAGCTGCCGTTGAATACCTTAAACACATAGCATCATCAGAAAACTTGAATGAGCTTGCGCTTGACTAAAATACAGACGCACAAGCCCAGCGGGATATAAGAAATCAGAGATTTTGCGGAAATGATTTCCGCAGGTCATGGCAAAAACTCTACAGTTAAAGTGTCGTCAATAACCTGTAAACCCATGCTGGTGGCGGAGAGGGAGGGATTCGAACCCTCGGTAGGTTTGACCCTACGCCTGATTTCGAGTCAGGTACATTCGACCACTCTGCCACCTCTCCGAACCGAATAGCGATTATAGCTTTCGGGTATCTCTCAATTTCTTGCCTCTTAGTTAGAGGGGCTTTAGCACCTCTAAGCCACCCAAGTAAGGTCGCAAGGCTTTCGGAATAGCAATGCTGCCATCGGCTTGTTGGCAATTCTCTAAAAGAGCAACGCCAGTTCTACCAACCGCCAAGCCTGATCCATTCAAGGTATGCACCAACTCCGGCTTACCTTGGCCAGCTTTATATCTTGCCTGCATACGTCTAGCCTGGAAATCACCCATATTGGAGCAAGAGCTAATCTCACGGTAAGCATTTTGTGATGGGATCCACACCTCAAGGTCATAAGTTTTAGTGCTGCCAAAACCCATATCACCTGTGCAGAGCAATACTTTTCGATATGGCAACTCAAGCAACTCCAACACCTTTTCTGCATGCGAAGTTAATTCTTCAAGCAACTGCATTGACTCTTCTGGCTTTGCAATCTGTACGAGCTCTACCTTTTCAAACTGGTGCTGACGGATCATGCCGCGCACATCACGGCCATAGCTTCCCGCCTCAGATCTAAAGCATGGTGTGTGAGCAACAAACTTCAATGGCAACTCTTCAGCCGCAGTAATGGTGTCACGCACTAAATTAGTAACAGGCACTTCTGCAGTAGGGATGAGATAAAAGTTTTCGATTTTTGCTTCGCCCGCACCGTCTTCGCCACCCATTTGACGAGGGACTTTAAATAGATCCTCTTCAAACTTAGGAAGTTGGCCCGTGCCCCGCATGGATGCGGAGTTCACCATCAAAGGAACATACAGCTCCTCATAGCCATGCTGAACGGTATGCAGATCAATCATGAACTGCGCCAAGGCGCGATGCAGTCGGGCAATAGGTCCTTTGAGCACTACAAAGCGTGAGCCACTAATTTTTGCGGCAGATTCAAAATCAAGCCCTAGTGGCGCGCCCAAATCAACATGGTCCTTCACGGGAAATGAAAACTCCGGGATCGCGCCCCAACACTTCACTTCTTTATTTTCAGTCTCGTCTTTACCTACTGGAACCGCTTCATCTGGCAGATTGGGAATGCCCATTAAGAAATCTGCAATCTCTGCCTGCAAAATTGCTAAGCGAGCTGCACCTGATTCCATGTCGACGTTAATCTGGGTTGCTTCTGCCATCTCAGCAGCAGCATCTTCGCCTTTGCCTTTTTTCATGCCAATGGCCTTGGCCAATTGATTGCGCTTGGCTTGCAATTCTTCAGTACGCGTTTGTAAAGATTTACGTTCGGACTCTAAGGTGTTGAATTTCTCAACATCGAGCTGGAATTTGCGAGTAGCTAAACGGGTAGCAACAGCTGCGATATCTTTGCGGAGTAATTGCGGATCAATCATGTAATGCTCTACTGGTTAGGGTGTAATGGGTGCTGCTGTGGCTCTAGTTTAAGCGTAAGACTTCCGCGCCAGCAGGTGGCGCAAAAGTGAAGCGATTGGCGGGCAGATTCACATTGAGCTGGATCTTGTCTAGCGTGACCAAGACAACACTTCCCAGGCCATCAATCAGCTCTAGGGCTTTGGGTAGGCCATTGACCATCCCTACCGAGATCTTGGTATACGGCAGGTCATTGCCATTTTTTGCATTGGGGTTTTTCTTGGGTACGAGGGAAACCCATTTCATACCCAGACGATCTTCGCCCTCAACTAAATCAAAATGTTGATCCAGGGAAGTCTCGCCAAATAAGATTGCAGCAGGCGTAGTAGCTAAAGCCTGGCCAGCGGGTCTGAAGGTTGCTTGATTTAAATCCTTGTCCCACATGATGAGCTGCCTGCCATCGGCAATCAGTTTTTGCTCGTATGGTTTTTGGGTATCCCAGATAAATCGACCTGGACGCTGAAATACAAAACGTCCTTGTGTTTGACGCACGACTTTTAAGCCTTTGTCTTGCGGCTCGTTTGCCTTCGGTGCGCGTAACTGTTGTTGCACAAACTCACCTTCAGCAGTTTTGGAGTTACGCACAAACTGACGTAACTGCTCTGCCCCACTTTCACCATCTGCAAATACCAAGCTTGAGGATAAAAGGATTGTGAGGCCTAGGGTTGTTGCCGAGAATAATCTGCGCAAGGTGGTCATCTTATTCCGATGGACGATGAAGGATTTCACGATTACCGCCGTTACCCATCTTCGAAACTAAGCCCGCTTTTTCCATATCCTCGAGCAAGCGCGCTGCACGGTTGTAACCAATCCGTAAGTGACGCTGTACCAATGAGATGGATGGACGCTTGTTGTCTAGAACGATGGCTACTGCTTGATCGTACAAAGGATCCGCTTCCCCACCACCTTCACCAGTCAGCGCATCCATCGTGGATTCATCAGCACCTTCGAGAACACCCTCAATGTAGTTGGCTTCGCCCTTCTCTTTGAGCCACTCCACTACGCGGTGAACTTCATCATCAGAAACAAAGGCACCGTGAACGCGAACTGGCAATCCAGTACCTGGAGCCATGTAGAGCATGTCACCCATACCGAGCAGCGCTTCAGCGCCCTGTTGATCCAAAATCGTGCGACTGTCGATCTTCGAGCTAACTTGGAATGAAATACGGGTGGGTACGTTAGCCTTAATCAGGCCGGTAATCACATCCACGCTCGGACGTTGAGTTGCTAATACCAAATGGATGCCAGCAGCACGCGCTTTTTGTGCAATACGTGCAATTAACTCTTCAATCTTTTTGCCGGATACCATCATCAAGTCAGCCAACTCATCAATCACGATGACAATTACTGGTGCTTTATAGATTGGCTCTGGGTCATCTGGAGTCAGGCTAAATGGGTTGGTGAGCTTCTCGCCTTTTTCTTCGGCTTCCAAAATCTTTTTATTAAAACCAGCAAGATTACGCACACCAAACTTACTCATGAGTTTGTAGCGACGCTCCATCTCATTAACAGCCCAATTGAGCGCGTTATACGCCTGCTTCATGTCTGTCACGACTGGGCACAAGAGATGCGGAATCTTGTCATACATCGCCATCTCCAGCATCTTCGGATCAATCATGATCAGGCGGACTTCATCAGGCTTGGCCTTAAAGAGAATCGACAGAATCATCGCATTGATACCGACGGACTTACCAGCACCAGTAGTACCAGCAACCAAGCAGTGTGGCATCTTAGCCAAATCCGCAACTACTGGACTTCCTGAAATATCTTTACCTAAAGACAGGGTTAAGTTTGAGTGACTGTCGTTGTAAACCTGTGAGCTCAAAATCTCAGAGAGGTAGACCGATTGGCGGGTTGGGTTTGGCAATTCCAAAGCCATGCAAGTTTTGCCTGGAATAGTTTCCACCACACGCATACTCACTACGCCCAGCGAACGCGCTAAGTCACGTGCGAGATTGACGATCTGACTGCCCTTAACACCAACAGCAGGATCAATCTCATAACGGGTGACTACAGGGCCTGGATAGGCGGCAATGACTTTCACTTCAACGTTGAACTCGGCCAACTTGCGCTCAATTAAGCGAGAAGTAAATTCCAACACATCCGCTGAAATAGTTTCTTTTGCTTCTGGCACCGGATCAAGCAAAGCTAATGGTGGCAATTCTGAATCCGGGATATCCACAAATAGTGGCTGCTGTTTCTCGCGCTCCACTCGCGCGCTTTTCACAACCTCTACTGGGGCACGAACAATCTGAATAGGCTTAGCAATTTCAACGCGCCCACGAAACTCTTCAACAAACTCTTCACGCTCTTCGGCAGCCGCTTCACCCAACTTACGGTCTTCTTCGCTATCGCGACGTTCACGCAAGCGGTTGTAAGTAAGCTCAAGCGAGCGTCCTACTTTTTCAGCAACATCTAACCAAGAAAAATGGAGAAATAAAGACAGACCGGCGCAAAGGGTAAACAGTAGGACCAGGGTAGAACCGGTAAATCCTAAGGTCATTTGAAGCGGGTCACCAATAAGCTCGCCCAAAATGCCTCCAGGAGGCCTTGGGAGCTCCCAGGTCAGCGAATGCAGACGAATGGACTCAAGACCCATGCTGCTCAATAAAGTTAGCCCAAAGCCCAACCAGCGTATCAGCAGGGAATCTGGCTTGGCCTCTGGATCAACTGGCAAAGGAATACTCCAAAGCTCACGCCAACCACTTAAAACACGACGCCCAAAGAGTACAACCCACCAAAACGCAGAAATACCAAAGATATAGAGCAATAAATCCGCTAAATAGGCCCCAAAACGCCCACCCAGGTTCTTAGGAGCCTCAAAACTGGCATGAGACCAAGCCGGATCGGCCTTGGAATAGGTCAGCAAAATGGCAAATAGACCCAAGCAGAGGCCACAGGAGATGAACCAACGCGCCTCTAAAAGGAGGCGGGGCATCCTACCCTGCCCGTGATTCTCAGGGGGCTGGGGGCTTAAAGGGGTTTTGGACTTCGGGTATGCGGTTCTAGCCATGTTCTACCGATTGTAATCAAGCAATCCTATAATTTGGATATGACTACAAATACCCCAAAACACTCCAAAGTCCTTATTCTGGGTTCAGGCCCTGCCGGCTACACAGCGGCTGTGTACGCGGCCCGCGCTAATTTGAGCCCAACCCTCATTACTGGCCTGGCACAAGGCGGTCAATTAATGACTACGACCGACGTAGAAAACTGGCCAGCTGACCCAGATGGCGTTCAAGGGCCAGAGCTCATGGATCGCTTTTTAAAGCACGCAGAGCGCTTTAACACCAACATTATTTTTGATCATATTCATACTGCTGCGCTCACTGAAAAACCGATCCGCTTGGTTGGTGACTCCGGCACTTACACCTGTGATGCTCTCATTATTTCCACAGGCGCATCTGCTCAATACATTGGTCTTCCTAGCGAGGAAGCATTTATGGGTCGCGGTGTTTCTGGATGTGCGACTTGCGATGGCTTCTTTTATCGCAATCAAGATGTTTGCGTAGTGGGTGGCGGTAACACTGCTGTTGAAGAGGCGCTCTATCTCACAGGTATTGCCAAGAAGGTAACAGTGATTCATCGTCGCGATAAATTCCGCGCAGAGCCAATTCTGAATGACCGCCTCATGGCGAAAGTTGCTGAAGGCAAAGTCGAACTCAAGTTGAACTCGACTCTTGACGAAGTGCTTGGTGATGAAAAAGGTGTTACTGGTGTGCGCATTAAGAAAGCCGATGGCAGCACAGAAGATATCGCTGTCACTGGCGCCTTTATTGCAATTGGTCACAAGCCTAATACCGAGTTGTTTGTTGGTCAGCTAGACATGAATAATGGCTACCTGAAGACTCACTCCGGCTTGGAAGGCAATGCCACTGCCACTAATATCCCTGGCGTATTTGCAGCGGGTGATGTGCAAGACCACATTTATCGTCAAGCGATCACCAGTGCAGGCACAGGCTGCATGGCTGCATTAGATGCTCAGCGTTACTTGGAGACTTTGGATTAACAGCCTCTGAACCAACGCAAGTTAACGCCCGGCCTTGCTGGGCGTTTTTCATTTCAGCCCAGCCCAATAGAGGTTTACCCGACCAAATTAAGTAATTACAGGCCCTTCAGTGGAACTGGAAAGCTTTAAAATAAGCACCATGACACCTCTTTGCTAATATCGAGGTATCCATTAATCACTAACCGGAGTATTTATGAGTTACGACAAGGTCAGCCCAGGTAAGAAAATCCCAGAATCATTCAACGTCATTATTGAGATCCCAATGAATGCGGATCCAGTGAAGTATGAAGTAGATAAAGAAACTGGCTGCCTCTTCGTAGATCGCTTTATGGGTACAGCAATGCACTACCCATGCAACTACGGTTACATCCCTAAAACGGTTGCTGGTGACGGCGATCCTGTAGACGTTCTCGTCATTACTCCATTTGCATTGGTACCAGGCTCAGTAGTGAGCTGCCGCGCTATTGGCATGCTGGAGATGGAAGATGAAGGCGGACAAGATGCAAAGTTGTTGGCCGTTCCAGAAGACAAGATTTTGCCGATCTACAAGCATTTGCAAAAGCCTGAAGATGTCAATGAATTACTCCTCGCCCAAATCCAACACTTCTTCGAGCACTATAAAGATCTCGAAAAAGGTAAGTGGGTCAAAGTTAAAGGCTGGACTGGTGTTGCTGGTGCCCATAAAGAAATTTTGGACGGCATCGAAGGTTACGCTAAGTCACAGAAGTAATTTAGCAGTCATTGGGAGTGAGCTCGCAAAAAATTGCCTTGGCGCAAATCAACCCTCTATTGGGTGATTTGCCTGGCAACGCACAGCTCATCTCTCAAGCCGCCGCAGATGCTTATGCACAAGGCGCCACAGTAGTCCTTACGCCAGAGCTCTCGCTCACTGGCTACCCCCCAGAAGATTTACTATTGCGCCCCGCTTTTATTGAGGCCGCCGATCGCGAGCTCAGCTGTTTAATGCTAGAGCTCCAGAAATTTCCAGGGCTGACCGTGATTGTTGGTCACCCCAAAAAGACTAGCGCCGGTTTACAAAACTATGCCTCCGTTATTCGAGATGGCAAAGTGATTGCCAGTTATGCCAAACAAGAATTACCGAATCATGAAGTATTTGATGAGGTGCGGTATTTCACGCCAGGTAATGAAGCCTGTGTTTTTGAAAATGCCGGCATTCAGTACGGACTCATTCTTTGTGAGGATGCTTGGCATGCAGGCCCAGCCAAACAGGCTCACGCAGCTGGCGCTCAAGTACTGCTGGTTCTCAATGCCTCGCCGTATCACCTCCAAAAAGAATCTTTACGCATCGAAGTGCTTCGTAAGCAGATTGCCTTAAATCAGATGCCATTGGTCTATGTCAACGCAGTTGGCGGTCAAGATGAACTGGTTTTTGATGGCGGGTCTTTTGCCTTAAACAGTACGGGCACAGTAGTAATGACAATGCCCCAGTTTGAAACCGCCCTCGGCTTTGTGACCGTCAATGCATCTGCTGACTTGGAGCCAGGAACTCTGGTTACTTCATCTAGCGTAGAAGCGCAGGCTTACCAAGCACTTGTTTTAGGTGTACGTGACTATGTTCAGAAAAACCGTTTTCCGGGCGTCATTATTGGGCTCTCTGGAGGTGTCGATTCCGCATTGGTATTAGCTATTGCAGTGGACGCCTTGGGTGCCGATAAAGTTCGTACCGTCATGATGGCCTCACGCTACACCGCTGACATCTCTTGGATTGACGCACGCGAAATGGCCCAGAACCTGGGTGTTCAATATGATGAGATCCCCATTAGCGAACCCGTTGATGCTCTAGAGCAGGCCTTGGCTGAACAATTTAAAGGTTTGAGGCTCGACGCGACCGAAGAGAACATTCAGGCAAGAGTACGGGGCACTCTTTTAATGGCACTCTCCAATAAAACAGGTCGCCTAGTTTTAACAACAGGCAATAAGAGCGAAATGGCTGTCGGCTACTGTACTCTATACGGAGATATGGCCGGTGGCTTTGCCGTCATTAAGGATATCGCCAAGACCTTGGTGTACCGCCTTTGTGCCTATCGCAACAGTATCGCCCCAATCATCCCGGAGCGGATTTTGACGCGCGCCCCTTCCGCCGAATTGCGCCCCGACCAAACCGATCAAGACAGCCTGCCATCGTATGAAGTGCTGGATGGCATCGTAGAGCGCTACATGGAACAAAACCAATCCATCGCCCAAATCATTGCCGCCGGCTTTGATCCCGAAAGCGTAGAAAAAGTGACTCGCCTGATTAAGCTCAACGAGTACAAACGTCGTCAAGCACCTCCAGGTGTTCGCGTGACCACCCGAGCCTTTGGACGGGATTGGCGCTACCCTATTACCTCCCAATTTAGAGCGTAACTGGGCATTGGTTTTCAGTTCTAGGTATGATTACCGTATTAAGGGGAATATATGAAGCTAATCACATCCATTATTAAGCCGTTCAAACTTGACGAAGTTCGTGAAGCCTTAGCTGAAGTAGGCGTTACAGGCCTGACCGTTACTGAAGTCAAAGGTTTTGGTCGTCAAAAGGGTCATACCGAACTCTATCGTGGCGCTGAGTATGTAGTCGACTTTTTGCCCAAGGTAAAAGTAGAGGTAGTTGTTGCTGATGACCGCGTAGATTTAGCAATTGAAGCAATTACTAAAGCTGCACGCACAGGCAAGATTGGTGATGGCAAGATTTTTGTTAGCCCAATTGAACAGGCTATTCGTATTCGCACTGGCGAAACTAACGACTCAGCAGTTTAAGCACCAGCATTCCATGCGCTAACTCTCTCGAGGGTTAGCGCTGCTGAGAATCTGCCCGGTCTGCGGATGGAGCCACCACTTCAGCAGCATCCAACACCAATGTTTTGTAATTGAAATTTGTCAGGCGAACTTTTGCGCCCTGAAAAAACACATCCGCCTGAGCAAGACCACCAGTCAACACTTTAAATGGCGGTCTACCGTAAAAAGAGGCGCCTACACCTGGCTCAACCATCTTGTTTTGCATCTTCCCAGAAGCATCGCTCACACAAACAACCTGCTTTGATTTGACTTGTACATAAACCATATCAGCCGCCTTACGAGGCGCCTCTGGCTTGTAACTAATGATGCCTTCCTCAGCAGGGCAGGCAGTTGAGGCTTCAGCAGCAACAGCAGGAGCCGCAACCACTGGCACTGCAGCTGCTGGAGTTGCCGGAGCAGGCTCCGCTGAAGTTGCCGCAGGAGCGGGCTCAATAATCTCTTCTTGCGCGACAATGATTTCTTCTGGCTTGTCCGCAAAAAATAAGGGTTGTAGATTAATCACTGCAAACGCCAAGGCAGCAGCGACGCTAATCCAGAGAAATAATTTCTTTTGTGAATTTGGTTTTGACTTTGGAGGCGACTGAACCAAAGGAACTTCTTTGGTTTGCACTTTTTTAGTTGGCTCTTGCTTTTCTTCTGCAACCACTGCAGGAGATGGCTGAACCTCTTTCACCTGCGCCTTGACCGCAACAGACTCTTTTTGAGTCTCTACATTTTTTGCGGGGACAGCTTTAATCTCTTCAGCCTTTGGAGCTTCAATTGACTTAACTGGAGCTGGAATACCATAGTCAAACGCTTCTTCATCACTTAATTTGAGTAGCTTTGCCACTTTTTTAGCGGCGGTAACTTTGATTTGAGCACCATAAAAGGAGCTAGTCTCGCCACTTTCAATTTGCTCGATTTGGCGGGTGGATAAGCATGCCATTCCACCAAGATCTTTGGTGCTTAAGCCAAGCTTTTCCCTTGCCTTTGTAAAGGCGGACTTGGAAATCTCGGGGAGCTTAGGTTTTGAATTCACAAAAGTGGCTTAAGTATCTGATATGTCAAACAAAAATATTTTTCCGATCATAGCGCTGAAACACCTATAGGGAAATTAGCCCAAGAGCTAGTTTTTTTGCAAACTCTCCAGATCGGATTCCAAATACTTGGCAACCAATGTTTGAACAGACTCCACATTCATCTTATCCATCACCCTAGCCTTATGCACCTTGATGGTGGCATCAGTTGTACCTAGTTTGACGGCAATATCCTTATTAAGCAATCCCTTGACCAGCCAAAAACAGACCTCCTTCTCCCTAGGCGTGAGGGTTGCATAGTCCTTCTTGGTTTCCACTTCTTTAGAAACCCGCTTGAGCTGACGTCTGTCGAACTCGAGGGCATCTGCTACGGCCTTCAATAAATCCTCCAAATTAAAGGGCTTAAAGAGGAAATCAACGGCGCCACGCTTCAGGCTTTTGACAATTTGATGGGGATGACTCTGACCGCTCACAAATACGATAGGGGTTTTACGGCCTAACTGGACTAATTTTTCCTGCAAATCCAGTCCCGACATATCTGGCATTTGCATGTCAAGCAAGATGACTGCTGGCGCCACTGGTAGCGAATGCTCTAGAAATGTCACAGCAGAAGAGAAGTCCTCGACGATATAACCTACATCCCTCAGCATCCTACATAAAGAGGTGCGCATGGATTCGTCATCGTCAATTAGGTAGATGTGGCCAACTTTAGTCATTGAATTTAAAAGAAAAATTAGTAGAAAGAACAATGTACTTCAGCTTTTTTGCGAAGGATATTAGCTCTCAAGCTAATAATGGACTCTAATCACCAAATACAATAGAGAAATCTACTTGCCGCAGTTCACGACAAAAACACAGGAAAGCCTGCATAAACCCCTGCGTTTAGCTTTATCTCACGGCACAATAGAGCTTTTCGACAAATTCTTTTCTGGAGTCAATATCAGCATGAAACGCCTCAATGAACGCTCGCGCAATGTCACCGAAGGGGTTGCCCGTGCACCCAATCGCTCAATGTATTACGCGATGGGCTACCAAGAGAAGGATTTTGTTAAGCCAATGGTTGGTGTCGCAAACGGCCATTCCACCATTACCCCCTGTAACAGTGGTTTACAAAAACTGGCGGATGCAGCGGTAACGGCCCTTGAAGAAGCGGGTGCAAAAGCACAAATGTTTGGCACGCCTACTGTCTCAGACGGTATTGGCATGGGTACCGAGGGAATGAAGTACTCCCTTATCTCCCGCGAAGTGATTGCTGACAGTATTGAAACTTGTGTCAATGGTTTATGGCAAGACGGTGTTGTTGTAATCGGTGGTTGCGATAAGAATATGCCAGGTGGCATGATGGCGATGGCGCGCACTAATGTGCCAAGCATCTATGTTTATGGTGGAACAATTAAGCCGGGTCACTTTAAAGGCAAGGATCTCAATATTGTTTCTGCTTTTGAAGCCGTTGGAGAATTCACCTCAGGCCGCATGAGCGAAAGTGATCTTAAGGGCGTAGAGCAGCATGCCTGCCCAGGTAGCGGCTCTTGCGGCGGCATGTACACAGCCAACACGATGAGCTCCTCTTTCGAAGCTTTGGGCATGAGCTTGCCCTACTCTTCCACGATGGCCAATGAAGACGCCGAGAAAGTTGCTAGCGCGCATGAGTCAGCCTTAGTCTTGGTTGAGGCAATCAAGAAGAATTTACGTCCACGCGACATCATTACTAAAAAATCCATTGAGAACGCAGTCAGCGTGATCATGGCGGTCGGTGGATCTACTAATGCGGTCCTCCACTATCTGGCGATCACTAGCGCCGCTGAAATCGACTGGACGATTGATGACTTTGAGCGCATTCGCAAGCGCGTTCCTGTCATCGTCGATATGAAGCCTTCTGGCCAATACCTTGCAACTGATCTTCACCAAGCCGGTGGCATTCCACAGGTCATGAAAATTTTGCTCGATGGCGGACTCTTGCATGGCGATTGCATGACCATCACTGGCAAAACCATTGCTGAAACATTGAAGGATGTTCCTTCTGTGCCACGTGCCGATCAAAAAGTGATTCGCACTTTAGATAACCCGCTGTACAAGCAAGGTCACTTAGCCATTCTGAAGGGCAATATCTCTCCCGAGGGTTGCGTTGCCAAAATTACTGGCCTTAAGAACCCATCTATTACC
Source organism: Pseudomonadota bacterium (assembly GCA_040387715.1). Classification (GTDB taxonomy): domain Bacteria; phylum Pseudomonadota; class Gammaproteobacteria; order Burkholderiales; family Burkholderiaceae; genus Polynucleobacter. The sequence continues at coordinate 43,214 of JAZKDF010000007.1, read as the reverse complement.
GGCCCTGCTCGCGTATTTGATTCTGAAGATGATGCGATGGCTGCCATCATGGCGCAGAAGATCAAAGATGGCGATGTCATGGTGATTCGTTACGAAGGCCCTAAGGGCGGCCCTGGCATGCGTGAGATGCTTGCTCCTACCTCCGCCTTGGTTGGTCAAGGCTTGGGTGAGACTGTGGGCCTGATTACCGATGGACGCTTCTCTGGTGGCACCTGGGGAATGGTTGTAGGCCACGTTGCCCCTGAAGCTTTTGTGGGCGGCGTGATTGCACTGATTCATGAAGGTGACTCTGTCACAATCGATGCTCATCAACTCCTCATTCAACTCAACGTAAGTGATGAAGAGATTGCTAAACGTCGTGCTGCTTGGGTACAGCCTAAGCCACGCTATACCCGTGGCTTGCTGGCCAAGTATGCCTATCTCGCAAGCACTGCAAGTAAAGGCGCTGTAACAGATCTCAACTTAGATTAAAGCCCTTAGTAACAAAAGAAAAAGCCCCTAACTAGGGGCTTTTTTAATGCAGAAAATAAGTCTGAACTCGGCACCTTAGTGCTTCATTGCTCCACCATGAGCGCCCATGGCATTCACGGGCATCTTCACTTCTACTTCGCCTGCTTTAGCAAACTTGAGTTTGACTGGAACAGTCTCGCCGGCAGTCAATGGCGCCTTAATGTTGATGAACATCAAATGCAAGCCACCTGGCTTTAATTCCACCGCACCACCTGCTGGTACTGGAATATCTTTCAATTGGCGCATTTTCATCACATTGCCTTCCATGGCCATCTCATGTAATTGCACCTCACCAGATACTGGTGAGCTTGCAGAAATAAGTTGATCAGCAGCGCCTTTATTTTCAATCTTCAGAAAACCGCCGGCCACTTGCTGACCCGGGACTGTTGCACGCGTATAAGCGTTTTCAATTTGTACGCTACCCACTTTAGCGTTCTGTGCCTGAGCTATACCAGCCAGACCAAAGCCCACTACAGCAACTAATAGTGCATTCAATAAAGTATTACGTTTCATTCGTACATCCTCCTAGTTAATCTTAAATCCACATCGTTAATGAGGCTTGCTTTTTTTAACTCTACTACCAACTCATTGTCTTGGTGCCATCTTTAAATAAAGCATCACCAGTGATTTTTGGTCCGCCCAGTTTCACACCAGAGATCAGATCGGCCTCAGTTAAACCAGCTTGCTTCAAACACATTGGGCACATAATGACTAAGGCACCGCTAGAGATCACCTCAGTCAAAGCTTGCTGTTGCTCAGCAAACTTAGCAGAACCAGCCTTCACACCCAGCATCACTGCTTTGTCATTCAAAAAAATGGTGAGGGGGTGACCGCTAGATGAGTGGTGCTTACCAAAGTTGATGGCCATTGAAGCGCGACCCGGCTCATCAGTCGACAAATTAATGAACAGCGGATCATTGGCAGCGGCAAAAGCCGAGAAAGACAATGTTGCCAGCAAGGCGATAACTACGGCCTTAAATGACTTCAAACACATGATGTAACTCCTTATTTATAGAACTAATTAAAATTTCATATTGGCTGATACGTAGAAGGTTCGCCCCATACCAGCGACACCAGTACCCCACGCGACCGAATTTATACCCATGGCATTTCCTTGGCCTAAATAGGCGCCGCCCTGCGGTAATGCATAGAGCTTATTCAGCAAGTTCTCAATACCAAAATTCACGCGATATTTTTTATCGTCATATGAAGAGCGAAGATTGAATAATGAATATCCACCAGTGGCAACTTCATTCCTAACAGAATTTACATTTGTCTTGGCGGCTACAAACTGCCCTTGAATAGTATTAGTCCAATTAGCACCAAGATACTGCACTAAACCAACTGTCCCGTTTAGCGGCATGATGTTGTAAAGATTGGTTCCAGCGGTAACATTTTGACCCCGAGTATAGGAGGCTAGACCAGTCATTTGGAAACTACCTAATTGCTGCAACTTACCCAACATCACATTGCCTGATAAATCTAATCCGTAGAGTTGTGCATCTTGGTTGGCGTACTTCAGTACATTGAATTGATTTGCCTTACATGGCGCTGAAGATGATGAGGTATTGCAAATCGCATCAATGTAGTTGCTGAGATAGGTGTAATAAGGGTTAGCCTTTATTCCCCAGAACTCCTTGTTAGTGTCATGCCAGTCAGTAGCCAAACTCACGGTATTAGCCACTTCAGGCGCAAGAGTAACACTTCCAACGTAACCGTTACCATCGCCAACAAAGTTATTCATAATTGCAGACATGGGGGAGGTGGACCAAGAGTAACGCTCATAGAGATTTGGAGATCTTGTCTTACGTGAATAACCAGCTTCATAGCTTTGATTGTTATCTGGCCTGTATCGAGAAAGCGCAGTTAAGTCCCAGTTGTAATCAGTTTGCTTGTGTTGCTGAGCATTAAAAGCAGTGGAATCTCGTAGGTAGTTTGTGGACATGCTCATCATCCCCATACCCACCTTATTTGCATTGTTATACCCCTGAATATTTTCTGCATTAGAGGCTACTTGCTCGACGCGAACTCCAGCCAAGCCCATCCATTCCTTAGACCACTGCTGCTCTAACTCACTAAATAAGGCCAATCTCTCTCTTGTACCATTATTAATATTTTGAAATGTATTGGGGCCCATCATTTGATTTCCCGATCCGGCACTAGATGCCGGCCACCAGTCATTCAACTTATATCCCTGCCACTCAGTTCCAAGTCTAGCAAGTTGAGTCTCGGAAATTGGAAGCGTTCCTTTAATAATGGCGCCATTGGTTGAGCTCGTTGCCAGCATTGGCATTGCGGGTGATGTTCGTGCACCAGTATTGTCATCCATTTGGTGGTTCACCATTTGGTTATAGGCCTGAGCTTCTAGCTTTCCCCATTCGTATTGACCGGTGTACTTCAGATTAAATTGCTCACTTTGATTTTTAGTCATGTCCATACGCTGGTTTGCATAACCCTCGAATGGAACAAATTGATACCCGGCCTTGAATTCAACTAGGTGGTTATCTTTTTGCCATGCTAAAGCGAGTTGTTGATTGGTAGCAATGTATTTAGAAGCTCCAACCGTGCTTGGAGAAATGCCATTTCCAGCGGGCTTGAAATTACCGCCAGCCGTGTAATTTCCTGCTTTTACAGAATCAACCGTATAGTTGGCACTGAATTCATCAGTTGCTGCCGTGACATTCAAATTTCCGCCAATAGCCGCTGCATTACTGCTGTATGAGGCACCCACCTCGCCTTGTGTGAGCGTCTCGCCTTTGTTGGCAAATACTGGAGGCAATGACTGCACAGAAACTACGCCACCTAAACTATCTCCACCCGCGCTTACCGGCGATAGACCAGTAATCACTTTGACGCCACCCACATTGGATGGGCTGATATAGGAGAGTGGCGAATTCATATGATTTGGACAAGAAGCTAAGAGCGAAATCCCATCCACACTAACCGCAACTCGATCATCGGCCAATCCATGAATTGCTGGTAAGCCAGATACGCCGCCACCTGAATACATGCTTACGCCAGGAATATTTAAAAGCATGGCCGCAGTATTGGGAGTGTTGGCGCGCGACTGATTCAACTCTCTGCCAACGAGGGTTGTTTGAGTTAACGGAGCCTCCTGAATACCCGTTACTGTTAATGAATCTATGCTAAGGCTAACTTGAGCATATGCGCCCGAACACATCAAAGAGGCCATCAAGGCCATAGGAGTAATTTTTACTAATTTCATTTGCATTACCAGAACAATGACCAAGACGGTCAATTACAAAACCCAAAAAAGGGAAGGATGTAGTGTTAGGTAATTGCTGGAGGTGCTGCTGAGGGGGGTGTTACCCAAACAGCGAGTGGCTTGGGTGATTGATAAAAAAGTTGCGGCAGCAAAGCCAGTGTTTGCGGCGCCTGTAATGTGAGGTTCGTATTAAAAGCTGGTGTGATGGCGGCATGAGCAATGCAATATGGGCAAGGCTGCGCATCTGCGCGATCAACCTGTCCTTCGCTCTGCACCTGAATTTGCATCTTAGCGCCATCAACCGAACAGATCTCCATCGCAAAACCTTGACCATGCTTCGCTAGCGATACCGCTTGAGAAACTGCTGGCGCAAGTGCACTCATTGCGATTGCTAAAGCAGCAATCCAGTGAATGAGGCGGTTTTTACGGAAATTCATGTTGGGAGGATTTTATCGGATTATTGCCGAGAAATAGAAAAAGGGGCTTGCGCCCCCTTCTCTTTGCCCGATCTTCGCTTTTGACTAGATTGGGCCGTAATTTAGCTTCTGCAACTTACGCTGTAGCGGCTTTTTTCTTGCCGATGAACTTGCCAATTAATGGCCAGAACAACAACAACATAGCAACAGCAGTGATCGCACCAACTAAGTAGTTAGAGAAGAACACATCCAAGCTACCTTGTGAAATCAACATAGACTGACGGAACGAGTCTTCTGCACGGTCACCCAATACCAAAGCCAAGACCATTGGCGCCATTGGGTAATCAAGTTTCTTGAAGATATAACCCAACACACCGAAGCCCAGCATCAACCAAACGTCAAAAGTGGCGTTGTGAACGGTATATGCACCAACCGCACAAATCACAATGATGACTGGAGCGATGATTGAGAATGGAATTCTCAAGATCGAGGCAAACAATGGAACGCAAGTTAATACAACAAACAAGCCTGCCAAGTTACCTAAGTACATACTGGCGATCAAGCCCCAAACAAAGTCTGGTTTCTCGACGAAAAGCAATGGGCCTGGTTGCAAGCCCCAGATCAACAAGCCGCCAAGCAATACAGCAGCTGTTGGTGAGCCTGGGATACCTAATGACAACATTGGCAACAAAGCGGCTGTACCTGCAGCATGCGCCGCAGTTTCTGGAGCAACAATACCCTCCATCTCACCCTTACCAAAGTTCTCGCCATTCTTAGAGACACGCTTAGCAACACCGTAGGCCATAAAGGATGCTGGAGTTGCGCCGCCTGGAGTAATACCCATCCAGCAACCAATCAAGCAGCTGCGTAGTGAAGTGGCCCAATACTTTGGCAACTTCGCCCAAGTCTCAAGAACCACTTGACGACGAATCTTGGCAGCCGCGCCCTGGAATGCAAGGCCCTCTTCCATGGACAACAGAATCTCACCAATACCGAACAAGCCGATAACCGCGATCAAGAAGTCAAAACCGCGCATCAATTCATGGCTACCGAATGTCAAACGCAACTGACCTGTCACTGTATCCATACCTACTGCTGCTAGAGCAAAGCCCAGCATCATGGCGGAGATAGTCTTAAACGGAGACCCCTTGTTCATGCCCACAAAGCTACAGAATGTAAGCAAGTACACCGAGAAGAACTCAGGCGGTCCAAACTGCAAAGCAAACTTAGCAACTAGTGGTGCCAAGAAGGTAATCATCACGATCGCAAAGAACGCACCAACAAATGATGATGTGAACGCTGCAGTCAATGCCTCACCAGCTTTACCGTTACGGGCCATTGGATAACCGTCAAAGGTTGTCGCAACTGACCAGGGTTCACCCGGAATATTAAATAGAACGGATGTAATCGCACCACCAAACAATGCACCCCAGTAAATACAGGAGAGCATGATGATTGCGGATGTTGGTGGCATTGTGAAGGTCAATGGCAACAGAATCGCAATTCCGTTCGCACCACCTAAACCTGGCAATACACCAATAATTACACCAAGAGTTACACCGACAAGCATTAATAGCAAGTTAAAGGGTGTCATTGCAACGGCAAAGCCGCTGAATAGAGCGCTAATTTCTTCCAACTTGAACTCCTTCTTTTCTAATCTTTTTTAATAGTTATTCTTTTTTATTGCACACCAACAAACTCGAGTGGGTTGATCCATGAGCCGTGTGGCAATGGAACCTGGAACCAATACTCAAACATGAGGTACAGAGTTGCGCTCACTCCGACTGCCACTGCAATTGCTTTCCAAGCTGGGTACTTACCCAACCAGACCATGAAGATGGCGATATAGATAACAGCAGATACATAAATACCAATCAGCTGAACACCCAAAACAAACACAATAGCTGGCAACAACACAGCCATCACTTGCTTAAAGGACTCTTTATCAACAAAAGATTCTTTTTTCTTTTTTCTATCTACCACTGCGGCTTGATAGAGCGTAACCACACTTGAGAGAATGATGATCAAGCTGATGTAGAAAGGAAAATAGCCAGCTTCGGGACCATCGCTACCCCAGTTAGCGCCCAACTTAATACTTCCAGTCATCACTACCAAACCAACCCCAATAAAGAGGAGGGCTGTAATGATGTCCATCATCCTGACGCTGATCACGGATTCTTGATTTGAATTATTTGTATGTTCAGACATGTGCTTCGTTCACTAATAAATGGTTAATTAATACTGCTTTACGTTTAATGATGTTTGTTCTTGCACTTTTGCATTCAAAAAAATAGGACCTCCTCACAGAGGCCCTATTTCATCTTGAGCGATTACTTAGCCAAGAAACCAGCTTCAGCCATCAACTGCTTGTGCAGCGCTTCATTCAAAGTCAACCAGTTGTTAAATTCTTTACCAGTCATGAATGTTTGATTGAATGCGCCATCAGCCATAAACTTCTTCCACTCTGGTGTCTCGCGTACTTTTTTAAACACATTGACGTAATAATCAACCTGCTCTTGAGTAACGCCAGGTGCCATAAAGATGCCGCGTAACATGACATAGTCTGTTGGTACACCAACTTCTTTACAAGTTGGAATATCGTTCCAAGACTGAGTTGGGGTGATCTTTTCTTTGTAAGGCATACGAGTGTCATCAAATACGCACTGCGCACGTAACTTACCGGCACGCCATTGGGCTACAGCTTCAATTGGATTGTTCACAGAAGAATCAATGTGGTTACCAACGAGCTGAACAGCGACGTCGCCACCCCCTTTGAATGGAAGGTAAGTGAACTTAGCACCGGTTGCTTTTTCAAGAGCGACAGTAATGATCTGGTCTTCTGATTTAGAACCAGTACCACCCATCTTGAATTTACCTGGGCCAGCCGCTTTAGCTGCATCGATATATTCTTTTGGATTCTTATATGGCTTATCAGCATTAGTCCACAAGACGAACTGGTCAAGAGCTAACATCGCCACTGGAGTGATGTCCTTCCAGTTAAATGGAACGCCAGTTGCTAGAGGGGTTGTAAACAAATTGGAGAGCGTAATAACAATCTTGTTTGGATCGCCCTTAGCCTCTTTCATTGCCAAGAAGCCTTCTGCTCCTGCGCCAGCACCCTTATTTACAGGAATGACGGCCTGTTTCATCAAATTATTTTTGGTGATGATGCCTTGGATCATGCGGGCCATTTGATCAGCGCCGCCGCCAGGACCAGCAGGAATAATGAACTCAACCGGCTTGGTTGGCTCCCATGCAGCAAAAGCGGGTGAAACACTAACGGCACCGAGGGCTAATGCGGTGGAAATCAATGCCCCTTTTAACTTCATCTTCATGAACGCTCCTCCAAAAAAATTTTGAATACCAATATTACTTTGGCTTCTCTTTGTTATGCATGGATTTTTATCCAAGTTAGGGCATCAATACTTGATTGATATCAATAATTAACAAATGGATGCCTAGGGGTAACACCAGTTAATCAGTAGTAACCCTAGTAGAAATTTTGCCTGGGTTCACCAGATTAAAACTGAGGGGGGTTTTGAGGGCATTTCTAACGGAATCGATCCAAAAGCCTCTTACTCAGCTTATCCAACTTTGTAGAGTCTTTGATCAAAAATTGCAGGCCATTGGAGTCGGCAATAAGGAGCGTATTTCCAGCAATTCGGCGAATGTCCTCTTCGCCCTTGAGGCGGATTCTGGTTGGGCCGCGGTCAGTTTCAATATCCCAGATGCTCGGGGTGGCAAAAGTAGAAACTTTGGTAATTTTTTCGATCACAGGCATGAACTCGCGGGCAGCCAGCTCTTCTTTAATCAACTCAACTTCAAGCCCTGGAATTGAGTCTGCCCCATCGAACCAACATAACTCTTTGCCAGACTGATCCATGATGGAAATTCCAGCACCTGGAGCGGTAATCGGGAAGGCTCTTATTGGATAGACGCCCGTATGGCGAGTGCCAGCAGCATCAATAAAGACTAAGCGGCCAAGGGCATCACGTTCTAGCGTATGCGACTGTTGATGATGACTCATACCCCGCCCCCGGTTTCTTTGGCAATGACTTGCAGACCTTCTTCTTCACGCTCATTCTCGTCAACGCTCTCGCCGATAGCACCGCCTTCAACCAACTCTGCAGCGTGGCGTAATTGGGCCTGATACAAGGTGTAATAGGCGCCTTGCGCATCCATCAGCTCATCATGCGAACCAATCTCAACGATCTCACCCTTATCGAGCACCACCAAGCGATCTGCTTTTCTTAAGGTCGAGAGGCGATGGGCAATCGCGATCGTAGTGCGGCCTTTGACTAAGTTATCCAAGGCGCGCTGAATTTCTTTTTCCGTTGTGGTGTCTACTGAAGAAGTTGCCTCATCCAAAATCAGAATGCTTGGATTAATTAATAGTGCACGTGCAATCGAAATACGTTGACGCTCACCGCCTGAAAGGGACTGACCGCGCTCACCTACTAAAGAGTCATAACCCAGGGGTAAGCGAAGAATAAATTCGTGCGCATGGGCGGCACGTGCCGCTTCAATAATCTCTTCACGAGTAGCATCGGGTTTTCCGTAAGCAATATTTTCTGCAATCGTGCCAAAGAATAAAAATGGCTCCTGCAAAACCAAACCAATGCGCTTGCGATAGTCAGCAATTCCGATACTACGAATGTCGCGCCCATCCAATGCTATGGAACCAGCGCTTACATCGTAGAAACGACAAATTAAGTTCACCAAAGTGCTCTTACCAGAGCCGCTGTGACCAACCAAACCAATCATTTCTCCGGGAGCAATATCCAGATCAATACCTTTAGAAACCGCACGGTTACCATAGCGGAAACCTACGCCCCGTAAGGAAATGCCGCCTTTGACTTCACCTAAAGGCGCCGGATTAATTGGCTCAGGAACACTAGAGACGTGATCCAAAATATCAAAAATACGCTTAGCGCCAGCCGCCGCTTTTTGCGTATGAGAAACAATGCGGCTCATTGAATCTAGTCGAATATAAAAACGCCCAATGTAGGCCAAGAAAGCAATCAACACACCGACGGTGACCTTCTGGTGCGCCACCTGCCAAATACCAAAACCCCACACCACCAAAAGACCGGTTTCAGTTAGTAAGGTGACTGTGGGGGAAAACAATCCCCACACTCGGTTAACGCGATCATTGATTTGTAGATTGTGTTTATTGGAATCAACAAAACGCTTGAGCTCACGATCCTCTTGAGCAAATGCCTTTACTACCCGAATACCTGGAATCGTATCCGCCAAGATATTGGTCACTTCCGACCAAACACGATCAATCTTTTCAAACCCAAAGCGGAGCTTGTCTCGTACCACATGAATCATCCACACGATGAATGGCAATGGGGCCAAAGTGACCAAAGCAAGCAAAGGGTCAATCGACACCAAAATGGCTGCCGTCATCGTAATCATGATGACGTCGGTCGCAAAGTCTAGAGCGTAGAGCGATAGGAATACGCAAATACGATCCGTCTCAGCACCAATACGCGCAATTAAGTCGCCCGTTCTTTTGCCCCCGAAATACTCTAGTGATAATTTGAGTAAGTGCTCAAAGGTTGTATTACGCAAATCTGCGCCGATACGTTCACTCACCAATGCGAGCAGATAGGTTTTCCACCAACCCAAACCCCAGGCAACGATTGCTGCAGCAAATAAGGCAAAGAGGTATTTGCTGGCCAAATGAAAATCGATTGGGCTGCCCTTTTCATATGGAATCAACACATGATCCATCAAAGGCATTGTCAGATAAGGTGGAATTAGTGTCGCGCCCGTTGATAACAGGGTCAGGATAAAACCGAGTAAAAGCTCTTTTTTATAGGGGCGAGCAAAACGCCACAATTTAAATAAGGTCCAAGTAGATGGAGGGGCATCGTCCTCTGGATCACAAGTCGGGCAAGCATCTGAATGAGCAGGCTTGGGACTCAAACAAACTGGGCAAACCTGTTTATCGTACTCAGAGGCCTCAGGCTCTTTAGCGATCTGGCTACCCTGGATTAAACGCTTAAAGCCACTCTGTAGGCGCAATACCTGAGGATTAACGGCCAAGGTGAAATACCAAAGTCGCAGCCGACTGGTCTCAGTCTCTAGCTTTAGATGGCCAACTCCTGCATGATCGCCATGCAAAAGATGCGCCCCAGAGCTAATAGGCCAGAACTCTGAGCGAGCGCCATCCGTCCAAAATAGCCCTGTAGGAATCAAACAAAGTAGGCTTTTTTCAAAGCGCATTTCACCATCTAGATCTAGCTCAACCCATGCCAGTATTGAGTTAAGGTCCTTTACTGGGGATTGAGGAGACTCTAGAGCGCTAGCCCAATGATGTGGCGAAGGGGGAGCGGATGGGGAAATTTCTGGCTTCATTAGTCCTAAAAGTATAGTGGAGCTAGATTTTTTAGATTTAGTAACTCTGTCAACTTTAGTGGGCAGAAAGCCGTTAAATTATTGAAGTAAGCTTTTTTGTGTATTTTTGCTAATTTTGTGGATTTTCAATAATTACTAGAACCAGAGAGACAGTCTGAGATATCCCCGCCCTCACCTTCTGAAGCGGCGCTGAGACCACCATTCCACATATGCCCCAATTACTAGATAAAACCATTGAGATCTTGAGTGTCAAGCATCTCCGCGGCCCCAATATGTGGACTTACCATCCCGTGATTGAGGTTTGGCTTGATATTGGCGAGCTGGAGGACTATCCCTCCAATCTCATTCCCGGGTTTTATGACCGCCTTGTTAGGGCTCTGCCCAGCCTTCAAGAGCATCGTTGCAGCTATGGCGAAGCTGGTGGGTTCCTCAAAAGAGTAGAAGAAGGTACTTGGCCAGCTCATATCCTTGAGCACCTTACCCTGGAATTACAGAATTTAGCCGGCATCCCAGGCGGCTTTGGTAAAGCGCGTGACGGAGACCGTCGCGGCGTCTACAAAGTCATGGTGAGTGCAATTAATAAAGAAGTCACCCTCACCGCCCTCAAGTACGCCCGTGACCTCTATCTTGCTTTAGCCCAAGACACCAAGGATCCTGTTGCTCTTGTAAGCACGATCATTGAAGAACTGCGCGAGCTAGGTGACGATCTATTGCTTGGACCCAGCACTGCCTGCATCGTGAATGCAGCTGAGGAACGCGGCATTCCTTCTATCCGCTTATCTGAAGGCAACCTAGTACAACTTGGTTACGGCGCGAATCAACGCCGTATCTGGACTGCCGAAACAGATCAAACCAGCGCAATCGCTGAAACGATTTCTCGAGACAAGGACCTGACGAAGAGCCTTCTATCTAGCGCGGGAGTACCAACACCCGAGGGTCGGACGGTTACCAGCCCTGATGATGCATGGGAAGCGGCACAAGATATTGGCTTGCCAGTAGTGGTCAAGCCAATTGATGGCAACCATGGCCGCGGTGTGTTTATCAACCTCTATACCCAACAAGAAATCGAAGCAGCGTACGCCGTTGCAATTGATGAAGGTAGCGAAGTTTTAGTGGAGCGCCACATTCTTGGTGATGAGCATCGCCTGCTAGTCGTTGGCAACAAAGTAGTTGCGGCCGCTAAAGGTGAAACCGTTTGGATTACTGGTGACGGCAAACATAGCGTACTCGAACTCATTCAGATTCAGATTAATTCCGACCCACGCCGAGGAACTGCTGAAGAGCACCCGCTCAATCCAGTGCGTATTGATTCCGCAGTGGAGCTGGAGCTTGCGCGCCAAAAACTTACTGGCGCCAGTGTGCCAGTCTTAGATCAAAAAGTACTGATTCAAAGTAATGGCAATGTTGCATTTGATGTCACCGACTTAGTTCATCCAGAAGTAGCTAGTCAAGTTGCTCTGGCCGCCCGCGTGGTGGGACTAGAGATTGCTGGTGTTGACCTGGTTGCGCAAGACATCAGCAAGCCACTACATGAGCAGAATGCCGCTATTGTTGAAGTCAATGCTGGCCCCGGTTTATTGATGCACTTGAAACCTGCCAGCGGCAAACCTCAACCGGTCGGCAAAGAGATCGCTAATCACCTCTTCCCACCAGGAACCGATTTCCGCATCCCTGTAGTAGGAGTCTGCGGTGCTCGCGGTAAAACGCCTGTTGCTGAAATGATTGCCCACTTCTTGCGACTCACGAACTTATATGTTGGCCTCTCTTGCAGTAAGGGCTTGTTTTTTGGTCATCGCTCAATCCAAAAGAGCAATGCTGCTAACTGGGAAAATGCCCGCCGCACCTTATTAAACCGTGCAGTTGAGGCGGCCGTTATTGAAAACAACCATCTGTCTATGTTGATAGAGGGGTTGGCCTATGACCGCTGCCAAGTCGGCGTTGTGCTGAATGTAGATCCCAAGGCGAACTTTCCTCAATACGCCATCTATGATGAGGACCAAGTATTTAGCGTCGTCAGAACTCAAGTAGATGTAGTGCTGCCAACTGGAGTTGCCGTTCTAAATGCGGATGACCCGATGGTTGCCAGCATGGCAGAGCTATGTGATGGTGAGGTGATCTTCTTTACTCAAAACGCTACATCCGCTATTGCACAAGAGCATCTCAAGAATGGTGGTCGCATCGTCATCATTGGCAATCAACAAATTACATTGAAATCTGCCAAGCATGATCAAAAGAGTATCCCCGTGCCGCGCAATTCCGAACCAAGTGCCAGCGAGCCATGGAAACCCATGAATCTTGGCGCTGCCATTGCCGCAGCCTGGGCCTTAGACATTCCGTTCAACGTTATCGAAGCTGGTGCTGAAACTTTTGTTTCTGATGCCAGTATTCCTGTAGGGGCTTAATTGGAAATCACCCGTATTCGTATGTTGCGCGGCCCGAATTTATGGAGCCGCCACACCGCCCTAGAGGCTATTGTTTCTTGCGATGAAACAGAACGCTCCATCGATTCAATCCCTCAGTTTGAAATCAAGATTCGTGAACGCTTTCCCCAATTGGGTAGCATGCGTCGCGGTGGACATAATGAAATCCTGTCCTTAGCACACGCACTCGAACACGCCGCGTTAGGTCTTCAGTCGCAAGCTGGCTGCCCAGTAACCTTTAGTCGCACAGTACAAACCGTTGATGTGGGCGTATATCAAGTCGTCGTTGAATATACCGAGGAAGTTGTTGGACGCATGGCATTTGACTTTGCTTTTGGACTAATACAGGCAACCCTCAGTGACGTCCCATTTGATTTAGCGGCCGCCCTTTCAGAGTTAGAGGCTTTGTATGAAGATGTCCGCCTTGGACCGAGTACTGGATCCATTGTTGATGCTGCTGTACAAAGAAATATCCCTTATCGCCGTATGACCGAGGGCAGCATGGTCCAGTTTGGCTGGGGTAGCAAGCAAAAACGTATTCAGGCTGCTGAAACCAGTGACACCAGCGCAATTGCAGAAGCGATTGCACAAGATAAAGAACTCACTAAAAACTTATTGGCAGCTGCAGGTGTATCCGTTCCGATTGGAGAAGTCGTTACTACCGCTGATGATGCGTGGCGCGCCGCCCAAAAAATTGGTGGCCCCATTGTTCTCAAGCCTAAAGATGGCAATCAAGGCAAAGGGGTTGTTGCCAACATTCAAACAGAGGCAGAAGTTCGTGCTGGCTTTGTAGTTACCCAAGCCTTTGGACGAGAAACGATTGTTGAGCGCTATTTACCCGGTGCAGACTACCGCCTCTTAGTTGTAGGCAATCGCTTATCTGCTGCCGCACGTCGCGAACCCGCTCAAGTAGTTGGTGATGGCAAACATAGCGTTACCGAGCTAGTTGAATTAGAAAACAAAAATCCATTGCGCGGCGATGGCCATGCAACTGCGTTAACCAAGATTCGTTTTGATGACATCGCTCTTGCACATTTAGCCAGCAATGGCTTAAGCCCCCAATATATTCCCAAGACTGGTGAGCGCGTTTTACTTCGTAATAACGCCAACCTGAGCACTGGTGGTACTGCCACCGATGTGACTGATGATGTTCATCCAGATGTAGCTGCCAGCGCAATTGCAGCCGCACAAATGATTGGCTTAGATATCGCTGGCGTCGATATTCTGTGTGAGGCAATTTACAAGCCTTTAGAGACCCAAGGTGGCGGTATCGTTGAAGTCAATGCTGCACCAGGCTTACGCATGCATCTCAAGCCCTCCTATGGCAAGAGTCGCCCTGTTGGCGAAGATATCGTCAATATGATGTATCCCCTTGGTGAAGATGGCCGCATTCCAGTGGTAGCGGTAACCGGGACTAATGGCAAAACCACTACTGTTCGCCTTATTTCTCACTTACTCAACGAGACCGGCTCACGTGTAGGTATGACTACCACCGATGGCGTTTACATCAACCATCGCTTAATTGATTCTGGCGATTGCAGCGGCCCTAAGAGCGCTCGTAATGTCCTCATGCATCCCGATGTGGATGCCGCTGTTTTAGAAACAGCTCGCGGCGGGTTGCTGCGTGAAGGTCTTGGCTTTGACCGCTGTGAAGTTGCGGTTGTTACCAATATTGGCGAAGGCGACCACCTGGGCCTTAACTACATCACCAGCGTAGAAGACTTGGCAATTCTGAAACGGGTCATCGTGATGAACGTCGCGCCAACAGGCGCCGCAGTGCTGAATGCTGCTGATCCGATAGTCGTGAAGATGGGTGATGTCTGTACTGGTCGCGTGATTTTCTTTGCACAAAATCAACACCATCCTGTCATTGCAGCCCATCGCGCCAAGAATAAAAAAGTGATCTACTTTGATGGCACGTATATCGTCTGCTCAAAGGGGGCGCGCGTACTCTTCCGCTTCCCTGTGAGCGAGATTCCATTGACTCAAAATGGTGTTCTAGGCTTCCAAATTGAAAATGCAATGGCTTCTATTGGCGCTGCCTGGGCTTTAGGTCTAGATGCGGAAAAGATTGCGCGTGGACTTCATTCTTTTGAGAGTTCGGCTAATGCAGTGCCAGGACGCTTTAATCAATTCCAGCACAAAGGCGCAACTGTAATTGCTGACTATGGTCACAACCCAGATGCTATGCGTGCTTTAGCAAGCGCTATTGAAGCGATGAAGCCCAAGAAAAGCCATGTCGTCATTAGCGGTGCTGGTGATCGTCGCGATGAAGATATTCGTGATCTGACCCGCATTCTTGGTGATAGCTTTGACAATGTCATCCTCTATCAAGATCAGTGTCAACGGGGCCGGGAAGATGGGGAAGTACTTAAACTTCTACAAGAAGGTTTGGTAGGCACCAAAAAAGCTAAACAGGTCAAAGAAGTCACCGGTGAATTCCTTGCTATTGATACTGCCCTCAATGATTTATCTGCTGGCGATATCTGCTTGATCCTCATTGACCAAGTAGAAGAATCTCTGGCTTATCTAAAAGAGAAGACTCAAGCTTAATCATTTGATGTATTTTTCAGGCAAGCACCTGAAGTAAAAAAGCCCAATCACGGATTGGGCTTTTTTATTGGATCTTGCTAGCTCGGATTACGGAAAATATTACGCCTGCGAGTGGTAATGCTGCAAACGTTCAATCTCCTCCTTAGATCCCAACATGACAGAGACACGTTCGTGCAGTTCGGTGGGAACCATATCCATAATTAATTGATCGCCATTGGTAGAGGCGCCACCAGCCTGCTCTACCAAGAAACTCATTGGGTTTGCTTCGTACATTAGACGTAGCTTTCCTGGCTTATGTGGCTCACGTTGATCCCACGGATACATAAAGATACCGCCGCGCGATAAGACGCGATGAACGTCGGCAACCATCGATGCAATCCAACGCATATTGAAATCTTTGTCACGCTCGCCGCTCACGCCAGCCAAGCACTCATCTACATAGCGACGGACAGGCTCAGCCCAGTGACGCATATTAGACATATTGATTGCAAACTCTTTAGTGGAATGCGCAATCTCAACCGCATGCTTAATTAAGACAAACTCACCAGTCACCTTGTTTAAAGTAAACATCACAACGCCATCACCCAACGTTAATGCCATGGTTGTTTGCGGGCCGTAGACAACATAACCAGCAGCCACCTGGTGGCGACCTGACAATAAGAAATCAGCCGTTTGCAATGGCGCAGTAGGATCCTGCTTCTTCAGCACTGAGAAAATTGTGCCGATGGATACGTTCACATCAATGTTTGAGGAGCCATCCAATGGATCAAATAGCAGCAAGTAGTCACCTGTACCTTGAACTGGGAGCGGCAATTCCATTTCTTCAGAGGCTAGACCAGCCAATGATTTACATCCCTGTACGCCATCAATTAATAGGTCGTTAGCAATCACATCCAACTTTTGCTGAACTTCACCTTGGACATTCCCAGTTCCAGCAGAACCCAATAAGCCAATTAGGGCGCCTTGCGCCACTTCATGACTCAAGGTCGAACAAGTATCGGCTACCGCTAATAACAACTCCTGTAGACCGGCCGGGATGTCTACACCCTTAGCCTTGGTGGATGTTAAATATTGCTTGAAATTGGTATTAAAAGTGCTTGAAGCAGTCAAAAGGAGTTTCTCCGTAATGGGTTTATTTCTGTATAGACTCTATTTTGCCTTGTTCTAGCTTGCCAAATTGCCTAAAGCCTTGGAAACCACCTCTTTCACATCTGCAGAGAGGGTTTCGCAAGCTGCAACCTGCCTAAGGGCAGCCAGCATCTGCTCCTGATACATCGGTGCAAACTGACGCCAGCGATCCAATCCCCTGGCCAAACGAGCGGCAACTTGTGGATTGATTGGATCTAAAGCAAGTACAGATTCTGCCCAAAATGTATAGCCACTACCATCTACCTGATGAAAGCTAGCGGGGTTATTCATACAGAAGGCATGGATAACGCTACGAACTCGGTTGGGGTTATTCATTGTGAAAGCTTCGTGCTCACGCAAACGTTTGACTTCACTCAAGGTGGATTCGGCGTTCGCTACAGGCGGTCTACTCGATTGCAATGCAAACCACTTATCAATCACCAGAGCATCATCAGCAAAGCGAGTATAAAAATCTTCCAGACAAGCTGCAGCTGATTTAGACCCATGAATTACTAAACCAGCCAAAGCAGCGTATCGATCAGTCATGTTATCGGCATTCTGATATTGATTGACCGCCATGGGTGACCAGATTAGCGGATCCGCTTCGAGCAACATACTTAATGCGAGATTCTTTAAAGCACGCTTACCTGCGCTCGCTGCATCCGGATTGAATGGTCCCGGGGTTTGCATCTGCTGATAGAGGGCGGCCCACTCAATGCGCAGCTCACTGGCAATGGCATGGCGGAAAGCGCGACGAGCAGCATAAATCTGCTGAGGATCAACGCTGGCGCACTGTTCATACAAATAGGTCTCGGCAGGTAAAGTCAGCGCCAGCTCTTTGAACGCAGGATCTAGCTCCGGATCGGTCAAGAGAGTGCGATAAGCCTCAATCAGCGCTTGATCAGGCAAGCGATTACCTAGGATCATTTGCATTGCGAGTTTCTGACCAGCTTCCCAGCGATTAAAAGCATCATCATCGCTCGAGAACATGGTGAGCAGGTCGGCCTCACTTTGATCAAAATCTAAATTGATCGGGGCTGAGAAATTGCGATTAATTGACAGTACTGGACAACTCATCACTTGATCGAAAGTCCAAGTTTGCTGATCTTGAGTTAATTCCAATAAAGTTTCTACTTGATCATCCGCAGGGGTAAGCAAGCGCATCTTCAATGGAATATGAAAGGGTTTGCTGTCCTTTCCAGCCGTATTGACTGAAGGGGTTTGCGTCAAAGTAATTTGGTATTGCTTTTTATCCGCGTCGTAGGACTCTTGCACCTTAACCCTAGGGGTGCCTGCTTGGCTATACCAATTCTTAAACTGGGAAAGATCACGGCCATTAGCATCTGCCATGGCAGCCAAGAAATCATCACAAGTAACTGCTTGACCATCGTGGCGCTTGAAGTAGAGATCCATGCCATTGCGGAAACCCTCAACCCCCAATAGGGTTTGATACATGCGCACCACTTCAGCACCCTTCTCATACACCGTCACGGTATAGAAGTTATTAATCTCTTGATACTCGTCCGGACGAATTGGGTGTGCCATCGGACCCGCATCTTCGGGGAACTGTAGTTGACGCAATAAACGCACATCTTCAATGCGCTTTACTGCTCTGCCAGATTCACTACCCATTTGATCGGCAGAGAACTCTTGATCGCGGAATACAGTTAAACCCTCTTTAAGAGAAAGCTGAAACCAATCTCGACAGGTAACACGGTTACCAGTCCAGTTGTGGAAGTACTCATGGGCTACCACGCTTTCGATATTAGAAAAGTCAGCATCCGTTGCAGTTTCCGCTTGAGCGAGAACATACTTGGTATTGAAAACATTAAGTCCCTTGTTTTCCATTGCACCCATATTGAAATCACCGACCGCCACAATCATGAAACGCTCGAGATCTAGCTCCAAGCCATAGCGTTTTTCATCCCAATGAATCGATGCAATTAATGAGTCCATCGCATGACGGGTTTTTTTCAGGTCATGTGGCTCAACCCAAATCTGCAATAACTTTTTCGCACCACTACTAGTGGTGATGGCTTCCTCAATACACTCGAGCTTTCCGGCGACTAAGGCGAATAAGTAAGATGGCTTTGGAAACGGATCTTCCCAAACGGCGCTATGCCAACCATTCGGTAATTTTTCAGTACTAATAAGGTTGCCGTTTGATAGCAGCACTGGGCACTCTGCCTCAGGAGCGCGAAGGGTCACTCGATAACGCGCCATCACATCTGGTCTATCGAGGAAGTAAGTAATCTTTCTAAATCCTTCAGCCTCGCATTGGGTAAAGAAATTCCCATTAGAAACATAGAGACCCATGAGTGAGGTATTTTTCTCGGGCACACAAACGCAAATAATTTCAACAATAAAAGCTTGCTTGCCCTCATGTGGTAACGCATGAATTGTTAGCGTTTCTGGAGTGAGTTCAAACTGACGATGGGCTTCACCATTGATACGCAAACTCACAAATTCCAACTCATGGCCTTGCAATAGCAAAGGCGAGCCAAGCTCATGGCCAGCCCCAGGAAGAACCTCTAGGCGACTCTTCACAATCGTCCTAGCGGGATCTAAAGCAATGTCTAGCTCAACCTGTGAAAAGGTGTAGTTGGGAGCGCGATATTCGAGCCTGCGAAAGCTCTGTGGCAGATCAGTTTTCATAGGGCAATTTTAAGCCCCATAGAAAAATTCGGTCTAAGCCCAAACGAGGGTGGCGATGCCGATAGCGATAAAGGTTACGGCAGCTACCGCATGCACCCACTTAATAGGCATGCGTTTAGTGAATTTTTGCCCAATCCAAACAGCTGGGGCATTAGCTAACATCATCCCCAAAGTGGTGCCAACTGTTACCGAAAAGACATCAGAATATTTGGCACCCAGAGCGATAGTGGCTATTTGAGTCTTATCCCCCATCTCTGCCAAGAAAAAGAGTCCAACTGTCAGAATAAATACCTGAAAGGCCCTATCCGCGACCTTTGATCCAGCCGCATCATCAATGTGATCGGGTACGAGGAGCCAGAGCCCAATTCCTAAAAAACTCAAACCCAGAATCCACCTAAGAAGATCTGGGCTCATAAACGTGGTGAGCCAATGCCCTAACAAAGCTGCGCAGGCATGATTGGCAATTGTCGCAATCAATATCCCACCAATAATGGCAAGCGCCTGCTTTGGATAGCGCGCAGCCAGCATTAAGGAGAGTAATTGGGTTTTGTCACCCATCTCAGCCAATGCGACCACACCAGTAGAAAGTGTCAATGCAGATAAGTCCATACCCAGAATGATAGAGGAAAGCTTGGGAGCCTAAACCCCCAAGACATTCAACTCTGACAACTTAGCAGGCTAACTAAGCGACTAATAGCTCTTCTGCTGGCACAAAATCGACTTTTTGAGCCTTGGCCACCGGCTCGGAAGTGAGATTGCCTCGATGAACACTTAAGCCATTGCGCAGATGATGATCATGAGAAAGCGCCTTCACCATGCCTCTGTTTGCCAATGCCTCAATGAAGGGGTAAGTTGCATTCGTCAAAGCAAAGGTAGAAGTCCTAGCGACCGCACCAGGCATATTGGCAACGCAGTAGTGGAGCACGCCATCCACGATGAAAGTAGGGTCAGTATGTGTAGTGGGTTTGGATGTCTCAAAACAACCACCTTGATCAATTGCTACATCCACTACTACTGCGCCCGTCTTCATTTTGCGCACCATCTCACGAGTCACCAACTTCGGTGCAGCGGCACCTGGTAACAACACTGCACCAATGACCACATCAGCCTCACAAACCTCTAGCTCTACCAAAAGAGGGTCAGCATAAAAGGTTCTCACGCGATTACCGTAAAGCATGTCAATCTGCCTCAAGCAATCAATATTGCGATCGAAGATGCAAACGTCTGCACCCATGCCTACTGCCATCTGCAAGGCATTGCGGCCCACGACACCAGCACCCAATATCACCACCTTTGCAGGCGCTACTCCGGGCACACCCGCCATCAAGATGCCTAAGCCTCCATTTGTTTTCTCCAGATGTGTGGCGGCAGCCTGAATGGACATCCTGCCAGCAACTTCACTCATTGGGGCTAACAGCGGTAAGGCACCACCACATGAAGTAACGGTCTCATAAGCAATACAACTTGCGCCTGAGGCGAGTAATGCCTTGGTCTGCTGTGGGTCTGGCGCGAGGTGCAGGTAGGTGAAGAGAATTTGGTCTTCACGCAACATGGCGCACTCCTGTGGCTGAGGCTCCTTCACCTTCACCACCATCTCCGCCTTAGCAAAAACTTCAGCCGCGCTGTTGATTAAAGTGGCGCCAGCCAAGCGATAAGATTCATCGCTCAAACCAATTTGCTCACCTGCTCCACGTTGCACTAAAACGGAGTGCCCCTGTTTGCAAAGACCCCTCACATTACCTGGGGTCAGGCCCACACGAAATTCATTATTTTTTACTTCTTGA
Organism: Pseudomonadota bacterium; assembly: GCA_040387715.1. Lineage (GTDB taxonomy): Bacteria > Pseudomonadota > Gammaproteobacteria > Burkholderiales > Burkholderiaceae > Polynucleobacter. Next base: position 22,156 of record JAZKDF010000007.1, on the reverse strand, counting down.
GGTACGCCAACAATCATTTATGTCTCCTTATTTGAATTCACGACTCAGTTTTGTTTTGCGATGCAAGCCAACGATGTAGAACATGGCGAGATACACACCCAATAAACACGGACCTAAGACCAATGCAATCCGCGCATCCTCATGAAAACCCATCAACACCACTACCAAGGCAATAAATGCCAATGCGAACCACGAGGAATAGGGCCACCAGGGTGTGCGATATGCCAACTCAGCAACCTGGTCTTTTGTAAGGGAGCGACGAAATTGAATTTGAGTAAACAAAATGGCAATCCACACCATCAAACCAATAAAGGTAACTGCGGCCATGATGTATTGAAATGCCTTATCTGGAACAAAGTAGTTCAGCACCACGCCGGTCATGCAAACTGCCACCGTTGCCATCACCGCGCGATGCGGAACACCGTACTTCGATAGCCTGGCAAATGGTGAAGGTGCATATCCATTTACTGAGAGCGCATAGAGGAGTCGTCCACCGCTAAAGATGCCGGCATTACAGGATGACAGGGCGGCAGTAATTACGACGAAGTTAATAATTCCAGCGGCTTCACGTAAACCAATCCGCTCAAACATCACCACGAATGGGCTACCTTGTTGACCAACTTCATTCCAAGGGAAGATCGCCAAGATAACGAGGATCGCACCCATGTAAAAAATCAGGATGCGCCATGCCAAGGAGTCAATCGCCATGGGAATAGTTTTGCGTGGGTTCTCTGCCTCACCAGCGGATAAACCAATCATCTCAATACCAACGTAAGCAAATAGGACCATTTGCAAGGAAAGCAACATGCCGCTAATGCCGTTGGGGAAGAAGCCGCCGTGGTGCCATAAGTTACCAAAGCCAATCGGATTCCAGTCGTTGGTAAAACCAAAGAAGATGACTGAGCCACCCAACGCGATCATGGAAACAATAGCGACGACTTTGATGAGGGCAAACCAAAATTCAAACTCACCAAATACTTTTACGGCAATCAGGTTGATCAGACCCATCATCAAGATGGAAGATAAAGCCCATATCCACTGTGGCATTTCAGGAAACCAAATTCCCATATAAATACCAACCGCAGTGACTTCAGCTATGCCGACAACGATCCAATAGGTCCAGTAACCCCATCCGACCATATAGCCTGCAAGTGGTCCAACATAGGTATTGGCATATGCAGCAAACGAACCTGCGACAGGTTCATGCACCGCCATCTCACCCAAGGTACGAAGCACAATGAAGGCAACGATGCCAGCCAGCAGGTATCCCAACAAGATTGAAGGTCCCGCGATTTGAATCGCGCTTGCCGAGCCTAGAAATAATCCAACACCAATGGTGGACCCCAAGGCCATGAGGCGAATATGCCGCACTTTGAGGTGGCGCTGTAAACCAGTTTGTTCAGTCTGCAAAAGAGACCTCCTTTCGATTTGTCGTTGGTAAATCACCAACGAAGCAAAGTCTAGGGAGGACTGCGCGTCTGCACTAGAGCAGAAAAATGCGCAAACTGCTTAAACAAATAAATGTGGCGTGCAATAAATGAGCGCTCTATGTCAGTAGAGGCTCAATGGAAAATGAATAAATTTGGGATGACGACAGAATCCGTAATTTCCTACAGGGATTCCCCTTAAGGATTTAGGGATGGATCTGAAGGAATTACTTGCTGAGTGGCAAGGAGATTTAAAACTTCAGCAGCAGCAGCTAAACCACAGGCTGCAGTCACCATCACGGTTGACCCGTAACCAGAGCAAGCAAGGCCACCGCTAGCTACGCCTGCACGTGGCTCATGAGAGTAAATGGCGCGAATGCCGATTTTTCTCTTGAGATTTCTAGAAAAACCATGGTCCTGCCGGAGGCCTTGACGCACCTTTGCCAGCAAAGCATCTTGCTCGGTGCGAGAAAGATCATCACAACGCACAGAGGTAGGATCTGATTTTCCGCCAGCCGCACCGCACATCACTAGAGCGCGCTGATATTTATTTGCCCAAACTGCTAAAGCAATTTTGGTTTGTACCGAATCCGTTGCGTCTAAAACAATCGCGCCCTCTGGAATCAATGTTTCCAAATTTTCCGGCTCCAAAAATGCATCATGGGTAGTGAGCAAGATCCCAGGATTAATGAGTCGAATCCGATCAGTCATAGCCTGTACTTTTGCCTTGCCGTACTCACCTTCTAAAGCATGCAACTGACGATTGGTGTTGCTTTCGGCAATGTGGTCAAAATCAATTAAGACAAGATGCCCAATGGCAGTTCGAGCCAAAGCTTCTGCGGCCCAAGAACCCACTCCACCCAATCCAGCCACCACCACTGTCGCATGACGAAAACGCTCGCGCAGCTCCGGGCCGTATAGCCGAGCTACACCCCCAAAACGACGATCTCCTACGCTGTCTTCTATCTTGTCTTCTGCCATAGCTTCTCTTTATACTGAAAAAATGGACTCCATCGCTCAACTCCGCAAAAACTATACCTTTGGCCAGCTTTCTGAGACTGAAGTTCCGGCCAACCCACTTAGCTTATTTCAAGTTTGGTTTGATCAGGCCATCAAGGCTGAGTGCCCTGAACCCAATTCCATGACTTTGGCAACAGCAGATTCAGCGGGGTATCCATCAGCTCGTATTGTCTTACTAAAAGGTGCTGACGAGGCTGGCTTCACTTTCTTCACCAATTACGAAAGTCAAAAAGGTAGAGAGTTGGCTATGCGCCCTCACGCTGCCCTGTTATTTCACTGGCATGAGCTGGAGCGTCAGGTTCGTATTAAGGGGCTGGTTGAGCGCGTAAGCCCTGCCGAGAGCGATGAATACTTCCACTCCCGTCCAGCAGCTTCCCGCATTGGCGCCTGGGCCTCACCACAAAGCGCTGAGATCCCCAATCGAGAGTTTCTTGAGGAGGCTGAGAAGCGATTTGCAGCGGACTTTGGGGATAAACCGCCAAGGCCAGAACATTGGGGTGGGTATCGACTACACCCGACTGAAATTGAGTTCTGGCAAGGTCGCCCTTCCCGCCTCCATGATCGTATTCACTATCAACTCGATGGCGCTCAGTGGCGTATTGCTCGCCTAGCACCTTAAAAGATTGAAGTGCGCTGAATCTAATTGCTCTAGCGAAACTCTGGCGCAATTAGAGATTGAAACTTTGCTCTAAATTTTGCTAATTTAGGCGCAACCACTGCCATACAGTAACCCTGCCCAGGATGCTGGCGGAAATAATTCTGGTGATAATCTTCGGCCGGATAAATAACGGGCGCCGCATCGATTTGCGTCACCACTGGATTGGAATAAATCCTCGCCTCCTCTAGCTCTTTAACCACCTCATGGGCGGTTACGCTTTGGCTATCGCTATGAGTAAAGATCACTGAACGGTATTGGGTGCCATGATCATTGCCTTGGTAGTTCAAGGTGGTTGGGTCATGGATGACAAAAAAGATTTCCAGTAAATCACGATAAGAAACTGCCGCTGGATCAAAATAAACATCGACGATTTCTGCATGGCCCGTTTGACCCGAGCAAACAGACTCATAGTCAGGGTTTGGCATTGCACCTCCTGCATACCCTGAAACTACCGCGCTCACGCCAGAAATTTGCTGATAAACCGCCTCTAGACACCAGAAACAGCCGCCGCCCAAAGTGGCGCGCTCAAGAGATGGGTGGATTTTAAGGGTAGTTTCGTTCATGCCTTTATCCTAATACCTTATTCAATCGTTTGCTTGCCTTACATAAAATCACATGTCGATAAATCGCTTCACACTCCAGCTAGATGAAATTAAGGCAGCTTATGCTGCAGAACCTAACCCCAGCTTAGAGGTCCGTCTCGAGCGAATTGGGCGCATTGAGCAAATGATTTCTGCTAATGAAGAAAAAATCTGCAAAGTCTTGGCAGCAGACTTCGGAACCCGCCATTCCATTGAGAGTCGTCTAATGGAATTTCAGATGATTTATCAGGCCTGCAAACATGTTCGAAAGCACCTCAAAGAGTGGATGAAACCGCAGTTAGTCCCAACAGCAGGATATCTAGGCTCATCTCACGCTTGGACCCAAATGCAATCGATGGGCGTCGTGGGCATCATGAGTCCCTGGAATTACCCGGTTCAACTAGCGCTGGTTCCGGCTATCGCCGCCTTTGCAGCTGGCAACCGCGTGTGGCTCAAACCATCAGAAAGAAGTTCACGTACAACTGGATTCTTGGCAACCTTGATCCAGGAATATTTTCACCCGAGCGAGTTTTGTGTCAGCGTTGGCGGCACCGAAGTTGCGGAATCGTTTGCATCACTTCCTTTTGACCATCTCTTTTTTACTGGATCAGGGGATGTTGGCAAAAAAGTAATGCGCGCAGCCGCAGATCACCTAACTCCAATTACCTTGGAGCTGGGCGGTAAATCACCAGCGATTGTTGATCCCTCAGCCAATCTCAAAGATGCTGCGGCTAGCATCATTTACGGCAAGCTGGTGAATGGCGGTCAAACTTGTATTGCCCCTGATTACGCAATAGTTCAAGCAAATGATTGCGAGGCGTTTGTTCAAGAGCTACAGAATGCGGCTCAAGAACAATACTCGAACCCAGAAGAATTGACTGGTGCAATTGACGAGCATCAATCAGCGCGCTGGCATCAACTTGTTCAAGATGCAGTGGATCGAGGCGCACAGGCAATCCCACTTATCCCTTCTTCCAACATGGGCACATTGCCTTTCATACCTGTCGCACTCCTTAACGTCTCTGAAGATGCCCTCATCCTGCAAGAGGAAATATTCGGACCCATTCTGCCAATCGTAGTCATCAATGACATCGACTCAACAACCCGCTATATCAATGAGCGCCCTATGCCGCTGGCGTTGTACTGGTTTGGCAAGAATAAAGAAGTTATGACGCGGATTCTCAATGAGACTCGCTCCGGTGGCGTCACAATCAATGACACTCTGCTGCATGCAGCAGTAGAAGATCTGCCGTTTGGCGGCATTGGCGCAAGCGGTATGGGTGCCTATCATGGCAAATCCGGTTTTGAGGCATTTAGCCATCGCAAATCGGTTTTAGAGGTTCGAGGTTTCTTTGGCCTTCCTTTCTTGCGCGGCACTAAATTAGCAAGACCGCCTTATGGCAAAGGTGTTGAGCGTCTATTGCGCTGGCTACATTGATGGTGTTGCTTGCAATTAATTCGGGAAAACCCTTGTAATTAGCTTCTTAAAATGCCATAATGGGAGGCTTTTTAAAGCAATTTGATTCATCGCCCCCCAGCTATATTTCAGCGTATCGTTTAGAAGTCATAAACACCGAAGTTACAAAAACGCGCTGCCGCCTGTCTGATGGTCGATGCCTTTGACCATCACACTCAATAAAAAACAGAGAGTGTATACACGGAGACATCCCTTAAACGGGATGTGTAATAGCATGACTTTTTCTAAAGAAACCAATCCTACTGGAACCGAGTTCCAGAATTTCGCCCTCGCGGCATCACTCCTTAAAAACGTTGCTGAGCTGGGTTACACCCAAGCGACCTCAGTGCAAGCTCAGGTTATTCCTGCCGCTCTCGCTGGTGGTGACTTATTGGTCAGCAGCCAAACTGGTAGCGGTAAAACCGCAGCCTTTTTATTACCTTTGATTAATCAACTCATCGAAGACAACCCTAACGGCTCACCTGTACCAGGTCGCGCACAACCTAAAGTGTTAGTGCTCTGCCCTACTCGTGAATTAGCTCAACAGGTTGCCGCAGATGCAGTGAACTTAGTTCGCGGCATGAAAGGCATCCGTATTGCAACCGTCATGGGCGGTATGCCTTATGGCAAACAAATCCAAGCCCTGAAGGGCGCATTGCTCGTTGTCGCAACTCCTGGTCGTTTACTCGACCTGACCGATAGCAAAGCAATTCGCCTAGACGACGTCAAACAACTCGTTATCGACGAAGCCGATCGCATGCTCGACATGGGATTTGCTGATGACCTCGAGGCGATTGATAAGCGTTGTGCTGCTCGCACCCAAACTTTGATGTTCTCTGCAACTTTTGCACCAAAGATTATGTCTTTGGCTAATGAGTTGACTACTAACGCTAAGCGCATTGAGCTTGCTCATGCTGGCGAAAAGCATGCGAATATTGAACAGAAGCTGCACTGGGCTGACAGCATGTCACACAAGCATAAATTGCTCGAGCACATCTTGGCTGATGCCTCTTTGGATCAAGCTGTTGTATTTGCCAGCACTCAAATTGAAAGCGAAAAAATTGCTGACACCTTGCGTGCTAATGGCTACGAAGCCAGCGCCTTACACGGTGCAATGCCTCAAGCTGTTCGTATGCGTCGTCTTGAGTCTTTGCGCAAAGGTCATACCAAGATTTTGGTTGCGACTGACGTAGCGGCTCGCGGTATTGATGTGCCACGCATTAGTCACGTGATTAACTTTGGCCTGCCAATGAAACCAGAGGACTACACGCACCGTATCGGTCGTACTGGTCGCGCTGGTCGCAATGGTGTTGCTATCACTTTGGTTGAACATCGTGATCGCGCCAAGATTCGCAATATCGAACGCTTTACACAGCAAGACATCGTTGCTTCTGTTATCGCCGGCCTTGAGCCACAAGCTAAGCCTAGCTTTGGTGGTGGCGGTGGTCGCCCAGGTGGTGGTCGCTCTGGTGGTGGCTTTGGTGGTGGTAATCGCTCTGGTGGTGGCGGTGGTGGTCGTTATGGTTCTGGCGCTCGTTCAGAATCTCGTTCTGGTGGCGGAGGCGGTGGTAATCGCTCAGGCAATCATTTCGAATCTCGCTCTGGCGATTCCCGTCCATCCGGTGACTCACGTCCGTCTGGCGATTCACGTCCTGCTGGTGGCAATCGTTTTGCTGATTCACGCCCTGCACGCTCTGGTGACTCACGTCCTGCTGGTGGCAATCGCTCTGGTGACTCACGTCCGTCCGCTGGTCCACGTTTTGCTAAACCAAAAACTGGCGGTCAACGTAGAAGCTTTAGCGGCAACTAAAAATGGTTCACCGTCGTCGCCTCCGTTCTGCATGGAATCGAGTCGATTCCGGTGAATTACACCAAGCGCCACGCAAGTGGCAGCCTTGGCTTAGCGATACCGGTTCTTTAACCCAAAAGATTGAACGTGCAATTGGACAAAAACTAGAAGTAGTAGTTCTGCGAGATTGCCGGCAAAACTTAAATAGCGACGAGAGTCGCTATTTTCATTTCCAGACTAAACGTTGTCGCATTAGAGAAGTGCTGCTTTGCACTAATGGTGTTCCACTAGTGATAGCACGTAGCATCATTCCTAGTAGCAGCTCCAGCGGCAGTAACCATGAGGTTTTGCGCTTAGGCAAGAAACCATTAGGTGCGGTGCTGTTTGCCAAAACACGCATGCACTCGAAAAAGAAACCGATCCGAGAGATTGCCCGCTTAGATAAAAAAAGTACTTTGCGGAAACCCTGTTTTCAGCAATATCCTGAGTTGCCATCAGTCAGCTGGGCAAGGCGCACGCTATATCAACTTAAAGGACGCCCGCTCTTGGTGAGCGAAGTATTCCTGCCAGCCCTACTGAACTATCCTAGTAATTAAATAGCCAGCCAAGCTTGGGATGCTGCAATTAAGGCCTCATCACCGGGCTCACATGTCAACACCTCTCCAAAGCCAATCTGCTCAGCAGCGTCAGCAATATTATGATGCGGGCAAATAGCCGTTGCGAGATCAATCGGTAACTTTGCTTGACCTAAATATCGCACCGCCTCAGATGAGGTGAGGAGCCAAAGTGATTTAGCAAAATCCATCTCATGAATATCATTCCAAGCGGGGCTATTCAGATCCAAGGGTACGCGCGCATACACTGAGAATGCCTCCACTTGCGCACCGACATTTTTAAAAGTGTCAGCTAACCAGTCACGGCCACCCTCACCTTTAAAGATGATTACTTTCTTAGTGGACCAATCCCAGTTGAGCTTCTGCAATTCAGCCCATAAGCCCTCAGAATCCCATTGCGCGTTGTTTTGAGGAAGGATAACTTTTGTGGGGTAACTCTCAACACCAATGCCATGATTTTTAAGGGCTGCCATACTGCTGCCTCCCATGACGCCAACCGGCACAGGCTTATCAGACAAATCCTGCCAAGATTGCTCTAGCAAACGCATCGTGCATTCAATGGCATTCGGACTAACGAAGATTGCTAAGTCCGCAGTCTTCAGTGATTGAGTTATCTGCTCGAGTAGGATGCCATCGCCCTTTGGAGCAATCGTCAGTAAGGGCAAAGAAATAATCTGAGGGAAGGCTTCTTTCGTAAAGCCGCTATTGAGCAAGCTTGCCTGAAGCGCTTCCATCAATTGACGTGCCTGCCCGCTGGGACGAGTAATGACAATGGTCTTATTGCTCATAAAGGAATTACCTTACTACTGCTTACTTCGGCAAACCGTTAGGCAATAAACGCTCAGCACCTTGAGCAATCAGATCGCGTGCGACTGAGAGACCCAAAGCCTCTGCGTCCTCCACACTCTTTACCGCGCCCTGAGCACTAGCCAAACAACTTGCAGTGCCATCAACGCTAGCAACAAAAGAGCGGATATTCATGTGATCTTGATCCCATGTGGCATAAGCAGCTAAAGGCACTTCACAAGAACCGCCCAATTGGCGTGACACCATACGTTCAGCAGTGACCGCATAAAGGGTTGGCAAATCATTAAGGGGCGCAAGCCACTCTTTCATCTGGGGATGCTTACTCAAAGTTTCAATACCGAGAGCGCCCTGCCCAGCAGCTGGCGTATACGGATCAATCGGCAACAGTGCTCGAATGCGACTCTCTAAACCTAATCGTTTGAGACCGGCAGCAGCCAAAATAATGGCTTGATACTCGCCGCGATCGAGCTTGCCCATACGGGTATCTAAATTGCCGCGCAGAGGCTGAATGACTAAATGCGGGAACTTGGATCTCAGAACAGATTCACGGCGCAAGCTCGAAGTACCCACGACCGCACCCTTGGGTAATTCTTCTAGGCTGGCGTAATCATTGGATACAAATGCATCATGCGCATCTTCCCGCGCCATGACGCAAGACAAATCAAAGCCCTCTGGCATCACCATAGGGACATCTTTAAGGGAATGGACCGCTAAATCAGCCCGACCATCCTCCAGAGCGGTTTCGAGCTCTTTCACAAACAGGCCCTTACCACCGACCTTAGATAGGGCCTTATCCAATATTTGGTCGCCCCGGGTAGTCATGCCTAGGATCTGTACGTCGCACTCCGGGTAGAGCTTTTTAAGGCAATCCTGGACGTGTTCTGCCTGCCACATAGCGAGGCGACTCTCTCGGGAGGCGATTACCAGGCGCTGAGGGGTGGTGAAGATAGGGGATGTAGAGCTAGAAATGGGGGTTTGGGACATAACATTTAAAATAATCAAAGACCTACACCAATATACTGCGTTTATGAGCTCATCAAAAAATTCCCTTGCCAACAAAGCCCAAGCTTGGTCGGCCCGTTTTACCGAACCCGTCGACGAACTAGTACAGCGTTATACCGCCTCTATCGGCTTTGACCAACGCTTTGCCTTAGTCGACATCGCTGGATCTTTAGCTCACGCTGAGATGCTAGCCACCCAAAAAATTATTAGCGCCCAAGATTTAGCGGATATTCAAAAGGGCATGACTCAGATCAAAGGCGAAATTGAGGCCGGTGAATTTCACTGGCAACTCGCCCTGGAAGATGTACACCTGAACATCGAAGCTCGCCTGACTGAATTAGTTGGCGATGCTGGTAAGCGCCTACATACAGGTCGTTCACGTAATGACCAAGTAGCTACGGATTTGCGTCTCTGGTTGCGCGGCAGCGTTGATCAAATTGCAGCCACTCTTAAAGCTTTACGTATCGCCCTGCTTGATCTTGCTGAGACTCACTCGGCGACGATCATGCCCGGACATACTCACCTACAAGTAGCGCAACCCATTACTTTTGGTCATCACTTGATGGCGTACTACGAAATGTTTAGTCGCGATGCAAGCCGCTTGGCAGATTTGCGCACCCGCTTTAATCGCCTGCCACTCGGTGCAGCCGCATTGGCTGGAACCACCTACCCAATTGATCGCGAGCAAGTCGCCAAGACTCTCGGCTTTGATGGCATCTGCAATAACTCCCTAGATGCGGTATCTGATCGTGACTTCGCGATTGAGTTCTGTGCGTTTGCATCGATCTTGATGATGCACGTCTCCCGCTTATCTGAAGAGCTAGTGCTTTGGCTTAGCCCACGCTTTGGCTTTATTGATTTACCAGACCGCTTCTGTACTGGTAGCTCGATCATGCCGCAGAAAAAGAACCCAGACGTTCCTGAATTGGCTCGCGGCAAAACTGGTCGTGTCTATGGCGATTTAATCTCTTTATTAACTTTGATGAAGAGCCAGCCACTGGCATACAACAAAGATAACCAAGAAGATAAAGAGCCTTTGTTTGATGCGGTTGACACCGTACAAGATACCTTGCGCATCTTCGCTGATATGGTTCCGCATATTCAGGTTAAGGCCGATGTAATGAAGGCTGCAGCTGAAGAAGGCTTCGCAACTGCAACTGACTTGGCTGATTACTTAGTTAAAAAAGGTTTAGCCTTCCGCGATGCCCATGAAGCAGTGGCCCACGCCGTGAAAGCCTGCGTTGGCCGTAACTGCATGCTCACCGATTTAACGCTGCCAGAACTGCGCTTTGCTTGCGGCTTAGATAATCGCCCAGAGTTGATGAGTGATGATGTCTTTGCCCTATTGACTGTAGATGGCTCAGTTAACTCTCGTCAACATGCTGGTGGCACCGCTCCCGCGCAAGTACTTGCTGCAATCAAACGGGGTCGTGCAGATCTCTAAACTGCATGGGCTTTTGGGGAACGCTCTCAGCAGGAATTGACCGACTAAATCAATTCCTGGGCAAGATTGCTAGCATCATGATCTTGCTGTCTTGTGTAGTGTCAGCCGCCAATGCTGTACTCCGCTATAGCTTAGACATGAGCAACAACTGGCCACTGGAATTACAGTGGTATCTGTTTGCCGCTGCCGTCATGCTGGGCGCTTCGTACACCCTGAAACGCAACGAACATGTTCGGGTAGATTTAATTTACTCACAGCTCTCAGATCGCGGCCGTCTTTATGTTGATCTTTTTGGTTTGATTATCTTTTTAATGCCAGCCTGCATATTATTTACCTGGCTATCTTGGACCACCCTGTTCTACCCATCATGGCTAGTCTCAGAGCATTCGCTCAATGCAGGTGGTTTATCACGCTACCCCATTAAGTTCGTCGTACCTTTTGGTTTCTTTATGCTGAGCCTGCAAGGCATATCTGAAATCATTAAACGCATTGGCGCACTCAGAGGCAGAGCAACATTACCTACTGCCGATCTCCATTATGAAAAGCCCGTGCAATGATTCCACTTGAATGGATGCCACCGTTGATGTTTGGCGGACTCATTGTGTTTATGTTGATCGGCTTTCCGGTAGCTTTTTCTTTGATGGCTGCGGGGTTATTTTTTGCTGGCATTGCGATTGCTGAGAATTTCTTCGGCATGCCGTTTTTGCAAGCCATCCCGCAACGCATCTTTGGCAGCGTGCTCGCCAATGATCTCTTGCTAGCCATTCCCTTCTTCACTTTCATGGGCGCCATTCTGGAACGCTGCGGCCTTGCTGAAGAAATGCTGGACTCGATGGGCCAGCTCTTTGGGCGCATTCGGGGCGGTCTTGGCTACTCAGTGATTATTGTGGGATTCATCTTGGGGGCCATTACTGGCACCGTAGCCGCTCAGGTGATCGCTATGGCGATGATCTCCCTGCCAGTGATGATGCGTTACGGTTACAACATGCGCTACGCTACGGGAGTTTTAGCGGCTTCTGGGACCATTACGCAGCTAGTACCGCCCTCCTTGGTGCTGATTGTGTTGGCTGACCAACTAAAAACCCAAAGCGGCAGTGCGGATGTGGGCAGCATGTACTTAGGCACCTGGGGTCCATCCCTCCTGCAAATTGGTCTTTTTGCCCTTTACACCTTTTTCCTTTCGCGCTTTAGACCCGACCATCTCCCTGCCGCCCCAGAGAATGAGCTTACCCTCACAGGTTGGGCGCTTTGGAAAAAATGTCTCATGGGAATAATTCCTTCGGCAGTGCTGATTTTCTTGGTGCTGGGAACCATCATGACGGGCATCGCCACTCCAACCGAGTCTGGCGCCATGGGTGCGATGGGTGCATTGCTCCTGGCTTGGATACGCAGGGCAAGCATCCCCAATCTCAAAGGATTGATACAAGAGGCCTATCAAAACACCATGCGCATTACTGCAATGGTGGTCTTCATTTTGATTGGCTCAACTTGCTTCTCAGTTGTCTTTCAGGGTGTTGATGGTGGTCACTGGGTAGAAGAGTTGTTTTCCAATCTGCCGGGCGGCTGGATTGGATTCTTAGTGGTTGTGAATCTGTTTGTTTTCTTTTTAGCATTCTTCTTAGACTTCTTTGAAATTGCCTTCATCGTTGTGCCTATGCTGGCACCAGTCGCAGTCAAACTTCTCTCGCCAGTGCTGCTTGCCTCCATGAATGGCAATCCTCAAGCGGCAGCTAGTGCAGCACTAGTATGGTTTGGTGTGATGCTCTGTGTGAATATGCAAACCTCATTTATGCACCCGCCCTTTGGATTTGCATTGTTCTATCTGCGTGGAGTAGCACCCAAAGAGGTTAAGAGTAGCGATATCTACTGGGGTGCATTACCTTGGGTTGCCCTGCAACTCATCATGGTAGTTGTAGTGGCAGCGTTCCCAGCGCTAGTCACCACCCTCTTGGATAAGCCTGCGGCAGTAGTTCAGAGTCAGGACTTTAATTTCACTGAGGGTGAAGACTCTAAACCAGGCTCACAACCAAGCAAAGCGGATGAAGATGCACCAGTAGTATTTCAACTAGATAAGCCGATTAATTAACCTAAGCACAATCGTTAATAGTGATAGCGGCAAGCAATAATCACAAGCTGATCTTTTTCGATGGCATACACAAGGCGATGAACATCATCTATTCGCCTTGACCAAAATCCCGATAGACTCTCCCTTAGTTCCTCAGGCTTTCCAATTCCATCCTCAGGATTTCGCAAGGCATCTTTTATAAGTGCGTTAATGCGTTTTAAAGTTTTTTTATCTTGCCCTTGCCAGTAAACGTAATCAGACCATGCAGCGCTTGTCCAAACAACCCTACTCAGCATCTACAAGAGCCTTTTCTTTGGTTTGCCCTTTGCGATATTGCGCCAATGATTTCTCCAAATGTTTTACGTTAGCTGGAGATTTTAATAAATGGAGTGTTTCCATCATGCTGTTATAGGTATTTAAAGACATCACCACAGCATCATCAGCATCCCTGCGAGAGATGATCGCTACATCACAATCACTCACCACTTGATCGATTACTTGTTTGAATTGGTTTCTTGCGTCAGAAAAATTAATTACTCTCATGTCCCAGCCTTACTTGTTCAATATATTGTACAAGTATAGTCAAAGCCTTATTTAGGCACAAGCAAAAAAATACCCTGCAAATGCAGGGTATTAGGTGTGGTTAATTGCTCAAACTAGATCACAGGGTGATATCCGGCTCTTGCCTTACACAATCAACGTAGTACTCGCTACGCCCATCGATGTCTGCCTTAACCAGGCCATGGATATCGGTTTCAAAGCCTGGGAATTGCTCATTGAAGTCACGAGCAAAGTAGAGATAGTCAATGATGCGTTTATTGAAGCGCTCGCCAGGAATCAGCAATGGAATACCTGGAGGATATGGTGTTACTAGCATTGCAGTAATTCGATCTTCGAGCTGGTCCAAGGGAACGCGATCCACTTTTTTATGCGCCATCTTGGCCCAAGCCTCTGAGGGCATCATTGCTGGCACCATATCGGAGGTATACATCTCGGTAGTCATGCGGGCCACGTTACGGCTCTTATAGAACTCATGAATCTGCTGGCAGATATCTTTGAGGCCAACACGCTCATAGCGGGGATGTTTAGCAACAAATTCTGGCAATACTTTCCACAACGGAGCGTTCTTATCAAAGTGGTCTTTGAACTGCTGCAGCTCGGTTACCAAAGTATTCCAACGACCCTTGGTAATGCCGATTGTGAACATGATGAAGAAGGAGTACAGGCCACACTTCTCTACGATGACGCCGTGCTCAGCCAAGTATTTAGTAACAATGCTTGCTGGAATTCCCATGGAGCCGAAGTTACCCTCGATATCCAAGCCAGGCGTTACGACAGTCGCCTTAATGGGATCAAGCATGTTGAAGTCTTTAGCTACTTTGCCAAAATCATGCCAGCTCGCATTGGGCTCCAAAATCCAATCGGAACGCTCGCCAATACCCTCTTCAGCCAAGTGATCCGGACCCCAAACCTTAAACCACCAGTCCGCACCAAACTTATCATCCACTTCGCGCATCGCGCGACGGAAGTCCATCGCCTCAGCAATCGATTCTTCAACCAGCGTAGTGCCTCCAGGAGACTCCATCATGGCAGCGGACACATCGCAAGAGGCGATGATGGCGTACTGCGGGCTAGTAGAGGTGTGCATCAAATAGGCTTCATTGAAGCAATCGCGATCAAGCTTGTGCTCTTCTGCATCCTGCACCAATACCTGTGAAGCCTGGGAGAGGCCAGCCAATAATTTATGCGTTGACTGGGTGGCAAACATCAAACTCTTCTGAGTGCGCTTGCGATCAGCACCGATAGCATGCATGTCTTTGTAGAAGGGATGGAATGCGGCGTGTGGCAACCAAGCTTCATCGAAATGCAATGAATCTACTTTGCCATCGAGCATTTCTTTAATCATCTCGACGTTATAGACGATACCGTCATACGTACTTTGCGTGAGCGTCATGACACGAGGCACTACGGTCTTGTCTTTAATAAATGGGTTCGCATCAATCTTCTTCTTGATGTTTTTCCATTCAAACTCTTCTTTTGGAATCGGGCCAATAATGCCAAGGTGATTACGTGTTGGCATCAAAAAGATTGGAATCGCGCCCATCATCGTAATCGAATGAATCACCGACTTGTGGCAGTTGCGGTCTACCAGCACCACATCACCAGGGGCAACGGTCGAGTGCCACACAATCTTGTTTGATGTCGATGTACCATTGGTCACAAAGAACAAATGATCGGCATTAAAAATGCGCGCAGCATTGCGCTCACTCTGCAGCACAGGACCAGTGTGATCTAGCAACTGACCCAACTCTTCCACTGCGTTACAGACGTCAGCTCTGAGCATATTCTCACCAAAGAATTGATGGAACATGCGACCGACCGGGCTCTTCAAGAATGCCACGCCACCGGAGTGTCCTGGGCAATGCCAAGAATAAGAACCTTCAGAGGCGTAATTAGTTAGCGCACGGAAGAATGGAGGCGCCAATGAATCAAGATATACCTTGGCTTCACGAATAATATGGCGCGCAACAAACTCAGGCGTATCTTCATTCATATGAATGAAGCCATGTAACTCACGCAGGATATCGTTCGGCATGTGGCGTGAGGTGCGAGTCTCCCCATACAAGAAGATCGGAATATCTTCATTGCGCTTGCGGACTTCAGTAATAAAAGCGCGCAAGTTATTGAGTGCGGGCAAATCATGGTCCTCAGAGTCAGAAACAAACTCTTCGTCATCAATCGACACAATAAAACTGGAAGCTCGGGATGCCTGTTGAGCAAAGGATGTCAGATCACCGTAGCTAGTTAAGCCAATCACCTCCATGCCCTCGTTTTCAATTGCCTCCGCTAGGTCGCGAATACCCGAACCTGAAATATTTTCAGAGCGAAAGTCCTCATCAATAATGATGATTGGAAAACGAAATTTCATGAGTAGCCTTTAAATTCGCCAATACGGCGATTAAACAGATTAAGTCTTTGGCAGAGTAACGCCGACTTGGCCTTGATACTTACCGCCACGATCTTTGTACGATGTGCCACATACTTCATCGCTTTCAAAGAACAGAACTTGTGCGCATCCTTCGCCGGCATAAATCTTTGCAGGCAATGGGGTCGTATTGGAAAACTCGAGCGTGACGTAACCTTCCCACTCTGGCTCAAATGGAGTGACGTTCACAATAATTCCGCAACGCGCATAAGTGCTCTTACCAACGCACACAGTTAATACGCTGCGCGGGATCTTGAAATACTCAACGGTTCTCGCTAAAGCGAACGAGTTTGGGGGAATGATGCAAACCGGCCCCTTGAAATCAACAAACGATTGCTCATCGAAATTCTTAGGGTCCACGATAGTGCTATTGATGTTCGTAAAAATCTTGAATTCATCAGCGCAACGAATGTCATAGCCGTAGCTTGAAGTGCCATAGCTCACAATTTTTTGTCCGGCAGCATCTTGGCGGACCTGCCCAGGTTCAAATGGGCTGATCATGCCTTGCTCGCCCATGCGGCGGATCCAGTGGTCAGATTTAATAGTCATGGCCGAATTGTAAAACCATCGCAGGCCGTATGCCCACGAATTTACAAGGTGGGCGGCGGAGAGGTAAAAATCACCCTCTCAGGGGCATTGAAGATCTCAAAATGCTTCCCAGAACAGCGGGATAGCAAGGTGAGATTGGTTTTGCGGGCGAGCTCAAGCCCCATTAAGGTCATGCCGGAGCGCGTCATTAAAAAAGGAATACCCATCTGAGCACCTTTAATGACCATCTCCGAGGTAAGACGTCCCGTAGTGAAGAAGATAAGGTCCTTGCCTGGCTTATCCGCTAGCCACATCAGGCCCGAGATTGAGTCAACAGCGTTATGCCGCCCAACGTCCTCAATAAAATGTAGAAGTCGGACACTCTCGCCACCTTCCCGCTCAAACACAGCACAGGCATGAACAGAGCCGGATTTCTTATAGATAGTGTCGTGAACGCGAATGCTGTCGATAAGGGCCACGATTGCCTCTTGGGTTAATTGAGGGCCATCCGGCAACCTAATCTCCGCCATCTCCTCAATCAAGCCACCAAACATCGTCCCCTGCCCACAACCCGTGGTCACTACACGCTTGCTGGTAAGGGCATCGATATCTACCGTGCTGCGATGGGTCTTCACAGCTGCGGAATCCGTCTCCCAGTCCACCTGAATGCTCGCTATATCGTCTGGTGACTCCACTAGGCGTTGATTGCGCAAGTAGCCCAGCACCAAAGCCTCAGGAGCACTCCCCAAGGTCATCAAGGTAACCACTTCCCGCTTATCCAAATAAATGGTTAAAGGGCGCTCCCCAGGAATGTGGGTGGTCTTGATGCGCCCCGCCTCATCCATGACCTGCACCTCGTGCACCAAGGGCACGGAAGCATGAGACATCTGAATGTTGTGGGGCAAAGCCATAAAACGCCTCTTAAATAGGTTCAAATCGGTATTCACTTTAACCGCAGACTAAAATTGGTGCTGAAGTGAGGCCCCAAGCCCCATAATCTGGTATTCCCAATTGTTGAAACTTTTTCTATTTAAGTCCGCATGAGTAGCCCCAAACGTCGCCTGCTAGTTACCTCCGCCCTGCCTTACGCCAATGGCCAAATTCACATTGGGCATTTGGTGGAATATGTTCAGACGGATATTTGGGTTCGCTTTCAAAGAATGCGTGGTCATGAAGTGCACTATGTTGGCGCGGATGATACGCACGGCACCCCAATCATGTTGCGCGCTGAAAAAGAAGGGCTCACCCCTAAAGAGCTGATCGCCAATGTTTGGAAAGAGCACAAGCGCGACTTTGATGACTTCCTAATCTCATTCGACAATTACTACACAACCGATAGCCCTGAGAATGAAAAACTTTCTCAAAGCATCTACCTCAAGTTACGCGATGCCGGCTTAATTGAAATGCGCTCTATTGAGCAAGCCTACGACCCTGTTAAAGAGATGTTCTTACCAGATCGCTTTATCAAGGGTGAGTGCCCTAAATGTGGCGCTAAAGATCAGTACGGCGACTCTTGCGAAAAGTGCGGAGCAACCTACTCCCCAACCGATTTAAAGAATCCTTTTTCAGTAGTGAGCGGTGCAACACCCATTAAAAAAGTGTCTGATCATTACTTCTTCAAATTATCTGATCCTCGCTGCGAAACTTTCTTGCGCGAGTGGACTCAAGTCAAAACCCCACTGCAGCCCGAAGCTCGCAACAAGATGAAGGAATGGGTTGGACAGCCTGGTGATAGCAAGCTTGGGGACTGGGACATCTCACGCGATGCACCCTACTTTGGCTTTGAGATTCCTGATGCTCCCGGCAAATATTTCTATGTATGGCTTGATGCACCAATTGGCTACTACGCCAGCTTCCTTAACTATTGCCAGAGCAAAGGCTTGAACTTTGAGGACTGGGTCAAACCCGATACAACTACCGAGCAGTATCACTTTATCGGTAAAGATATTTTGTATTTCCACACACTCTTTTGGCCGGCGACCTTGCATTTCGCAGGCTACCGCACGCCAACCAATGTGTTTGCGCACGGCTTCCTCACGGTCGATGGCGAGAAGATGAGCAAGTCTCGCGGAACTTTAATTTCTGCACACAGCGTGATTGAATCTGGATTTAATCCAGAATGGTTCCGCTATTACTTTGCGACGAAATTAAACGACAGCATGGAAGATTTGGATTTAAATCTTCAAGACTTTGTTGCCAGGGTCAACAGCGACCTTTTAGGTAAATACATTAATATCGCCAGCCGAAGCGCCGGCTTCTTAGTCAAACGTTTTGGCGGCGTGGTTTCTGATGCGGCAATGAATAATCCATTGCTCACTGAAATTGCAGCTGCCAGCGAAAAAATTGCCGCGCTATATGAGGCTCGCGAATACGCCAAAGCATTGCGCACGATTATGGAATTGGCCGATAAGGTGAATAGCTTTGTCGACGAGAACAAGCCTTGGGAAATCGCTAAAGATCCTGAGCGTGAGACTGACTTACAACGGGTCTGTAGCGTGACCTTGGAGGCATTCCGTTTATTGAGCCTCTATCTCAAGCCAGTGTTGCCTCAAGTCACAGCAGGGGTTGAGGAGTTCCTCTCTATTCCAGCCATGACTTGGGAGAGCGTTAAAACACCCCTCTCCAGCCAAAATCTGATCAAACCCTATAAGCACCTCATGACCCGCGTTGAAGCGCCGCAAATCGAGGCTTTATTGGCTGCAAACCTCTAAAAATAAGCTCAAAAGAGCGAATTTCTAGGAATTAGCCAAAAAGACGGTAAGTCTGTAGGAAAAATCGTTAATAATGATGGGCTAGGCAGCCAGTTGCTGCGCAGTAATTTTTGTAAATTATTGAATTAATTGAGAATTTTAGGAAATATGATGGCAAGATATACATCCGAATTCACCCAGTTCTTAAATGAGCTCAAATCCGAGAAACCGGATCTCGAAGCAGGTCAGCAAGCAGGTCGCGCCCTCCTTTGGGACAAAGAACCTTTGACTATTGAAGATCAACGTCGCGCCAAGGCGGCGAAATTAAAGCAAAAATCTTACGTTTACTCGAATGACTGAGTTACGAACCGAGCCAAACGCTCAAGCTGAATTACTCGATAGCACTCCATCGGTAACCGATGGAATGTCCTCGGCATTCGCCAAGTTGTATGGCGAGCCATTATTTAAACTCCCGAACGACCTATATATCCCCCCAGATGCTCTGGAGGTTTTCCTGGAGGCGTTCGAAGGCCCACTCGATCTTTTGCTTTACCTAATTCGTAAACAGAATTTCAACGTACTCGATATTCCGATGGCGCAGGTGACTCTACAGTACCTAAGCTACATTGATCAAATCCGCCACCATAACTTAGAGTTAGCAGCCGAATACTTGCTGATGGCCGCCATGTTGATCGAAATTAAATCTCGCATGCTGTTGCCAATGAAGAAGGCTGATAGCGATGAAGAGGTTGAAGATCCGCGCGCAGAATTAGTACGTCGCCTCCTAGAATATGAGCGCATGAAATTAGCTGCGCAAGAGCTCGACCAAATTCCTCAGCAAGGACGTGATTTCCAAATCGCTCATGGCTATGTTGATACGACCGTTGCGGTTACTTGGCCAGACGTTAATCAAGATGACCTACAAATGGCTTGGCGCGACGTGCTTCACCGCGCAAAACTCAACCAGCACCACACCATTACTCGCGAGGAGTTATCGGTACGTGATTTCATGACGCGCATTTTGCGTCGCCTGCAAAACACACGCTTTGTAGAGTTCGGCGAGTTGTTTGAAGATGCCATTAAATCCGGCAAAGGTATTCCAGTCGTCATCGTGAACTTCATCGCAATGTTGGAGTTATCCCGTGAAGCTTTAGTTGAGATTACTCAAGCAGAGCCATATGCGCCAATTTACGTACGACTAGCCTACACCCCTGTTGCATGAAAATTATTAGTGATATACAAGAGTTGCGTGACCATTTGCGTGGACAAAATCGTGCATCCTTTGTGCCAACCATGGGCAATCTCCATGAAGGCCACCTATCTCTCATGCGCCTTGCTAGGCAGCACGGTGACCCGGTAGTAGCCAGCATCTTCGTTAACCGCCTACAGTTTGGCCCCAATGAAGATTTTGATAGCTACCCGCGCACCATGCAGGCAGATATCGATAAATTAGAAAAAGAAGGTGTGTATATCCTGTTTGCGCCCACTGAGCGTGACCTGTATCCGCAACCCCAGGAATACCGAGTGGACCCACCACAACAGCTAGGTGACATTCTGGAAGGTGAATTCCGCCCCGGCTTCTTTAAAGGTGTTTGCACTGTCGTACTAAAATTACTCTCATGCGTTCAGCCTAAAGTTGCCGTATTTGGAAAGAAGGATTACCAGCAGCTGATGATCATTCGACAGATGGCAAAGCAGTTTGCATTGCCCGTAGATATCATCCCTGGTGAAACGGTGCGAGCTGAAGATGGCCTTGCCCTCTCCTCGCGTAACGGCTACCTCTCTGTTGAAGAGCGTGCTGAAGCACCCGAGCTTCAGAAGACCTTGAAAGAAGTTCGTGCACGCGTTCTCGATTTGAGTGCGCGCAATATGCATTCACTGGTTGAGATTGAAAAAATCGCAGTAGATCTTTTAACTGGTCGCGGATGGCAGCCGGACTACATTGCCATTCGTCAGCAAAGCGATTTAGCCCCAGCCTCAAATGAAAGCCTGCAGGCTGGCGAGCCGCTAGTCATTCTGACCGCTGCTAAGCTAGGTAAAACACGGTTGATTGATAACCTAGAAATCTAGTTTCTAGGCGTTGGGTTTACGCTGTGCTTTACAGCGTAAAGAACTGTCCGACTTCCAAGTTCAACTCTTTAGCCAATTCAGCACCAGTGACTTTTCCAGTGGCGCCTTTTGCCTTAAGGACCTCAATTTGTCCGCCATGGCAGGTAACAAAGAAAGAATCTACAGTAATTTGGGTGATTTCTCCCAACTTACCTTTAACAGACCCAAAAGTAGCCGCTACATGTTTGCGGCAGTCATAGACCTGTACTTTTTGCTCGCCAAACGTGGTCCAAGCTCCCGGCGCAGGATTGCATGCACGAATCAAGTTGTAGATCTGAGTGATGTGAGTTGCCCAATGAATTTGAGCGGCATCAACACCAAACCAACCTTCGTAATTCGCCTTTGATTCGTCCTGAACTATCTCTTGATGTTTATTGGCTGCCACCAGATCTGCCGCCTCAAGCAAGGCTTGAACACCCAACGGAAATAGACGATCAAAGTAGACTTTGCCCAAAGTATCATCTGGAGCAATCACAACCTCTTTTTGCAAAATGACTGCACCTTCATCTAGACCATCAGAGGGGCGGAAAATAGTTAAACCCGTTTTCTCTTCACCCAATGCGATTGCCCAATTAATAGCGCTCGGGCCACGATATTTCGGCAATAGCGAGGGGTGATATTGAATAGTTCCATGCTTCGGAATCTTGCAAAGCTCTTGCGGTACAAACTGAAGCACATAGGCCATCACGCAGATATCAGCCTTGCTATCAATCATCGCCTGCGCTGCTTCAGGGCCTTTGAGGGAAGCAAACTGCAAGGGAGTTAAGCCCCTTGCAATAGCCGCCTCTTTAAGCACTTCAGGTTTGCTGGATTTAGGATTGTCTGGTGGACAAAACACGGCAACCACTTCATCGCCGCGATCCAAGAAAGCCTCTAAGGCTGCCTTACCAAAATCCGCACTCCCGATCAGCGCAATCCGCATCTTAGATCACCTTATCGTGACGAAGAGCAATCAACTCATCAGTAGTAAAGCCAAGCTC
>JAZKDF010000006.1:0-60435 GCA_040387715.1 Pseudomonadota bacterium | reverse complement strand
TTGGTGGCCCGGGGCGGAATCGAACCACCGACACAAGGATTTTCAATCCTCTGCTCTACCGACTGAGCTACCAGGCCAAGAGCTGGAATTATAAATGAAAGTGTAATCAAGCTACACAAATGTGTGCAACTGTACTCAATCGCCTTGTATTTGCTTAATCCTACGGCAGTTAAGGATGTTTAATCCTGTTTAACGGTGTTCTGCTTTTCCTGCTTACGCAGACATTGCCTTCGTTAAATTCTGCTGTGCTTTTGCCACCTTCTGCCGCTTACGCTCCGTGTCTAACGCTCGGCTGACATTGTCTTTCTGCGTTTTTAATGCGTCTAAGCGTGCTTGTTGTGGTGTGCGAGGCTTGCTAGGGTTGGGCACGCTGTAACTAATCCTCTATCTATCGAGGGTTGATATGAGCGGCCGCTAACGACCCAAAGCAGTCCGCCGTAAAAAGTAAAGCCACTCGAAAGTGGCTTTATGTCTCTTGGTATACCGAATGCTTACTCTTTTGGGGCGCCAGACATCTTCACAATGCCTTCATAGCGCTTAATTTCTGATTGAGAGAATTTAGTAAATTCTGCAACAGAACCACCATCAACTACAGCACCAATCGATTGGAGATGTTTTCTTACCTCCGGGTCTTTTAGGACTTTATTAAATGCAACATTCAGCTTCTCAGTTACCTCTTTAGGAGCTCCAGCTGGCAACATCACACCATACCAAGCATTAGCTACCATTGGCACGCCGGCCTCTTTCATTGTGGGCACATTAGGCAATTCAGGAATACGCTTATCAGAAGCAACGCCCAGAGCTTTTAGCTTGCCGCCTTTAATATTAGCCATCGAACCAGTATCAAGCATCATGTCAATATGACCAGCCATCAGATCTACCGCAGCAGGGCCACTGCCTTTGTATGGAACGTGTCGTATATCCAAGCCAGTAACTGTTTTAAATTGAGCGCCAGCCAAATGTTGTGAAGCACCAATACCTGCAGATCCGTAAGTGAACTTACCTGGATTTTGTTTGGCATCAGCTATCAAATCCTTCATGCTATTCCATGGCGAAGATTCAGGGACGACCATAATATTTGGAATCGTACAAACCAATATTACTGGTGTGAAATCTTTGGCAGGATTAAATCCCTGGTTGGCAAATAGATGCGGACCTGCGGCATTGGTAGAACTTGTTGCCATTAAGATCGAATAACCGTCTGGCTTTTCCTGAACAAAAGTTTGGGTTCCGATATTTCCGCCTGCGCCACCCTTATTCTCAACAAATACTGAGACGCCTAACTCTTTAGTTAGAGGCTGGACTAAGATGCGAGCAACTTGATCAGTTGCGCCACCAGGAGGCCATGGAACTAAAAACTTAATGGATTTATCTGGATAAGCTGCAAAGCTATTAATGGCAATCGCTCCAAAGAATAATGCCAATATTGATTTCAATTTCATAAAGCACCCTTTTGTTTTAAAGTTGCGTCTACCCAGGCATCATCGTACTTTCCATTCAATATTGATTGGATAGTTGTACGCTCTGTTACCTCTTTTTCTTTTCCAAGTCTTGCTCCAGCGAGTGCATCTGCTGGTGATAAAGCAATGATTCCATCGCAATCGCCCAAAATGATATCGCCAGGATTGACTACCATGCCGCCAATACTTATTGGGGTGTTAATTGAGCCAGGACCATCTTTATAAGGCCCACGCATATTTACACCGCGAGCCCAGCATGGGAACTTGTGCTTTTCAAAAGCATCTACGTCACGAATCGCTCCATCAAAAACGCAAGCAATTGCGCCCTTTGATTTAGCTACTGTCATCATGATTTCACCAAAAAGTGCGCGTGAGACGTCTCCACCGCCATCAACCACTAACACATCACCCGGTTGCAAGATTTGAAGTGCTTTATGAATTAATAAATTGTCACCAGCGCGAACACTCACAGTGACCGCATTTCCACAAACTGAAACGGAGGATTTGTTAACTGGCAAAATTCCTACAGCGCCGATTGTTCTACCCAGAACATCACTTACTACCGAGGTAGCTAGACCTGCTAAAGCTGCAATACCTTCTTTAAAAGCCTCATGACGTGGGTGAATTTCAATTCCGTTTGGATTCATTTGATCTCCTTATTTTGGTTTTCTGCAAGTTTGATGTAAAGTTTTACTTATATCAATGTCAATAAATCGCATATAAGTTCAATTTTTATGAACATAAAGCAACTAAGGTACTTTTGTGAGGTAGTCGATGCCGGAGGCGTAAACGCAGCCTCGGCCAACCTTTTTGTTGCTCCTACGGCCATCAGCATGCAAATAAGCCAACTGGAAGGTGACCTAAAGGGTAAGTTATTTGACAGATCCACTAGACCAATGGAGCTCACCTCACTTGGAAAATTCTTTTACCCAAAAGCTAAAGAGCTAATTAATAACTCAGATGCTCTATTAAGAGAAGCCAAAGATATTGCTGGCGGTCAACATGGTTGGCTTAGCATCGGATTTATTCGCTCCACTTTGTTCTCCATGCTCCCTGAAGCGATTCGTATTTTTAAAGAGGGTCATCCTCAAGTAAAAATTGAACTGGTAGAGGCACTTTCTGAATATCAACCAGAATTATTAAGAAAGGGTTTAATTCATATCGGCATCTCGCGTTTTATAAACAAGATCCCCTCTATTGTGGATGTCAAATATGAAACCTTATTCATTGATCCGCTTGTAGTTGCACTACCAATTAATCACCCTCTAGCAAAAAGCAAGAGCGTATCTGCTTCTATTTTCCTAGATACCCCTTTTATTGCATTCCCAAAAGACCCACATAGCACTTTTGCAAAAACATCTGTCCAACTATTGATGGATCAAGACGTATTGCCAAATGTATTGTACGAAGCTACTGAAATCAATACAGCGCTGGGTCTTGTTGCAGCAGGACTTGGAGCGACTCTTGTTGGTAAATCAGTAGCGCTACATAATCGCCCAGATATTAGATTTTTGCCGCTAGCTGATATCAATTTTGATACAACCATACTATCCGTTACCAAAGAAAATGAAGTAAATCCTTTGGTTGATGATTTTTTAACCATTCTTCGCTCACTGGAAATCACTCATTCGTGCTAAAAGAATTAAATCGAGATCAACTACTAGAATTCTCAAAATCTGTAAGCGCGACTGAAGGCTGCTCAGACTGTTCTTCGCTTTCATGCGCAGGATGGGAATCAGTGCCAAGCTCGTTTGACTTAAGTAACTTAAACCCTATTGGCACATTGAGAGCAGAAGGCGCCGAGGAGTGCTGGGATGAATATCACCCAAATGGAACCAATATTTGGTCTGAAGATGCTCCAATTTCAATTAAGCACCATCCATACAACCGATCAGAAGTTTGTGAGTGCGCTGGCTGCAAAAGAAAGTTTCTTCGTTATACGGAGTATGGAGGCTATTACATAGATGAGCGCATTAGAGAGCTTAATCCGACTCTGATCGTATGAGGTGAGGCATTCAGCTCCAGCCCCAGTGTCGCCTATTGGCCGATACCAGCCATTGAGCGTCCCCTAACTAGACGCAGAATAAATTGTTCCATTTAGAACAGACAATTAACCATCCTCTATCTATCGAGGCTTGATGGCATAGTGCTGGCCAAGATTGCTGAATTCATTCGAAAGTGGGAAGATTTCCCCAACAACAAAGGATGATATGGATTGCAATTACTTTACCGCTCGAGACTGGGCATACCTAGCTGTATCAGCAGTAACCATCTCCGGCGGGCTAGTAGCATTCTTTTGGAAACTTAGGGCCGACTCCAAAATTGCTTCCTATAGAGAAACAATTGCCTATATTGATCGTCATGCCGCCGAACTTAAAAAAGGATGGCATAAGGCCGAAAATCAAACAGCCTCAGCTGAAGAAATAAAAGCGTTTCTAAATAGGCTTGAACAGCTTGCAGGACTTGTGAACAAAAAGGCCTTTGATAACGACTTGGTCTATGAATCATTTTGGTCTTATTACTACTATCCGCTTCAAGAGCCCAAAATAAAAGTTTTTCTAGAGAAGGCTCGCATTAATGATGACGCAGTTTATTCTCACTACCTAAATCTTGCCGATAAGTGGAGTAGCCGAATCTCGAAAGAAGAAACTTCGGCTATTTAGAGCAGGCAATTACATATCCTCTATCTATCGAGGCTTGATGTGGTGAGGCCGGGGAGGAGAAAATAAAAACCGCCCGAAGGCGGCTTTAGGGCAGCAAATAAAATATGAGAACGCGATAACTTTAATTAATCTACCGCGATCTTTCCAGTCTTAACCAACTTAGCCCACTCGGCCATTTGGGCCTTAATGAATTTATCGGCCGCCTCAGAATTGCCTTGGAATGGCTCACCGCCTAGACTCAATACCCTCTCCCTTACTTCTGGTGATTGCATCACCTTCGAAATGGCGTCAGATAGTTTTATCAAGATTGGTGCTGGCGTTGCCGCTGGAGCAAAAATACCGTTCCATTCATAAACTTCATAACCCGGTACACCCGCTTCAGCCATTGTTGGAACGCTCGGCATAGAGGATGCTCTTTTCTTGCCAGTAACTGCTAGAGCATTCAACTTGCCCGAATCAACATACTGTTTTGTTGACGCAACACTTCCAAAGAAAACTGGCACTTGCCCACCAATCACATCATTTAATGCAGGGCCACCACCTTTGTATGGAACATGTTGCATCTCCACTCCAGCCTTTACTTCAAATAATGCGCCTGCTAAATGCTGTGCAGAACCATTTCCTGACGAAGCATAAGAAATATTATTTGGCTTTGCTTTGGCCATTGCAACCAACTCTTTTACTGACTTAGCAGGAAAGCTAGGATTAACTAACAGTACATTTGGGTACTGAGCTAGAACAGCTAAAGTCTTGAAATCCTTATTGGGGTCATAGGGCAACTTAGGAAACAAAGAGGGATTGACCGAATAAGATGACGCATCGAGCATTAATGTATAGCCATCAGCATTGGCCTTGGCTACATAGGAAGCGGCAATTTGACCGCTTGCCCCTGGCTTGTTTTCAACCACTACCGATGTGCCCAACAGTTTGCCCAGTGGGGTTGCAACCGTTCTAGCCATTAGGTCTGCAGTACCGCCAGGGGGATAGCTCACTATCAAGCTAATAGGGCGACTGGGCCACTCTTGAGCATGAGCCAGGCCTGTAGTTGCAAGCAATGCAACTAATAGAGTTTTTACAAAGGACTTCATCTTTTCTCCTTAATTAACTTCTGCTGAATATTGGAATGCCATAGCATCACCTACTGAACTGCGAAATTCAACTGGCTTGCCAGTTAAATCAAATGCGATGCGATTTACTCTTACGGCTGGATGGCCCTCTTTCATTGCTAATGCTTTTGCATCTGGTTTTTTCATCAACTCAAACCTGACTTGATCCTTGGCTTTGATTACCGCAACTCCACATGTCTTGGCATACATGGGGTAAAACAAATCTTCAAAGTCTTTTGGTTTATAGCTAGCCAATTTCTTAAACTTAGGCAAGGGCAAATAAATCGTCTCGTAGAGCAATGGCTTGCCATCAATCATGCGAAGACGATGAATCTTTAATAGTGACTTGCAGGACCAACCCGTTAGTCTGGCCATTTCTTTATCTAAGGCACCCTCCTTCAAATCTAAAACTTTTGCCTGGGGAGATAGCTGTTCTTGTCCATCTAATTGATAACGAAAAAACCTGAGCATAGATTGCCCATCAAGCCCACTGCTGACAACTGTACTTTTGCCATGTCGTTTAACCAGTACCCCATCATCGGCAAGCTGAGCAATTGCCTGCCGAATAGTTCCGACGGCTACGCCATACTCTTTAGCAAGACTGGCTTCGGATGGAATTGCCTCAGCAATCTGCCATGCACCGCTCTCAACCTTATTTCTAAAGGCTGATGCCAAACCTTGATAACCCATTAACTCTTTAGCCATACCTGTATTTTCAACTCATTTACTCATCTAGATGAGTTATGCTACCATAATTCCCATGAATGTCGATACTCACTTCCATATTTTTGATAAAAGCTCTTTAAATGAGGCTCAGGCTCGCTATTCTGTTGATTACAACGCCTCAATAGATGATTGGGCCAAATTGGCTAATGCACACCAAATATCTGGCGGGGTCATTGTTCAGCCGAGCTTTCTAGGTTTTGACAACACGCTTCTACTTGAAGCTATTAATCAAAACCCTAGATATTTAAGAGGGGTTGGAGTGGTTGATCCCAAAGCTTCACGAAAAGAATTGCTTGAACTTGGCAAACAAGGCGTTTGTGGGATCAGGCTTAATTTAGCAGGCGATCAAGATCCGTTTGGAACAATTGAAAAATATCAAGTTCTTATCAGCCTTTTAAAAGGTTTGAATATGCATATACAAGTACATCATGATGATGGCTTGCTAAATGAGGTTCTGCTAGCGATACCCAATGGAATAGATGTAGTGATTGATCACTTTGGCAGACCTCAAGCTAATGATGAGTTTGAACAACTAAATGATGGGATTAAGAAACACAGGGGCAACCTCTGGGTGAAATTGAGTGCTCAATACAGAACGCCAAACATAAATCATCAAGCTATTTTTGAATATTGGCTCAAGCAAATTGGTGGGTCCCGCCTACTGTGGGGCAGTGATTGGCCACATACAAGATTTGAAGCGACTGAAACTTATGAATCTCAAATGAAGAGCTTTTTGTCTTTAACAAATTTCCCAGAACTTAGACAACAGATTCTTTCTGATAATCCAAGAAGTCTTTATTGGCAGTAGGTCAGCATCAATGCGTCCAATAACTAGACGCTTAACTTTTTTACTCTAAATGAAACATAAAATATTTCGCCACCACGACGCTGTCGATGCCATTTGGGAAATATTCGAAACCGCTGGGAGCCACGAGATTCGGTGCTTGTAGGGCGGTAGGTCACAACCAGCTTAGACCTAATGTGCAGAACTGTTTTAGTCCTCTATCCTAGCTTTTCAATCCTCTGCTCTACCGACTGAGCTACCAGGCCTAGAGTTGGAATTATAAATGAAACTCCATTCCAGCCTGAAAAATGAGTTATTTGCAGCCAACTATGGCTTTGGGTGATAAATTTTCGATAAGCCGGGGGCGGCACGGTAGCTATAGCCGGGACTTTTGACTATCCGCCTAAGTATCCCGCTCTTGAGCGGACTTGCTGAATATCACCATAGCTAACGACATGATGATGAATGCCAGCCCAAGCGACCATGCAGGATCAATCTTTGCCAAATAGCCGCCAACAGCACCACTAATAATAAATAACAAAATAGAGGCCAATCTTCTTACCCAGCGATCACTTTTAGAGGCTGCCACAGGAGATTCAGCAATCAAGGAGGTGTAAGTTCCCGTCAATAAGCTAGTGGCTAAATCTTGAACGCCATGTATCCTAACAATAGTTGCCATAGACCCCATGGCCATTGATAAAAGATTAACCAGCATATCCCTTAGAGACGGGTGGGTATCTGGCGCTCGCCAAACTGTTAATGCCATTGCTACGCCTATCAATAACCAAACCAGCCAAAAAGCTTTGCGAGAGCGATTGCCACCACCGCAAGCCTTCATTACTCGCGCAGCAATAATGACGCCGATAGTAAATCCACCCAAGGCTCGAATGTACTTCAAGCCCATTTCAATGGGGTGGCCCTCTGCGAGCGCAATAGCAAACATCAATATATTGCCAGTCATCATGGCTGAAAATACGCCATGTAATCCAACAAAACAGGTGACATCAACTAAGCCGCAAACACAGGCTAAAAGATAGATGCCATATTTATGCTCTGGTATGCGCACAACAATTCCTAGCTGTGGCTCTTAGCTCTAGCAGCATGTAATTTTCTATAGCTATCAATCAGGCGGTGATGTCTATCGAGGCCCTCCAGCTTCATGCTGGTTTGAGTCAATCCATAAAAGCGGACGCTGCCATCCACCGAACCCATGACGGCATCCATTCTCTCATCACCAAACATGCGTCGGAAGTTGGCTATGTAATCCTCAAACTCCAAGTCATCATCAAGCAAAACCTCTAACGCCGCATTTAGTGCCTGATAAAACAACCTCCGCTCGACCGCATTGTCGTTGTATTGAAGAAAGGCGCCAACAAGCTCATGCGCTTCTTCAAATTGCTTTAGGGCAAGGTGAATGAGCAGCTTCAACTCCAGAACTGTTAGCTGGCTCCAAGGGGTATTCTCATCAAATTCAATGCCGATCAGTGTGGCAATATCGCCATACTCATCTAGCTCATTATTTTCTAAACGCTCAAGCAGTCTGTCTAGGCCGGCGTCATCTAAGTTGGATAAATTCAAAATATCGGCGCGGAACAATAGCGCCTTATTGGTGTTATCCCAAATTAAATCTTCTGCTGGGTATACCTCAGAATAGCCCGGCACCAGGATTCGACATGCAGTCGCGCCCAACTGGTCATACACTGCGACGTAAGCTTCTTTGCCGATAGATTTAAGAATGCCAAATAAAGTGGCCGCCTCTTGAGCATTCGGGTCATCGCCTTTACCTGAAAAATCCCACTCAATAAAATCATAGTCCGATTTTGCGCTGAAAAATCTCCAAGAGACAATGCCACTGGAGTCAATAAAGTGCTCAACAAAGTTATTGGGTTCAGTGACGGCTTCGCTTGCAAAGGTGGGTGGCGGCAAATCATTCAGGCCCTCTAAACTGCGACCCTGTAGCAACTCCGTTAAGCTGCGCTCCAGCGCCACTTCCAGGCTTGGGTGTGCGCCAAACGATGCAAATACTCCGCCCGTTCGCGGGTTCATCAAGGTAACGCACATGACCGGATAGACGCCACCCAGCGATGCATCCTTTACCAACACCGGAAAGCCCTGCTCCTCAAGACTATGAATGCCCAACAAGATACTAGGATACTTTGTAAGCACCTCCTGTGGAACGTCTGGCAAGGCAATTTCACCCTCCAGAATTTCACGCTTTACCGCCCGCTCGAAAATCTCTGACAAACATTGCACCTGAGCTTCGGCTAACGTATTGCCGGCACTCATGCCATTACTCACATAGAGATTTTCAATTAAGTTAGATGGGAAATAAATGGTCTCACCATCCGACTGACGTACATAGGGCAAGGAACAAATCCCGCGCTCGATATTTCCAGAATTAGTATCGATTAAATGTGAGCCGCGTAACTCACCATCAGCATTAAAAATATTGAGGCAGTACTCATCAAGAATTTCTTTAGGCAATGCATCCTTGGGGCCGGGCTTGAACCAACGCTCGTTCGGATAATGCACAAATGCCGCATTTGCAATTTCTTCACCCCAAAATGCGCCGGCATAGAAATGGTTATTACTCAGTCGCTCGATATACTCCCCCAAAGCTGAAGCCAGGGCACTTTCTTTCGTGGAGCCCTTGCCATTGGTAAAGCACATTGGTGAGTGCGCATCACGAATATGCAAAGACCATACATTCGGGATCAAGTTACGCCACGAGGCGATCTCAATCTTTATTCCAAGATTCGCCAATACGCCAGACATATTGGCAATGGTTTGCTCCAGCGGCAAATCCTTTCCTGCAATGTAGGTGCTGGTGTCGGGGGTCGATTTCAGTGTCAATAAAGTTTGCGCATCCGCATCCAAATTCTTGACCTCTTCAATAACAAACTCAGGCCCAGCTTGGACAACTTTTTTAACGGTGCAGCGCTCGATGGAACGCAAAATGCCTTGACGATCGTTGGCAGAGATATCCTCCGGCAACTCAACTTGAATTTTGAAAATTTGTTGGTAGCGATTTTCTGGATCAACAATATTATTTTGAGAAAGGCGAATATTCTCAGTTGAAATATTGCGTGTATCGCAATAGAGCTTCACAAAATAGGCCGCGCACAAAGCGGATGAGGCTAGAAAATAATCAAAAGGCCCGGGGGCAGAGCCGTCACCCTTATAACGGATGGGCTGATCAGCAATCACCGTAAAGTCATCGAACTTGGCTTCAAGACGCAACTTATCGAGAAAGTTAACCTTTATTTCCATGGGAATAATTCCGAAATGATATGAGCGCTATTATCCGTCGCAATAGCGATGCCGTGTTCCGCATCAGTAGCCTCAAAAATTACTAGCTACTGATGGGTATGCGCCTTATTGCTCGGCCTTATTGCGCGAAGTATCGATTCCCAAGGCTTTTAGCTTGCGGTAAAGATGGGTTCGCTCAAGGCCGGTGTATTCAGAAATCTTCGTCATGCTGCCGCCCATGATGATCATCTGGTGCTCAAAGTAGGCCTTTTCAAATAAATCCCTAGCCTCGCGGAGCGGCAAATCAAAATAGGTTTTTGCAATTCCGCTAATGTACTCGCCATCCTGAGCTTGCGGGGCTTGCTCGCTAACCACTGCCTTAGGGATTGAATTAGATACCGGTGCTGACGAAGCCTTTTCTTCTGCAGGCTCTACGTATTTGGGTGAGCTCTCCAGGGCTTTATTGACCGTCTTGAGTAACTTTTGAAGCGCAATGGGCTTTTCTAAAAAGTTAAGCGCGCCAATACGTGTAGCTTCAACGGCCGTATCAATCGTGGCATGCCCTGACATCATGACTACGGGCATCGTCAGTTGCCCAGTCTTGGACCACTCTTTTAGCAGGGTGATACCGTCAACATCTGGCATCCAGATATCGAGCAAGACAAGGTCTGGGCGCATCTGTTCACGAATAGTGCGAGCCTGCATAGCGCTCTCAGCAGCATAAACCGTGTGGCCTTCATCCGTCAGAATCTCATTGAGAAGCTCACGAATTCCCATCTCATCATCGACCACCAAAATACTTGCCATTCTTATGCTGCCTCTTTTGCCAGATTCATAAACAAAATTGATACTTGTGCGCCAATCACTTCATCCCCCCGCATACGGTTCCGGACTTCAATTTTGGCCCCGTGATCATCTACGATTTTCTTTACTACCGCCAAGCCCAATCCAGTGCCCTTACTCTTGGTTGTTACATACGGCTCGAAAGCTCTTGCCAATATCTTAGCTGGAAAACCTGAACCGCTATCACTTATTGTTAAGCGCACCGCATTTTGTGGCACACCATTTAACTCACCGTAAGGTACTAATTCTGTTTTTACATCCACGGGCTCAGCTTGATGCTTACCCTCAAGGGTAGCATCTTGTGCGTTTTGCAAAAGATTATGAATAATCTGTCTGAGCTGCGTAGGGTCACCCATAATATTTGGGCAACGCGAATCAAGTTGGGTTGTTAAGGGGCTCCCCTCATACAAGCCCAAGATCTCTTGCGTCAAAGTATTAATGGAGATGGATTTCAGTTGTGGGCTGGGTGTTTTCGCGAAATCCCTAAAATCATTCACCATTTCTTTCATGGCTTGCACTTGCCCGATGATGGTTTCAGTGCTGCGGTTCATCATCTCTTCCTGCTCAGGACTCAGCTTGCCAGCTAACTTATGCTGCAATCTTTCTGCCGAAAGCTGAATAGGCGTCAGTGGATTCTTAATCTCATGGGCCAGGCGTCTCGCTACCTCGCTCCAGGCAATAGAGCGCTGTGCACTTACAACATCTGTAATGTCATCAAACACCACCATGCGTAAATCTGACGTCAACTCAGTTCCACGGATAAATAAGGTTACGCCAGGCTCATTCTCAAACTCATTTGTACTGTGAAGCTGAATCTGTTTTTGCCATACTGGTGCTACTGTATTTTTAACCTCGGCAGGCTGACCACTCTCTACTCCAACCGCCAACTTCATCGTAGCAAAGCCCTCTTTAATGGCTTGATCAAACTCAATCAGGTTTGGGCTATCGCTTAAAGGATGCCCATCCATTTGCGTTAAGTCCTGCCCAAAAATACGGTCAGCGCCGGCATTGCTAGAAACTACATTGAAATTTTTGTCGAAGATGCAAACACCGGCCGTTAAATTGCCCAAGACCGTTTCCAGAAATGATTTGGATTCTTGCAGCGATGTTCTGGTGTCGGCAAGCTGGCGAGTCATCACATTAAATTGACGCGTCAGCATTCCTAGCTCGTCGCCAGTATCTAGCTCTGGCTTGGGGGATAAGTCTCCTTGGGCGACAGCCTGTGTCCCCCTTAACAGCATCAGCAGAGGTCTAGCCAGTTGACGGCCAAGAATCAAGGCCAACGTGACCGCTACAAATAGCGCAAAGAACAAGGTTAATGTCAGCGTACCCACAAACATTTTTCGTAAACCGGTCCGGCCCAATGACTTCTCTTGATAGTCGCTGTAAGCAGACTCAACTGCAACAATGTTTTTGGCCAGCGGGCTAGGAATGAAGCGCACTAACTGTAAAAAATATTTATCGTCAATATCTTTGCCAGGATCCAGCTTGCTAGAGATGTGTTTTTTTCTCACAATCGGCACAATTGCTCTTACTCGGTAGCCACGCTGCCCCCCATCCATTTCAACTTGATCTACGAAGGTAGTACCCTTCTTTTTAAATGCCTCTGAAACGACATCAGCGCCGGGTGCAGGAAAGTATTTTTTGGGTCGAGGCTCACTAGTCAAGATCAAATTACGCTGGGCATTAAAGAGGCTAACCTCTTGAATGCCGAATTGATTGCGAGCCTTCATCACCATAACGCCAACTTGCTCAGAAGTCGCACCTGGTGGGACCTGCACAATTTGTTCGGCAATGTAATTGCCCTCGGACAGAATTTCCTCTTGCGCAACGCGTAGGGTGACGCGCCCCAATTCAAGGCCGGCATCTAAGGCAGACTCCACCTGGACGTCAAACCAAGTTTCAATACTGCGTGATACGAATTGCAAGGAGACGCCATACAAAATTAATCCCGGGACAACACCAACCAAAGCAAAAATCATGGCTAGCTTAGCTACTAGGCGCGTACCAAATCGACCCCTTCGCCAGCGAACGGCAATCACAATCACCAAGGTCAGAATGACCAAGGTTAAACAAATACCAATGACTACATTGGCTGCATAGAGCCAAATAAAATAGTTATCAAAAAATTCGGTATTCGAAGTTGCGATCGATAGCAGCACCAATAACAAAAGAGCAAAGGCGCCAATCACCGCCATTGCTATGGGCAGCGCACGTCGTTTCCAGGCGTCCTTTTCAAACGCATTTGACCCAATGAAGTCCAAAGATATCTTCATCGCTTAATTAAGTTGGGGCCATTTGGGGAAAAGGGGAAGCGCACCCAATCGCTGGTGACATTCCAATCGCGATTATTAAGCGCATTGACTTGAAATGGCTTGGGTAGCTTACTCAAATCCAAAGTCATTCTTAATGCTGCAGCGTAAGACTTGCTCGGATCAATTTGGCTACCGTCAATGACTCGCCAACCACCAATACTACCTACGGCCTGCAAAGCCTCGAACATTGTCTTGGCAGAAAAGGTAAAGCCTTCGGAGGCGATCCGATATTGTTGCGTCATTGGCTGATAAGACAGGCGGGTTAGTCGTTGAGCAAGTGCAGGCTTTTCATCAAACCAGTACCAACGTGAACGCGTTACGTCGAATTCGGTTTGAAAATACAAAACAACGCCTTTTTGGACTGCGTCTTCTAGACCTGGGGTTAATTCAATCTGAAACGTAGCATTTAACAGCCAGTCACCATCCACCCGCTCAAGGTCGGCAGATTTAAGTTTGATGCCCTCTGCGCTTGCTGCCCCTGAAAATACACTCAGCGACATCAGAATACAAAGAATGAATTGTTTAATGCCTTGGCTCATGCACCATTTTTCTTAAACAAAGCGTAGTAAAAACCATCATTTAGCCTGGCGGGCAAAATTTGCCCAGGGGCACTTAATCGTAACGCATCAGCATGCCCAGCAGCAAACCACACTGCCTGCTCTTCGCCCTCCTCCGGAAAGACGGAGCAAGTCACATATAAGAGGGTGCCGCCGGGCTTGAGCATCTTCCAAGCCTGCTCCAAAATAGCGCGCTGCCTTAGTTGCAACGCCTTAATGTCTGCCTCACGCCGCAAAAAAGGAATGTCGGGATGTCTTGCAACAATGCCTGATGCTGAGCAAGGCGCATCCAACAGAATCTTGTCGAATGGTTTGCCGTCCCACCAAGCAGCCTTAGAAGCATCGCCACGCACCACTCGAACGGAATCAGATTGAAGACGCAAGCGATCCAGATTGCCACCAATTTTTCCGAGACGCTCACCATCCAACTCTAAGGCAATCATCTCGCACTCAGCCAACTCCAATAAGTGAGCGGTTTTTCCTCCAGGCGCTGCGCAAGCATCCAATATGCGCTCACCCGGTTTTGGATCAAGCAATACTGCTGCAATTTGTGCGCCTGCATCCTGAACCGAAACTGCGCCACTATAAAAACCTGGCAAATCTGATACCGGCACCGGTTCGCGCAATAGCAATGCAGAATCTAGCGCAACCCCAGCAACACTTTCAATGGGTTCGGCTGAAATGCCAGCTTGCTGCAATAGCTCTTGGTATTCCTTACGCGTATGTTGTTTGACGTTGACTCGCAAAATCAAGGGCGCACGTTGAGCCTGCTGAATTAACATGGCCTGCCAAGCCTTGGAATAGTTTCTCTTCAGACTGGCTCGCCACCAAGGCGGAAAAAACATTGGGATGGGGTCTGGTGGATAGGGCTTTTCATTCTCGGCCTGAACTGCAAGACTCACCTTGCGAAGTACAGCATTCACCAAGCCCTTGGCATACATCGTAGGCTCATATTCGCTACAGGCTTTAACGGCCTGGTCGACGATCGTATGCGCCGCATAGCCTTTACCCTCTGCACCATCCTGCAAAAACAAGGCAATTGCAACGCTTAATAAATACTCCACCTCTAACGGCGGTGCCTTAGGAATAAATTGTTGAATGAACTCATGTGACCTCACCCACTTGCGCAAAGCATCGAAGGTGAGACTCTGAACAATAGGTCGCTCATGGGCATCTAGCTGATCTAAGACTTCTGTGAGAGATCGACCCACCATCACCTCGCCAATTGCTTGCGCAGAAATAGTGATCGCCTCTGATAGCGGAAGACTGCGTGGGGATTTTTGATCGGTCAAATTAATCTTTCTTGAACTGCATTGTTTTTTCTTGCGTGCGATAGGCCTGCAGACAAGAACTGGCGCTCGTCTTTTTCCCACCAGGTTTTTGCATTTCTAGGACTTCAATCACGCCGTCGCCACACTGAATATGCACACCATCGCCAATGAAATCTAAAACTTGTCCTGGGATGGCGTCTTGATGTGTTTGTGCCTTAGTGGGTAAGCAGGAATCCCAAAACTTGAATTGCTCGCCATATAGTCTACTGGTTGAACCAGGAAATGGATTGAATGCACGAATACGTCGATCGATTTCAGCAGCACTTAACTGCCAATCAATCTCTGATTCGTTCTTTAATATTTTTTCTGCGTAAGTGATGCCTACTGCAGGCTGCGGAATTCTTGCTATAACAATTTCATTATCCAAGTCATTCAGAATCTTCACCATCAACTCAGATCCTAGTTCTGCAAGGCGATCATGAAGTGATGTGCTTGTTTCTTGCGGCGTAATTTTCAACTCACGTACCAAAACGGTATCCCCAGTATCCAAGCCAGCGTCCATTTGCATGATGCTCACACCTGTGGTGGCATCACCACTCTCAATAGCACGCTGAATCGGCGCCGCACCACGCCACCTTGGGAGCAAGGAGGCGTGAATATTAAAGCACCCATGCCTACCATTCTGAGAGGCAAGATCAAGAATATCTTGAGGAAGAATTAATCCATAGGCGACAACTACCATTGCATCAAAGTCAATGTCAGATAAATATTGATACGCCTCTTGGGCTGCAGTTCTTTTTTGCAAATCTGCGTGGCCCTGCTTCAGCGTTTCGGGCTGCAACACTGGAATGTTTTTCTCTTGCGCAAATACTTTTACAGGGCTTGCTTGCAGATGCATACCGCGACCGGCACGACGATCTGGTTGGGTAAGCGCCAAAACAATTTGATGGCCAGCACCCTCGATCGCACGCATTGCCTGCGCAGCAAAATCAGGGGTGCCCGCAAAAACAATTTTCATTGGGCGCTTAGCGCTCGCCTACTAATTCTTTTGCGCGCTTTTTCATTTTGAGAGAAATGCGATTGCGCTTCAACATCGAGAGGTACTCGACAAATACCTTGCCCTGCAAGTGATCCATCTCGTGCTGCAAGCAGACTGATAACAAGCCATCTGCCTCTACCTCAAATTCTTTACCGTTGATATCGAGCGCCTTTACTCGCACCACTGCTGGACGATCCACCTCATCGTAATACTCTGGCACAGAGAGGCAGCCTTCGCGCCACGATTTTTTTTCTGGGCTTGCCCAAACCAACTCTGGATTAATGAATACCATTAACT
This sequence comes from Pseudomonadota bacterium, assembly GCA_040387715.1. GTDB lineage: Bacteria > Pseudomonadota > Gammaproteobacteria > Burkholderiales > Burkholderiaceae > Polynucleobacter. The sequence continues at coordinate 44,125 of JAZKDF010000006.1, read as the reverse complement.
CGTCTTGATTATCCGAAACATCAATCACGACAATTCGCTCATGAATGTCTACCTGCGTTGCAGCCAACCCAACTCCAGGGGCCTCGTACATTGTTTCGGCCATATCAGCCACAATTTTTTTGATGCGTGCATCTACCTGCTCTACGGGTTTGGCAACCTTGTGTAGGCGCGGATCTGGATAACAAAGGACGGTTAATAAAGCCATATGGGAATTATCCAACAGAGTAATCAACCTGTCCCGATAGTTATCTGCTGCCCCATGCTGAAAATTGCTTTATGCATACCCCCAAAACTCCACACATCATTCAAATTGCGCGAAATACGCCCGACTACCCAACCCGCCTTCTGGATTTATGTGACCCACCCAATGCACTGTATATATGTGGGGACGTTCGCTTGCTGAAGTTACCCATGATTGCCATTGTTGGGTCACGCACCGCCAGCCCAGAAGGAATTAAAAATGCCCACTATTTCGCGCAAGCCCTCTCTGCGGAGGGGTACCTCATTATTTCCGGGCTGGCCAGGGGCATTGATGGCGCAGCCCACTTAGGCGCCCTTGGGCTGAAACAGGCCCACCCAACCCTTGCTGTATGCGGGACTGGGCTGGATATTGTGTATCCACGCGAGCACCTTGGCCTAGCAAAAGCCATTGCTTGCCGTGGCTTATTGGCGTCTGAACTGGGGCCAGGGGTGGGCCCTAAGGCCTGGCAATTCCCGCGCCGGAACCGCATTATTGCGGCGCTATCCCTTGGAATCCTGGTGGTTGAGGCGGCCGAGCGCTCTGGCTCCTTGATTACGGCCAGGCTAGGCTGCGAGCTTGGCCGTGAGATTTTTGCAATTCCAGGGTCGATACATAACCCTCTTTCTAGGGGCTGCCATCAACTACTTCAGCAGGGTGCTAAGCTGGTTCATTCCCCACAAGATATCCTTGAGGAACTGCCAAAATGGTGAAAAACTGCATTTAAAGCTATTTAGGGGCCTATTTTAAGAAAATCTAGGGCTTTACTGAGGCCTCATTAATCCCCAGAAAATGCGGTTTTTGGACTTTTGTCAATTTATCGGTTAATAATAAAAAAGGGGTGTGGGGAAGGTCTGACCAGGATCTGGTTTAAATTGGTCACCCGTTTTCACCCATTAAATACATCATTTCAAGCTCAAATTTAGGCAAAACGCGTGGCAACTAAAGCAACTACCAAAAAAAGCAGCCCAAAGACCTCAACTGTTGATCACCCCAAAGCGCTGATCATTGCGGAGAAACCTTCCGTTGCGAATGACATTGCCAAGGCTTTGGGGGGCTTCACCAAGCACGAGGACTATTTTGAGAGCGATGACTTTGTTATCTCTTCCGCAGTTGGCCATCTATTAGAAATTGCCGCGCCAGAAGAATTTGATGTCAAGCGCGGCAAATGGTCCTTTGCAAACCTTCCAGTTGTACCCCCTTATTTCGATTTGCGTCCGATTGCCAAAACTGAATCGCGGCTGAAGGTCTTGCAAAAGCTCATTAAGCGTAAAGATATTAATGAGCTCATTAATGCCTGTGACGCGGGTCGCGAAGGTGAGTTGATCTTCCGCCTGATTGCGCAACACGCAAAAGCACCACAAACCATTAAGCGCCTCTGGCTGCAATCAATGACTCCAGCAGCAATTCGAGACGGCTTTGCTTCCCTTCGAAGCGATAGCGACATGCAGCCTCTGGCAGATGCGGCGCGCTGTCGTTCTGAAGCAGATTGGCTAGTTGGCATCAATGGCACGCGCGCCATGACAGCGTTCAACAGCAAGAGTGGTGGATTCTTTCTGACAACGGTTGGTCGAGTACAAACACCAACACTGTCAATCGTAGTTGAGCGTGAAGAACTAATTAGAAAATTTATCTCCAAAGATTATTGGGAAGTGAAGGCAGAATTTATTGCGGCAGCTGGCGTATATGAAGGCCGCTGGTTTGATCCTAAGTTTAAAAAAGATGCTGCCGCGCCAGATGCGCGAGAGAATCGCCTCTGGAGTGAAGCTGCCGCCCAAAGCATTGTGGCTGCGTGCCGCGATAAAAAAGCGAGCGTCAAAGAAGAGGCTAAGCCAGCAACCCAATTGGCGCCTCAGCTGTTTGATTTAACGAGCCTGCAACGCGAAGCAAATGCCCGCTTTGGTTTCTCCGCTAAAAATACCTTGGGCTTGGCCCAGGCTCTTTACGAGCGTCACAAAGTGCTAACCTATCCACGTACAGATGCTAAAGCCTTGCCAGAAGATTATCTGGATACCGTAAAGCAGACCATGGAAAATTTGGCCGAGAACTCACAAGAGTATCGGTCTTTCGCCAAACAAATTTTGCAGGGCGACCCCAAGGATCCAAAAGCCAAAGCGGGGTATGGTTGGATCAAGCCTAATAAACGTATTTTTGATAACTCCAAAATATCGGATCACTTTGCGATCATCCCTACATTGGAGTCCCCCAAGACCCTCAGCGAGCCAGAGCAAAAACTGTATGACCTAGTAGTGCGCCGCTTCTTGGCAGTGTTTTATCCAGCAGCGGAATTCCGCGTAACCACCCGCATCACGGAAGCCTCAGGCCACCACTTTAAAACTGAAGGTCGCGTACTAGTCACCCCTGGCTGGCTTACGGTTTACGGCAGGTCCAATCAAGCGGACGACGAGTTGGTAGCGGTGCAAGAGGGTGAAACCGTTCAGAATGAATCTATCAATGCCGTCCCATTAAAAACCAAGCCACCAGCTCGCTACACCGAAGCAACATTATTATCGGCCATGGAGAGCGCGGGCAAATGGGTTGATGATGATGACATGCGTGAAGCTATGGCTGAAAAAGGTTTGGGGACACCTGCAACACGCGCAGCCATTATTGAGGGCTTGCTTGCAGAAAGGTATATGGTGCGCGAAGCGCGCGAACTCATTCCTACCGCTAAAGCATTCCAACTGATGACACTGTTGCGTGGACTGGATGTTGAGGAACTAACTAGACCCGATCTCACAGGAAGCTGGGAAAACAAGCTTTCCTTAATTGAGCGCGGCGAGATGAATCGCGACACCTTTATGCAAGAAATTGCGCAGATGACGCAACGTATTGTGAAGCGCGCAAAAGAGTATGACAGCGACACCATTCCAGGCGACTATGCCACGATGTCTACACCATGCCCACACTGCAAAGGCGCTGTAAAAGAAAACTACCGTCGCTTTGCTTGCGAGAAGTGCGGCTTTACGATTAGCAAAACTCCCGGTGGACGTGCATTTGAATATCCAGAAGTAGAAGAATTGCTTCGTGAAAAAACTATTGGGCCATTACAAGGGTTCCGTAGCAAAATGGGTCGCCCATTTGCAGCGATTATTAAGCTGAGCGAAATTCCTGAAGATGATGCAGATTATCCAAACGCAGGCTTCAAGCTTGAGTTTGATTTTGGTAACTCTCAAGAAGATGAGTCCGAGGCCATCGACTTTACTGGCCGTCAAGCCTTAGGTGTTTGTCCAAAATGTTCTGGTGCCGTATATGAAGATGGCATGCGCTATTTGTGCGAAAGAAATACCGGCCCCGATAAGTCATGTGATTTCAAAACAGGTAAGGTTGTTTTGCAGCAAGAAATTTCTGCAGAGCAAGTACAGAAATTGCTTACCGAAGGCAAGACTGATTTGTTAACCAACTTCAAATCCAACCGAACTGGTCGTGGCTTTAAAGCTTATCTTGCTTTAGGCGCTGATGGCAAAATTGGTTTTGAGTTTGAGGCAAAAGCACCCAAAGCGGGTGTGGCTGCCAAAGCACCAGCGAAGAAACGCGCCGGCGCCAGTGCGGCCACCAAGTCTGCTGCAAAACCTAAGCGGGCCAGCAAAGCAAAGTCGTCTTCGAGCACTTGAGCGGTAATCAGCTTGGCGGCTAAGGCCGACCACAGCGCGCCTCTCGACCCCAGGGCTGTTGCCAAAAATATCCCTGGGCGTTGAGTCAGCGCGCCAATAATGGGCAGGCGATCGCCGGCAACACAGCGCACACCCACAAAGCTTCCCATCTTCTGAAGTTGGTTGATGTCGCCCTCTGCATAATTTAATAAGCCCCTTGCCTGCCCGCGATTAAAGTCATCGCTTGAATCCCAATCATAAAGATCGGACTCACCCTCATCAAAGCTGGAGCCCACTATCCACTGGTAGCTTCCATCGAATAATTTCTTGGCTGGCAAACAATAGCCATCGCCTGATATAGCAGTGCGCGGTAGTTTTAGCATCCAAGCACTTTTGGGATCAACAGAGAAAATGCTGAGCTGCCCACGTACCGGCCTTAAAGGAAGTCGCACATCCATACTTGCGGCCAATGTTTTAGTTTCTAGCGCTGCCGCAATAATCACTTTGCGAGCAGTCATAATGAGTTCATCGCTGGAATTAAACAACCTCCAGACCTCATTGGTTTTATCAAGTCTATCTATAGGGGTGTTCCAGCAGCAAGTTAATTTTGGGTGGGGTACCAGCGCCGCTTTTGTTGCCTCAGATAGATTGAGTGATGCGCCACGCGAAATCCAAATGCCATCTTGATGAATACCGCAGGCTTGCATTGCTTCATCCGCAGAAAGTGCTTGTGCCATATCCTCATTGTGATCGAGAGAGCGAAGATAATCTGCAACATCATCGCGATTAAAGGCCTTGCCTTTCTTGGCTGGTTGAAAGATGCCGTGCTGATTCCAGACTTGGCCCCAGCGCGCTTCGGCCATGAGAAATGCAATGCGAGTTAAGCGCAGTAAACGGGGGGCTCCACGACCAACATGGGGGTGGGCGATAGCGTATGCGTGACTAGAGCATGCTGATGCAGGGTGAGGAGCGGAGTCAATAACGCAAACCGATTGACCGCGCTCGAGTAACTCACTGGCAATACTTGCGCCAGCAATGCCCGCCCCAATCACCACGATGTCATGGTGTTGGGGTGAGATCATTAAATAACGATGTTTTTGAAAAGACTTCTTAAGCTTCTAGGGAATACCTAGGCGTTTAAGCGCTTCTCGATTTTTGCCCGCATCTCTAAGAGCTCTTTAGGCAAGCGATCGCCTAAGCGATCAAATAATTCAGAGTGCAATTTGAGCTCACTCTTCCACTCATCAACTGAGGCAGCAATAACTTTATCAAACTTTTCAGCGGAGAAGTCGATGCCATCCCAGTGCATATCCGCATGCCCTGGAGAAATCCCAAAGACCGTTTCGGATCCCTTTGCACTGCCTTCAGCGCGAGCTAAGATCCAAGAGAGAACGCGCATATTTTCACCATATCCCGGCCAAACAAATTTGCCATCCTCATCTTTGCGGAACCAATTAACGCAATAGATTTTTGGCAATACCGCGCCCTCAGCCGCCAGCTTTTCACCAATATTTAACCAGTGCTGGAAGTAGTCACTCATGTTGTAGCCAGCAAATGCAATCATCGCAAAAGGGTCGCGACGCACAACACCAACTTGACCAGTAATCGCAGCAGTAGTTTCAGAGCCCATTGTTGCGGCCATATAAACACCCTCAACCCAATCGCGAGCCTCACTTACCAACGGAACAGTGGTAGAGCGACGGCCACCAAACAAGAAGGCATCAATTGGGACCCCTTCCGGGTCATCCCATTTAGGATCAACCGCAGGGTTATTTGTAGCGGCCATAGTAAATCGTGAGTTGGCGTGAGCTGCTTTGCGTCCAGCTGCGCCGTCTGCTGGAGTCCAATCTTTACCCTGCCAATCTATTAAATGTGCTGGTGGTGTGTCGGTTAAACCCTCCCACCAAACATCACCATCGTCAGTTAAACCAACGTTAGTAAAGATCACATCCTGATTAAGGGAGTCTATACAATTTGGATTGGTTAGTCGGTTTGTTCCGGGCGCAACGCCAAAGTAGCCAGATTCAGGATTGATTGCGAATAAACGCGTCTTGCCGGTAATGGGATCTTTGCGAGGTTTAATCCAAGCAATATCATCACCAATAGTTGTAACCTTCCACCCCTCAAATCCCTTTGGCGGAATCATCATTGAAAAATTAGTTTTTCCACAGGCGGATGGGAACGCTGCAGCAATATGGTATTTCTTGCCCTCAGGCGAAGTTGCACCCAAAATCAACATATGCTCTGCAAGCCATCCCTGCTCACGACCCATGTTTGATGCAATGCGCAATGCAAAGCATTTTTTACCCAACAAGGCATTGCCGCCATACCCTGAACCGAAAGACCAAATCTCGCGCGTTTCAGGATAGTGAACAATATATTTGGTTTTATTGTTCGGCCAAGCCATATCTTTTTCACCGGCAGCCAAAGGTTTGCCGACAGTGTGAATGCAGGGAACAAATTCACCTGCAGTACCCAACTGGTCAATCACCGCCTTACCCATGCGCGTCATCAGGCGCATATTGATAGCAACATAAGGGCTGTCGGAAAGCTCAACACCAATGTGGGCAATCGGGGAACCAATTGGCCCCATGGAAAATGGCACTACGTACATTGTTCTACCGCGCATACAACCATCAAACAATGGCTGAAGTGTGGCGCGCATTTCAACTGGGTCTACCCAGTTATTTGTAGGGCCCGCATCATCTTTGTTTGCAGAGCAGATAAATGTACGGTCTTCAACACGAGCAACATCATCCGGGTCAGACAGTGCTAAGAACGAATTTTTACGCTTAGCTGGATTGAGGCGCTTGAATACACCCGCACCTACCAACAACTCACAAAATTCATCATATTCAGACTGGGAGCCATCACACCAGCGAATCTTGTCAGGCTTGGTTAGGGCGGCGACATCTGCAACCCATTGAATGAGTTTTTGGTTTTTTACGTACGCAGGTGCATTGGTATTGATTGTCATGGGAGTCCTATGAAATGTAATATCTTTGATCACACTATTTTAACATTTTGGACCTATTTTTAGGGGTGCCCCACCAAGAGCAAACCCTTTACTTACCAATACAAAATTGGCTAAATATCTTACCCAAAAGGTCATCCGGGAGCAGTTTTCCAGTAATTTGCCCAAGCTGGTCTTGTGCCAAGCGGAGCTCTTCGGCAAATAACTCCAGAGATATGTTTCCATCGGCTGCAAATTGCTCGGATTTATCCAAATGAATGGCCGCCCTATCCAGACAGTCCAAATGCCGCCTACGTGCAACTATAGCCCCCTCTTGAGAGCCACCCCAACCGACTGATTCTAGGATTTTCTGTTTTAGAGCCTCAATGCCGTCACCTGTTTTGGCGGAAATTAGCAGGGGCTGGTTTTCGGCTTGATTGAGGATGGGGCTACCCAATAAATCAGATTTATTGTTAACCTCCAAAACAGGGCACCTCGGCGGAAGTGCTTTCAATATTTGAGCCCTTAACTCCAAGGCCTCGGTTCCAGATTCCACATCTCCAAGGCCTGGATCTTGTAGAAAAATAACCAAGTCTGCTGACCGAATAGCTTCCCATGATCGTTCAATGCCTTTTGCCTCAACCAGATCACTGGTCTCGCGCAAGCCAGCAGTATCAATAATATGCATTGGAATGCCATTGATGGTGATGCTCTCCTTGACTCGATCTCTTGTAGTTCCAGCTATAGAGGTAACAATGGCCACCTCCTCGCCCGCCAAGCGGTTAAGTAAAGAGCTTTTTCCAACATTGGGGGCACCAGCCAAAACTAACTGGATGCCATCACGCAAAATTTTTCCTTGTTTTGCGCCCACCCTTAAAGCGGACAACTTTTGCATCACCGCACCAAGGCGCTTACGAGCTTGGGCATTTTCTAAAAACTCAATCTCTTCTTCTGGGAAGTCAAGAGTGGACTCCACCAAAATGCGTAGTTGGGTAATTTCCTCAATCAGGCTATTGATGTCGTTTGAGAAGGCGCCCTGCAATGAGCGCGCCGCGCCCCGAACCGCAGCTTCACTTTGAGCATCAATTAAATCGGCAATCGCCTCCGCTTGAGCCAAATCGATTTTATTGTTGAGGTAGGCCCGCAAAGAAAATTCGCCAGGCTCGGCAATCACCAAACCCTGATCTTTTCCCAACTCGAGACAGCGCTTCATGACCAACTCTAAAAGCTGTGGCCCACCATGGCACTGCAGCTCTAAGACATCTTCCCCAGTAAAGGAGGCTGGAGCAGCAAAGTAAATGGCAATGAGTTGATCAATTGACTCACCCTGCGCATCTCGTAGAGTAAGAAGATTGGCTTGACGAGGAGCAAGCGCCTTATGAAATAAAGCCCCTGCCATCGGTAAAAGCTGGGGCCCGCTAATGCGAATGACGCCCACACCCGCTCTGCCTGGCGCAGTGGCAACCGCAATGATGGGCAGCTTTCTCGTCATCATTGCGAACGCTCCTTATTTAGCGGGCTTTTTTCCAAACATTTGATTGATCTGCCACTGTTGAGCAATCGACAGTAGGTTGTTCACCACCCAATACAAAACCAAACCTGCAGGGAAGAAGAAGAACATTACCGAAAACACTAGCGGCATATACATCATCACTTTCGCCTGAATTGGGTCTGGTGGTGTTGGGTTGAGCTTAGTTTGCACAAACATCGAAACAGCCATCACGATTGGCAAAATGTAATATGGATCCGGAACTGATAAATCATGAATCCAGCCAATCCAAGGTGCGTTGCGCATTTCTACAGAAGACAACAGAACCCAATACAAAGAAATAAATACGGGGATCTGAATCACCACGGGCAAACATCCACCCAAAGGATTAATTTTTTCCTTGCGATACATTTCCATCATCGCTTGGTTTAATTTTTGCGGCTCACCTTTGTACTGCTCTTTCATGGCAAGTAAGCGTGGCTGGACTTCTTTCATGCGTGCCATTGATTTATAGCTTGCCGCAGACAGTGGGAAGAACACCAACTTAATTAAGATGGTCAAGAGGATGATTGACCAACCCCAGTTGCCAACATACGCATGAATATTTTCCAACAACCAGAAAATTGGTTTAGCAAGAATAGTTAGGTAGCCATAGTCTTTCAGAAGAGCAAATCCAGGAGCAATCGTTTCTAAAACGCTCTCTTCTTGGGGGCCTATGAACAACCTTGCTTTTTCAACAACCGTTGTTCCTGGTGCAACTACACCTAAAGGCGTCTGCATACCAATGCGATAAAGGTTGTTATCAATTCTTCCCGCATAAATGTCGCGGGCCGCTTTGTCGCCAGGAATCCAGGCACTAGCGAAGTAATGTTGAACCATAGCAATCCATGCGGGATCACCAGCAGGAACTTGCGATGGGATGGTAATTTTATTTTTATCAATCGCCGTGAATTCCAGCTTATTGAATTTTTCTTTCTCGGTATAGGCGGCCGGGCCAGTGAAGGTGCTTGCTGAGAATGCGCCGCCAAAAGGTCCAATTTTTTGCTCTTGGGAGGCATCACGAACAATCTCTGTATAGAGAACTAGTGGTGCCGCATTTGTAGCACTTTGTGTAACGCGGTGTCCAACATCAATCACGTAACTACCTGGGCTCAAGATAAATGTCTTCTCTAGTTTTACGCCATTACGCTCACTAGCCAAAACAATAAAGGGGTTTCCGGACTGATCTTTACCGGACTGCATCAACTTAAATGTGCTGGTGTGATTGGGTAAGTCTGCATTGCCTAAAGCAATTAAACCTGAACGCGCAAAATATTTATGGTTCGGCGCATATTGAAACAGCTCAACCGGGTTTTTTTCTGCGGTTAGCTGCTTGGGTAACTTTGCATCAATAATGTTGGCGCCATTAGCGCTAATTTCTAAAACCAACACATCGTTTTGCAAAACAAACTTTTCTGATGTCTCTATTGCGCCTGCAACCACGGCCGGCGTTTGATTGGGAGCAGCAATACTTGGATTCTGAACTAGCGATGGGACGTCCACCTTGCTAGCCGGCGCTTTATCAGCTACAACAGCAGTACTTGTAGGGCTTCCACCAAACATCGAGGGCTTTCCTTCGTGCACCTGCCAGTTGTTGTACAACATGAGGCCCGACATGGAGAAAACTGCCCAAAGAATTGTTTTTTTAAAGTCCATTTGCGTTCACTTAATGATGAGGTGTTGGTTTTACTGCGGGGTCGTAGCCGCCCTGCGACCATGGGTTGCAACGCAAAATGCGCCACACCGTTAGCCCAAAGCTTTTCAGAAATCCGTAATTAGTAAAGCAGTCGCATGCGTATTGAGAGCAGGAGGGTGAAAACTTACAATGCATACCAACAAAAGGGCTAAGCGCTACTTGATAGAGCCTCACAACTTTAATGGCAAGCTTGTTAAATAGGCGCACGTTAAATAAGTCCCGCGATTTGAGTGCGCAGAACTTCTTTTTCTTTACACCTAAGTCTGCCACGGGTTTCGCGACCAATTGGTTTTTTCAGCTTCACAACAACATCGCTGTTGAGGTTTGTGGCTTGAGCACTTCTGATCAGTTCACGGATCATGCGTTTTAATTGGTTGCGATCTACCGCACGCTTAGCTAGTTTTTTAGCTACCGCAATACCTAAGTCTGGTTTTGCACCCTGATCCGGAGATGCCAAATACAAACCCCAATACAGACTTGTCTTGGGGCGTGTTTTTAGTAATTCAGAAATCCTGGCGCTATTCAACTGCTAAATTAAACAGCTAGACGTTTGCGACCTTTAGCGCGACGTGCATTTAATACTGCACGCCCACTCTTAGTTTTCATACGGATACGGAATCCGTGTGTGCGTTTGCGACGTGTTACTGAGGGTTGGTATGTTCTTTTCATGATTCATCCTGCAAAACCCCGTATTTTCCTTGTTGCACAGCAAAAGGTCAACCGCTACAGAAGAATATATAGGTATTTTTCTCTATTTTGTTGGGTAAAATTTGCTAAATAATTGTTTTATATGGATTTTTTAGTTTTATACACAAGTTATCCACAGGTTTTCCACGTTTTTCCAGCTTGTGGATAACTTTATGGGATCGCTACAATGGATCCTCCAAAAATATGAGCAACTTACAGAATCCCCCCACATTGAATGCACTTAGCCCATTAGGCTTCTGGGATGACACCCTTGGCGCGCTTGCGCGCGAGCTCTCCCCCCAACAATTTAAAACCTGGATTCAACCTTTAAGTTTGGTTTCTTATGATGAAAGTGAGCAGTCACTCATTGTGGGAGCACCAAATAGATTTAAATTAGATTGGATTAAGAAAACTTTTTCTGATCGCTTTCAGGATATGGCAGATCAATATTTTGGCCATCCAATTACCTTAAGTTTTATTCTCAATGTTGAGGGGTCGAGTGGTCCGGCGATTGAGGCCGGTGCGCCGCAAGAAAAATATGAGCCTCAAGAGGCGTTGATCAGCTCCGATAACACCTCTACAGAAGAGCAGTCTTTTGAAATTGAGGACCATTCGAAACTAAACCCCAACCTTACATTTGAGACTTTTGTAACCGGGAAGGCCAATCAACTGGCAAGGGCCGCATCAATTCAGGTGGCTCACAACCCAGGAACATCTTATAACCCCATGTTTTTATATGGTGGGGTGGGCTTGGGTAAAACCCATTTAATCCATGCAATCGGGAACCATCTTCTTAAAGAGAAGCCAAATGCCCGAATTCGATATATCCATGCCGAACAGTATGTCTCTGACGTGGTGAGAGCTTATCAACAGAAGGCTTTTGACCGCTTTAAGCGCTACTACCACTCACTAGACCTATTATTAATTGACGATATTCAATTTTTCAGCGGGAAATCTCGGACACAGGAAGAGTTTTTCTATGCCTTTGAAGCACTCTTAAGCAATAAAGCCCAAGTCATTATTACAAGCGATACCTACCCCAAAGAAATGGCTGGTATAGATGATCGCCTCATTTCACGCTTTGACTCGGGCCTAACGGTTGCCATTGAACCGCCTGAGCTTGAGATGCGGGTCGCCATTTTGATGAAAAAGGCTTTGAGTGAAGGCATCCCCATGAGTGAGGATGTGGCCTTCTTTGTAGCCAAACACCTCAGATCCAACGTGCGAGAGTTAGAGGGCGCATTAAGAAAGATTTTGGCGTTTGTGCGCTTCCATGGCAAAGAGGTCACTATTGACGTGGCGCGCGTTGCCTTAAAAGACCTGCTTTCCATACAAAACCGCCAGATTTCTGTTGAGAACATTCAAAAAGCGGTGGCAGATTTTTACAGTATTAAGGTTGCAGATATGTACTCTAAAAAGCGGCCGGCGAACATTGCTCGCCCCCGCCAAATTGCGATGTTTATGGCCAAAGAGCTCACCCAAAAAAGCCTCCCGGAGATTGGTGAGTTGTTTGGTGGGCGCGATCACACCACCGTTTTACACGCAGTTCGGAAGATTGGTGAGGAGCGTTCCCATGACGGTCAACTCAATCATGAGATCCACGTTATTGAGCAAACCCTAAAGTCTTAGGTTTTTGCTTGTGGATAAGGTTGTGGATAGCTCAATGGATAACTTTGGGGATAGTCTGTGGATAAATTGTGGAAAGCTCACGCTTCATGCAAAAATAGGGTGTTAAGAAAAAGTTATCCAATATTTATGCAGTGCTTATACAAAAGTTTTCCACAGGTTTTTTTGGTTTTAACAGGTTGTTTTATATACGGTTTTTGAGTTATCCACCAAAATAACGAGCCTTATTACTACTACTAATAAGATATATACAAGGATTTAAAAGCAATGCAACTCGTAAACACTTCACGTGACAGTTTATTAAAACCACTTCAGGTTGTTAGTGGCATTGTTGAACGTCGACACACTCTTCCCATCCTCGCAAACTTATTATTTAAAAAGCAGGGTGATCAGGTGTCCTTCGTATCTACCGATATAGAGATTCAAATTACCACTACCGCAAGCTTTGGTGTTGGTGCTGAAGATGTCACCACCACGGTTGCTGCAAGGAAGTTGCTCGATATCTTGCGTGCACTCCCAGAAGGGCCTGTAGCGCTAAACCTCAAAGATAACAAAATGGTTGTCCAAAGTGGCAAGAGCCGTTTTTCTCTACAAACTCTTTCTGCGGTGGAGTTTCCCGTGATGCAAAGTGTTGGTGAGGTGACTGCAAGTTGGAAGATGACTCAAAAGAGTTTTCGTCAATTAGTTAGTCAGGTTCACTTTGCAATGGCGCAACAAGATATTCGTTACTATCTCAATGGTATGTTGTTGGTGATAGAGGGTAAGCAGGTAATTGCCGTAGCCACCGATGGACATCGTTTGGCTTACTCTCAAGTCGAGTTGGCGGAAGCCCCCGTGGGTTCTGGTGAGAGGCAGGAGATTATTATCCCCCGTAAAACCATTCTTGAGTGCCAACATTTACTTGAAGACTCAGATGAGATGTTGGAGATGAGTCTCACATCAAACCAGGTGAAATTTACCTTTGGTGACATTGAGTTGATTTCAAAATTAGTAGAGGGTAAGTTCCCTGATTTTCAGCGTGTAATTCCAAAGGGCCATAAAAACTCATTGGTAGTTGGGCGTGACGTTTTGCAATCTGCGCTACAGCGTGCTGCAATTTTGACGACAGACAAATTTAAGGGCGTACGCTTTTCTTTGTCACCAAATCGAATTACTGTTCAATCAACCAACGCCGAGCAAGAAGAGGCGCAGGAGGAAATTGAAACTGAATACAGTGGTGATGTCGTTGAAATTGGTTTCAATGTAAGTTATTTGTTAGATGTTTTATCAAACTTGAAGAATGAAAAAATTCAAATCAGCTTAGGTGATGCCAATAGCAGTGCGGTAATTACTTTGCCCGGTTCGGAAGACTTCAAGTATGTTGTGATGCCAATGCGTATTTAATTTAGAAAAAAATGACTGAAGAAAAAAAAGTAGTTGAGCAGTACGGTGCATCATCAATCCAAATCTTAGAGGGTCTTGAGGCTGTTCGTAAGCGTCCTGGCATGTACATTGGGGACACCTCCGATGGAACAGGTTTGCACCACTTAGTCTTTGAGGTTTTAGATAACTCTATTGATGAAGCGTTGGCAGGTTACTGTTCTGAGATTACTGTTGTCATTCAAACCGATAACTCAATTTCTATTGTTGATAATGGTCGTGGCGTACCAACAGGCATTAAATACGACGATAAGCATGAGCCAAAAAGAAGTGCGGCTGAGATTGTGATGACGGAGTTGCATGCTGGTGGTAAGTTCGATCAAAACAGTTATAAGGTTTCTGGCGGTTTGCACGGTGTAGGTGTTAGTTGCGTTAATGCTCTATCTAAGTGGTTAAAACTCACCATTCGTCGTGATGGTAAAGCTCACTATATGGAGTTTGCCCGCGGCGTTATTCAGAATCGCAATATTCAAGAGGAAAATGGTGTGGCAATTTCGCCAATTACCATTACTGGGGATACCAATTTATCTGGTACTGAAGTGCATTTCTTAGCGGATGAAACTATCTTTGGGAATGTTGAGTTTCATTATGAAATTCTTGTTAAGCGTATTCGCGAGCTGTCATTTTTAAATAATGGCGTCCACATTAAATTAATTGATCAGCGCTCTGGTCAAGAGGAAGATTTTGCTTTCTCTGGTGGTGTAAAGGGTTTTGTTGAATACATCAACCAAACTAAAAATGTTTTACATCCCAATATTTTTTACGCAGAGGGTATTCGTCCATCTGATTTGGGTGGCAACATCACTGCAGAAGTATCTATGCAGTGGAATGACAGTTTTAGTGAGCAAGTACTTTGTTTTACTAACAACATTCCACAGCGGGACGGTGGTACCCATCTCACCGGCTTACGCGCAGCGATGACACGCGTTATCAATAAGTATATTGATGAGCATGAAGTTGCTAAGAAGGCAAAAGTAGAAATCTCTGGTGACGACATGCGCGAAGGCCTTGCCTGCGTGCTATCGGTTAAGGTGCCGGAGCCGAAGTTTTCAAGTCAAACAAAAGATAAGTTGGTCTCCAGTGAGGTTCGTGGACCGGTTGAAGAAATTGTTGCAGAAGCGTTGAGCGCTTATCTTCAGGAGCGTCCCGCCGACGCAAAAATCCTTTGCGGGAAAATTGTAGATGCTGCTCGTGCTCGCGAAGCTGCGCGCAAAGCGCGTGATATGACTCGTCGCAAAGGGGTCTTAGATGGTTTAGGCCTCCCTGGAAAGTTAGCTGACTGCCAAGAAAAAGACCCAACCAAATCTGAATTATTTATTGTCGAGGGAGACTCCGCTGGAGGCTCTGCGAAACAAGGGCGCGACCGTCGCTTTCAGGCAATTCTTCCTCTTAAAGGAAAGATTCTGAACGTTGAGAAGGCGCGCTTTGACAAAATGTTAGCAAGCCAAGAGGTGGTTACCTTAATCACTGTGCTTGGTACTGGTATTGGTGCCGAGGAATACAAAGCCGATAAGCTGCGTTATCACCGTATCATCATCATGACCGACGCGGACGTGGATGGTAGTCATATTCGGACACTCTTACTCACCTTCTTCTATAGACAGATGCCGGAGTTGATCGAACGTGGCCACATCTATATCGCACAACCACCTTTATATAAAGTGAAGTTTGGTAAAAACGAGCAATACATTAAAGATGATGCTGAGCTTAATCAACTGCTGCTAAAAATCGCTCTCGAGTCTGCATCACTCCAAACACCTGCTGGCGAAATTATTGAGGGCGCTGCATTGGGTGAGCTCGCCAAACACTATCAAGTTATCCAATCCATTGTTGATCGTCTCTCGCGCACCATCGATGAAGATGCTTTGCGTGCGATTGCTTCTGGTACTCAACTCAACCTAGATACAGAGAAGTCCGCACAAGAGTCTGCTGAGCGCCTGCGTGTCGCGCTTGCTGACTCATTAAATCCTTTGGCGCTCCCACCAGAAATTATTGTTCAAAAAGAAGAGCGCACAGATCGCTTTAAGTTGCTGTTATCCCGCCGCATTCATGGCAACCTAAAATTATCTGCAATTAACTCTGACTTTGTTCATGGAGATGATTACCAGAGCTTGTCAAATGCTGCCGCCGTTTTATCTGGCAAGGTGCTGCCGGGTTCTAAAGTGCGACGCGGAGACCCAGACAAGAATCAAAAAGAACAAGCCATTCAGGATTTCAGAGCAGCGTTTGCCTGGCTTCTTTCTGAAGCGGAGCGTGTACTCAGTCGCCAGCGCTATAAAGGCCTTGGTGAAATGAACCCATCCCAACTGTGGGAAACCACAATGGATGCAGGCTCACGCACCTTGCTTCAGGTCAAAATTGAAGATGCTATTACTGCCGACCAGGTTTTCACCACTCTAATGGGTGATGAGGTAGAACCGCGCCGCGCATTTATTGAGAAAAATGCTTTGATTGCTCGCAACTTGGATGTTTGATTTAAATGCCTAAAAAGAAATTGGCTGTACCCAGTGTGGATAAGTCTTGCATTGTTGTTAAATCCTCGCCTATTCATGGCAAAGGGGTTTTTGTTGCTAAGCCTATTAAAAAGGGTGCGGCCATCATTGAGTACAAGGGCGAGCGAATTAGTTGGAAGTTGGCTGAGAAGCGTCACCCACATGACCCCAAAGATCCAAACCATACTTTCTACTTTTCACTAGAGGATGGTCGCTGTATTGATGCCAAGTACGGCGGTAATGCTGCGCGCTGGATTAACCACTCCTGCAAGCCTAGCTGTGAAACCCGAGAAGATAGTTTTGATGGCGAGCCCCGCGTGTTTATTTATGCGAAACGCAACCTAAAGTTGGGTGAAGAGCTTTTTTACGATTACTCACTTGATGTTGAGGGGCGCATTACTAAGCAAATGAAGAGGGATTATGAGTGCCGCTGTGGCGCGAAAAACTGTCGGGGCACTATGCTGTCTCTCGATGGTAAATAATTCTTAATAATGTTGTTTGTTAGCATTCAAGAGCTGGAGGCTGCCATCAATTATTGGCGAAGCCAGTCACCCGCCGTTGGTGAGGAGTTGCATCTGTGCCCAGAAGCCGCGGCGCTTGCAAGACCCTATGCCCTCATGATCATTCAGGGCTCACAAAGAGTTCCCTTGGACGTCTTGGATGAGTCCGCAAAAACAGCAATCCAAAATTTTTTAAAAAATACCAGCACAAATTAAACAACACACCCTCTGTGTGTTTAGGGTTATTGCTATATTAGTAAATGATCTCTTCGAGTATTCTCAAAGTCTTGCCCAAGGAAGGGTATAAGGATTTAAGCTTGCAAGAAACAATACTAAAAACAATTGGCCTTGGAAAAACCTTCAAAGGTTTTTCTGCGGTGACTGATGTCAATTTAGATGTCACCCGCGGAACTATTCACGCCCTGATTGGTCCCAATGGGGCGGGGAAAACCACCTGCTTTAATCTCCTCACAAAATTCTTAGAGCCCACCAGCGGTCAAATCCTATTTAATGGTTTTGATATCACCAAAGAGAGGCCGGCCCAAATTGCGCGGCGCGGTGTGGTTCGATCATTTCAGATCTCCGCTGTTTTTCCACACTTAACTGTTCTGGAAAACGTTCGTGTTGCATTGCAGCGAGGCTTGGGCACAGAATTTTATTTCTGGAAGTCTGGAGATTCGCTTAACGTGCTTAACGAGCGTGCTGAAGCGCTCTTGTGGGAGGTTGGTTTGGCAGATTTTGCTCACGAAGAGACTTTAAATCTAGCCTATGGGCGCAAGAGGGCTCTAGAAATTGCCACCACCATGGCGATGGAGCCTGAACTCATGTTGTTGGATGAGCCAACACAGGGTATGGGGCACGAGGATGTGGAGCGTGTTACAGAGCTAATTGACCGGGTAGCCAAAGGCCGCACCATTTTGATGGTTGAGCACAATATGAAGGTGGTTTCTTCTATTGCTGACCGTATTACGGTGTTGCAGCGTGGTTCGGTTTTGGCTGAGGGGTCATACCACGAGGTTTCAAATAATCCGTTGGTGGTGGAGGCTTACATGGGCAGCCATGGAGGTGACGGCATATGAGCACCTTGGCGCTTGAGGTTAAAAACCTCCAATCTTGGTACGGCGAGTCCCACATTCTTCATGGCGTGAACTTTGCTGTTCGTGATGGTGAGGTGGTTACGCTTTTGGGTCGTAATGGCGCTGGTCGCAGCACCATCTTAAAAACAATTTTGGGTTTAACTAGTAAGCGAACGGGCTCCGTGGAAATTTACGGCACCCAAACCATTGCGACACCAACCTATAGAATCGCGCGTCTTGGTGTTGGCTTTTGCCCAGAAGAGCGCGGCATCTTTGCTAGCCTAAGCACCGAAGAGAATTTGATGTTGTTGCCAGAGATTGCCCCAGGTGGCATGGGCCTGGACGAGATTTATGAGATGTTCCCGAATCTGTACGAGCGCCGCAATAGTCCGGGTACGAGGCTGTCTGGCGGCGAGCAGCAAATGCTCGCAATGGCGCGCATCCTCAGAACGGGCGCAAAACTATTGTTGCTGGATGAAATTACTGAAGGCTTGGCACCAGTGATTGTTCAGAAGCTGGGCGAGGTGGTGACCAGTCTGCGCAATAAAGGCTTCACCATTGTGTTGGTAGAACAAAACTTCCGTTTTGCCGCACCCTTGGCCGATCGTCATTATGTGGTTGAGCACGGGAATGTAGTTGAGGTTGTGAATCAAAATGAGCTTGCTGAGAAAGCCGGTTTATTGAATGAGTATCTTGGTGTTTAGTGGTTATCTATAGGAGACAAAAATGAAGTTAAAGCAAATTACCGCTTGTCTGGTGGCGGCAACCTTTTTTGGTTCAAACCCAGTGTTTGCACAAACATCTAAAGTGAGTGGTGATGTGGTTAAGATTGGTGTGCTGACCGACCTTTCGTCAACCTACTCCGACTTGGCTGGGCCTGGTGCAGTAATCGCGGCAAAAATGGCGATCGCTGACTTTTCAAAGGATGGCACCGTTATTGGCAAGAAGATCGAGTTGGTTAGCGCTGATCATCAAAATAAGGCGGATATTGCCGCAAACAAAGCGCGCGAGTGGTACGACAAAGATGGTGTGGATGTGATTGTTGAGTTGGTATCCACCAACGTCGCGCTCGCCGTAATGGAAGTGGCAGAACAAAAAAATAAAATTACTTTAGTTTCTGGTGCGGCTTCTTTGCCAATCACCAATGAAAAATGTACTGCCAATAACGTGCATTGGACTTACGATACTTATGCGCTGTCAAATGGTACAGCCAAGGCTGTTGTAAAGCAGGGCAAAAAGAATTGGTACTTCCTGACTGCT
This sequence comes from Pseudomonadota bacterium, assembly GCA_040387715.1. GTDB lineage: Bacteria > Pseudomonadota > Gammaproteobacteria > Burkholderiales > Burkholderiaceae > Polynucleobacter. The sequence continues at coordinate 25,057 of JAZKDF010000006.1, read as the reverse complement.
GACTACGCTTTCGGCGCTGCCTTGGAAAAAGATTCAACCAACGTTGTTAATGCTAACGGTGGCAAGGTGTTGGGTACCAGCAAGCACCCGTTCCCCAATAGCGACTTCTCTTCATATCTTCTAAAAGCTCAAGCCAGTGGCGCCGATGTGGTGGCGTTGGCAAACGCGGGTCAAGATACTATTAATTCGGTTAAGCAGGCATCTGAGTTTGGTATCAACAAAAAGCAAACAGTTGTGCCTTTATTAATGTTTATTTCCGATGTTCACTCCTTGGGTTTGAATGCTGCTCAAGGAATGTACTTAACCGAAGGTTTCTATTGGGATAAGGACGACAAGACCCGCGCTTTCGCTAAGCGCTTTATTTTGCAACATAAGCGTATGCCAACTAGCGTTCAGGCTGGCGTTTACTCATCTGTTCTTGCTTACTTAAGCGCAGTTCAAAAAGCGGGCACCGATGACACTCAGGCAGTAATGAAGGCTTTGAAATCCACCAACATCGATGATGGTTTATTTAAAGGAAAGATTCGTGCCGATGGTAAGTTTGAACACGATATGTATTTGCTGGAGGTGAAGAAGCCATCTGACTCTAAGAGCCCATGGGATTACTACAACGTCAAAGCAGTTATTCCTGCCGCCGAAGCGACACAACCACTTTCATTGTCACGATGCAAGTTGGTTACTAACAAGTAATTGAACTCTTAATCAGCATGTTTGAACTTCTTGGAATTACCCCACAAGGGCTGGTTGCTCAGCTCTTGGTGGGGCTTATTAATGGCTCTTTCTATGCCATATTGAGTTTGGGTTTGGCCATTATTTTTGGCCTACTCAACATTATTAATTTTTCTCACGGCGCTCAGTACACGATGGGCGCTTTCGTTGCATGGGTTGGCTTGACCCAAGTTGGTCAATGGATTGGCTTTCCCGAGCTTTCGATTAACTATTGGTTTGCATTAATTTTGGTGCCCCTGGTGATGGCTGGCTTTGGTTTGATTCTGGAGCGCACAATGCTCAGGCGCCTTTACCATCTTGATCACCTTTATGGCTTATTGTTGACTTTTGGTTTGGCACTCATTATTGAAGGCATGTTCCGTCATTGGTATGGGATATCTGGTGAGAGCTACCCGGCTCCTGAGTTGTTACAGGGCGCCATTCCACTTGAGTCAATCGGTATTATTTTGCCAAAATATCGTCTTTGGGTAGTAGTAGCTTCATTGGTGGTTTGTTTCTCTACTTGGTATGTGATTGAGAGAACGAAGTTAGGCGCCTATCTTCGCGCTGGAACTGAAAACCCAAAACTCCTTCAAGCGTTTGGCATCAATGTACCGTTGATGATTTCTTTGGCTTATGCCTATGGTGTTGGCCTTGCTGGTTTTGCTGGTGTTCTTGCTGCGCCAATTTTCCAAGTCAATCCCTTGATGGGCTCAAACTTAATTATTGTGGTGTTTGCAGTAGTTGTAATTGGTGGCATGGGGTCTATCATGGGCTCCATTCTGACCGGCCTCGCTTTGGGTTTGGTTGAAGGCTTAACTAAAGTTTTTTATCCAGAAGCATCTGGTGTGGTGATTTTTGTAATCATGGCAATTGTGTTGCTCATTCGTCCTGCTGGACTTTTCGGCCGGGAGAAATAGGATGAATTCAAAAACAAAATTACTCTACGCCATTCTGGTTTTGATCGGCCTGCTTTTGCCTTTTCAAGATTTTATCTATTTAGTTTTTGCAATGAAGGTGTTATGTTTCGCACTCTTCGCTTGTGCCTTTAATCTGTTGCTAGGCTTTACAGGGCTACTTTCTTTTGGGCATGCTGCATTCTTTGGAAGCTCTGCTTACATTACCGCTTATCTTTGCAAAGAGGCGGGGTTGTCACCAGAGCTTGGAATTATCTTGGGTGTTCTTGGTGCTGGCGCTCTGGGCTTCTTGATTGGCTCTTTAGCAATACGTCGACAAGGTATTTATTTTGCGATGGTGACATTAGCCCTTTCGCAGATGGTTTACTTCTTGGCGGTTCAACTTCCTTTTACTGGTGGTGAGGATGGTATTCAGGGTGTACCGCGCGGAATGTTGTTTGGTCTGATTGATTTAAAAGACGATGTCAGCATATATTACTTTGTGCTGGCTGTTTTCTTGTTGGGTTTTGCATTAATTGTCCGCACTGTTCATTCCCCGTTTGGTCAGGTCTTAAAGGCTATCCGCGAAAATGAGCCGCGCGCTATCTCTCTTGGGTATGACGTCGATCGATTTAAATTAATTTCATTTGTAATCTCAGCTGCGCTTGCTGGTCTGGCCGGCTCTTTAAAAACACTCGTCTTCCAGTTAGCCACATTGACTGATGTGCATTGGCATATGTCTGGCGAAGTTGTTTTAATGACTTTGCTTGGCGGCATGGGAACCATCCTTGGCCCAGTAGTTGGCGCGGGCATTGTTGTGGGCTTGCAAAACTATCTAGCCAACATTGGATCGTGGAGCACGATTGCAACCGGATTTATTTTTGTAATCTGTGTCTTGGCATTTCGCCGCGGGGTTGTTGGTGAAATCACTCACCTCTTTAAGAGGAAAAGTTAATTTAGGTTTTCCTTGTGTGTTTTTTAGTACGGCGCCTCGGCGCCGTACTCATTTAAAGAATCCTCTTGCAAGGGTTGGGGCTTAATTCACCACATTTAATATTGAATAATACCCCCTATTTTTGTAAATATTCAATTAAATCAATAACTTACATTTTTCAGATTTAGGTTTTTGTAGATTGGCTGCGCATTTGTTTCACGTGAAACCTACAAAATGCTATGATCATCGCCCTATCTGAGGCAAATCATGCGTTATTCAAAGAACTTCGATGTCATTGTGGTTGGCGGCGGTCACGCCGGAACTGAGGCCGCCCTCGCGGCTGCACGCATGGGATGCGACACCCTTCTTATTACCCATAGTATTGAGAATTTAGGTGCCATGAGTTGCAACCCCTCAATCGGTGGTATTGGTAAAGGCCACCTAGTTAAAGAGATTGATGCTATGGGTGGCGCCATGGCGGCCGCTACTGATGAGGCTGGAATTCAATTTCGAATACTGAACTCAAGCAAGGGCCCGGCTGTTCGCGCGACCCGCGCACAAGGTGATCGGGTTTTATATAAAGCGGCGATTCGTCGTCGCCTCGAGAATCAGGAGAACTTAACCCTTTTCCAGGCTGCCGTAGATGATCTCCTAGTACAGGGCGATGAGGTTCAGGGCGTGCTGACGCAGATGGGTCTCAAGTTTATGGCCAAGAAGGTGGTGCTAACTGCTGGCACTTTCTTGGATGGCAAGATTCATGTGGGCTTAAATAATTACGCGGGTGGTCGGGCTGGTGATCCAGCGGCCGCTTCTCTGTCTGCCAGGTTGAAAGAGTTAAAGCTTCCCCAGGGAAGGTTGAAAACCGGCACCCCACCCCGAATTGATGGGCGCACTATTGATTTCTCCGTGATGTTGGAGCAGCCGGGGGATTTAGATCCTGTGCCCGTTTTCTCCTATTTGGGTCGGCCAGAGCAACACCCAAAGCAGGTTCCTTGCTGGATTTCCCATACGAATGAGCAAACACACGACATTATTCGGGGTGGTTTGGATCGCTCCCCAATGTATACGGGCGTTATTGAGGGGGTTGGCCCCCGCTACTGCCCCTCTATTGAGGACAAGATTCATCGCTTTGCCTCTAGAAATAGCCACCAGATCTTTTTGGAGCCAGAGGGCTTAACAACAAACGAGTTTTACCCTAATGGAATTTCTACCAGCCTTCCGTTTGATGTTCAGTGGGACTTGGTGCGCAGTATTCGCGGGTTAGAGTCTGCTGTAATTGTGCGCCCTGGCTATGCCATTGAGTACGACTTCTTTGATCCACGTCACTTGCGCCATAGCTTGGAAACCAAGGCAATTGCCGGCCTGTACTTTGCTGGACAGATTAATGGCACAACAGGCTATGAAGAGGCTGCCGCTCAAGGCATGCTTGCTGGTATTAATGCCGGCTTAGCTGCTCAAGGCAAAGAGCCTTGGCTGCCCAAGCGTAGTGAGTCCTATATTGGTGTTTTGGTGGATGACCTCATTACCTTGGGTGTTCAGGAGCCATATCGCATGTTTACCAGCCGTGCGGAATACCGTTTGAGCTTGCGTGAAGATAATGCAGATATGCGCTTAACCACCATTGGGCGAGAGCTTGGCCTGGTGGATGACTACCGCTGGAACACGTTTTGCAGGAAACAGGAGGCTGTTTCACGTGAAACATCACGTTTACAAGATATTTGGATTGGTCCAAAGCATGCATCAGCAAAGGCTGTTTCTGAGCTTTTGGGGCAAGACCTCTCCCATGAATGTAGTTTGGCTGATCTTTTAAGGCGTCCCGGCATTACTTATGAGGCGGTTACCAGCTTGGCTGAGGGTCTTTGGTCTTCGGGGGCGCTGGATGATGACTTGGGTTTGGCTCAGCAAATTAGTGATCAGGTTGAGATTTCGATTAAATATCAGGGTTATATAGATCGGCAGGCGGTCGAGATTGCCCGACAAGAACATAACGAGAGCTTCCCTTTGCCCGAGTCTTTGGACTACACCCAGGTTCTTGGTTTATCTAAAGAGGTGCAGCAAAAACTGAATCTGCATAAACCTGGCACCTTGGGTCAGGCTGGCAGGATTTCTGGTGTGACACCTGCGGCGCTCTCGCTGCTATTGGTCCACCTTAAAAAGGGTTTAGGCCGCACCCAAGAAGAAGCTCATGAGTAACGATTTGGTTTCTTTGGGGATTGAGGGTTTGGGCCTCAACCTCAGCCCCGCAAATATTGCAGATTTAGAGCTCTTCTTGCAAGAAATGGGCCGTTGGAACCAGGTGCATAATTTGACAGCAATTGAGGGTGAAAAGAACTCAGTACGTCTGCATCTTATTGATTCTATTACAGTTTTACCAATAATGTGGCAATTTTTAGCCCTGCCAAACCCCAAAATTGCAGATCTTGGCTCGGGCGGCGGCCTGCCAGCAATCCCGATTGCTATTTTGCAGCCAGAGTGGCACGTCACCCTGATTGAGGCTATCCGTAAAAAGACGGCGTTCCTTCAGCATGTGCGCGGCAAACTAGGTTTAAAGAATATTCAAGTTTTGAGTGAGCGTGTTGAGGCGGTGGCGAAATCACAGCCAGGGCAGTTTGATGCGGTCATATCTAGGGCATTTACCAATCTTGCCCATTTTCTAGAGCTTTCCCTCCCCCTTCTCAAGTCTGATGGCTTAGTCTTTGCGATGAAGGCTAAGCGCGCAGACGAGGAGTTAGAGGATGTTTGTATGGATGACTGGCGCTTGGTCGCCGACGAGCCCTTGCAGATCCCGAATTTAGCGGTGGAGCGCCGACTTTTAGTCTTATCCCCCGTGAGAAAATTACCCCTTTAAAGCACGACATTTTTAAGAAAAATTATGGCCAAAATATTTTGTATTGCGAATCAAAAAGGTGGGGTTGGAAAAACCACTACCGCTGTGAATTTGGCCGCCGGTTTAGCTGGACATCAGCAGCGTGTTTTATTGGTGGATTTGGATCCACAAGGCAATGCGACGATGGGATCTGGAATTGAAAAAGCGGATCTTAATAGCACGGTATATCAAGTGTTGATTGGCCTCGCATCAGTAAAAGAATCTGCAGTGCGTTGTGAGAGTTCTGGCTATGACGTGCTGCCAGCAAATCGGGATTTGGCTGGAGCAGAAATTGAGTTGGTGGATTTAGATTCTCGCGAACAACGACTGAAGGATGCGCTTGCCCTCGTAGCGAATGATTACGATTTTATTTTGATTGACTGCCCACCTGCACTATCTTTATTAACATTGAATGGATTGTGCGCAGCGAATGGCGTGATTGTCCCAATGCAGTGTGAATATTTTGCATTGGAAGGATTGTCTGATTTGGTTAACACCATCAAACAAGTACATGCAAATTTAAATCCTGACTTGGTGATCATTGGTTTGTTGCGCGTAATGTTTGATGCGCGCATGACATTACAACAACAAGTTTCCGATCAATTGCTTGAGCACTTTGGCGACAAAGTATTCAAGAGCATTATTCCTCGTAACGTCCGCTTGGCCGAAGCCCCGTCCTACGGGCTTCCTGGGGTGGCGTTTGATAGGTCATCGCGTGGTGCCAAGGCTTATCTAGAGTTTGGCGCTGAGATGATTGAACGCATTAAGCAAATGTAAAACCCAGGAACAATAAAAATATTATGGTTGCAATAAAGAAAAAAGGTTTGGGTCGCGGTCTAGAGGCGTTGCTGGGCGACAAGGCGAAAAAAGAAACCACAGCTGAAATTAATCGTTTACCGTTATCCGCATTGCAGGCCGGCAAATATCAGCCGCGTCAAAAAATGGAAGTAGGTGCATTGCAAGAATTGGCTGAAAGTATTCGCGAGCAAGGTGTGATGCAGCCATTGTTGGTGCGCTTGGTTGCCCCTGGCAAATATGAAATTATTGCGGGTGAGCGACGCTTTCGTGCGGCAACTTTAGCTGGCTTAAAAGAGGTTCCTGTTTTAGTTTCTGGTGCCAATGATCAAGCTGCTGCAGCAATGGCTTTGGTTGAAAACATGCAGCGCGAAGATTTGAATCCGCTGGAGGAGTCTCAGGGCCTTGCAAGGTTAATTGAAGAGTTCGGCTTTACACATGAGCAAGCTGCAAAAGCGGTGGGCAAGTCACGTAGTGCTGTAACCAATTTATTGCGCTTAAATCAATTGGCAAAACCAGTACAAGCCATGCTCTTAGCAGGCGATATTGATATGGGCCACGCGCGTGCGCTTTTGCCTTTGCCTGGAGCAAGCCAGGTAGCTTTGGCGCAAAGAATTGCGGCCCAAGGACTATCAGTTCGTGAGGCCGAAAGAATGTCGGCTGCGTTAGCGCTCGCTGGCGGCCAGATCGGAGATAAAAAAGCTAAAACTAAGGCAGAGGGAGGCGCTCCAAGTCGCGACCCAGATATGCGTCGTTTAACTCAGGAAATCGCCGATTTGATCGGCTTAAATGCAGAATTTAAGTTCAAGGGCAAAGGGGGTGAGCTCAGAATTCGCTTCAGCCAGTTTGATGAGCTGGATTCTTTGTTAAAAAAGCTAGGCGTCGAGGCTTAAAAGTCATCAGAAATGACTCTAAAACATTTGACCTACTGCAGTGCACACATTAAACTCACGGGGCTAAATTGATTCCTCAAAAAAATCGATTTTCCGAGGTAAGTGATTGGGATGAGCCCGAAGAAGAGGTGTATCGGGTTTTAAGTAAAGAGGAAATGACGGCGCTGCAAGCTAGCAATGCCGTTAAGCACCCCCCGCTGTCGCCCTGGAGAATTTTGGCTGCGCAAATAGTGGTTACTGCGCTCAGTATGGTGATTTGGTCACTTTTTGGGGAGCCGGTAGGGGTAAGCCTTTATACTCAGTCGGCCTTTTTAGGTGGTTTAATTAGCGTCTTGCCGTCAGCCCTGTTTTTAACTAGGCTGGAGTTAGCAAAGAAAACGCAGATATTGAATCCAGGAAATTATTTGGCGGCATTGGTTTCGGGCGAATTTATCAAAATCGTCGTTACTTTGATGCTGTTTATAGGGGTTGCGTATTTGATCCCGGGCGTGCATTGGGTCCCACTGCTGGTGACTTATGTGCTTACCCTAAAGTGTGTGTGGCTGGCGTGGTTGTGGCGCTAAGAGTAATAAATGAGATTGAACCAAAGGACTAGTTAAGAGATGTCTAGCGAAGTAAACCAAGCCCACGCGGCAGCCGAGCAAATGACGCCTACAGCGTACATTTCTGAGCACTTACAAAATCTCACCAGCACTGGTGAGCATCAAGCTTCTATTATCGATTTCAGCATCATCAATTTAGATACTATTTTTTGGGCCTCTTTAATGGGCCTGCTAACCGTATTTATTTTGCTAATTGCAGCGCGTCGCGCAACACCGGGTGTTCCAGGTCGCTTCCAGTGTTTCGTGGAAATGATTGTGGAAATGGCTGATACACAAGCCAAGAGCATTGTTCATGGCGACCGTAGCTATATTGCGCCACTCGCTTTGTTTGTATTCTTTTGGATCATCCTTCTCAACACCTTGGACTTGGTGCCGGTGGATTGGGTTTTAGGTGTGAACCACTTCATCGAGAGTTTTGGTGTTCATGTGCCGCATCACAAGCTGGTGCCGACAACTGACCTGAATGCCACCATGGGCATGTCCATGTCTGTTTTGGTATTGGTTTTCTTTTATAGCTTCAAAGTTAAGGGATTTGGCGGCTTCTTGCATGAGCTCATTTCTGCCCCGTTTGGTGCGAAGTGGTACTTGGCCCCATTTAACCTCGCTTTGAACATCATCGAATATCTTGCTAAAGGTGTTTCATTGGGAATGCGACTGTTCGGCAATATGTATGCCGGCGAGTTGGTGTTCTTATTGATCGCATTGCTAGGTAGTGTGTGGACATTTAATTTAGATTTATCCCTGTTCGGATTGGTGGGCCATGTTATTGCTGGATCAGCTTGGGCCATCTTCCACATTTTGGTAATTTTGCTGCAAGCCTTTATTTTCATGATGTTGACCTTGGTCTACATCGGGCAAGCGCATAGCCATCACTAAGATTTTTTATTTTTAACTTATCTCTTTAACTTCAGGAGTCAGCAACATGCAACAATTTCTCGCAAACATTCAAGGTTTCACAGCAATCGCTATCGGCATCATCATCGGCCTCGGCGCGATCGGTGCTTGTTTAGGTATTGCATTGATGGGCGGCAAGTACATCGAAGCTTGTGCACGTCAACCAGAATTGATGGAGCCACTCCAAACTAAGATGTTCCTTTTGGCTGGTTTGATCGACGCTGCGTTCTTGATCGGCGTTGGTGTTGCAATGTTGTTTGCTTTCGCAAACCCACTGCTCGCAGTTATTAAGTAATTGTTTTGGCGTGGATGACCACCGGGTCATCCAACCGTTCTCAACAATACTGAAAGGAATATCGTGAATCTGAACGCGACCCTATTCGCGCAAATGATCGTTTTCTTCGTCTTATGGTGGGTTGTTGCACGCTTTGTGTGGCCACCGCTAGTTAAGGCGTTAGATGAGCGTTCAAGCAAAATTGCTGACGGCTTAGCGGCTGCCGAGCGCGGTAAAGAAGCACTCGCATTAGCAAGCAATGAAGCAGAGCAAGAATTAACCAAAGCACGCCAAGAAGGTGTGCAGCGTGTTGCAGAAGCAGAAAAACGTGCGCAAATGTCCGCTGAAGAAATTCGCGTCAACGCACAAGCAGAAGCAGCCCGCATCATTTCTCAAGCTAAGCAAGACGCAGATCAACAAGTAACTCGTGCACGTGAAGTGTTGCGCGCAGAAGTTGCTGTATTGGCTGTTAAAGGTGCCGAGCAAATTTTGCGTCGCGAAGTTGATGCAAAAACTCATGGCGCATTGCTTGATCAACTGAAGGCAGAACTTTGATATGGCTGAATTAGCCACGATTGCACGCCCTTATGCTGAAGCACTTTTTCAAAGCGCTAAGCCTGCTGAGCTTGCTACTTGTTTAGAGCAGTTAAATGAATTGGCGCAGCTAGCTGCATTGCCAGAAGTTGCTGCTTTATCAAACAATCCAAAAGTATCTGCAGATGATTTAAGCAAATTGCTCTCCGGCATGGTGAAGACAAAGCTGGACGGCAAAATCGCAAGCTTTTTAAGTCTTGTAAATCAAAACCATCGCTTATCTGCCATTCCTGAAATTGCTAGTCAATTTGAGGCAATGAAGAACAAGAGCGAGGGTGCAGCAGAAGTAATGATTACTAGCGCATTCCCATTAGAGGGTTCTGCGTTAAATGATTTGTTGTCAAGTTTGAAGAAACGCTTTGGGGGTAAAGAATTGCGCCCAACTATCCAAGTAGATCCTGCATTGATTGGCGGAGTTCGCATTCAAGTTGGTGATGAGGTGCTGGATAGTTCAGTTAAGGCACAGTTAGCTCAAATGCAAGCAAGTCTTGGCGCATAAGTTATCCCTATTAAGAACATACGAAATAAGACCCAGGAGTAAGTAATGCAACTCAACCCTTCCGAGATCAGTGAACTGATCAAAAGCCGAATTAGCGAAATGGGTGTTGATTCCCAACTTCGCAACGAAGGCACTGTAATTTCAGTGACCGACGGTATTTGCCGCGTACATGGCTTGTCTGGTGTTATGCAGGGCGAAATGTTGGAATTCCCTAACAACACAATCGGCCTCGCCTTGAACCTTGAGCGTGATTCAGTTGGTGCTGTGGTGTTGGGTGAGTACACCCACATTAAAGAAGGTGACCCAGTTAAATGTACTGGCCGCATTTTGGAAGTTCCAGTTGGCCCAGAGTTGCTCGGTCGCGTTGTAAACGCACTTGGTCAGCCGATTGACGGCAAGGGCCCAATCAATACCAAGTTAACTGACTTTATCGAAAAAGTTGCTCCAGGCGTTATTGCACGTCAATCGGTTAGCCAGCCAGTTCAAACTGGTTTGAAGGCGATTGATGCAATGGTTCCAATCGGCCGTGGTCAGCGCGAGTTGATCATTGGTGACCGTCAAACAGGTAAGACAGCAGTTGCAGTTGACGCGATCATTAACCAAAAAGGTAAAGGCGTTTATTGCGTTTACGTTGCGATTGGTCAAAAAGCTTCTACTATTGCTAACGTTGTTCGCAAGCTCACAGAGCTGGGCGCAATGGAATACACCGTTGTTGTTGCTGCAAGTGCTTCTGAGTCTGCAGCAATGCAATATCTCTCAGCATATGCTGGTTGCACAATGGGTGAATACTTCCGTGACCGTGGCGAAGATGCTTTGATCGTTTATGACGATTTAACAAAACAAGCTGTTGCATACCGCCAGATTTCTTTGCTCTTGCGTCGCCCACCAGGCCGCGAAGCTTACCCTGGCGATGTGTTCTATCTCCACTCACGTTTGTTAGAGCGCGCTGCTCGTGTAAATGCTGAATACGTAGAGAAATTTACCAATGGTTCAGTAAAGGGCAAGACAGGTTCTTTGACCGCTTTACCAATTATTGAAACTCAAGCTGGTGACGTTTCTGCATTCGTTCCAACCAACGTAATTTCGATTACTGACGGTCAGATCTTCTTGGAAACTGACTTGTTTAACGCTGGCGTACGTCCTGCGATTAACGCTGGTATTTCTGTTTCACGTGTTGGTGGTGCAGCTCAAACCAAAGTCATTAAGAAATTGTCTGGCGGTATTCGTACCGACTTGGCACAGTACCGTGAATTGGCAGCGTTTGCTCAGTTTGCTTCTGACCTTGACGAAGCAACTCGTAAGCAGTTGGAGCGTGGTCGTCGTGTTACAGAATTGTGTAAGCAAGCTCAGTACAAGCCTTTGCAGGTTTGGGAAATGGCCGCTTCACTCTACGCCGTTAACAACGGCTACTTTGATGACCTCGAAGTAAAGAACGTATTGCCATTCGAAAAAGGTTTGCAAGATCATTTGAAATCTAAGTACGCTGATTTAGTTGGTCGTATTGAAGAGACTAAAGATTTGAGCAAAGATGACGAGGCTGCTTTGCGTGCTGCAATTGAGGATTACAAGCGTTCAGCCTCTTTCTAAGAGGGCTCGCATAAATCATGGCAAGCACAAAAGAGATACGATCTAAGATCAAGAGCGTGCAAAACACGCGCAAGATCACGAAGGCAATGGAAATGGTCGCCGCATCGAAGATGCGTCGTGCCCAAGAGCGCATGCGTAATGCGCGTCCATACGCTGAAAAAATTCGTGAGATTGTTGCCAATCTTTCTAAAGCAAATCCTGAGTTCCGCCCTGCGTACATGGCAACTCGTGAAGTGAAGAAAATTGGCACGATCTTGGTTACAACAGACAAGGGTTTATGCGGTGGTTTGAATACCAACGTATTGCGTTTGATTGCAAACCAAGTGCGCGAAATGGAAGGCAGTAGTGTTGGTATTGAATACACTGCCATCGGTTCAAAAGGCCTCCAGTTTTTAAATCGATCAAAAGCAAAACTCATTTCTCAAACAATTCAGATTGGCGACACGCCACATATGGATGTTTTGATTGGCGCAATTACAGCCCAGTTGGAAGCGTTTGAGCGCGGCGAAATTGATGCTGTTTATTTGGCATACACCCGCTTTGTTAATGCAATGAAGCAAGAGCCTGTTTTAGAAAAACTTTTGCCACTGGAGCCGGCAGCATTAACTCCAGAAGAGAAAGCAGGAAATTCTTGGGATTACATCTACGAGCCAGACGCAGAGTCCATTTTGAATGGATTGCTCAAGCGTTACGTAGAAGCAATGATTTATCAAGCTGTTGCTGAAAATATGGCTTCAGAACAATCTGCACGGATGGTCTCAATGAAGGCTGCCTCAGATAATGCGAAGAATGTAATCGGCGAATTGCAATTGGAATACAACAAGACACGACAGGCTGCTATTACTAAAGAGTTGTCAGAGATTGTTGGCGGAGCGGCTGCGGTTTAAGCGGTCAGCGTTTAGGAATACGAAAGAATTCAGGAATTAAAAGCGGAGAAATGCGATGAGTAACGGAAATATCGTGCAGTGTATCGGTCCAGTGGTGGACATTCAGTTCCCACGTGACAACATGCCAAACATTTATGATGCGTTGACATTAGTTGATAGCGGCGAAAAATCATTTGCTGAAAAAGGTTTGACCTTTGAAGTGCAACAACAAATTGGCGACGGCGTAGTGCGCGCGATTGCCATGGGTGCAAGCGATGGTTTGCGTCGTGGCATGGAAGTGAAATCTACTGGTGGTCCAATTTCTGTTCCTGTTGGTCCGGCAACATTGGGACGCATCATGGACGTTTTAGGTCGTCCAATTGATGATGCAGGTCCGATTGCTACTGAAGAGCGTCGCGCTATTCACCAGCCAGCACCAAAGTTTGATGAACTCTCCCCTTCCGTTGACTTGTTAGAAACCGGTATTAAGGTTATTGACTTAGTTTGCCCGTTTGCTAAAGGCGGTAAGGTTGGCTTGTTCGGCGGTGCGGGTGTTGGTAAGACCGTGAACATGATGGAATTGATTAACAACATCGCTAAGCAACACTCAGGTTTGTCTGTATTTGCTGGTGTTGGTGAGCGTACTCGTGAAGGTAATGACTTCTACCACGAGATGAAAGAATCTAACGTTATCGACAAAGTGGCGATGGTGTTTGGTCAGATGAATGAGCCTCCTGGCAACCGCTTGCGCGTAGCGTTGACTGGTTTGACAATGGCTGAAGCATTCCGTGACGAAGGCCGTGATATTTTGTTCTTCGTTGACAATATTTACCGTTACACACTCGCCGGTACTGAGGTATCAGCATTGCTAGGTCGTATGCCTTCAGCTGTGGGTTATCAACCTACTTTGGCTGAAGAAATGGGTAAGTTGCAAGAGCGTATTACTTCAACTAAGACTGGTTCTGTTACATCTATTCAGGCCGTTTACGTTCCTGCGGATGACTTGACCGACCCGTCACCAGCAACAACCTTCTTACACTTAGACTCCACCGTTGTGTTGTCACGTGACATCGCAGCTTTGGGTATTTACCCAGCGGTTGATCCATTGGATTCAACCAGCCGTCAGCTCGACCCACAAGTGGTTGGTCAAGAGCACTATGAAGTAGCTCGTGAAGTTCAGATGACATTACAGCGTTACAAAGAGTTGCGCGACATTATTGCTATTTTGGGTATGGACGAGTTGTCACCAGAAGACAAATTAGCTGTGTCACGTGCACGTAAGATTCAACGTTTCTTGTCCCAGCCTTTCCACGTTGCTGAGGTGTTTACTGGTTCACCAGGCAAATACGTACCATTGAAAGAAACTATCCGTGGTTTCAAAATGATCTGCAGCGGAGAATTGGATCACTTGCCAGAGCAAGCGTTCTACATGGTGGGTTCAATTGATGAAGCCATTGAGAAAGCTAAGAAGCTTTAATCGAATTCATCTAGGGAAATTATGTCAACCATACGCGTCGATGTAGTAAGTGCTGAGCAATCTATTTTCAGCGGTGAAGCCAAGTTTGTTGCGCTTCCTGGTGAGAATGGTGAGCTCGGTATTTTGCGCGGCCACACCCCTTTGATTACACGCATTCGTCCTGGCTCAGTTCGCATTGAAAAAGCTGATGGAGATGAAGAGTTTGTATTTGTGGCGGGTGGCTATTTAGAGGTTCAGCCTGATCATGTCACCGTATTGGCAGACACTGCAATTCGTGGCCATGATCTAGACGAAGCTAAAGCAACCGAAGCTAAGAAGCGCGCTGAAGAAGCAATGCAAAATCGTGGCACTGACTTTGATTTAGCGTTGGCTCAATCAGAGTTTGCAATGGCAGCGGCTCAGCTTGCAGCGATTGCTCGTTTCCGTCGTAAAAAGTAAGAGCCGGTCATCTCATTGCTGTTAAATGATCGGTTTTTAAAAGCCTGCTTGGGCGAAGCGGTTGATCAAACACCGCTTTGGCTCATGCGCCAAGCGGGCCGCTATCTACCAGAGTACAACGCTACTCGTGCAAGAGCTGGAAGTTTTTTAGGGCTCGCGAAAAATCCTTCATATGCTACTGAAGTAACCCTTCAGCCTTTAGATCGCTATCCATTGGATGCGGCGATTTTGTTCTCAGATATTTTGACCATCCCTGACGCAATGGGATTGGGCTTAAAATTTACTGCAGGCGAAGGCCCCAGTTTCGATCACCCCCTTCGCACAGAAGAGGCTGTTAAGAAATTACGTGTTGCAGATATGGATCAGCTCAAATATGTTTTTGATGCCGTGTCTGAAATTCGCAAAGCTTTGATTCAGGATGGCAAGCAGCGCGTTCCTTTGATTGGTTTCTCTGGAAGCCCATGGACATTAGCTTGTTACATGATTGATGGTTCGGGCTCTGATGATTTTCGTCATGCAAAGACCATGATGTTTAGTCGCCCAGATTTACTGGAGCATATTCTTGAGATTAACGTGCAGTCGGTTGCTACTTATTTAATTGAGCAAGTAAAGGCCGGCGCACAAGCCCTGATGATTTTTGATACCTGGGGAGGCTTACTTCCAGACGGCTGGTATCAGCGCATGTCCTTAGCTGCAATGCAAAAGGTGATTGCACTGCTGCCACGTGAACATGAAGGAAGAAAGATTCCAGTCATTATGTTTACTAAAGGTGGCGGAATTTGGTTGAATGATATGGCCCAGGTTGGCGCAGATGTCATTGCTATCGACTGGACTATGAAATTAAGCCGTGCACGCAAACAGCTTCTTGAGATCAATAAGCCCTTGGCAATTCAGGGGAATTTAGATCCGCTCATTTTGTTTTCTGGGTCAGGGCAGATTGCAGCGGCAGCCGCGGAGCTTTTAGATGATTTAGCTAGTGCCCCAGCTCTGAAGCCCGGGCTTCATCCGCTTGATGGGCACATTTTTAATCTAGGCCATGGCATCAATCAATTTACCCCGCCCGAAAGCGTGGCAGCTCTTTCCGAGGCAGTAATCTCTAAGTCAAAAGCCCTTCGGGCAAAGCAATAATTACAAGTAATTGCTAACTTTCCCCAATATTTTGGTAAAAGTTATGCACAGAACTGTGCAAAATCATAAATACAGTGAGATTCATAAGAATTGTGAACTTTCACATTTAGTAAGCGATGTAAATAATTGATTTATATGGTTTATTAATAAAACACCAATTTTCTGTGTTAGTTGGGGCTCTTATAAAATAACTGCAGAAACGGTAAATATCGAATGATATCCACAGACTTATCCACAGGGTAAAGCAAAAATTTTAAGCAAATGAGTTCTAGTCCCATTATTGTGCAGGTAGTGATAGATAAGCCCTTGGCCCAAGGCTTTGACTACCTATGGGATGTTAATAAATTAGGCAAAATGCCAGAAATTGGCAATGTAGTAGAGGTATCCTTTGCTAGAACCAAGGCTATTGGACTTGTAATAAAAGTGAGCAATCACTCTGATTATGAAGTAGCAAAACTGAAATCTGTAGAACGCCTTGCCCCGCTTCCGGCATTCGACACCGCTCTATTGCGGCTAATGAATTTTGCAAGCCAGTATTACATCCATGCGCTTGGTGAAACCATATTGCCGGTTATTCCACAGATGTGGAAAAAGGCCGATAACTGGGAGGCAATTCCAGAAAAACTAGAATCAGCCGAAAAGAAAAATAAAAAAAAGACTGATGTAATTGCGGAGGGCTTGATTACACAGGATCAATTAAATCCCAATCAAAAAAACGCTTTGCAAGAGTTATTGGCAGATGGTGAAAAAGAAAATCAATTTCGGGCGATCTTATTACAAGGTCAAACTGGTAGCGGCAAAACTGCGGTCTTCCTGAATTGGTTGGCAAGCATTCTTAATAATGAAAGTGCGCAAGTTCTTTTATTGGTTCCAGAAATTAATTTAACGCCGCAACTAGAGAGGCGCGTAAGGGCCTACTTCCCTGATAAAAAAATGGCGGTATTACATAGTGGCGTCAGCGAAAAGAAAAGAGGAGTTGCTTGGTATGAGGCAATGACCGGTAAAGCGCAGATCATTTTAGGAACTAGGTTAGCGGCATTAACGCCAATGCCGAACTTACGTGCCATCGTGGTAGATGAGGAGCATGATCCATCGTATAAGCAGCAGGATGGTACGCGCTACTCTGCAAGAGATTTAGCAATATGGCGTGCGCATGATCAAAAAATTCCTATTCTTCTTTCTTCAGCGACGCCCTCTTTAGAAACTTGGCTGGCTGCTCAATCGAGCCGCTATGAATACATTCGACTGGATCAGCGCGCTCAGGGAGCAAGCCTGCCTAGGGTCCACTTAATTAATACGCGCGATCCACAAAATCAATTTAGTCCAGGTGATGCGGGTGCGACTAAGGAAAAAAGCCTCATTACCAAAACACTTGCGAATGCCATCACAAAGACATTGGCTGAAAAAAAGCAGAGTTTAATTTTGATCAATCGCCGAGGCTATGCTCCGGTGCTCAGTTGCTCAGCGTGCAATTGGTTGTCAAAATGTACTCAATGCTCAACCTATACGGTGATGCATAAAGCGGGTGCATTAGGAAAAAGATCAGTCTTAAGTTGCCATCACTGTGGTTTAGTAAAGCCGATCCCACAGTTTTGTCCGGATTGTGGCAACGCCGATTTAAAAACACTTGGGCATGGAACACAAAAGCTAGAAGATGCTATTGAAGCAATGTGGCCGCAAGCAAGGGTGCTGCGCGTAGACACCGATTCCAGCAGAAAGAGCAAAGGCGCAGAAGCACTCTTTCAGGAAATACATGATGGCAATGTAGACATTGTTGTTGGCACTCAAATGATTGCTAAGGGGCATGATTATCAGAACATTGGATTGGTTGCGGTTTTAGATGCCGATAGCCGACTCTACTCTGCCGACTTTAGGGCGGCAGAAAGATTATTTGCACAGTTGGTACAAGTAGCTGGTCGCGCAGGAAGATCGGGAACCAGCGGTGAAGCTGGTGGAGATATCTACATCGAGACTCAGTACCCAGAGTCACCCGTATTTCAGTATTTGTTAAGACATGATGTTGATGGATTTTTAGCGTTTACTGCTGGCGAGCGGGAGGAGGCAAAGTTACCGCCCTACTCTTATCAAGCTCTCATTCATGCTGAAGGCAAAAGCCTAGACAAGGCGATACAGTTTTTGAGTGAGCTGAAGGCGCGCATGAAAAGTAGGGGCATGATTACTAAAGAATTAAAAGTATATGACCCTGTACCAAAGCCAGTCATGCGGGTGGCGGGCTCAGAGCGCGCCCAGTTGCTGGTTGAATCGGGTAATCGTAAAGCGCTACAAGAGGCACTTGAAATGATTGATCAAGAATTACGCCAAGATTCCACGGGCAGAATCAGCAAAGCATCCCGCATCCGGTGGTTGGTAGAGCGCGATCCGATTGCTATTTAGGCGCCTGGACCTGATTCGTATTGTGCAATAGACATTAAGTTATTGACATCAGTATTCAGCGATTCTGATGACACTGGTTTAATTTTAAATAGCCAAACTGCATAGGGTTTTTCATTCACCACTTCAGGGCTGGCATCCATCTCTTCATTGAGGGCGACGATCTCGCCGCTAATAGGCGCATGAATATCGCTAGCAGCCTTAACGGATTCAATTGCAGCAATAGCTTCGCCCTGCTTCACTTGCTGTCCAATTTTTGGCGCTTGAAAAAACATGACATCGCCTAAAGCTTCTTGAGCATGATTGCTAATGCCGACCCACACTAGCCCATCATCTTCGATGCTAGCCCATTCATGTGTTTCTGCGAATTTAAATGTGTCTTGAGTTTTCATTGTGTATCCTGTGAGATATATTCTAGCTTCTTTGCCACAAACAAGTGGCCAATCAATTTAAGTATTTTTATTTATGCCGATCAAATTAGGAATTGTTCCAGTAACGCCATTTGAGCAAAACTGCTCAATCTTGGTGTGCCAAGAAACAGGTGATGCAGCAGTGGTTGACCCGGGTGGTGATATCGATAAGATCTTGGATGCTGTCGAGCAAATGGGCGGTACCGTTAAAAAGATTTTATTAACTCACGGACACCTTGATCATTGCGCCGCAGCTAAGGATCTGTCGGATCAATTGGGTGTGCCCATTGAAGGCCCACAAATTGACGAGCAGTTTTGGTTAGATCAATTGCCCGAGCAAACCGTGCGCTTTGGATTTGGTCATGCAAAAGCATTTGTGCCTACTCGCTGGCTGGAGGATGGCGATCATGTACGGCTTGGAAATGTCGATCTAGAGGTATTGCACTGTCCCGGTCACACGCCAGGGCATGTAGTATTTTTTGACAAAGAAGATCGATTGGCTTTGGTGGGCGATGTGCTTTTTGCGGGCTCCATCGGAAGAACCGATTTTCCTCGTGGCAATCACGCAGATTTAATTAATGCGATTAAAACAAAATTGTGGCCATTAGGTGATGATGTGCAATTCGTTCCTGGACATGGACCTATGTCGACATTTGGCAAAGAGCGCCAAACAAATCCCTATGTAGGGGATTGATCAAACTTGAATTGATTAAAGCTAATTGAAAAATTAGGTTTTTGCTGAACCGGTGCGATGTGTACGGTTGTATAGGCAGCTTGCACAAATCCAGCGTTGTTTACGATTGCTTGTCGGAATCCAGGTGCCGCCTTCCAGGCGCTTTTCGCGACTGCAAGAAGAGCAAAATTTAAGGCTCTGAGAGGTTTCTTGGGGAGCAGCTGGAGTCGAGGTAGTCATGGGCAATCCGGGTAATCCAAATCTTGTACAGAGGATCTATTTTACCCGTTTTGTCCCGCTGGGGCTGGGCTTAGGACGACTCTGACCGAATCAGCCGTTTTGTTGCCATCAAAATCCAACCAAGCCTTGTTTTCGAAGTCGTACAGTTTGCATTTGCGAGCCGTGTCGAAATACCAGGACCAAGAGAACTTTTGCACAAAAATACGCTCTGGAAGGATGGTTTCGAGGGTGTTTTGGGCTTCCTGCAGGCGATATAGGGGTACGCTCATGTCCACATGATGGGCTGTATGCTCCATGATGTGGTGCATTAAAGAGCCCCAAATCCAGTTAAAGGTCAAATGGACCGTGGTTGACACAAAAGGCTGGGCGCGTAACCACTCCGATTTCTTGTCATACCAAGACACTTTGGGGTGGGTATGGTGAACGTAGACCACAAAGCCAATCATGCCGTTCCAAAACAGGAAGGGAACAGCAAAGCCAGTAATCAGGCCCAACCAAACTGATTGGCCGGTAGCAAGGGCGCCAGCAATAAGGCAGCTGATCCAAATAATGGCAAAGCCAGTTACCAATAAATTGTCTTTTAGGAAGATTGGACGGTCGCCCGGCTTATTCTTGGCATTGGGAAAGTACTCACGTCTCCACCAGATTTCAATCAGGTAGTAGAAAACTGGGCCCCAGCCGCTACGATAGAGGCGCTCTAAGCCTTTGCGCCATGCAGGCAGAGCATCAAACTCTGCTTTTGATAGTGGAGCCCAGACAAAGTCAAAGCCCTTCAGGTTAGTTTGACCATGGTGAACCACGTTATGGCCTACATCCCATAGGCTATATGGGGTTAAGGACGGTAGGAAAGCGATGCGGCCTAATACTTTATTAAGTTCGCGGTGTGGCGTATAGCTTTGGTGGCATGCATCATGACCAAGAATAAAAATGCGACCAGTAACAAAGCCAGCAACCAGGCCCAAGATAATCTTGATGAGGATGCTTTCGACAAAAATAGTCCCAGCTATACAGGCGAGCCACAAAGCAGCATCTAATGCTAGAAGCGCGATTGCTTTTGCTGTTTCGCCTTGAGCCATTGGGATCAGCCAGCTACGAATGACTTTTCGGTGCGGCAATGGAAGCTCAGGAGCCAAAGGATTGGCTATAGAAGGCTCGGAAAGTGCAGAATTTAGATGATTTGACATGATAAGAATCAATAAGTTAGGTGCAAATGATAGCCTTTTTCACGAATTTACGCATGATATAGGTCAAAAACCCCCCTTGTTTGGTGCGCCCGGCAGGAATCGAACCTGCGACCCTTGGCTTCGGAGGCCAATACTCTATCCACTGAGCTACGGGCGCCAGTTAGAAATTCACTAACTACGCTATTGTAAGTGCCTATATACCCACGGCCTCGTTATAATCTTGGCAAAGTAACCTTTACAACCCGTCTAACGATAAAAGTCCTATGAGCGAAGCACACGGCAGTCTAATTAAGTCTCCCAAACAATTGATCATCATGGTGTTTGCCAGCTTTTTTGTGCCCCTGATCATCATTCTTTTATTAATGGTGTTTGTAAACAATGGCAAGCGCGCAGATTCAGAAGCTTCTGCCGAGCAGCTCATAAAGCCTGTGGCTCAATTGAATGTTCAAGAGAGCCCTGCGCCAAGCGACGCCCAAGCTGCCAAGTAATTATTTGGCACAATTTTGAAAGCTGGCTACATGCCAGCTTTTTTATTCTTCTTTGTTTTGGCCTTTTGCATCAAGTGCTACTTGATAAGCCTCTTTCTTGCTGAGTCCAAGCGCTTGAGCCAGTACAGCAGCAATTTCTTTGCTGCCTAAATAGGGACTTAATGCATTAGCCCAAAGTAATAGCGCCGAATGTTCTGGAGCCTCGTCTGCATTCGCCTGGCGACCAGCCACCAAAACGACAAACTCACCCTTGAGGCTCTCTGCCCTCTCAAGCCACCCTGGAATATCAGCCGCAGTTAACGTCACTAACTGTTCAAATTTTTTAGTCAGCTCTCTACCTACCAAGACTTGTCGCTCGGACTCGAGTTCTTTGCTAAGCGTCATCAATGTGTTGTGTATTTGATGTGGCGATTCAAAAAAGATGCTGGTTTTTGAATTACTTCGAATATCTTGAATTAGCGCGTTGCACTCTTTAGCCTTATTGGGCCAAAAGCCAAGAAACTGAAAGCGCCCTTCTGACGGCAACATGACCGAGCCGCTAGCAGAGATAGCCGATGACACAGCGCTGGCGCCAGGAATGGGAATAATTCGAAAACCGGCCTTTTGTACTGCATTCACTAGGCGGGCGCCCGGATCGGAAACGCCCGGAGTGCCGGCATCTGAAATATAGGCCCAGCGTTGGTTTTGTGCGAGATGCCCAATGACCGTTTGAGCGCCAGCAATTTCATTGTGCTCGTGTAGGGCTACACATTTTTTATGGATGCCAAAGTGTTGAAGCAGGGGCGCGCTATGCCTAGTGTCCTCACAGGCAATACCGTCTACAGAATTAAGCACATGCAGCGCACGCAAGGTGATATCTCCTAGATTACCAATCGGCGTGGCAACCATATATAAGGCGCCGGCTGGTAGATCCTGCTGTTTTAGAAAATCAAAGGAGCTTAATTCCATGGGGCAATCTTTTGCAAAAGAGATATCAATAAGCAAGAGAATACGTCTCTTTTGAATTCAGGGGCAGTGCAGACATCTTGCCTGCACTTTGGCGCATAATAATGTGATGGATAAAGATACCCTCGAACGTTTGCGCGCTCGCGCATCTCAACACTTCTTAGATAGCATTGCCGTAAAGCAAGAGGCCGAAAAAATACTTCCTGAACAAGTTGCTCGTGGCATTGTTGCCATGACGGATTGCTTGCGCACCGGTGGAAAAGTCATGGCTTGTGGCAATGGTGGGTCGGCTGCTGACGCACAACATTTCGCTGCTGAACTGATTGGTCGTTTCGAGAGGGAGCGACAAGAGTTAGCCGCGATTGCACTGACAACCGATACCTCGATCTTGACTGCGGTAGGCAATGACTATAGTTATGACGAGATTTTTAGCAAGCAGGTTCGCGGACTTGGTAAAAAAGGTGACATCTTGATTGGCATCTCCACTTCAGGAAATTCAAAAAACGTAGTGAAAGCAATTGAGGCCGCAAAAAAGATGGGCATCAAAATTATTGCGCTGACTGGTAATGGCGGCGGAAAAATTGCAACTCTATTGGATGCAGATGACATTCATTTGTGTGCACCATCCACTCGCACTGCCCGTATTCAAGAAACACATTTAGTTTTGTTGCATGCTCTATGTGATGGCGTAGACCATCTTTTACTCGATTAATCATTTGATATTTAAGAAGGTATTCCGTATGCGCACTCTTTTCATTGGTAAGGCATTGGCGGTATTAACGCTCACTTCGTTTTTATCTTCTTGTGCAGTGGTCGCCGTGGGCGGTGTTGCTGCTGGCGCAAGTGTGATGGCTGATCGACGACCTCCAGCAGTTCAGGCAATTGATAAGGGGATTGGGCTGGAGCTAGAAAATGCTTTAGATAAAAAGTTTGGAGATAGCGCACATATTAATGTGACATCCTTTAATCAAAAGGTATTGCTGACCGGTGAAGTAAAAGATGTAGATATTAAAGAGCAGGCTGGTGCCTATGCGAAAGCAAACAAGAATGTTCGTTCTGTCTTCAATGAATTGGTGATCGGGCCAAACAGTACCTATACAGCTCGCGCGAATGACTCTTACCTCGAATCCAAAATCAAAACACAAATGATTTTCACGGATAAGTTGCCATCTAATTCGATGACGATTGTTGCCGAGGGAAGTAGCGTTTATTTGATGGGCATTCTGACGCAACACGAATCAGCAATTGCTAAGAAGGTGGCTAGCAATGCTGATGGTGTTAAAGAGGTTTACGCCTACTTCGATATTATTTCTGATGCAGAAAAAATGCGCTTAGAAAAACAAGGCAAGGCAGATGAGTCGCAACCAAACTCAATGCCGAATCAGTAAAGTCATTTGATGGGATGTGGGCAATGAGTTTCTTGAGTCAGCACCCGAAATCTTTCTTACTCGTCGCCCTCTTCTCGCTTTATTCTCTCGGCGTGCACGCATCTAGTGACGATGTTAAGGCGGCTGCACTTGCAAAACAAAACGCATGCTTGGGATGTCACGCTGTAAATAAAAAAATTGTTGGGCCTAGCTTTCAATCCGTTGCAAAAAAATATGCAAACGATTCTGGCGCAACTATTTTTTTAAAAAACAAAATTCTCAAAGGCGGCTCTGGATCTTGGGGTGTTGTATCGATGCCAGCAAATACTAAATTAAGTAACGCCGATGTAGTTTTGTTGACAAACTGGATTCTGCGCGGAGCACCAAGCGCAAATTAAGGCGTAGGAGTGACTGGTTTGCCTAGAAACCAAGACCAGGCATCGCTTGAGCGCTTTAAGTTTTCTTTAACCGCATAATCAAAGCCAGCCCATTGCTCATTAGCAGCCTCTTCAACAATCGTGGCGGGGTTAGCGGGCGGCAACTTTAAATAGGCATCTGCATCGCCATAAGCGTATTCAACGCGCATGCCGGCTTTTTGCGCCAGATGCATCATGGCTCTGTTGTTTGCAAGGCAATGTACAAACAAGGTTTCGATACGGGTATTGCGTGAGTGTACTGAAGCACGAGCCAATAAGGCGGTGCCAATGCCCTGCCCACGACCATCAGGCAATACCGACACGCCAAATTCTGCGGCCTGTGCTTGACCCTTTATTTTGGGCAAATACGCAAGGTGCGCCATGCCGATCAGGTTTAGTTGGGAATCAAAGCTAGCAAAAACAGCATCTTTATTGAAGTCTAGTCCGTCTACATAGTGATGAATGACTTCATCCGGTGTTTGAGTGCCAAAGCGTAGGCGACGATCTTCGTCATTTAAGAGCAAAAGGTGCTGCAGGATCTGATCCCTATGGCCAGCATGCAGTTCGCGTACAGGGACTGCCAAGCCAGCCATATAAGGCATGTTAGGTGTGTGACTGTTTACTAATGTATTGTGCATAGCAATATAGTAGCAGAAATTAGAAGAAATTACAGGGTTTTCCCTAGGGTTAGGGCTTCAGGGAAATAAAAACGACAAAGTAGTTAAATAAAACCGGTGAATTGCTACTAAATGTGAACTCAAGCAATAAAAACCTACTTTTTTGAAAAAAAGTTGAAAATATTTTTAAACCCTATCTAATTGTTTTTAAAGGGTTTATTTAAAAAGTAAGAAAAAACTTCGCTTTTTTAATGAAAAAGACTACGAAAGGTGTTGACAGACCCAAATCACTAGGATAAAGTCTCATCTCTCTGCTGAATGTTTTTAAGAAATACGAAACAAGTCAGCCCTCTTTAAAAATTAGTCAACCGATAATTGTGGGTACTAAGTGAAAGCATCAAGTCCTTCGGGACAGATGTAAATAAATAGTACTCATAGACAGTAAAAAGATTTGGTTTTATTACCAAGTCAATTTCTTGAATGAGTGCGACGATCCGCAAGGATCACAGGAATTAAACTGAAGAGTTTGATCCTGGCTCAGATTGAACGCTGGCGGCATGCCTTACACATGCAAGTCGAACGGCAGCACGGGTACTTGTACCTGGTGGCGAGTGGCGAACGGGTGAGTAATACATCGGAACGTACCTTATCGTGGGGGATAACGCAGCGAAAGCTGTGCTAATACCGCATACGCCCTGAGGGGGAAAGCGGGGGATCGAAAGACCTCGCGCGATTAGAGCGGCCGATGCCTGATTAGCTTGTTGGTGGGGTAAAAGCCCACCAAGGCGACGATCAGTAGCTGGTCTGAGAGGACGATCAGCCACACTGGGACTGAGACACGGCCCAGACTCCTACGGGAGGCAGCAGTGGGGAAT
>JAZKDF010000005.1:0-171106 GCA_040387715.1 Pseudomonadota bacterium | reverse complement strand
CTACGACCTTCGGGTTATGAGCCCGACGAGCTGCCAGACTGCTCCACCCCGCGTCTGAAGTTGAAATTCTACCATTTTTAGGGGTCCCTGTCGAGGGATGCCTTTAAATTGAGTCAAAATAAGCGGTTTTTTAGGGCGAATAAGACCCCTGAGTCAGGCTGTATAAGGAGTAACATATTGCCGTGCAACATCACCTTAAGGTTTTGAGATGTCCATTAGTAATCCAGAATTTTCTAGCTCTACACTTTTGAACCCTGTTGAGGTTCACGGAACTGGGGGCGGGCATAAAAAAAGCCTCGGCGTAATGATGCTTGCGGCAATCGGGGTTGTCTTTGGGGACATTGGCACCAGCCCACTCTACGCACTCAAAGAGTGTTTTGATCCTCGTCACGGGATTGCGTACACGCCTGAGGCGCTCTTTGGCGTGATCTCCATGATGATCTGGGCTCTGATTTTGGTTGTCACGGTTAAGTATGTCTTGTTTGTGATGCGTGCGGATAACAAAGGGGAAGGAGGCGTCCTCTCATTAATGGCCCTAGCTCTTCGTTCCTTCGATAGCAAATCAAAGAGCTATTTCTTCTTCATGATCATGGGCATGTTGGGCGCATGTATGTTGCTGGGTGAATCTGTGATTACACCAGCAATTTCTGTTTTATCTGCGGTTGAGGGTATTGAGATTGCGACACCCGGATTGCACAAATTTATTATTCCGATTTCATTGGTGATTTTGGTGGCCCTATTTCTGATTCAGAAATTTGGTACGGCAGCTGTTGGTAAGTTGTTTGGGCCAATTACCCTGGCATGGTTCTTAACTCTTGCCGCTTTAGGTGTTATTAATATTGGCGATGCGCCAGAAATCATTGCGGCATTCAATCCCTGGTATGCGGTTAATTTCATCATTGAACACCCGACAACTGCTTACATTGTGATGGGTGCAGTTGTGCTGGTTGTGACGGGTGTTGAGGCCTTGTATCTGGATATGGGGCACTTTGGTCGTACACCAGTTCGCTACGCGTGGTTACTGGTTGTGTTGCCCAGCTTGTTGATTAACTACTTAGGTCAAGGCGCCTTAGTGCTATCTAACCCAGAGGCAATTAAAAACCCATTTTATTTAATGGTGCCAGATTGGGCGTTATGGCCAACGGTTGGATTGGCTACAGCTGCCACTGTGATTGCATCCCAGGCCGTTATCTCTGGTGCCTACTCCCTAGTGAGCCAGGCAATCTTGCTGGGCTTCATGCCCCGGATGAATATTCAACATACATCCGATTCTGAGCAAGGTCAGATTTACATTCCGATTGTGAACTGGGCATTGCTATTCATGGTTGTTGTCACGATTATTGAATTTAGAGAATCGGTCAATCTAGCAGCTGCTTATGGTATTTCCGTAACATCAACGATGCTAATTACGACCATCCTATTAGGTGTGGTGATGTTCCGTGAGTGGAAAATGAACATCTTGTTGGTGAGCTTTATTACGATCGCTTTCTTCGTGGTGGACCTTGCTTTCTGGACAGCGAACTTAATTAAAATTAAAGATGGTGGCTGGTATCCATTGGCGCTTGGCTTGCTATGCTTTACCTGCCTGATTACCTGGTTTAGGGGTCGCCAGATCTTGCGTAAACGCGCGATGGAGGAGGGTATACAGCTTGGGAGCTTTATTGAATCTTTGCTCAAGCATCCGCCACATCGCGTTGAAGGTACTGCGGTATTTCTCACGGCACACGTTGATTACCTGCCAGTATCTTTCTTGCATAACCTCAAGCACAACCATGTCCTACACGAAAGGGTGTTCTTCCTCAAGGTGAGTATCTGGGATGTGCCTTATGTAAGCGATGTTGAGCGAATTACCATGAAGGATCTGGGTGGAAATATCCATGTAGTGCGGGCTATTTATGGATTTAAGGAAACTCCAGATATGGGGTCGATTATTGATCTAATCGAGA
This sequence comes from Pseudomonadota bacterium, assembly GCA_040387715.1. Classification (GTDB taxonomy): domain Bacteria; phylum Pseudomonadota; class Gammaproteobacteria; order Burkholderiales; family Burkholderiaceae; genus Polynucleobacter. Next base: position 169,160 of record JAZKDF010000005.1, on the reverse strand, counting down.
AGACTTTTGGGATGAAGTTTGATCTGATGAATACTTCATTCTTCTTATCGCGCGATACGATTGTGCCTTCAGCAATACCGGGCATGGCCTTATGGCGTGAACGCCTGTTTTGCTGGATGTATCAGAATGCTGGTCGCCAATCTGACTTCTTCAAGATTCCGGCTAATCGTTTGGTAGAGCTCGGCGCAAAGGTAGAGATTTGAGAAGGCCGATTACCTTCCGTTCGCTACTTTCTTTGGGGGCGTTTGTGCTGATTTGCTCCTTCAGTAGTCTGGTTCTCGCCACCCCTGCTGAAGAGGCTCAGTTAGAGCAACTCGACAAGATTGAGCGTGAGCTGGAATTGCAACGCGATTGGGCCAAGTATCGCTGGGATAAAACTAACTCTGAGTGCTATCAAAAGTATTGGGTTAATAGTTGTCTAAAAGATTCTCGTGCTGAATACCGCAAAGAGATTGACCCGATTCGTGCGCAGGAAGTGGAGTTGCATGAAGTACAGCGTCAGCTGCGTGCCAACATCAAAGATCAGCGTGATGCCACCAAGATTGCTGAACGTGCCTCTGCTGAAAAAGCAGCCGAGCGCTCAGCCAATCAAAAAGAATTTGAAGAGAAGCAAAAAGCTGCAGCAGCTCGTGCGGCGGATGTAGAGCAACGCCGCAAAGATGCACCTAAGCGCGCTCAAGAGAACAAAGCGGGCACTCAGCTCGATTAATTGATTTTTCCGCTGCACTCACTTACTAATTATTAGGTAATACTTTGGCCAAGATTAAAACAATCTATATCTGTCAGTCATGCGGCGGGACATCTGCTAAGTGGCAGGGGCAGTGCCCTTCATGTCAGGCATGGAATACGCTGGAAGAGGGTCTACCGGAGGTGAGTTCCAATACCCGCTTTCAGGGTTTAGCTCAGTCATTGCCCCGTCAAAAACTTTCCGCGATTTCGGCCGAAGATCTCCCACGTTTTAGCACTGGGGTCGAGGAGTTTGATCGTGTCTTGGGTGGTGGCTTAGTTCCTGGTGGTGTTGTTCTCTTGGGAGGCGACCCAGGTATAGGTAAATCTACCCTGTTGTTGCAAGCACTCGCTGAGATGAGTGCTGCAGGCATGAACGTCCTTTATAGCAGCGGTGAGGAGTCTGCTGCGCAAATCGCATTGCGTGCAAAACGCATCGCTTTAGAAGCGCCGCAGTTGGAGGTACTTGCTGAGATTCAGTTGGAAAAACTGTTATCCATTATGGATACAGTGAAGCCGCAGGTTTTGGTAGTCGACTCTATTCAGACCCTGTATTCAGAGGTGCTAAGTTCTGCCCCTGGTTCTGTTGCGCAAGTGCGAGAGTGTGCTGCGCAATTAACTAGAGCTGCTAAATCTAGCGGCATTTGCGTCTTGATGGTAGGGCACGTAACTAAAGATGGTCACCTAGCTGGCCCCCGCGTGCTTGAGCATATTGTCGATACCGTTTTGTATTTTGAGGGTGACACTCACTCCTCATTTAGATTGGTGCGCTCGATTAAAAACCGTTTTGGTGCAGTCAATGAGTTGGGCGTATTTGCGATGACTGAAAAAGGTCTGCGTGGTGTTGCCAATCCCTCAGCTATTTTCTTGTCGCAGCATGCCGAGATGGTGCCGGGTGCCTGCGTATTGGTTACCCAAGAGGGTAGTCGCCCACTCTTGGTGGAAATTCAGGCACTAGTCGATACTGCGCATATCCCCAATCCACGCCGCCTAGCCGTTGGTTTGGAGCAGGCTCGCCTAGCCATGCTTCTGGCAGTACTGCATCGCCATGCTGGTGTAGCGTGCTTTGATCAGGATGTTTTCTTAAATGCAGTTGGTGGAGTGAAAATCTCGGAGCCGGCTGCTGACTTAGCTGTGTTGTTAGCAATTCAATCCTCGATTCGTAATAAGGCCTTACCTAAGGAGTTAATCGTATTTGGTGAGGTTGGTTTAGCTGGAGAGATTCGTCCGTGTCCACGTGGTCAGGAGCGCCTGAAAGAGGCTGCCAAGCTTGGCTTTACTGTGGCCATTATTCCGAAGGCCAATATGCCTAAGAGCAAGATTCCGGGACTAAGAGTGATACCGGTAGAGCGTATTGATGAAGCTATCTCTGCGGCAGCAGAGTTAAGTTAAGACAGCAAGAACTCAGCGTAAGTCTTCCGCTTGAATCAGGAGGACTTGCTGATCGCCTGCAGATACTTCCATCCAAATGACGGGAATTTGGGGAAATGCTTTTTTAAAGTACTCATACTCGTTACCAATCTCAATCAGAATAGCGCCACGCTCAGAGAGGTAGTCAGGGGCGTTCGCAATAATCTTGCGGATGAGGTCCATCCCATCGTGACCGCCCGCTAATGCAAGAGCAGGCTCCGCATGGTATTCAGCGGGTAGGGTGTTCATGGAGTCCGCGTTGACATAAGGCGGGTTACAAATGATGAGATCAAAGAGATTGTCTTCATGGGGCTCTGGAAGCGCATCCCAGAGATCGCCTTCAAAAAGCTCTACCTGTGAGGTGAGGCCATGGCGATCAAGATTGCGAGCAGCCACCGCTAATGCAGGCAAACTAATGTCACAAGCACTCACATGAATATCTGGGCAAGCCAAGGCTAGCAAAATTGCCAGGGAGCCATTTCCAGTGCATAAATCCAGTGCTTTGCCATCGGCAGGCAACCAAGGCTCCAGTGAGCCATCCACAATAAGCTCGGCTATCCAAGAGCGCGGAACAATACTTTGCTCGCTGGAGAAAAAAGGTACACCCATCAACCAGGCTTCACCCAAAATATAGGCTAAGGGCTTGCGTGTGGAGATGCGGGTTTCTGTGACTTCAAATGCCTTAGTAATTTGCTCGGCATTCATCATTTGCTCTAAGTGATCAAGTGCATCTGTAGGGCTGAGATCTAATTGTTTGCTGACAATCCACAGAGCTTCGCTCTGGGCATCAATGGCACCATGACCATAGTGCAAGTCTGCTGTTTCTAGTTGTTGTGCAATTTGATCAATGCATTGATCAAGCGTAAGCAATTGCTGGGGCGCAGGGTCCATTAGGAGTTTTTTATAGGAAAAGTAATTGACTCAATAGTCTTAAGCAATCAGTTGCTCAAGGGTCTTGCGGAAGATATTTTTGAGTGGCACCACATCATCCACAATCACGCACTCATCAATTTTGTGACTAGTCGCATTAAGTGGGCCAAACTCAACCACCTCTTTGCAAATCTTCGCAATGAAGCGGCCATCACTCGTGCCGCCAGTAGTGGAGAGTTCTGTGTCTATTTTTGTTTCGGCTTTGATTGCCTTGCGTAAGGCACCAGCCAGGGCACCATCACCAGTAATGAATGGACTGCCGCCTAAGACCCAGTCAATCTCAAACTCGAGGCCTGCACCAGCAAGGATTCCTTCTAGGCGACTGCGCAACTCTTCTGGCTTGCTCTCAGTCGAGAAGCGGAAGTTGAAATCAATTGCCAATTCGCCAGGGATCACATTATTTGCACCAGTGCCAGCATGAATATTGGAAATTTGAAAGCTGGTAGGTTGGAAATACTGATTACCTTTATCCCACTCAGTTTCCACTAGCGATTGAATTGCGGGTGCTGAAATATGAATGGGATTCTTGCCGAGGTGAGGGTAGGCGATATGCGCCTGAATACCTTTAACCCGAAGCTTGCCTGAGAGTGATCCACGGCGACCATTCTTAATCATGTCGCCTAATCGGTCGACTGAGGTTGGCTCACCAATCACGCAGTAATCTAAGCGCTGGCCATGTTTTTGCAAACGCTCGCACATGATGACGGTGCCGTCATTGGCTGGACCTTCTTCATCGCTCGTAATCAAAAAGGCAATTGAACCTTTGTGATCAGGGTGGGTGATAACGAATTCTTCTGTAGCAACGACGAATGCTGCAAGAGAGGTTTTCATATCCGCAGCGCCACGACCGTAGAGCATGCCATCCCGAATAGTTGGAGTAAATGGATCATTGGTCCATTTTTCCAGCGGGCCAGTAGGCACAACATCGGTGTGACCGGCGAACATCAGAACCTCGCCTTGATCCCCAGAGGTTCCCTTTTTGATTGCCCAGAGATTGGTTACCTGAAAATCCTCAGGACCGCTGATAACGCTCTCTGTATGAAAACCAATGGCTTGAAGGCGTTTGGCAATGAGCTCCTGACAGCCCCCGTCCGCTGGGGTTACCGAGTGGCAGGAGATGAGGGCTTCAGTTAACTCAAGGGTGGCGCTCATAGATTCGACTTAATCACGCAAGAGTTCGTTGATCGCAGTCTTGGCTCTAGTTTGAGCATCGACCTTCTTTACGATGATTGCAGCGTATAGGCTGTACTTGCCGCAAGCGGAAGGAAGGGAGCCTGGAACCACAACAGAACCTGCTGGTACGCGGCCGTAATGGATTTCACCGGTTTCTCGGTCGTAGATCTTGGTGCTTTGACCAATGTAGACGCCCATAGAGAGAACGGCGTTTTCTTCAATTACCACGCCTTCAACCACCTCAGAGCGGGCGCCGATAAAGCAGTTATCTTCAATAATGACCGGGCCGGCTTGGATTGGCTCTAAAACACCGCCAATACCAACACCACCAGAAAGGTGAACGTTTTTACCGATTTGGGCGCATGACCCTACGGTTGCCCAGGTATCAACCATCGTGCCTTCGCCTACATAAGCGCCAATATTGACGTATGAGGGCATTAAAACGGCATTTTTGCCAATAAATGAGCCACGGCGAGCCATTGCAGGGGGAACTACGCGGAAGCCGCCATTGGCGAAGTCTTCGGCGGTGTAGTTTTCAAACTTGCTAGGCACCTTGTCGTAGAACTGGGTATAGCCACCAGCGCCCATGGGTTTGTTGTCTTCCAGGCGGAAAGAGAGCAGAACCGCCTTCTTTACCCACTGGTTTACCTCCCATTTGCCGACGCTACGGCGCTCAGCCACCCGAATACTGCCTGTATTAAGGCCCTCGAGTACAGCGTTCACGGCGTTGCGGATTTCCCCAGAAACGGCCTCAGGAGACAGGTTTGCGCGGTTTTCCCAGGCTTGTTCGATGATGCTTTGTGGTGATTGGCTCATGCTTTTCAGTTAACTATCAGATTGTTAAGGGGTTTTGCCCCTGGAAGTAGATTAATCATTATATCGGTGGGGCAAAAACCCGTGTGGGGAGCCTTAAGCTTGCTATCATCTTCCCACTTTAGTAATAATTTTTACCCCTTATTTGAACCCCTTTTTTCCCTGCAAAGTACGCCGTGCAACTGAAATCCATCAAACTTTCCGGCTTTAAGTCATTCGTCGATCCAACCCACTTTGAAATGCCAGGTCAATTGATCGGTGTTGTGGGTCCTAACGGTTGCGGAAAGTCGAACATTATTGACGCTGTACGCTGGGTTTTGGGTGAGTCTCGTGCTAGTGAGTTGCGTGGCGAATCCATGCAAGACGTTATTTTTAATGGCTCTGGTTTGCGTAAGCCTTCTGGTCGCGCTAGTGTAGAGCTCATTTTTGATAATTCAGATGGCCGTGCGCAGGGGCAGTGGAGTGCATTTACCGAGTTAGGTGTTAAGCGCGTCTTAACTCGTGATGGCAATTCTAGTTATTACGTCAACAATCAAGTGGTGCGCCGTAAAGACATTCAAGATATTTTCTTGGGCACCGGTATGGGTCCAAGAGGTTACGCCATCATCGGGCAGGGCACCATCAACCGCATCCTGGAGGCGAAGCCAGAAGAGTTGCGCGTGTTCTTGGAAGAAGCCGCTGGTGTTTCCAAGTACAAAGAGCGTCGCAAAGAAACAGCCTCACGTCTTGAGGACACAAAAGAAAACTTAGTTCGCGTTGAAGATATTCTGCGTGAGCTCGATCAGCAGGTAACTCGCTTAGAGAAGCAGGCTACTGTCGCTGAGCGCCATGCTGAGCTGTCTACCTCAATGAAGTCGCAACAGCAATTGCTCTGGTTTGTTCGTCAAACAGAAGCGGGTAAAGAGCAAGAGCGTCATGCCAATGGCATTCGTGATACTCAAGTGAATTTAGAAGAGCAGACTGCAAAGATGCGTCATGCTGAAACTGAGCTTGAAACGATGCGTACCGAACAGTACGCTTTGCAAGATAAGGTTTCTCAAGCTCAAGGCGATTTGTATCAAACCAATGCTGATGTCAGTCAAGTAGAGTCACAGATTCGTTACGTGCAAGAAGCACGTCAGCGTCTGCAGCAGCAATCCCAAGATTTGCAGGCTCAACTGCAACGTTGGACTGTGCAAGAAACCGATGCTGCTCAAGCGCAGCGTACTGCCGAGCAGGAGCTCAGCTTAGCTGCAGAAAAAGAGCAAACATTAATAGCGGATTTGTCTGGCTTGCAAGAGCAAATGCCTGCACGCGAAGAGGCGTATCAAGTTCTCTCGCGCGAACTCAATGATGCCCGTGAGAACTTGGCGACGATTGACCAGCGCTTAGCTAGTTTGGGTGAGCGTGTTAAAGCGATCGCCGCACAAGTAGAAGAGCTCAAAGGGCGCGATACCCGCCTTGAGGCAGAGCTTGCTGGAATGCGCAGACCGGATGCCGAGGCATTACAAACGGCAATTGATCGTCATGCGATGGCGCAGCGCAAAGTGGATGAAGCAAGGCAAAAAGCAGGCGAGGCGCAACAACGCGTACCTGCAGCTGATGAGGCTCGTAATACAGCGCAACAACAGATTCAATCAGCTAACCAAGAGTTGGCTCAAACCGAAGCAAAACTCACTGCATTAACTGCTTTGCAGGCTAGCGTTCAGGCTCAAGGCAAGATTGGCCCATGGCTTGAGAGTAAAGGCTTAAAAGAGAGTAAGCGTTTATGGCAAGAGCTCAAAGTGGAAAGTGGTTGGGAAGCCGCTTTGGAATCCGTACTGCGCGAGCGCTTGGCTGCAGTTACAGCCAAGAGTGTTCAAGAAACTTTAGCTTTAGCGAATGATGCCCCTCCAAGTCGTTTAGCGATTTTGTTAACAGAAGATATTTCTCCTGCGCACACTACTGTGCCAGCAGATTTCACTCCCCTGTTAACTCGTGTTCAAAGCGCGGGCGCACCACGCGTTGCCGCCGTCCTGCAAGAGTGGTTAGACAATATCTATATTGCCAATAGCTTGGAAGATGCATTGCATCGCCGCGAGAAGCTACCTGCTGGCGGTGCTTTCGTTACCCAGCAAGGTCATTTAGTCAGCCGCGTTGGCGTGCAGTTGTACGCAGCAGACTCTGAGCAGGCTGGTATGTTGGCGCGTGCTCAAGAGATGGAAGCTCTTGAAAAGCAATTGCGTGCGCAAAAACTCATTCAGAGTGAGTTGCAGGGTGAGTTAGACCAATGTGTAGTGAATTATCAAGCCGCCCACCAAGCTGCCGAACAAACTCGCATCTATGCCGAGCAAGCCGTCCAAGAAGTCCATGGCTTTGAAGTGGAAAGAATGCAATTAACTCAGGCTGAAGAAAAGTATAGCCAGCGCGCTGAACAAATTCAGGGTGAGTTAAGTGAGTTGCGTCAGCAAATGGAGCAATTAATTCAAACTCAGGAGCAATCTTCTGAAGAGCTCGCTCAATCAGAAGAATCTAAGCAAGGCTTACAAGAAAATCTTGCTATTGCTCAAGAGAAACTCGAGTTAGCAATGCAAGAACGTGATCGTCTGCGAGAAGCTTTGCGTTCATCTGAGATGTCGGCCCAAGAAGCCGCATTTGCAACCCGTTCTTTACAGCAACGTATTGCAGATTTGCAGCGTGATCAAAGTACTGCCCGTGTGCAGATTATGGAGATTCAGGATAAGCAGGCCACGTCAGAGCAGGAGCTTGAAACTCTCAGCGACGACGAAGCTCAAGATAAATTGCAGGGTCTCTTGCTGGCTCGCAGCGCTCGCGAAGCAGCTTTGGCAAATGCCCGTACCGAGCAAGATGCTTTGTTGCATCAATTGCGCGAAGCCGATGAAGTGCGCTTACAGATTGAGCGTAGCCTTCAGCCAATGCGTGACAAGGTAGTGGATTTGCAGTTACGCGAACAGGCTGCTCGCTTGAACTTTGAGCAGTTTGCAACATTGCTGTTGGATGCTGAGGCAGACTTGATTGCGCTAGAGGCCAGCTTTAGTCCCGACCTCAAGGTGGGGGCATTGCAAACCGAAGTAAATCGCCTTAACTCAGAGATTCAGTCTTTGGGTCCGGTCAATATGGCCGCCTTGGATGAGCTTTCAAGTTCACGTGAGCGCAAGCAGTTCTTGGATGCGCAATCCGCCGACTTGAACGAAGCGATGCAGACTTTGACGGATGCAATTGCTAAGATTGATGCGGAAACCCGTGATCTCTTGCAAGGCACCTTTGATCAAGTGAACACCCATTTCGGACAACTGTTCCCTGAGCTCTTCGGTGGTGGTCATGCGGAGTTGGTCATGACTGGTGAAGAGATTTTGGATGCCGGTGTACAAGTCATGGCTCAGCCTCCAGGTAAGAAAAACAGCTCTATCTACTTGCTCTCTGGTGGTGAAAAGGCCTTGACTGCCATTGCTCTGGTCTTCTCCTTATTCCTCCTCAATCCTGCGCCGTTCTGCTTGCTCGATGAGGTTGATGCGCCATTGGATGATGCGAATACCTTGCGCTATGCACAGATGGTTGCCAAAATGTCTAATAAGACTCAGTTTGTATTCATCTCACATAACAAGATCACTATGGAAATCGCTCATCAGTTGATTGGTGTCACCATGCAAGAGCAGGGTGTATCTCGTATTGTGGCGGTGGATATCTCTTCTGCAGTATCTATGGTGGAGGCAGCTTAAGTGGATCTAGAGCAATTCATGACAATGTTGGGTTTGTCTGACTTGCAGTTCGCTTTGGCTGTTATTGGCCTACTGATTCTGATTTCAGTCGCCATTCTGAATCTCAAGTACGCTCGCGCTCGCCGTAAGGCAAGAGCTGCAGGCGAATACTCTGCTGACGATCGTTTTACAAAGGAACCTTCTTTTGGCCCTGGCTTTGCTGAGTCTGAAGAGCGTTCGGAGCCATCTTTTGGTGATACTGCAGTTTCAACGCCATTTACCCCGGACAGTTTTTCAATTGATCCTCGAATTGACTGCGTTATCACACTGCGTTTTGACGAAGGCATTAGTGGCGCTGAAATCTTAGAAGAAATCAATGCTTGGAATAATGTGCCTGCAACTTCAACAGCGCGTTGGATGTGCGAAGGCTTAAACGCCGATGTTGATGCTGCTGAAGATTGGGAGGCATTGCGCCCAGAAGCGTCTTATTCTGAGTTACAGCTGGCAATTCAGTTAGCTAGTCGCCGTGGTCCAATTGGTGTTTTGGAGTTATCCGATTTTTGTTCTCGCGCTCAAGCACTTGCGGAAACTCTGGGTTCGCAAATTGATATGCCAAGCGTGAACACCATGCTTGAAAGCGCTAAAGAGCTTGATGCCATGGCTGCAGAAAGCGATATTCAGTTGAGTATTAATGTGCTATTTGATGAGGCAACTCCTGGCGCTAACTTTGATGCCTTGATGCGAAAGAGGGGCTTTAGGCTTTCTCGTAATGGCCGCGCCTATGAGTTTTTTAGTAATGGCGCCCTGATTTTTACGAGCGCAGAAATTGATCCTAATGCGCCCGTTAAGCAAGTAACCTTGTTGCTCGAGGTACCCTTGGTATCCAATGATGAGCGTGCTTTTGAGCGCATGCTAGGTGAAGGTATTGAAATTGCCCAATCAGCTCACGGTCGCTTGGTTGATGACAATGGCATTAACCTAACTGAAGCTGCCGTGATTAGCATTCGTCAACATTTGGATACTCTGTATACCCAGCTCGAGAAGGGTGGCGTTCCAGCTGGCTCTTCTACCGCTAGCAGACTCTTTAGCTAAGGAATCGCTTTGTCGTCCTCTAGTCCGACAAATTTAGCGGATCACTACGCGTTCTTACAGGCTGAGTTGGCGCGTTTAGAGCATGCTTACTATGTTCTTGATAACCCTATAGTTCCTGACAGCGAATACGATCGCCTCTATCGTGAGTTGCTTGAGATTGAGGCTGCGCATCCTGAGTGGGTAACTTCTGATTCGCTCTCGCAGAGGGTGGGTGGTGTTGCACTCAAAGAATTTAATTCGGTTACGCATGCAGTGCCGATGCTCTCTTTAAATAATGCTTTTGAAGATGCTGAGCTAATTGCTTTTGATCGTCGCTGCCGTGAAGGCTTGGGTATTGATCAGGTCGATTACGCAGGTGAACTCAAGTTTGATGGCTTGGCGATCTCTCTGCGCTATGAGCATGGATCCTTGGTGAGAGCGGCCACTCGTGGTGATGGTGCTAGCGGTGAGGATGTCACTGCCAATATCAAAACCATTCGCGCCATTCCACTAAAACTCTCTGGCGATGATATTCCTGCAGTCTTGGAGGTTCGCGGGGAGGTCTTTATGTATCTCAAAGACTTCCAGAATATGAATGCACAAGCTGCTGCCCAGGGTGACAAGGAGTTTGCCAATCCCCGCAATGCCGCAGCGGGAAGTCTGCGTCAACTCGATTCCAAGATCACTGCCAAAAGGCCACTGTCATTCTTTGCTTATGGGCTAGGAGCTCTGGAGCCACAATCTTGGCTTCCAAAAACCCACGAAGAGTTACTTAACGCGTATGTAAAGCTCGGCCTGCCAGTTTGCTCAGAGCGCCGTGTACTGAAATCAGTTGAAGAGATATTGGCCTTCTATAACGAGGTTGGTGCAAAGCGAGATTCTTTACCTTATGACATCGACGGCGTGGTCTATAAGGTCAACTCTTTTGCAGAGCAAGCTAAGCTGGGCTTTGTATCCAGAGCCCCACGCTTTGCTTTGGCCCATAAGTTCCCAGCGCAAGAGGCGCTTACTACTGTTCTCGGCATTGATGTGCAGGTTGGACGCACGGGCGCCATCACTCCAGTCGCAAGGCTGGCTCCTGTAGAAGTAGGCGGAGTTACCGTTACCAACGCCACCCTCCACAATGAAGACGAAGTGAAGCGTAAAGATGTACGCATTGGCGACACCGTTTCCGTCAGAAGAGCAGGGGATGTCATTCCGGAAGTTGTTTCTGTGGTCAAAGAGCGTCGACCAGCAGATGCCACAGAATTCGTAATGCCAAAAAATTGTCCGGTATGTGATTCACATATTGAGCGCTTAGCTGATGAAGCAGTTGCTCGTTGTAGTGGCGGCTTGTTCTGCGGCGCACAGCGCAAGCAAGCATTAATTCATTTTGCCCACAGAAGAGCATTAGATATTGAAGGTTTGGGTGAGAAGATCGTCGATCAATTAGTCGATCACAATCTGGTTCGAACACCTGCTGATCTCTATCGCCTGGGATTTACCGCTATTGCGAACCTGGAGCGCATGGGCGAGAAGTCTGCCGATAACCTTATCGCCGCAATCAACCAGTCGAGAAACACAACGCTAGCCAGATTTATTTTTGCATTGGGCATTCGTCATGTAGGTGAGACCACTGCCAAAGATTTGGCTAATCACTATCAATCCATGCACGCCCTGATGGATGCGAGTCTCGAAGACTTGCGGACAGTCAAGGATGTTGGCCCTGTAGTCGCGGACTCCATCACAAGCTTCATGGAAGAAGCCCATAATCGTGAAGTGATCGAGCAACTCTTAGCCTCCGGAATGCAGCTATCTGTTGAGGAAAAAGTCATCAGTGCCGCAGTGGCAGGAAAAACCTTTGTTCTCACAGGTACATTCCCGACGATGACGAGAGATGAGGCAAAAGATCTTCTCGAAAAAGCAGGCGCCAAAGTGGCTGGCTCAGTCTCTAAGAAAACAGACTACGTCGTCGCAGGATCGGACGCTGGTAGCAAGCTCACCAAGGCAGAAGAGTTGGGCGTACCAGTGATTGATGAAGCGGCTATGGTGGAGCTGTTAAGGTAGATTGACTATCGCCTTTTTGAGATCACTGCCAAGATATTGTTTCATTATCCCTGTGGCTTCTGAATTCATTCAGCAAGAAATCAACAAATGCCCTAGTTTTTGCAGATAGATTATTTCGAGTGGGAAATACTGCATAAATATCGGCGGCAGGGAGCTCCCATTCGGGAAGAATGATTTTTAGATGATTGCTTTTGATGTATTTCGCGGCATCCCAGATCGAGCGAACCATCATGCCTCTGCCTTCCAAAGCCCATTTCATCACTGACTCACCATCATTGCTGGTTAGGGGGCCTCGAACCTTCACGGTTTCAGTTTTTTGTCCTTGATGAAAATGCCAGGTTCCATAAGACTCATCTGCTTCGCGGGTGAATAGACATTGATGCTTGCTTAAATCTTTTGGGTTTTCAGGCTCCCCCATTCTTTTTAGATAGTCAGGCGCGGCACAGAGAACTCGGTGATTGTTTGCCAATAGTCTTGCTGTCAGTCGCACATCAGGCAGCTCGCCAAATCGAATCACTACATCCAATCCTTTTTCAACTAAATTGATTGGTCGATCATTGAGTGTGAGCTGAACCTCTACTTCAGGATAAAGATCTGAAAATTTAGCAATCGCTGGGGCAATATAGCTTCTGCCAAAGCCTAATGTGGCACCAATTTTGATAATGCCTTTGGGGGTATTGCGCGTGCCCGATACCGATCGCTCCAATTCTTCAAGATTTGCAAGAACGTGAGCACCTTCAGTAAGGTAGGTTTCACCTTCAGGCGTCAGGCTGATTTGACGAGTAGTCCGTTGTAGTAATTTCACGCCAAGGCGCGTTTCAATCAGAGCAAGTCGCTTGCTAATGGCTGGCGGCGTTAGTCCGAGCTCTTGTGCGGTAGCGGCCATGCTGCCTTGCTTTACAAGCAGGGTAAAGAAGGCGATATCAGAAAAACTATTCATCTGGTAATTATTAACTAAAACGACCGAAAGATGTAATTTAAAGGATATTAAGATTGTTTAGTTTAAGGGTAGGATAGCGGTACAAATAGACCGGAGGAGATATCCATGAAATGCAAGACTGCTTTGATTGCCCTATTGGGCGCCATAGGCTTAACCACGGCTGTAATGGCTCAGACATATCCTGAGCGTCCTGTTAAGTTAATTGTTCCTTATGCACCTGGTGGCAGCGCAGATATAACGGCTCGCATGATTTCCGAGGATTGGGGTAAGACCCTTGGTCAGGCAATGATTGTTGAGAATAGAGCGGGTGCTGGTGGTAATGCTGGTGTTGATGCGGTAGCTAAATCAAAACCGGATGGCTACACAATTGGTATTCATACACTTTCATTGGCGGTGAACCCTGCTTTGTATTCAAAGATGCCTTTTGATACGCTGAAAGATTTAAGTCCAATAGGAATGGTCGCAAGCTCGCAGCATGTGCTCGTGGTAAATCCAAAAGTTCCAGCAAAAGATTTGAAGGAGTTGCTAGCTTTACTCAAGAGCAATCCTGGAAAGCTAACTTACGGCTCCGCCGGTAATGGCAGCACGATGCATATTGCACCAGAGTTATTTAAGGCCACTTCTAATACCTTTATTACTCACATCCCCTATCGCGGTGGCGGCCCGGCATTAAGCGATACCGCTGGTGGTCAAGTGGATATGAGTTTTCCGGTGGCTTCGGCTGCAGCCCAATTTGTACAAAGTGGCATGCTGAGGGGTATTGGGGTTACAGGAACCAAGCGCTCACCATTGATGCCGAATGTTCCTACTTTGGCTGAGGCTGGTTTGCCTGCATATAGTTTTGAGACATGGTTTATTGTTTTTGCCCCTGCCGGTACATCGCAAGCGGTTATCGATAAGCTCAATACAAGCTTGAATACCACATTGAGTAATCCAACATTAAAAGCTCGCATGACTAAAGAAGGTTTTGATCCGATTCCCTCAACTCCAGCACAGGCTCGTCAACGGCTGGAAAAGGAAATCCCCGTTTGGGCAAAGCTGATTAAAGAGCGCGGTATTGGTGCAGACTGACTTGGTTGCAGGCAGCATCTTCCGGAGGAGTCTCCAGATATTCTGCCGGAAAAGGTCATAACATTTTTAAATTAGGATAGTTGATGAGCTCAAAAACTCTATATCAAAAATTAGTGGATTCGCATACGGTGGCGAAGTTAGACGATGAGAACGTGCTGCTCTTTTGCGATTTGCATTTGATGAATGAATACACCAGCCCACAAGCATTTGCGGGTTTAGATGAAAAAGGTCGCGGAGTGCCGATTCCGGGACAGAATGTCTCTGTTGTTAGCCACATCATTCCTACCCACAACGAAGCACCTAGACGGATTGCTGATCCAGCCTCTTCACTGCAAGCCTCAAATCTGAAGAAAAATTGCGTAAAGCACAATATTCCTTTGTTTGATACCGATGATGCATTGCAGGGAATTGAGCATGTGGTGTCACCTGAGCACGGAATGGTTCGTCCAGGTATGGTGATTATTTGTGGGGATAGTCACACGACAACTTATGGTGCATTGGGCGCTCTAGGTTTTGGTATCGGGACTTCAGAAGTGGAGCATGTTCTAGCAACGCAAACCTTAGTGTATCGCTTAGCTAAAAATATGCGTATCCAGATCAATGGAGCATTGCCAGTTGGCACAACATCCAAGGATATGATTTTAAATATCATCAGCCAAATTGGCGCCAAAGGTGCAATTGGCTACGTAGTGGAGTTCAGCGGATCTGCGCTAGAGGATTTAAGTACTGAGGCGCGCTTTACTTTATGCAATATGGCAGTAGAAGCCGGCGCTCGTGGCGCCTTGATTGCCCCTGATAAAACAGCTATTGATTATGTATTGGCAAGATCTCCTGATATTGCGGGCGAGATTAAAGACCGTGCGTTAGCGTACTGGGCAAGCTTGTATTCTGATAAGGATGCTCAATTTGAAAAAGAGTATGAATTTGATGCGAGTGATATGGCGCCCTTCGTCACTTGGGGCACAAGCCCAGATCAAGCTATTGCTATTAATGCCAGAATCCCAACTAAAGACTCCATTAAAGACCCTCTTGATCGATTGAGTCTTGAGCAGGCCTTGAAATATACCAAGTTAACTGATGGTCAAGCGTTGGAAGGCACCCCAATTGATCACGTCTTTATTGGCTCCTGCACTAACGGACGCATTGAAGACTTGCGTAACGTGGTTGCTGCAATCGGTAATCGAAAAGTGGCTCCTGGTATTCGGGCCATGGTTGTGCCTGGCTCTGGTGCTGTTAAAGCGCAGGCTGAGCAAGAGGGGATTGCTGATAAATTAATTGCCGCTGGTTTTGAATGGCGCAAACCTGGATGCTCTATGTGTCTTGCCATGAACGATGATGTTCTAACTTCTGGGACGCGCTGCGCCTCCACAACGAATCGTAACTTTGAAGGTCGTCAAGGTAGAGGTGCAATCACCCATTTAATGAGTCCTGCAATGGCAGCTGCCGCTGCAGTCACGGGCAAGATTACGGATGTGCGTCAGTTACAAGGAGTTGTAAATGCATAAGCAATCAAAAATTCATGGACATGCTGCCGCATTGCGAATTGCCAATTTTGACACTGACCAAGTGATGCCAAAGCAGTTTTTACGCGGTATCGATAAGTCTGGCTTAGCGGGGGGCTTGTTTTACGACCTTCGATTTGATGAGCGTGGACAAGCAAAGCCAGATTTCTTTTTGAATCAATCAGCATATGCATCAACTGATGTATTGATTGCGGGTCCGAACTACGGTTGCGGATCTAGTCGTGAGCATGCCGTTTGGGGAATGCAGCAGTATGGTTTTAAGGCAGTAATTGCCTCTAGCTTTGCGGAAATCTTTTATTCAAATGCAATGGGTAACGGCCTACTGTTGATTGTTCTGCCCGAAGATCAAGTACAAGCCTTGATGAAAGAGGCGGATGAGAACGGCGCACCAATTAGTATTGATGTCGATATTGAGAATCTGACGGTTCGCACGCAGAAACACGAATTGAGATTTACCATGTCAGCAAGACATCACCGCATGTTCCTAGAGGGCTTAGATGTTATTGGTCTGACTTTGAAATACAAGTCGCAAATCGATTCATTTGCTCAGGGTCACTGGGAGAAGCAGCCTTGGGTTAAAGATGTCGCCAGAAAGACTGTTGATAGATTGACTGTATAGGGCTTGATTAAGCCCCTAACGCCTCTAGCAAGTCCGTCTCTAATAAGATTTGTAGTTTGGGGTTTTTACTCAAGTTAGCTGCATCCAATAAGAATACGTCTTCTACTCGCTCGCCTAAGGTATTGATGCGTGCAGTATGTAATGAAACCTGATGCTTAGCCAAGACTCTGGAGATGGCATAGAGGAGGCCGGTTCGATCGCTTGCTGAGAGGGATAGGGCATAGTAGTGGCCACGTTCATCAGGAGTCATGTGAACTCGTGGTTGGATTGGGAAGGTACGAGATTGTCTTGAGAGTCTGCCCATGCTTGGTGATGGCAAGGGATCGTTGATTTGCAGTGCCGCTGCGAGTTCGTATTCCACCAACTGAATAAGGTCGCGATAGCTTCCGCCCTCGTCTACTAAATTACTACCCGAGATTTGGAATGTATCCAGCGCATAGCCATGTTTTGTCGTATGAATGCGGGCATCCCAAATTGAGAAGCCGTGGCGTTCAAAGTAGGCGCAAATTCTGGCGAAGAGATCTTCCTGGTCTTTGACGTAGACGGCAATCTGCAAGCCTTCACCAACCGGAGAGAGGCGAGCTCGTACGACCGGAGTTTCACTATCGACCTTGTTATAGAGGTGGCGTGTAAGCCAGGCGATATCAGCTGCATCTTGGCGCAAGAAGAAGGCAACATCCAGTTTCTTCCAGAGATTCTCATATGCAGAGTCTTCAATGGCATAGAGACGTAGCTTGGCACGGGATTCTTCTTGATGCTGCGCCAACTCCGAAGAAGCATCTGGCTTTGCGCCGCCCAGCACTCTCAGGGTGACGCGATAGAGATCCTCCAATAGCTTGCCTTTCCAGGCGTTCCACACTTTTGGACTGGTTCCACGAACATCGGCAACTGTTAATAGATACAGCGCGGTGAGATGGCGCTCATCACCCACCTTATTGGCAAATGCTTGAACCACTTCTGGATCGGTAATGTCTTGTTTCTGGGCAACTTGACTCATGTTCAAGTGTTCCGCAACTAACCAAACCAAGAGCTCAGTGTCTGCTTTGTCTAAACCATGATCTTTTGCAAACTTACGCATGTCAGCCTTGCCAAGTTCGGAGTGATCACCACCGCGTCCTTTGGCAATGTCATGAAAGAGGGCGGCAATGACCAATAGCCAAGGCTTTTCAAAATGGGCAATGAGGCTGCTGCAAAAAGGGAATTCATGCGTATGCTCGACCACCATAAAGCGGCGCACATTACGCAGAACCATCAAGATGTGTTGATCCACTGTGTAGACATGAAACAAGTCATGCTGCATCTGGCCAACGATTTTTCTGAAGGCGGGTAGATATCGACCGAGAACGCTAGTGCGGTTCATGAGCTGGAAGGCGCGACTAACGCCTTCGGGCTCTTTAAGGATTTCAATAAAAAGTGCGCGGTTGACTGGATCTTTGCGCCATTTGCTATCCATCTTCTGGCGAGCGTTGTACAAGGCTCTGAAGATGGTTGCAGATAAGCTCTTAACGTTAGCTGTTTGCGCAAACACCAAGAAGGTTCGCAGAATTTGCTCTGGGTGTTTCTGAAATAACTGAGGGTCGGTAATGTCTAGTACGCCTTGACGCTCAATAAAGCACTCATTACCTTCGCCAGCAATGGCATGAGTTGTTTTAGATTCTTGAGGGAAGAGGAGTGCTTCAATATTTTGAAGCAGCACATCATTCAATTGATTAACTGCTTTGGCAGCCCAATAGTAGCGACGCATGATCGCTTCGCTGGCTAATCTGGAAGATTCTTCTGTGATGCCCATGGCTGCAGCAAGCGGTGCCTGCAAGTCAAAGGCCAATACATCTTGTCTGCGCTTAGCCAGTAAATGCAGGTTTGCGCGTAGGGTCTCTAAAAAACGTTGGTTGCGATTCAGTTCAGTTAACTCGCGTTGAGTTACTAGGCCGGCAAGACTGAGATCTTTAAAGGTATTGCCTAGGTGAGCTGCCTTACTGACCCAGGAGATCACCTGTAAGTCACGCAAGCCACCAGGACTCTCCTTGCAATTAGGCTCCAAGGAGTAGGGGGTATCTTGATATTTATAGTGACGCTGAATTTGCTCTGCTAACTTGGCTTGAAAGAATGACTTCGGATCTAAAGTCTTTTCATAAACTGATTCAAATTCCTTGAAGAGCGCCTTCTTGCCACAAATCAATCTAGACTCAAGTAGGGATGTACGAACCGTAATATCTTGCTCTGCCTCGGATACGCACTCAGCCACAGTTCTAACTGAAGACCCAATTTCAAGTCCAGTATCCCAACATTGCGCTACAAACTTTTCAATCTTGCTTGCCAACACTTCTTCAAAGTATTTTTTATCCGCAGGCAGCAAAATCAAAATATCAATATCAGAGTAGGGAAATAAAGCGCCTCGGCCAAATCCACCCACTGCGACCAGTGCAGCGTCTGAATTTAAATCACATGAATTCCATAAGCTGATGAGAAGTTCATCGCTCAACTTACTCAGTTGCTTAGTTAATCTCCCGACAACCTGATGTTCACCAAAGTCGGCATAGGCCAATTCTCGTGCAGCCCTTAGACTGGCAATATCTGCAATGGGTTTCATCGCCGCGAGAGTTTGCCCCATTGCGCTTGAGTTAATTCAGTAATTAAGCGTTGGCTAGATTTGGTCTAAATGAAAGACCTTTAACGCAATCGGGAATCGGATTGCTACCTTCTGACCAAGTTAATACTTCAACACCAGTAGCTGTTACCAAGAGCGTGTGCTCCCATTGTGCTGACAGGCTGCGGTCTTTAGTCTTCACGGTCCATTGATCAGGCATTGTCCGAATATCTCGCTTACCCGCATTGATCATTGGCTCAATAGTGAAAGTCATACCTTCTTTTAATTTCTCACCGGTACCAGGACGTCCATAGTGAAGAATTTGTGGGTCTTGATGAAATACTTTACCGATGCCATGGCCGCAATATTCACGCACGACAGAGTAACCGGCATTTTCAGCATGCTGTTGAATGACGTGACCAATATCCCCTAGTGATGCCCCAGGCTTTACCTGCGCAATTCCAAGCCACATACATTCAAAAGTAATTTGGGTGAGACGTTTGGCTAATACTGAAACTTCGCCGACCATAAACATGCGGCTGGTATCGCCGTAATAGCCATCAGGAGTAATGACGGTGATATCGAGGTTCACGACGTCACCGGTTTTCAGAATCTTCTCTCCGGGAATGCCATGGCAAATTACATCATTGACGGAAGTGCAGATAGACGCTGGAAAGGGTGGGTAGCCAGGCGGTTGATAGTTCAATGGGGCGGGGATGGTCTTTTGGACATCGCGCATGTACTCATGGCAGATGCGATCCAATTCGGCCGTGCTGACACCGGCTTTGACATGCGGGGCAACGTGGTCAAGAACTTCGCTGGCTAAGCGGCCAGCTTCGCGCATCCCTTGGATGTCTTTTTCGGCGGTAAATACACTATTCATGCCTTGATTATCAACGACTTGCCAGTTTTTAGCAGATCTGTAATGCTCAAAAATTGGGCAAATAGCCCATTTGAAGGTATTTCCTAGGGGATTTAGATTGCTTGAGTGGGGCATGAGGGGTCTAGGTGATTGATATTTAAGCTATAATTTCGGTCTCAGGTCAATTTTGATCTGAAATCGCGGGTTGAGCCTTCCAGGGTGGCGCTTTTTAGCGCAGCTAGGACTCAATCTCAGAAACCAACCCTTAGGAGAAGTTATGTCAGTAACTATGCGTCAAATGCTGGAAGCCGGTTGCCATTTTGGTCACCAAACCCGTTTCTGGTCCCCAAGAATGGCCCCATACATTTTCGGCCATCGCAACAAAATTCACATCATCAACTTAGAAAAAACATTGCCAATGTTTCAGGACGCCCTGAAATTTGCAAAACAAGTTGCTGCTAATCGTGGAACTATCTTATTCGTTGGTACTAAGCGTCAATCACGCGAGATCATTGCTGAAGAAGCTGCTCGTGCTGGTATGCCTTACATCGACAGCCGTTGGTTGGGCGGTACGCTCACAAACTTCAAAACTGTTAAAGGTTCCCTCAAGCGTTTGAAGGACATGGCAGTTGCTAAAGAAGCTGGCGACTGGGAAAAGCTTTCAAAGAAAGAAGCTTTGACTAACGATCGCGATCTCGACAAGTTGCAAAAAGCGCTTGGCGGTATTCAAGATTTGAACGGCGTTCCTGATGCGATTTTCGTAGTGGACGTTGGCTATCACAAGATTGCTATTACCGAAGCTAACAAGCTTGGTATTCCTGTTATCGCTGTAGTGGATACCAACCACTCACCAGAAGGTGTTGATTACATCATCCCTGGTAACGATGACTCCAGCAAAGCTGTTCTTCTCTACGCTCGTGGTATTGCTGACGCAATCCTCGAAGGTAAATCAAACTCTGTTCAAGAAATCTTGACTGCCGTTAAAGAAGGCGAAGAAGAGTTTGTTGAAGAAGGGAAAGCTGAATAATGGCCGCTATTACCGCTGCAATGGTTGGCGAGTTACGCGCCAAGACTGATGCTCCGATGATGGAGTGCAAAAAAGCATTGACTGAAGCTGACGGCGACATGGCTCGTGCAGAAGAAATTCTGCGTGTAAAGCTCGGTAGCAAAGCTGGTAAGGCGGCATCCCGCGTTACTGCTGAAGGTATTGTTGCTTCAGCCATTAATGGCACTACAGGTACATTGCTTGAAGTGAACTGTGAAACTGACTTCGTTTCAAAGAACGATGATTTCTTGGCATTTACACAAGCTTGTGCAAATCTGATTTCTGAAAAGAATCCAGCTGACGTTGCTGCATTACTTGCATTGCCAATGAATGGTCAAACTGTTGATGAAGTTCGTAGCGCCTTGATCGGTAAGATCGGCGAGAACATCATGCCACGTCGCTTCAAGCGTTTCGCTGGTGGCAATAAGTTGGTTTCTTACCTCCACGGTACTCGTATCGGCGTCATGGTTGAGTTCGAAGGTGATGAGACTGCAGCTAAAGACGTAGCAATGCATATTGCTGCAATGAAGCCGGTGGCTTTGTCGATGGCTGATGTTCCTGCTGAAGCAATTGCTGTTGAGCGTAGTGTTGCTGTTCAAAAGGCTGCTGAATCTGGTAAACCACCAGAAATCGTTGAGAAGATGGTTGAAGGTTCTATTCAGAAGTACCTCAAAGAGGTTTCTTTGTTGAACCAAACTTTCGTTAAAAACGATAAGCAATCAGTTGAGCAAATGCTTAAGGCTGCGAACACCACAATCAAGGGTTTCACTATGTTTGTAGTGGGCGAGGGCATTGAGAAGCGCCAAGACGACTTTGCAGCTGAAGTTGCTGCTCAGGTTGCCGCGGCTAAAGGTGCTTAATTAGCCCTAAGATTGCTGGGTTCGCCCAGTAAGGCTGTAATACCCAAAAGGGCATGGAAACCTCGGTTTCTATGCCCTTTTGTTTTATCCGTGCCAAGCCCTTTATAATTTGGGCAGGATATTAAAAAGTACTTAAAGATCAATAAGCTAAGCAAGTAAATTGCTTGGCAAATTACGGAAAATAAAACGATGCCAGCCTACAAACGTGTTCTCTTAAAACTCTCTGGTGAAGCCCTCATGGGGGATGATGCTTTTGGCATCAATCCAATCACGATTGATTCTATGGTGAAAGAAATTGCCGAAGTTGTGAATAGTGGCGTTCAGTTGGCGATCGTGATTGGCGGCGGAAATATTTTCCGAGGTGTAGCAGGAGGTGCGGCCGGTATGGATCGCGCAACAGCTGACTACATGGGAATGCTCGCAACGATGATGAACTCCCTTGCATTGCAAGATGCATTGCGTCAAAAGGGTGTTGAAGCTCGTGTGCAATCCGCTTTAAGAATGGACCAGGTCGTTGAGCCTTACATTCGCCCACGAGCAATTCGTGCTTTGGGTGAGGGCAAAGTAGTGATCTTCGCTGCTGGAACTGGCAACCCCTTCTTCACAACCGACACAGCAGCCGCTTTGCGTGGGGCTGAGATGGGCGTGGAGATCGTGCTGAAGGCTACCAAGGTAGATGGCATTTACAGTGCCGATCCAATGAAAGATCCAACGGCTACTTTGTACAAAACAATGACTTTTGATGAAGCAATCATCAAAAACTTGCAAGTAATGGATGCAACTGCTTTTGCATTGTGCCGTGACCGCAAATTACCAATCAAAGTATTTTCGATTCTCAAGCCGGGCGCATTGATGCGCGTGGTTCAAGGTGAATCTGAAGGTACCTTAGTACACGTTTAATAGGAGGCTTGATGTCCGCAGCAGAAATTAAAACCACTACCGATCAAAAGATGCAAAAGTCTCTTGAGGCTTTGAAAACCAATTTGGCAAAGATTCGCTCTGGCCGTGCTAACCCAGGAATTTTGGAGCATATTCAGGTGGATTATTACGGTAATCCAACTCCGCTAAGCCAGGTGGCTAGCCTGGGTTTGGCCGATGCAAGAACCATCAACGTTCAGCCATTTGAGAAAACCATGGTTGGCGCAATTGAGAAGGCGATTCGTGATTCTGATTTAGGTCTGAATCCAGCCTCGCAAGGTACTGTGATTCGCGTGCCAATGCCGGCATTGACTGAAGAGCGTCGTCGTGATTTAACTAAAGTTGTTAAAAACGAGGGCGAAGAAACTAAGATCGCCGTGCGTAATTTGCGTCGTGATGCGAACGAGCATCTGAAGCGTCTTACTAAGGATAAAGAGATTTCTGAGGATGATGAGCGTCGTGCGACTGATGACATTCAGAAGATGACCGATCGTGCAGTGGTTGATGTCGATAAGATCGTTTCCGAAAAAGAAAAAGAGATCATGACGGTTTAGTCGCCAGATCGATTTTTTACCATTCGGTTTATGACACAGCACACTAGCTCAACCTTAGTTGTTCCAGAGGTTAGCGCTATTCCTCGCCACGTTGCCATCATCATGGATGGTAATGGACGTTGGGCTAGTAAGCGTTTTATGCCACGTGTAGCAGGGCACTCAGAAGGCCTGGGTGCTGTTCGCAAGATTGTTCAAGAGTGTCGCCGCCTTGGTGTGGAGTACCTCACGGTATTTGCATTTAGTTCCGAAAATTGGCGTCGCCCACCGGAAGAGGTGGGCTTCTTAATGAAGTTGTTTCTAAAGTCGTTAAAAAGTGAAGTCTCTCGCCTGGCTGAAAACGATATCTCGCTTCGCCTTATCGGCGACCTAAGCCGTTTTGATTCTGCAATTCAGGAGATGGTTCAATTCTCCGAAGAAAAAACTGCCGGCTGTAAAGGGTTAACTTTCACAATTGCCGCCAACTACGGTGGGCGTTGGGATATTTTGCAGGCAATGCGCGAGTGCTTAGCCGCCAATCCTGGTCTGAAGCCGGAGCAAGTATCCGAAGAATTGTTGCAGCCACATTTATCCATGGCCTATGCACCTGAGCCGGATTTATTTATTCGCACTGGTGGCGAGCAGCGCGTCAGCAACTTTTTGTTATGGCAGCTAGCCTATACCGAGTTGTATTTCACAGACACCCTCTGGCCTGATTTTGATGAGGCCGAGCTGCACAAAGCATTCGACTGGTTTAGCCAGCGCGAGCGTCGCTTTGGGCGTACAAGCGCTCAGTTGGCGTCCGAGCCATTGAGCGACGCAGTCTAAGTGCTTCACATCCCCTTATGCTAAAAACTCGAATCATTACCGCCACTATTTTGATGGCAGTGCTATTGCCGATTTTATTTTTATTGCCACCAATATATTTAGGTGCTTTTTTCTTGATCGCGCTAGTTGCTGCCGCTTGGGAATGGAGTCGCATGATTGCTCCCGAGGCGAAAAAGGCCGCGTGGCTCTACGCCGCTTTTTGTTTGATAATCATTTTATTGTTATTGGGTATGCAAGCAATTTCATGGCAGTTCTCTTTGCTCATGATGGCCGTCTTGTTTTGGTTTTTCCTGGCGCCATTCATTTTGGCAAAAGGGATGAATCTCTCGCTCCAAAAGTTCAGGCCTTTCTATAGCATTTTGGGTTTAATCATTCTGCCAGCTACCTGGTTTGCATTGGTATTTTTGCGTGAATTAGGCCTAGTCTTTTTGTTGAGCAGTATGGCTTTGGTATGGGTAGCTGATATTGGCGCTTATTTTGTTGGTAAGGCGTTTGGCAAACATAAGCTTGCTGTGCACATTAGCCCAGGGAAATCGATAGAGGGCGCGCTCGGTGGTTTGGTACTGTGCTATTTATATGCATTTGTATGTGTAGTGTATTTACCGCTTGGTGACACACTATTTGGCGCTTGGGCGATTCGATTTGGTTGGGTGCCGATGTTCTTGATGGTGACAGTATTGGCTGCGTTTAGCGTGTTGGGAGATCTATTTGAATCCCAGTTGAAGCGCTTGGCTGGAGTCAAAGATAGCAGTCACTTATTGCCTGGCCATGGTGGCGTTCTAGATCGTGTGGACGCCTTGATTCCAACCATGCCGATTGCTGCATTATTAGCTGGATTAATTTGATGGCTCTTAAACAGGTTGCCATCTTAGGATCCACTGGATCAATTGGTGTCAATACCTTGGATGTGATCCGCGCGCATCCTGAGCGTTTCAAGATAGTGGCTCTGACTGCCGCAAAACAAATTGAGCGTTTAGCCGAGCAATGTATCGAGTTTCAGCCTGCTATTGCAGTAGTGGCGGATGCTGGCGGCGCTGCTCAACTGAGTCGCCTCTTACAGGAAAAAAAGATTTCTACCGAAGTTCTCTATGGCCCTCAGGCCTTAGTAAGGGCGGTAACTGAATCTGGATGTGACACTGTTATGGCGGCGATTGTCGGAGCTGCTGGTCTAGTCCCGGCTTTGGCTGCGGCACAAGCAGGTAAGCGAGTATTGCTGGCCAATAAAGAGGCGCTGGTGATGTCGGGTAATCTATTTATGCAGGCTATGAAAGTGGGTGGTGGCGAACTGCTCCCTATTGATAGTGAGCACAATGCGATTTTCCAATGTCTGCCGGATCGCTTTACAAAGAATCCTTCAGATCATTTGGGTGTTGAAGAGCTTTGGTTAACCGCTTCTGGCGGACCATTTAGAGATAAGTCGATAACGGAGTTGGCAGCAATTACTCCCGAGCAGGCCTGCGCCCATCCCAACTGGGTGATGGGTCGAAAGATTTCGGTTGATTCAGCGACGATGATGAATAAAGGCCTTGAGGTGATTGAGGCTTTTTGGTTGTTTGGTTTGCCGTTAGAAAAGATTAAGGTATTGATACATCCGCAGAGCGTGGTGCATTCAATGGTACGTTACCGAGATGGCTCAGTACTGGCGCAAATGGGTCAGCCCGACATGCGAACGCCGATTGCTTATGGGCTGGCTTGGCCTGAGCGCATTGATGCCGGTGTAGCACCCTTAAATCTGACACAGTTGTCTGGCCTGAGTTTTACGGAGCCGGACTTGCAGCAATTTCCTTGCTTGAGTTTGGCCTTTGCTGCCGCAAAAGCAGGGGGCACCGCTCCTGCCGTATTGAATGCTGCCAATGAAGTTGCTGTTGCGGCTTTCTTGGATGAGGGCTTACCTTACTTAAGCATTCCAAATGTGGTGGAGCACTGCTTAAATGCGCTATCTCCGGTTGCGGCAGATTCTTTGGAAACCATTCTTGAGGCCGATGTTTTGGCTCGTCAAGCGGCGAATCAGTTCATTCGCTCAACTCAGAAATAGATCGGCAGATTGATGCAGGCTTTAATAACCCTAGGCGCATTTTTAGTCACACTGGGTGTGCTGGTTAGTTTTCATGAGTACGGCCATTTTTTGGCCGCCCGTTTATGTGGAGTCAAGGTTCTCCGCTTTGCCTTAGGCTTTGGAAAACCTATATTTACCCATCGTGCTAGCAATGGCACGGAGTGGGTTCTGGCCTCCATCCCTTTGGGTGGCTATGTCAAATTACTAGATGGTCGCGATGGCCAACAAACAATTCTGGCTGAAGATCGTTCCCAGTCGTTTGATGGGAAGTCGCTATGGCAGCGTTCTTTGATTGTGGCCGCAGGACCGTTTGCCAATTTTCTTTTGGCCATTATTTTGTTTTCGGTAATTTATGTCTCTGGTGTGCCCCAGTTGCCTGCTCGACTTCAAGCTCCCCCCGAGCAATCGATTGCTGCAAAGCTAGGGGTGGCAGCGGATGATCAGGTCATTGGCTGGCAATCCCTATCATCTGACTACAGCGGGACCCCGATTCTTGAGGGTTTTGACCCTGTTCCTAGTTGGAATGCCTTGCGTTGGCTGCTCTTGGATGCGCTTACTGGAGAGCAGGGTTTTGCTCTAGAGATTCAGGATGCTTCTGGAGGTCGCCAGATTAAATCCTTTAAGCGGGGCGATTTGCCCTCGATTACACCCGAATCCGACCCATTTCTAGCGCTGGGCTTGCTTCCGCAAGTGAGTCCGCCCTCAGAGTGGGAAGAGCTCAAGTTGGGCCCTATCGATGCCCTGGAATTTGCATTTCAGCGGGTGTATTTGATTACCAAAGTATCTGTGCGGCTCATGCTGGGTTTATTCACAGGAAAAACAGCCCTAAAACAGCTTGGCGGGCCTTTGAGTATTGCGGATATGGCGGGGAAGTCTGCCCAAGTGGGTTGGCAGCCATTTGCAGCTTTTCTGGCTCTCATGAGCATCAGTATTGGGCTCTTGAATTTAGTGCCCTTACCAATGCTAGATGGGGGTCAGCTCCTGTATGATGCATGGGAGTTGGTTGCTGGTAAGCGAATTTCAGTATCCCTACAGGAAAAGCTCCAAAAAGTGGGTTTTTTGCTGCTGATATCTCTTTCCTTGCTGGCCTTGTTTAACGATTTGCAACGCTACCTTTCACCTTGAATTTTTTGATCCCTTCTTTTCGCTCAGTTACCCGATTTGTTGCTCAAGTCGCCCTTATTCTTGCGGCCGGATTTTGCGTAAACGCGCAAGCAGCTGACACCTTCGTTATTAAAGATATCCGAATTGAGGGTTTGCAGCGAGTGGAGCCGGGTACTGTATTTAGTTACTTGCCGGTTCAGGTGGGTGATACGTTTACAGAAGAGAAGAGTGCTGAGGCTATCAAGGCCTTATATAGCACCGGCTTCTTCCGTGACGTACAGATTCAGGCGCAAGGCAACGTTTTGATTGTGATTGTTGAGGAGCGTCCGACCATCTCCCGTATTGAATTTACCGGGATGAAGGAGTTTGACCAGGAGATTGTTCGTAAATCCCTAAAGGCAGTAGGCGTTGCTGAAGCACGCTTCTACGATAAAGCTTTGATTGATAAGGCTGAGCAAGAGCTCAAGCGTCAATATGTTGGCAAGGGTATGTATGCGGCAGAGGTAGTGGCAACCGTTACCCCGGTAGAGCGCAATCAAGTGGCCGTCTACTTCAATATCGATGAAGGTCCTGTTGCGAAGATCCAGGAGATTAATTTCATCGGCAATAACGTGTTTAGTGAAAGTACGCTGAAAAGCGAGATGCAACTTAAGACTGGCGGTTGGCTGTCCTGGTATAGCAAAGATAATTTGTATTCCAAGCAAAAGCTCACGGCTGACTTGGAAAACATCCGCTCTTACTATCTCAATCGTGGCTTTCTAGAATTTGTCATCGAATCGACTCAGGTATCCATTACCCCGGACAAAAAAGGCATTTACCTCACGATCAGTATTCGTGAGGGTAATAAGTTCACTGTGAAAGATGTTCGTTTAGCTGGTGAATTGTTGGGTAAAGAGGCTGAACTGATTCAGTTGGTGACCCTCAAGCCGGGAGACACCTTCTCTTCTGCGAAGTTAACTGAAAGCACTAAGGCGATAGCAGAAATCTTGGGTTCATATGGATATGCTTTTGCAACCATTAATCCCCAGCCTGATATTCGTCGTGAGTTGAGTGAGGTTGACCTTACCTTGGTAGTTGATCCAGGTCGCCGTGTTTATGTTCGTCAAGTGAACGTGAGTGGCAATGCAAAGACTCGTGACATGGTGATTCGTCGCGAAATGCGCCAGTTCGAAAGCTCTTGGTTTGATAGTGAAAAGATTGACTTATCCAAAAAACGCTTAGGTCGCTTAGGCTACTTCACTGAGACCGATGTATCTACGCAAGACGTTCCTGGATCCCCTGATCAAGTGGATGTCAATGTGAAGGTAACCGAAAAGCCCACTGGTGCGGTAACCCTTGGTGCCGGCTTCTCCTCTACGGAAAAATTAATCCTTTCTGCAGGTATCAACCAGGAGAACGCATTTGGTACCGGTACAGCGGTGGGTCTAAATATGTCCCTGGGTAAGATTAATCAAAGCTTGGCCTTATCAAACTACGACCCTTACTTTACGGAAGATGGTATCAGCCGCTTTACAGATTTGTACTACCGCTCATCCAAGCCTCTGTACTACGTTGGCGATCCTGATTATCAAATTAAGTCGGTCGGCTCAAATATCAAATTCGGCGTACCTTACACCGAAGTGGACAGGGTGTTTTTTGGAACTGGTGTGGAAGCCTTCCAGATTCAGTCGAGCGTCAATACCCCAGCCCCTTATCTAAGTTACATGCAGAGTTATGGTGTTCCGGCCCCTGGTTACCCTGCAACTTTAAATACTTATAACGTCCCATTAACGGTCGGATGGTCGCGTGATGGTCGCGATAGCGCCTTGATCCCATCGACTGGATCTTTAGAACAGTTAAGTGCTGAGGTTGGTACTCCAGTTGGGAACATGACCTTCTATCGTATGTTCGGGCAGTATCAAAAGTACCACTCCTTCTCTAAGGCCAATATTCTGTCCTTCAATGGTGAAGTGGGCTACAGCCAGGGTTATGGCAATAACCCGTTCCCAATTACCAAGAATTACTATGTGGGCGGTATTGGTTCTGTTCGTGGTTATTCGCCTGGCTCACTTGGGCCTACTTATTTCAACACTTACACCGGCGCCTATCAGCCTACTGGCGGTCAGTCAAAGATTGTTACCAACGTGGAATACACCGTTCCAGTTCCTGGTTCGGGAGTGGACAAAACGCTTCGAGTCTTTGGATTCGTGGACGGCGGTAATGCTTACGGTAGCAACATTAATTTAGTCTTGAGATATTCTTATGGCTTGGGTTTATCATGGATATCACCATTGGGTCCGCTTAAATTCAGCTATGGTATTCCGATTAAGTCGTTGCCAACGGATAACATCCAGCGTTTGCAGTTCCAAGTGGGTACAGCGTTTTAATTGTTTAAGGAAAGTTTTATGAAGCTTTATCAATCTTCTAAATGGATTCAGTGCGGCTTAGTTGCCGTTTCATCACTTATTGCTTTGCCACAGGCATTTGCTCAAGATGCCGGAACGCGGGTTGCTGCCGTTAACGTTGAAAAAGTATTCAACGAATCGAACATGGCTAAAGCAAGCCAAACTAAACTCCAAAATGAGTTTATGAAGCGCCAGAATGAAATTCGCGATAGCGCTCAAAAAATTAAGTCTGCTGCTGAAAAATTAGATCGTGACTCAGCAGTGATGTCTGAGGCCGATCGCGTGCGTCGTCAACGTGAATTGTCTGATCAGGATCGTGAACTGCAACGCAAACAGCGTGAGTACACTGAAGATCTGAATCAGCGTAACTTTGAAGAGCGCGCCAAGATTGCTGAAAAAGCCAATCAAGCCCTCAAGCAAATTGCCGACCAAAGAAAAATTGATGTCATTATTCAAGATCCAGCCTATGCCAATCCAAAGGTTGACGTAACTGATGATGTCATCAAGGCTTTAAATAGTCTCAAGTAAGCTTTATGCCCACCGCCATCGAGCTGGCCGAACAGTTTCAAGTAAGCTTGGTGGGGGATGGCTCCCTCGCGCTTCAAGGCCTCGCTCCTCTCGAGCGGGCCACGCCAGGCCAAATCTCCTTTCTCTCTAATCCACTTTATCGCCAGCATGCTAGCGATAGTGCTGCCGGTGGTTTGATTGTTAGCCAGGCGGATCTCGATTTTCTCCAGGCTAATCCGGGAAATAATTCAGCAGGGCGAGTGTATTTCGTATCCAAGAATCCCTACGCTTGTTTTGCCAGAATGGCTCAGCACTTTGCCAAGGCGTCAGCACCTATTTATGCGCCCGGAGTGCACCCCAGTGCAGCAATTGACCCTTCTGTAATCATTCCGGCTTCATGTCATATCGGACCATTTGTGCAAATAGGCCCCGGTGTGAAATTGGGCGAACGCGTTATCTTGCTGGGCAATACCACCATCGCAAGAAATTCCACTATTGGCAGCGACACCTTGATTTACCCTAATGTGTCCGTTTATTCAGAAACCACTGTTGGCGAGCGTTGCATCATTCATAGTGGCGCAGTAATAGGTGCCGACGGCTTTGGTTTTGCTCCTGACTTTTCAGCTATTGGTGGCGAGTGGGTCAAAATCCCGCAAACGGGTGCTGTTGTGATTGGAAGCGATGTTGAAATTGGCGCCTCAACCACGATTGATCGCGGTGCCATGAGTGACACCATCATTGGTAGTGGAACCAAGATTGATAACCAAGTGCAAATTGCGCACAATGTGGTGGTTGGTAATTGCTGTGTGATTGCGGGATGTGCCGCAATATCGGGAAGCACCAAGATTGGTAACTTCTGCATCATCGGTGGCGCAGCGAATTTTGCTGGACATCTTACGATTGCTGACAGAACAACGGTATCCGGCAATACCTCGATTATTCGCTCTATTACTGAGCCGGGACAGCATTACACGGGCGTTTATCCTTCAATGCTACATAGCGCTTGGGAGAAAAACGCGGCGATTTTGCGGGGCCTCGATAAAATACGTCAACGCTTACGATTATTAGATAAATCTAAATAAATCCCGATCACATTAAAAAAATTTAAAACTTTATTCTGCAGGTAAATACATGAGCAAACCCATCGCTATCGACATCAATCAAATTTTGAAGTTGTTGCCGCACCGTTACCCATTTTTATTGGTTGATCGGGTGTTGGAGATTGAGCCTCGTCAAAGCATTACAGCGCTCAAGAACGTCACGATGAATGAGCCATTCTTTCAGGGACACTTTCCGGATTTTCCGGTTATGCCAGGCGTTTTAATTATTGAAGCCCTTGCTCAAACTGCTGCGCTCCTCACTTTTTCCGAAGTGCGCGAAGAGAATGCTATTTATTACTTTGCTGGCATCGATGGCGCCCGCTTTAAAAAGCCGGTATTGCCTGGTGATCAGCTAATCATGACGGCTAAGTTGGAGCGTGAACGTGCTGGTATCTATAAGTTCCAAGTGCAAGCTACTGTTGATGGTGAGTTGGCAGCTGAAGCGAATATCACTTGTGCTGTTCGTACGAAAGGTGCGTAATGACTCGGATTCATGCATCCGCTGTAGTTGATAGCAAGGCTGAGATTGCCAGCGACGTCGAGATTGGTCCATATTCTGTAATTGGCCCAAACGTCAAAATTGGTGCTGGCAGCAAAATTGGCTCACACACTGTGATCGAGGGTTACACCACGATCGGCAAAGAAAATACCTTTGCGCACTTTGCTGCCATTGGTGGTGCTCCCCAAGATATGAAATACCGTGGCGAGCCTACTCAACTGATTATTGGTGATCGCAATACGATTCGTGAGTTCACCACCATCCATACGGGCACATCTCAGGATGAGGGCATCACCAGAATCGGGGATGACAACTGGATCATGGCTTATGTGCACATTGCGCATGATTGCCAAATTGGTAATCACACGATTTTCTCAAGTAACGCACAAATTGCCGGCCACGTGAAGGTGAGTGATTGGGCGATTATGGGCGGGATGTCTGGTGTACATCAATTTGTTCGCATCGGTCAACATGCCATGCTGGGTGGTGCTTCCGCTCTAGTGCAAGATATTCCTCCATTTGTGATTGCGGCAGGAGATAAGGCTTCTCCACACGGCATCAACGTGGAAGGTCTGAAGCGTCGAGGTTTCTCAAGCGAAACGATTTCTGCATTGCGTCAGGCATATAAGGTGCTCTATAAGGATG
Organism: Pseudomonadota bacterium; assembly: GCA_040387715.1. Classification (GTDB taxonomy): domain Bacteria; phylum Pseudomonadota; class Gammaproteobacteria; order Burkholderiales; family Burkholderiaceae; genus Polynucleobacter. Next base: position 137,236 of record JAZKDF010000005.1, on the reverse strand, counting down.
GCCTCAGCTTCGAAGAGGCTAAGGTAGAGATTCAGAAGATGGCGCAAGCAAGTGCATCTGATTCTGCTACCGCTGAAAAACTAACCGAGTTCCACGACTTTATTGCCGCATCTACCCGCGGCATTATTCGATAGAGTCAATCGAGTGTCTAAACTTGCTTGTGTTGCCGGAGAGCCTTCGGGTGACTTGCTGGCTGCACCAGTATTGAGTGCACTAAAGCAGATCCCCGAGACCTCCAATTTAGAGGTCTACGGTATTGGTGGCCCCCGCATGCAAGCAGAGGGCCTAAGGTCCGATTGGCCTATGGAGACCCTCAGTGTTCGTGGTTACGTTGAGGCGATCAAGCAACTGCCCGCCATTCTGAAATTGCGCAAAGAGCTCATTAGCAATCTTACGGGTGAAGGGCGTCCCGACGTGTATCTCGGTATTGATGCCCCAGATTTTAATTTAGGTGTTGAGTTGGCTTTGCGCAAAGTCGGTGTTCCGACATTGCATTTTGTCTCCCCATCGATTTGGGCTTGGCGAGCAGGGCGCATTACCAAGATTAAACAAGCCGTCGAAAGAATGCTCTGCATCTTTCCATTTGAAACTGAGATTTATGAGCGTGCTGGGATTAGTGCAACTTACGTTGGGCATCCACTGGCCAGCGAGATTCCGCTAGAGTCAAATCCAGCATCCGCTAAACAAAGAATCGAGCAAGTTTTAAGCTTGCCCCCCAATACATTGGATGGAATTATTGTCTCTGTATTGCCAGGAAGTCGTGGTTCTGAAATTGAGCTAATTGCCCCAGTCTTTTTTGAGACTATTGCTGAGCTAGAAAAGCGTATGCCAGGCCAGTCTCTGCATTTTGTGATCCCAGTAGCAACTCCACGTTTGCGTGCACCACTAGAGACTCTGCTCAAAAATACACTTGAGCTGCATCCAGACCTTCAGATCCATTTAATTAATGGTGAGGCCGATGCAGTGCTTGAGGCCGCTGATGTCGTGTTGATTGCCAGCGGTACCGCCACATTGCAGGCAGCTCTCTGGAAAAAGCCTATGGTGATTTCTTATAAGGTGCCTTGGTTGACTGCGCAGATCATGAAGCGACAGGGCTACCTACCTTATGTTGGCTTGCCGAATATCCTCTGTGGTGAGTTCGTTGTCCCAGAGTTTCTGCAGGACGATGCGACTCCAAGTAATTTGGCTGATGCGCTATTGGCTTGGTTGAATGCTCCTAGCAAAGTTGCTCAGCTGAAAATGCGTTTTGCGCAAATGCACGAGACTTTACGTAGGCCGACAGGTTTATTGGTTGCGCAGGCTGTAGCGCAAACGATCGCTGCTGGTAAGAATCGGGTGACTGCGTGAGTGTGATTTGGATATGTGGTGTTGATGAGGCGGGACGTGGCCCATTGGCGGGAGCAGTTGTTGCTGGTGCGGTTGTTCTAGATCCCGAGAACCCCATTGATGGATTAAAAGATTCCAAGAAATTATCAGCTACAAGGCGTGAATTTCTGTTCGAGCAAATTCAGCTTAAGGCTAAAGCTTGGGGTATTGGTGAGGCTAGTCCAGTTGAGATTGATGAGATCAATATCCTGCAGGCGACGATGTTGGCAATGCGCCGAGCGATTGAAGATCTCACAACGCGTTTAGGTGGCTGGCCTGATAAGGCATTAATTGATGGTAATCGCTGTCCAGAACTTCCCATATCAGCTGAGGCTATTGTTAAGGGCGATACCAAAGAGCCGGCCATCTCTGCAGCCTCCATCTTGGCTAAAGTCACGCGCGATCGTCAAATGATGGCTTTGCATGATCTCCATCCTCAATATGGTTTTGCTCAACATATGGGATATCCAACAGAGGCGCATTTTGCTGCCTTAAAGGAATTTGGTGCCTGCGATCAACATCGTCGAAGCTTTTCTCCTGTTCGCAATGTGCTGGCAATGCATAGTCGATAATCCCAATTATGAAAATGGAATTTATCAGCTCAAAAGACAACTCCTTGTTTAAGGAAATTCGTCAGTTACAAGCTACTGGCCCTAAGGGCCAAAAGGCGAGATTTGCCTGCGGCCAGGCTTTGCTGGAAGGCATTCATTTAGTACAAACCTGGGTAGGCAATCCAGCGCTCAAGACCTTGATTACCTCTGAATTAGGTTTGCAAAATCCAGAGATCGCACAAGCTGTCTACGACCATGTAGAAGTTTGTCCTGAGGCTCGCGTTTATCAACTAGATAAAGGCTTATGGGATTTGCTATCTGATTTAGTGAATGCTCCGCAAATTGCGGGATTGCTAGATCTCCCTGAAACTGCCTTAAATCCACAGAAGTCCGTTGCTACGATTTCTGGTGATGTGATTATTTTGGATCGCATTCAAGACGCTGGTAATGTAGGTTCTATTTTGCGAACCGCTGCAGCAGCAGGCTTTACTCAAGTAATTGCAATTACTGGATGCGCTCATCTATGGTCAAGCAAAGTATTGCGTGCCGGTATGGGCGCCCATCGCTTGCTGGATCTCTATGAGGGTTGGTCAACTCAGCAAGTGCTCAGCGCTGTAACGGCACCTTTGCTGGCTGCTACCGCTGAAGGCGAGCTTGATCTCTTCAATATGCCTCAGGTATTAATGCATCCCGTTGCTTGGGTAATGGGAAGTGAAGGTCAGGGCGTTTCTGAGGGCCTCATGGCTCAAGCCAAAGGTGTATCTATTCCGATTGACCCAAGAGTCGAATCGCTAAATGTTTCTACCGCTGCGGCAATCTGTTTATTTGAAACGGTGCGAGTGCGCCGCAGCTAGGTAAAAAATAAGGCGAAGCAAGGTCGGCAAAAGACTAGCCCAAAATTGTTTTATCCGATTTAATCGATTGCAATACGGTAGTTGCGATCTCTTCAATCGATTTACTTGTTGTTGCCACCCAGGGAATAGATTCCTTTTTCATCATGGCGGTGGCTTCATTGATCTCGTAACGGCAGTTTTCTAACTTGGCATAGTTGCTGCCAGGTCGCCGCTCATTGCGAATCTCCGATAAGCGCTCGGCATCGATCATTAAGCCAAAAATCTTATTGCGGTAGGGGAGCAGATCCTTTGGGAGTTGCCCACGTTCAAAGTCTTCGGGAATGAGCGGGTAGTTTGCCGCTTTCATACCATATTGCATTGCTAGATAAAGACTGGTTGGGGTTTTCCCTACCCGCGAAATGCCTACAAGTATGACATCTGCTTCCGCTAGGTTTCGGTTTGACTGGCCATCATCATGTGCCAAGGAGTAATTAATGGCTTCAATGCGGTTTTTATAGGCATCGGTATCGGCATTGTGGTGGAGGCGGTTCATGGCGTGAGTCGATTTGACCCCGAGGGCTTGCTCTAAAGGGGCAACAAAAGTCTGAAACATGTCCAAAATCAAGCCATTAGCCTTACCGACAATCTTATTGAGCTCCGGATTCACCAAAGTGGTGAAAACAATGGGCTGAACCCCGTATTTAGAGGCTGCTTGGTTGATGCCGGAGACGGCATCATGGGCTTTTTCAGGGCTATCCACAAAAGGGACCCGAATATGCTTAAAAGTAGCCTCAAATTGGGCCAAAATCGACTGGCTGAAGTTTTCGGCGGTAATTCCAGTGCCATCAGAAACAATAAAAACAATACGGGTTTGGGTAGACATGAGGTTGGCCTAAAAGTCGTGGTCAGCACTACAATATGCAGTTAATGAAGTATGCCGTATTTTATTCGGCCGCTCGACCAGTTTCCTTATCTTTAGAGAGTATTTTATGTCCAACCAACAGCAACAAAGTAACGATGTAGCAAATGCCTATGTTTTGCCTTTTGAGCAACTCCGCATGACTGACGTTGAGTCAGTCGGCGGTAAAAATGCCTCACTCGGCGAAATGATTTCTCAGTTGTCTTCTACGGGTGTTCGTGTGCCCACTGGATTTGCAACTACTTCACTGGCGTTTCGTGATTTCTTAGAGCACAACAATTTGACCGAGCGCATTCAGAAGCGTTTGGAGAATCTCAATATTGATGATGTTCGTGCCCTAGCTGAAGCAGGTAAAGAAATTCGCGGCTGGATTGAAACTGCACCATTTCAAGCGCGTCTTGATGAAGAGATTCGCACCGCATTTAAGAAATTAGATGATTCTGGTAAAGGCTCTTTCGCAGTTCGCTCTTCAGCAACCGCAGAAGACTTGCCTGACGCTTCTTTTGCTGGACAGCAAGAAACGTTCTTGAACGTTGAAGGTATTGATGACGTTCTCAAGAAGATTCGCGAAGTATTTGCCTCTCTATATAACGACCGTGCGATTTCTTACCGCGTTCACAAAGGCTTTGCTCACGCTGAAGTAGCTTTATCTGCTGGTATTCAGCGTATGGTGCGCTCTGACCTGGGCGCAGCTGGTGTCATGTTTACTCTGGATACTGAGTCTGGCTTTGAAGATGTCGTGTTTATTACTTCAAGCTACGGCTTGGGTGAGACGGTAGTGCAGGGCGCAGTGAACCCGGATGAGTTCTATGTATTCAAAACTACATTGGCGATGGATAAGAAGGCGATTATTCGTCGCTCTTTAGGCTCCAAGTTGATTCAGATGCAATTCGCCCCAGCAGGTTCTGCTGAGAAGGTGATGACTGTAGATGTTGCCCCAGAAAAGCGTAATCGTTTTTCATTGGAAGATGCCGACATTACTGAATTAGCAAAATATGCTGTGATTATTGAAAAGCACTACGGTCGTCCAATGGACATCGAGTGGGGTAAAGATGGTCAAGATGGTCGCATTTACATCTTGCAAGCACGCCCAGAGACAGTGAAGAGTCAAGCTGCTGGCCAGGTTGAAATGCGTTACAAGCTCAAAGGCACTTCTAAGGTTCTTGCCAAAGGACGTGCAATTGGTCAAAAAATCGGCGCAGGCCCGGTTCGCGTGATTCGTGACCCAAGCGAGATGGATCGTGTTCAGCCAGGTGATGTATTGGTTGCTGATATGACGGATCCTAACTGGGAGCCAGTCATGAAGCGTGCTTCTGCGATTGTGACTAATCGCGGTGGTCGTACTTGTCACGCAGCGATTATTGCTCGCGAGTTAGGCGTTCCTGCAGTGGTAGGTTGTGGCGATGCAACTGAGCATTTACAAGACGGCATGATGGTCACCGTATCTTGCGCAGAAGGTGATGAAGGTCATATCTATGATGGTTTGATTGAGACTGAAGTGACTGAAGTTTCTCGCGGTGTATTGCCAGAGATCCCAGTCAAGATCACCATGAATATTGGTAATCCTCAGTTGGCATTTGATTTCTGCCAAATTCCGAACGCGGGTGTTGGTTTGGCTCGTCTCGAGTTTATTATCAATAACTACATTGGCGTGCATCCACGTGCTGTATTGGAGTACCCAAACATTGATCCTGACCTCAAACGTGCTGTGGAAAGCGTGGCTCGTGGTTATGCAAGCCCACGTCAGTTCTATGAAGACAAATTGGTTGAGGGTGTTGCCACGATTGCTGCTGCCTTCTATCCAAAGCCGGTTATTGTTCGTTTATCTGACTTTAAGTCAAACGAGTACAAGAAGTTAATTGGCGGTTCACGCTATGAGCCAGATGAAGAGAATCCAATGCTCGGTTTCCGCGGTGCATCCCGTTACGTATCAGCAGATTTTGGTGAAGCCTTTGCCTTAGAGTGCGCTGCGATGAAGCGTGTTCGTGAAGATATGGGTCTGGACAATGTCGAGATCATGGTGCCGTTTGTTCGTACCATTAAGCAAGCTGAGCGTGTAATCGACATGATGGCGCAGTTCGGTCTCAAGCGTGGTGTCAATGGCTTGCGTTTGATCATGATGTGCGAGATTCCTTCCAACGCAATTTTGGCAGATCAATTCCTCGAGCATTTCGATGGCTTCTCAATCGGCTCAAACGATATGACTCAGTTAACGCTAGGTTTGGATCGCGACTCCGGTATGGAATTGCTGGCCATTGATTTTGATGAGCGCGACCCTGCGGTTGAGTTCATGATCGCTCGTTCAATTGAAGCTTGCCGCAAACAAAACAAATACGTGGGTATTTGTGGTCAAGGTCCTTCAGACCATCCAGACTTTGCTCGTTGGTTGGTTGCCAAAGGCATTACTTCTATCTCACTCAATCCGGATAGCGTAGTAGCTACCTGGGAAATGTTGGGTAAGAAAGAGGTGTAACCCTCACTCGCTAATTCATAGCAAGATGTAAAAAAGGCCTAGATGCAAATCTAGGCCTTTTGTTTTTGAAGTCGTTAACTGAACTAGCGCTTCACTTTCGCAATCACCTTTTTCTTTGGGCTAGTTTTAGCCGCAGTCTTGACTGGTGTAGCTACCTTCTTAACGGCCTTGCTACTGCGATGAATAGGCACCGCACCCATCTTCTTGGCGGGTGATGCAATCGATCGTGATGGAGTTGCGCCAGACCAGCTAGGTTCTGCAATCGAGTTAAATGCAGAGCGTAATTTCTCGCCCCAGAGCTGATGAATCATTTGGAAGTAGGGGTTGGACTCATCCATGGTGACTAGTTTGCTGGCTTGCAATGAATTCTTTTCGTAAACCATTAAGTCCAGCGGCAGGCCAACAGAAATATTGCTATTGAGGGTCGAGTCCATCGAGATCAGTGCGCATTTGGTGGCTAAGTTGAGTGGCGTATCAAAACTGATCACTCTATCTAAGATAGGTTTTCCATATTTGGATTCGCCAATCTGGAAGTAACAAGTCTCGGGCGTTGCTTCAATAAAGTTACCGGCCGAATAAATATTGAAGAGTCGTGGGCGCTCGCCCTTAATCTGCCCGCCAAAGATGAGATTGCAATTGAAATCAATCCCTGCTTTTTCTAGCGCTTTATGATCTCTGTCATAAACCTGCTTGATAGCATCGCCAATAACAACGGCTGCATCATGGGTGCTCTCCACATTCCACAGATTCTTGCCGTTGAGGAGTTGACCTTGCAATAAGATCTCTTTTACAGCTTGAGTAATAGCAAGGTTGCCGGCACTCATCAGGGTAAAAAAGCGATCTTTATCCTTTTGAAATAAAGACATCTTTCTAAAGGTGCCAATTTGATCGACGCCTGCATTGGTGCGAGTGTCTGATAAAAAAACTAAACCATCTTTTAGGCAAAGCCCAACGCAATACGTCATCCTACAGCCCCTTTAATTATTTCTTTGAATTATCTCTTACTTAGCTTTATCAAGGGCTGCTTTAGTTCAGTTGGGTAATCGAGATGCTGGCACTTAACTCTTCACCACCTCCGCCAGAGCGAACCCCTTTAACGGGCGCCGCTGAATAGTAATCCCTGCCAATCGCCAGGCGTACATGGCGCGCATCCGTAAAGCAGGCATTAGTGATATCAATGCTGGTCCACAGACCTTGATTAATATCGGTACAAAAATCAATCCAGGCATGACTGGCGAGGTTGGGGGATTCTTCGGCAAAGAAGTAGCCGCTGACATAACGCGCTGGAATGCCTGAGGTACGACAAAGGCCCAGCATGATGTGGGCATGATCTTGGCAAACACCGGATTTCATGGCGAAAGATTGAGCGGCGGTAGTTGCAGAATTAGTTTGCCCAGGAAAATACAGGATCGATTCTTGGACGGCAGCAGCTAGCCCCAAAACTGCATCAATGGAGTTTGTCTTGGGCAGTGATGCGGCAAAAAACTCCAGCATTTCAGCTGTAGGCTCCGTTAAAGGGGTTTGCTGTAATAGATGGTATGGCGATACTGCTTTAGGCGCATCAATAAACTCATAGGCGTCTTGTGTGTGCACTTCGCCTTCAGCCTCGATCATCATGGAGGTGTAAGAGGTTTCTTGAACAAACACACTGCATAAATTTCCAAAGGCATCATTTGAGATGTTTGCCTTAATCGGTGTGCTGATTTTCCACTTGTCAATTGTTTGGCCGGCTACATCGGGCGGCGTGAGGCGCAGCTCTTGGATGGAGTAGCGTACCGGCGTTTCATAGCGGTACTCTGTGCGGTGACGAATCTTCAGGTGCATATTGATCTTTAAGCTACAGCTAATGGTATGAGGTAGGCATTGCTGAATTCATCAGCAATGTGATTGATGCGCTCTAAAAATTCTTCGATGAATTCTTCTAGGCCCTGGGAAAAGACTTCGTCAATATCGGAATAGTCTAGATTTGCTTTGAGCTTGCCGAGCAGGCGTTCAATCTCTTTGGATTGCTGATTCTTTACTTCTGAAATCAATGGAATCAGTTCATTCACGCAGCTCACTAGGGAGCGTGGCATTTGCTTATTAAAAATCAAGAGCTCGGCCACTTGCTTCGGAGTAACTTGGTCGGAATAGATTTGGCGGTAGATTTCAAAGGCGGAAACCGAGCGAAGTAGGGCGGCCCAGTGGTAGAAGTCAAAGAAATCACCATCCGCACCATCGGCCTCCACTTTTTTATCTGTACGCAACACTTTCAGACTGGCTTGGTTTTCGTACTTGGTTTCTAGTATGCGGGCAGTATTATCGGCGCGCTCTAAAAGGGTGCCCACGTTCATGAAGTAGAAGGCTTCATTTTTAAGCATAGTGCCATGCATCACACCTCTAAAAAGGTGGCAACGATGTTTAACCCAGTCCAGCAATCTGCTGGGGTCTGCTTGATTTCTGGCCTCCAAAATACGTTGCAACTCTAACCAGGTAGTATTTTGGGTTTCCCATGCTTCGGAGGTAATTCTTCCGCGAATGACGCGCGCATTTTCACGTGCGGCAAATAAGCAGGACACGATACTCGATGGATTGCTTGTCTCGTAAATCATAAAGTCCAAGACATTCTCACGAGTCACTACATCGTATTTCTCTAGAAAGGATTCCTCTAACTTGGAGATCGTAAGTAACTTCTTCCAACTCTGCTCTAAAAATTCTGCGGGCTGTGGAAGGAGGGAAGTCTGATGGTTGACATCCAGCATGCGGGCGGTATTTTCTGCTCGCTCTGTGTAGCGGGCCATCCAGTACAGGCAATCAGCGGTGCGACTCAACATATGTACTTATCCCCTTTATTCTTCCAGAACCCAGGTATCTTTAGTGCCGCCACCTTGAGAAGAGTTCACAACTAAGGAACCTTCTTTAAGGGCAACGCGAGTGAGGCCGCCTGGAACCATCTTGATTGTTTTGCCTGATAGTACAAATGGCCGAAGATCAATATGTCGTGGCGCTACGCCAGACTCAACAAAAGTTGGGCAGGTGGATAGTGCGAGGGTGGGCTGGGCAATATATTTATCGGGATTGGCAATCAAGTGTCCACGGAATTCTTCTATCTCCGCCTTACTAGAGGCTGGGCCAACCAACATGCCGTATCCACCAGCACCATGCGTTAACTTCACAACGAGCTTATCTAAATTGGCCAAGGTGTAAGCAAGATCGTCTGGCTTGCGGCATTGGAAAGTTGGCACGTTATTGAGAATGGGCTTTTCACCAAAATAGAACTCGATCATGTCGGGCACATAAGGGTAGATCGACTTGTCATCTGCGATGCCGGTACCAATTGCATTGGCGAGCGTTACGTTACCGGCACGATGTGCGGAGAGTAGACCTGCAACGCCTAAGGTAGAGTCGGAGCGGAATGCGAGAGGATCTAAGAAGTCATCATCAACGCGGCGATAAATGACGTCCACGCGCTCAGGGCCTTGGGTGGTTCGCATAAAGACTTGCTCGTTCTTTACAAACAAATCTTTTCCTTCTACTAATTCCACGCCCATCTGCTGGGCTAGGTAGCTGTGCTCAAAGTACGCAGAGTTGTACATCCCTGGTGTAAGCACTACGACATTGGGTTTTTTGACATCGTCTGGTTTGACTGACTTTAAGCACTCCAATAAAAAATCCGGATAGTGTTCGACAGGCGCAACCCGATATTTTTGAAATAGATCTGGGAAGAGTCGCATCATCATCTTGCGATCTTCAACCATATAAGAGACGCCAGATGGAACGCGCAAGTTATCTTCTAGAACGTAGAACTCACCTTCACCGGCACGAACGATATCGATCCCGGCGATTTGAGCGTAGATATCGCGGGGCACATTCACATTGCGCATCTCTGGGCGATATTGCGCATTGTTATAAATTTGCTCAGCAGGAATAATTCCGGCCTTGATGATTTCTTCTTCGTGATACACGTCGTAGATAAAGCGATTGAGCGCTTTAACCCGTTGCCGCAGTCCAGCCTCCAACTGCTCCCATTCCTTGGCGGTAAAAATGCGGGGAACTTGATCGAATGGAATGGTTCTCTCTGCCCCAAGATCATCCCCATAGACGGCAAAGGTAATGCCAACTCGTCGGAAGATGAGATCCGCTTCAGCGCGTTTGAGACCCATAAGGGTGTCACTCTGCTGTTTTAGCCAGTTATGGAAAACTTGGTAGTGGGGACGCGCTTTTCCGTTGGCGTCGAGCATTTCGTCAAAAGGCAATTTCATAGTTACAAACTAATGCCTCTGAGGGGATGGAAAATCTAGTGATGAGGCAGCTTGGTGCCAGAATGCACTTGATTGGTGCATTAATGTCTTGCAAGTAGGCTTTAGGGTTATTTAGCCCTAGGCGTTGAGGTCGCCTCTAGCAATTCGCCCTTTTTGGACTTCCCATTCGCGCTCTTTTGTTGCTGCACGCTTGTCGTGCTGTTTCTTGCCTCGAGCCAGCCCAATCTCACACTTCACATTCCCTTTTGAGAAATGCAGGTTCAGTGGGACGAGGGTATAGCCCTTTTGCTCAACCTTGCCGATGAGCTTTTTAATCTCAATGGCATTGAGGAGAAGCTTACGCGTGCGGGTGCTATCTGGAACGATATGGGTTGAGGCTGAAAGCAGGGGGGTAATATGGCATCCAATCAGGAATAGCTCCGCCCGACGGATGACAACATACGCTTCTTTAATGTGGACTCGACCAGCGCGGATAGCCTTTACTTCCCAGCCTTCCAGAACCAGCCCTGCCTCGAACCGTTCCTCGATAAAATAATCGAAGAAGGCTTTTTTGTTATCGACGATACTCATATTTATTTAGCTTCTCAAGATCGATTATGGCAGACGTCTACAAGACCGTTTTAATTGGCCAATCAGCCGACCGCATGTATGGCTTAGTAACTGACGTTGCGCGCTACCCTGAGTTCCTGCCCTGGTGTGGCGGTGTGGAAATTTTTGAGCAAACCGAGACTGTTTTGGATGCCAAAATCAATATTCATTTCAAGGGTATTAATCAGTACTTTCATACTCGAAACATCAATCATCGCCCTGAAACCATTGATATGGTCTTTGTGGATGGCCCTTTTAAGCATTTTTCTGGCCAGTGGAACTTCATCCCCCTCAAGGAGGACGCCTGTAAGGTGGAATTCAAGCTCCATTGGGAGTTTAAGAGCGTCATCCTGGATAAGATCATTGGCCCGGTATTTGGGCATATTGCAGGCACCTTTGTAGATTGTTTCGTTAAACGAGCAGAAGACCTATATGGCTAGTCAATCTATGGAGATTCTGATTTGTGATGCCCGCCTGGGTGAACCTCAGTTAACCCCCTTTGTATTGCAATTGGCGTCTGCCGAGGCTCCCACAGTGGGCCTAGCCCTGATTCAAGCCGGAATTGCCCAAGGTCCTGAAGACCCCATCCTGGCCAGAAAAGGCTGTTTTGGTGTCTTTGGCAAGCGTAAGGACTGGGATAGCCCTATTTATGAGGGTGATCGTCTGGAGCTCTATTCCCCACTCCTGGTAGACCCCAAGGCCGTTCGTCGCAAGAAGGCCAACCAAAACCAAGATGCCAAATTCCAGGCTGCCGCAGCTAAAAGAAAGGCTAGGAGGCTATAATCGTCTTTTGCGACTAGGGGTTTTGCATGCGACTCATTCAAAAAGCACTCACTTTTGACGATGTGCTCCTCGTACCGGCTTATTCTTCGGTACTCCCTCGAGATGCCAGCTTGGCAAGTAAGTTAACTCGAGATATTTCACTCAATACACCATTGGTGTCCGCGGCTATGGATACCGTCACTGAAGGTCGATTGGCAATTGCCATGGCCAGCGAAGGTGGCATTGGTATTGTTCATAAAAATCTCAAGCCTGCTGAACAGGCCAGAGAAGTGGCTAAGGTCAAACGTTATGAATCCGGCATTTTGCGTGATCCCATTACGGTCGGTCCCGACGTCACACTTCGTCAAGTGATTCAACTTTCTCGTGAGCATGGTTTCTCTGGATTCCCTGTACTCACTGGTAAAGAAGTGGTGGGGATTATTACCAATCGCGACTTGCGCTTTGAGGAAGACTTAGATGCGCCAGTGAAAACCAAGATGACTCAGCGTGAACGCTTGATTACAGTCAAAGAAGGCTGCTCGCTAGAAGAAGCGAAGCGCTTGATGAGTCAGCACCGTTTGGAGCGCGTGTTGGTGGTTAATGATAAGTTTGAATTGCGCGGCCTCATCACGGTTAAAGATATCTTGAAGGCCACCGAGCACCCCAATGCTTGTAAAGATAGCGAAGGTAAATTGCGCGTTGGCGCTGCTGTTGGCGTAGGTCCTGATAACGATGAACGCATTGAGCTCTTAGTTCGTGCGGGCGTTGATGTGATTGTGGTGGACACTGCCCATGGCCATAGTCAGGGCGTATTAGATCGAGTCAAATGGGTAAAGAAAAACTATCCACAAGTTCAGGTTATTGGCGGCAATATTGCTACTGGTGATGCTGCTAGAGCATTGGCTGATCATGGCGCTGATGGCGTGAAGGTGGGTATTGGCCCAGGCTCCATTTGTACTACCCGAATTGTTGCGGGTGTAGGCGTTCCTCAGATTAGTGCGATTGTGAATGTAGCTGCTGCACTCAAGGGCACAGGCATTCCTTTAATTGCTGATGGCGGTGTGCGTTACTCCGGTGACGTTGCTAAGGCCTTAGCTGCTGGTGCAAGCTCAGTCATGATGGGCGGCATGTTCGCCGGCACTGAAGAAGCTCCTGGCGAGGTGTTCTTATATCAAGGTCGTTCATACAAGAGCTATCGCGGCATGGGCTCTTTGGGCGCGATGGCGGATGGTTCTGCTGACCGTTATTTCCAGAGTGACATCAGTGCTGCAAATGCAGAGAAGCTGGTGCCGGAAGGTATTGAGGGTCAGGTTCCCTATAAAGGCAGCGTCCTAGCCATCTTGCATCAACTGACTGGTGGTATTCGTTCTTCAATGGGTTACTTAGGCTGTAAGACGATTGATGAACTTCATGAGAAGGCGAATTTCGTGGAAATCACATCAGCAGGCGTGCGCGAGTCTCACGTTCACGATGTGAAGATCACCAAGGAAGCGCCGAATTACCACATTGATTAAGAATTAAAAGCAGGCTGAATTTAAGGTAATCCTTTCGTGCACGACAAAATACTGATTCTCGACTTTGGTTCACAAGTCACCCAATTGATTGCCAGACGCGTGCGTGATGCCCGCGTCTATTCTGAAATCCATCCTTACGATTGCGATCCAGAATTCATTCGCAAATTCATTCAAGAGCAGGGCGGTAAGGGAATCATTCTTTCTGGTGGACCAAGCTCTGTTACAGAAGAGGGCAGTCCGCGTGCACCGCAAATCGTTTTTGAATTAGGCGTTCCTGTACTCGGTATTTGCTACGGTATGCAAACCATGGCAACCCAACTGGGTGGTGCTGTTGCGTCTGCTGAATCCTTGGGTAAAGCCCGTGAGTTTGGTTACTCAGAAGTGCGTGCCCACGGCCATACCCATTTGCTGAAAGGGATTCAGGACTTTTCTACCAGTGAAGGCCACGGCATTCTCAAAGTGTGGATGAGTCATGGTGATTCAGTAACCACGCTACCACCGGCTTTCAAGCTGATGGCTTCAACCGAGTCATGCCCAATTGCGGGTATGGCAGATGAAGAGCGCCGTTTCTATGCTTTCCAATTCCATCCTGAAGTAACTCACACCTTGCAAGGTGAGGCCATCTTGGCTCGATTTGTGCACGAGATCTGCCAGTGCAAGCCAGACTGGGTGATGGGCGACTACATTAGCGAAGCGGTTGAACATATTCGCAAGCAGGTGGGCGACGAAGAAGTGATTCTTGGTTTATCCGGTGGCGTTGACTCTAGTGTGGCGGCGGCATTAATTCACCGTGCGATTGGTGAGCAGCTGACTTGTGTATTTGTTGATCATGGTTTGCTTCGTTTGAACGAAGGTGACATGGTGATGGAAATGTTTGCTCGTAACCTCGGTGTCAAGGTGATTCGTGTTGATGCCAAAGAGAAGTTTATGTCTGAGCTCGCTGGTGTTGCTGATCCAGAAGCGAAACGCAAAATTATTGGTAAAGAATTCGTAGAAATTTTCCAAACTGAGTCTGGCAAGATTGCAAATGCCAAGTGGCTTGCGCAAGGAACTATTTATCCAGATGTAATTGAGTCTGCCGGTAAAGGTAAGAAGGGCGCGCATACGATTAAGAGTCATCACAATGTGGGTGGCTTGCCTGAAGATATGCACCTCAAGCTACTCGAGCCCTTGCGTGAGTTGTTTAAAGATGAAGTACGTGAACTTGGTGTTGCTTTAGGTCTCCCACGGGAGATGGTGTATCGCCATCCATTCCCAGGTCCCGGCCTTGGTGTTCGCATCTTAGGTGAAGTGAAATCCGAATTTGCCAGCCTCTTACAGCGTGCTGATGCTATCTTCATTGAAGAGTTGCGCAATACCATTGATGAAGTGAGTCAAAAATCTTGGTATGACCTCACTAGCCAAGCCTTTGCGGTGTTCTTGCCAGTCAAGTCGGTAGGCGTCATGGGTGATGGTAGAACTTATGAATACGTTGTTGCACTCAGAGCAGTTCAAACCCAAGACTTCATGACTGCGCACTGGGCTCACTTGCCACATGATTTGCTGGGCAAGGTATCCAATCGCATCATCAATGAAGTGCGTGGCATCAATCGCGTGGTCTACGACATTAGCGGAAAACCGCCGGCAACCATCGAGTGGGAATAGGCAGTTTAGGTCTGCCTTTGCCCATGCCTATGCTTGAGTTACGAGAAGCCTCCCTCGCAATACTGGCAAATACCGATGTGCAATCCAAGCTTAGTCAGCTGGTCAGCTTATTCGATGAATATCAAGCTGGGCAGGTTGTCATCAATATTTCTAGTAATCTGGATAGTCAAAATAACTGCCTCCCTGGTCGACCCTCTAAGCCAGAATTAGTGGCGCCGAAGTTTGTTCCCAAAAGAAAAATGGATACGGTTGAGGGTAGAGCCATTCTTTGGCACTCCCTAGCCCATATTGAATTTAATGCCATGAATTTAGCGCTAGATGCTATTTGGCGCTTTCCCGATATGCCTAAGGCGTATTACGAGGACTGGCTCAGAGTTGCTAAAGAAGAGTCATATCATTTCAGTTTGATCAACGCCCGTTTGCAGTCCTTTGGATTTAGTTATGGTGATTTTCCAGCTCACAATAGTTTGTGGGAGATGGTTGAGAGAACTACAGATTCAGTCATTGCCCGCATGGCCTTAGTTCCTAGAACGATGGAAGCAAGAGGTCTTGATGCCGTCCCTGAAATTCGGGATCGATTTAAGCAAATCAAAGATGATCGCGCCGTAGAAATTCTGGAAATTATTCTCCATGATGAAATCGGCCATGTGCTGGTTGGTAATCGTTGGTTTAATTTCTTATGCGCCAACGAAAATATCTCTCCAATTGCAACTTATCGAGAGTTGGCTGAAAAATATCGTGCGCCCACCTTGAGAGGGCCATTTAATTTCGAAGCGCGCGAGCGGGCTGGCTTTACTTCAGAAGAATTAGAGCTATTAGAATCCCTCAGTGAAAAACGGACGCAGGCGGCATGAAAATTCTGAGTCTCATTCCGCCAATGACGCAGCTCAATACGCCGTATCCATCGACGGCTTATCTCACCGGTTTTTTGCGATCCCAAGGTCTGGAAGCGGTCCAAGAGGATTTAGCTTTGGCCTTGGTTCTAGGCTTCTTTACGCCACAGGGTTTGCTGGAGATTAAAGATGCAGCACAAGCTCTAGCCGAAGAAAATCGCAGCGCGAGCGTTAATTTCTTTCTAGATTACTTTGCTGATTATCAAAGCACCATTGCTTTAGCTATTGCATTTTTACAAGGGCGCGATAGCACGCTTTCTCATCGCATCAATAGCCGCACTTTATTGCCCGAGGGTCCGCGATTTGCATCCTTAGATGCTTATGATGATGAGGAGGGTGGCGATTCATTAGTATGGGCATTTGGTGCGCTAGGGTCTCAGGACCGTGCACGTCATTTGGCAACCCTCTATCTCAATGACTTATCCGATGTTCTGCGTGATGCCGTAGATGAGCGCTTTGAGTTCGTCCGCTATGCAGAATCCTTGGCTGGTAGTCAGCCTACCTTCACCCCTTTGGCCGATGCTTTAGCAGCAAGACCCACATTAATGGACTTGCATTTGCAGGAACTGACGAAGTCTTCGGTTAAGCGACATCAGCCGACCCTGGTTCTGCTATCCGTGCCATTTCCTGGTGCAATGTACGCTGCCTTACGAATTGCTCAAATCATCAAATTACATTACCCCAATATCAAAATTGGTCTTGGTGGTGGTTATGTCAATACTGAGTTGCGTGAGCTGACAGACCCACGCATATTTGATTTTGTGGATTACATCACTCTAGATTCTGGTGAGCGACCCTTGCTTGCGCTCATAGAGCATTTAAACGGCAAGCGGTCTGCCGAGAGGTTGGTTCGTACATTTATCCGCAATGCGGACAATCGCGTCCGTTACATCAGTTGGCAAGAGCCCGATGTTCCCTTTGAAGAGGTGGGCACTGCTACCTGGGATGGTTTGCCACTGAATGCTTATTTATCTCTGTTGGATATGCTCAATCCCATGCATCGCCTATGGAGTGATGGGCGCTGGAATAAGCTCACCGTTGCCCATGGCTGCTATTGGAAAAAATGCAGCTTCTGCGATGTCAGTCTTGATTACATCTCACGCTATGAAACTGCTTCAGCAAGTTTATTGGTGGATCGT
Source organism: Pseudomonadota bacterium (assembly GCA_040387715.1). Lineage (GTDB taxonomy): Bacteria > Pseudomonadota > Gammaproteobacteria > Burkholderiales > Burkholderiaceae > Polynucleobacter. The sequence goes on along the minus strand of JAZKDF010000005.1, from coordinate 120,314 downwards.
ATCGAAGCAATCGTTGCAGAGACTGGTCAGACTGGCTTTCATTTTGTAGATGAGGCGGCGCCACCAAAAATATTGAAAGCTCTTGCTGAGGAATTAATTCGTCGCAAGGTAATCATTTCTTGGTGGGGCAATATTCGTTTTGAAAAGACATTTACCCCAGAGCTATGTGAGTTGTTGGCGCAAAGCGGTTGCATTGCGATGTCCGGTGGATTAGAGGTTGCTTCTGACAGGTTGCTTGAGTTAATGAAAAAAGGCGTTTCAGTTGAGCAGGTGGCCAAAGTCACCAAAGGCTTCTCTGATGCAGGAATCTTAGTTCATGCTTACCTGATGTACGGATTTCCAACGCAAACGGTCCAAGAAACTGTCGATTCTCTTGAGTACGTTCGTCAGCTTTTTGAAAATGGCTGCATTCAAAGTGGCTTCTTCCATCGATTTACTTGCACGGTACATTCTCCCGTGGGTCTTGACCCGACAGCCTATGGAATTGAACTCGTGCCATTGCCAGAGATTAGCTTCGCTAAGAATGATGTAGCCTTTATTGATCCGAGTGGCGTTGATCATGATTTGCTTGGCCTTGGCCTCAAAAAAGCGATTTATAACTTTATGCACGGCGTTGGCTTTGAGGAGGATGCGCATAATTGGTTTGATATGTCGGGTATTCCAAAGGCATCAGTAGGACGTAATAAGATAGCCAAAGCATTAAGGCATGTATAAACTTGAGCAATCGAAGTTGCTCAATTAATTCACTATGGGTAGCAATATGAATCTATCTCGCCGCACCTTCATGGCATCAGCTGCATTGACTCCTGTAGCTTGTGGAAGCCTTTCTTATGAGCATGGCATTTCAGTCGCCGCACCAAACCCCCTTCCAGTCGTTCGTCCCCCTCAGGTGGGGCAGGAGTGGACGTATGTTATGCGAAATACCTTTGATGGAAAAACCTTAGGAATTAATACTGAGCGTATCGCCAGCATTGGTTCAGTCATTAAAATTGAACGCACTTCTGTGGATGGCGTTATTTTGAATAGCGAGATTCAGACTTCATGGGGAATGGTTTCGGTTAATACTCAGTGGTCTCAGTTGTTGAATTTCAGCCCATCTTTGCCGCTCTGGCCAGAGCAGCTTTCCAGTACTTGGGCGAAGCAGTTCAATACTAAATACAGTATTGCGGGTTACCCAGATTCAAGATTGAATTGGCAGGAATACATGAGTGTGCAGGGTTGGGAGAAAATTACCGTTCCTGCTGGCGAATTCATTGCGCTACGTTTTCAGACTCTCATCAATTATGAGAGTGAAGACTCGAATAAGATCGACTGCATTCGCAAGGAAACTGTTTGGTTTGCCCCGCAAATTGGTCGTTGGGTTGCTCGCGAAGCCTCTGGCTCTTATCAGATTCAGGGGCAGATTGGGGCGGTTATTTTAGAAGGTGGCTATCAATGGCAATTGAGCTCCTACAAATAAACACGGTACGCCGACTTCTTGTATTGCTGTCGCCAGTTTTGCTGGCGGCCTGCATCTCATCCCAGCCTTACCCAGTTGGAACTCCTTTAGCTCAGCCAGCGAGTCCGCCAAAGGTGCGTGCACCACAAGTGGGTCAGCAATGGGTTTATAACGTTCGCAATGTCTTTAATCAAGAGCTGGTTGATGTTGTGACTGAGAGGGTGGTATCAGTCAGCCCTCAGATTCGTATTCAGCGTAGCGGATTAAAGGCGGGACCGCTTGCCGATGAAATCCAAGATCCGTGGGGCTATATTCTTCAAGACCCGCATTGGAGTCCTCCCCAGAAATTTCAACAGGCACTTCCTTTGTGGCCAGAGCAACTGACGGAAGGATGGTCTGGGTTTTATCGGACACGCTACCAAGTCCTTGGCTATCCCGATGGCAGTTATTACTGGGGTTTAAATGTGACGGCCCTCCAGTGGGAGAGGGTTGCTGTTCCGGCTGGCGAGTTTGTGACACTCAAGTATCGGAATGAAGCACCCTATTTCGAGAGTAATGACGTCTTTCGCGTTGCTAATTACCGCCAGGAGGATGTGTGGCTTTCCCCAGAAATTGGTCGCTGGACCATCCGCAGGGGATATGGGCGCTATATATTAGGCGGTATGTTTTGGCGGGACGCCTTCTGGGAAGATTACCTGGAATGGGAGCTTGTGTCCTGGAGGTAAGTAAAACGCTTAAAATCAGCATCTAGTTATGTACACCATTAAAGAACTCTTCCCAACCCTTCAGGGCGAGGGCGCCCACACTGGCCGTGCAGCCGTGTTTTGCCGCTTTGCTGGATGCAATCTCTGGAGTGGCCGAGAGGAAGATCGGGCTTCAGCAGTCTGTCAATTTTGCGATACCGACTTCGTTGGAAGTGATGGTGCTGGTGGTGGCAAGTTTGAAACAGCCGCTGTGCTTGCTGACACGATCGAGGAAGCGTGGAACAGCACTTCTGCCGGCCCTCAACAGCGCTATGTTGTCTTTACTGGTGGGGAGCCATTACTGCAACTCGATGCTGCCTTGATTGATGCTTTGCATGCCAAAGGTTTTGCTATTGCCATCGAGACCAATGGCACGATCAAGGTGCCCAAAGGTGTTGATTGGGTATGCGTTAGCCCTAAAGCTGGCTCTGAACTGATTGTGTTGCAGGCGGATGAGATTAAAGTGGTGATTCCTCAGGTTGGTCACAGTTCGGTTGAGGCCTTATTGGCCCGATTTGAGAAGATGGATTACCGTAATCGCTTCTTGCAGCCCATGGATGGCCCCAATCTCCAAGAAAACATGGCATTAGCAGTTCGCCTATGTCAAAAAAGGCCATTATGGCGTTTGAGTATTCAGACCCATAAAATGATTGGCATTCGATAGTAGTTTGATCGAGCGAAATTTACGCATTCAGAAAAGTAATCATGACCACCAAGCAAGAAGCCATCTCCATTACCCGTCGACTTGAGTTTGACTCGGGTCATCGCATTCCAAATCATGATGGCCAATGCCGTCATTTGCATGGTCATCGCTATGCAATTGAAGTCACATTGACTGGTGTGGTTGCAGATCATCCTGGCAAAGCAGACGATGGTATGGTCTTGGATTTTGGCGACATCAAGCGTCTCACGAATCAATATGTCGTTGAGCCATGGGATCACGCTTTTTTAGTGGCCAAGGAAGATGCTGGGTTGGTGGATTATTTAAACTCCATCCCTAATCACAAGACTGTAGTGATGGAGCAAGTTCCTACTGTCGAGAACTTGGCTAGCGCTGCCTTTAGGGTTCTGCAACCCGTGTTTGAAAAAGCTTTTGATGGTCGATTAAAGCTGGCATCCATTCGTCTTTATGAAACCCCCAATTGCTGGGCTGACGTTTCCCACCCATAAGAAGCAATATGCAAGCCGAGCTTGATCGCCAATTTATGCAACAAGCTTTGGATCAGGCCAAGCTCGCTGCACTTGCTGGTGAAGTTCCAGTTGGCGCCGTGCTGGTACGAGATGGTCAAATTATCTCTAGAGGATTTAATCAGCCGATTGGCAATAGCGATCCCAGCGCCCATGCCGAGATGATGGCCTTGCGCGCTGCCGCCCAAGATGCGTCCAATTACCGCCTCCCTGGTACAACTCTCTATGTGACCCTGGAGCCCTGCACCATGTGCTCTGGAGCGATGCTGCATGCCAGAGTAGAGCGCGTTGTATTTGGCGCTGCGGATCCTAAAACAGGTGCTGCAGGAAGCGTGATTAATGTATTCTCGGCAAAGCAGATTAACCACCAGACCCAGGTTCAAGGTGGCATCATGGCTGAAGAGTGCGGACAAATACTGCGCGATTTTTTTAAGGAGCGGCGTTGAAGCAAATTCATTTGATTGCTCCTTCTGGGGCGAGCTTAGATGCTCGAAGTCCTTTGGCTGGTATTGAGTGGCTTCAGCAACAGGGCTTTTCGGTTCTAAATACGGATTGCGTAAACCGAGTTGAGCAACGTTTTGCCGGCACAGATACAGAGCGTTTGGCGGAAGTTAACCAGTTGGCTGATATATCTCCCGATATCACTGTTGTCGCTATGCGTGGCGGCTATGGATTGCATCGCCTGCTCCCGGATATTCAGTGGGCTGCCATTGCGAAGGCCATCAAGGGCGGCCTACAGATTTGCGGACATAGTGATTTCACAGTATTCCAGCTAGGCTTGCTCGCCAAGACTGGCGCAGTTACTTTGGCTGGCCCCATGCTCAATTTTGATTTTGCTTGCCAGGGCGACCAGAGTAAAGGCGTTTCTCCTAATGCATTTATGTGGGAACATTTTCAGAGGGCAATTCACGAGCGCAAATTAGATTGTGCTGTTAAAGCACCGCAGCCCTATTTGGGGAAAGCGTCTTCAGGTAAGGCGTCTGGAATGCTCTGGGGTGGAAACTTAACAGTGCTGGCTGGATTAGTCGGAACGCCTTATCTGCCAAACCGGCAGCAAACTCAAGGTGGCATTCTATTTTTAGAGGATGTGAATGAACATCCTTACCGGATTGAACGTATGTTGATGCAATTGTTAGATGCGGGCGTATTAGACAATCAAAGTGCGATTCTCTTGGGTGGATTCTCGGCATATCGCTTATATGACAATGATCGTGGTTACACCTTAGAAAGTGCAATCGAGACCATTGGTAAGCGCCTTCCCCGTGATATTCCCGTATTAACGGGGTTGCCGTTTGGACATCAAGCGGAAAAGCTCACTTTGCCAGTGGGTGCGCAGGCGCACATTCAATATGATGCGTCAGGTTTTACTATCGAGTCTCAGTGGTAGAAAACCATTATTAAGGATTTCACCTTGCGAATTTTAGTATTTCTAACCAGCATATTGATTGCGAGTACTGCAATGGCAACTGAAGAGCCGAAGTATGTTTTATTGGAGAAATCGGAGCCATTTGAATTGCGTGCCTATGCGCCACAGATTGTGGCGGAGGTCAGTGTGGAGGGTGATTTAGATGCCGCTTCCAATCAAGGGTTTCGCTTGATCGCAGCTTATATCTTTGGAAAAAATCAGGTTACTGAAAAAATTGCCATGACAGCCCCAGTCGGCATTGAATCAAGCGATCAAAATAAGAGTGCAAAGATTGCCATGACCGCTCCCGTAGGTATTGAGGCTAGCAGGTCTCCTGAAAATACGGGTAATCAATGGACGGTATCTTTTGTGATGCCATCCGAGTACACCATGACGAGCTTGCCAAGGCCATTAAATCCGCAAGTAAAAATCAGAGAAGTCCCACCAGAGAAGAGGGCAGTAATCACTTTTTCTGGTTTTTATAATGCGGAGAAAGTCCAGGAAAAAACTCAGGCACTGCTGGACTGGGTAAGGCTAAAGAATTTAAAGACGATTGGCGAGCCTCAGTTTGCGCGCTATAACCCGCCCTGGACGCTCCCCTTCATGCGTCGTAATGAAGTGATGATTCAAGTTCAAGAATAAGTTTCTCGATCTGAATCCTCAATCTTTAAGCCTCAAAGCTTTTTAATACAAATCCAGCGCCACCGTCTTGCCCCAGCGCTCGAACGAGAATAGGCAGACTTTCATTTAATTGTTTTTCTAAAGTCCATGGTGGATTGATGACAAACATGCCGCTGGCCTGAAGTCGGCGTTCCTTAGGGGCATCTTCAACCCGAAGCTCAACATGTAGCCAAGAGCGCTTATGGGCTGCCGCAATCTTTTTCATATGATCGGGTAAGGCTGCCGATTCTCTTCGGGATAGGCACGGGTACCAAATTGCATAACACCCAGTGGCAAAGCGGTGAAGCGCTTCCTCCATCGCAGTTTCGAGATAGCGGTAGTCCTGCTTATCTTCATAAGAGGGGTCTATTAAGACTAGGCCGCGCCTGCTGGGTGGCGGCATCAACCCTTTTAGTCTTGCAAAGCTATCTTCGGCATAAATATCAATTTGCTTTGATTGTTTGAGCTCGCTGATGTTGTGGCGAAGGATGTCAATCTCTTTGGGATGTAATTCAAAGAGCTTGAGACGATCATGTGGCCTGAGTAAGCGCGCGAGGATGAATGGAGAGCCAGGATAGATCTCGATCTTATCTACCGCATTCTCCGCCCTAATGCACTCGAGGTAATTCTCGATGCCTGGGCTTACAGGATTTGACTCTGCAAATTTAGCCAGGCGATAAATACCTTGATCAGCTTCTTTACTGACCGTAGCAAAGCCATCTATAAGGCTGTAAATTCCAGCTCCAGCATGAGTATCAACAACGGTCAGGGCGCCCGGTTTTTCTTGGAGATACTCAAGTAAATGAAGCATGACAAGATGCTTCAGAATATCAGCATGACTGCCCGCATGAAAAGCGTGACGATAACTAAACATCTTTATATGGCCTTAGGTTTTTGCGCTTGAATAAATAAAGCCAAGGTAATGCTAATTAATGCCACACAAGCGTATTGCAAAGATTGATTCAGATCTGAGTCTAAGGTTTGCGTGAGTAGTACGTAAATAGTCACGAGACCGCCGATAGCAAGCAGGCGAGGCCCAATTTTATTGGGGGCTAATTGGGCGTCTGGAATAAACTGAACGGCTAAAGCCCCTAGCATTCCAGACCAGAGCCCAATGGCGCAGCCTGCTAGGACATCTGTGAACCAGTGTGCGCCAAGCGCGTTGCGAGAGATGCCTGCAAAACCTGCAATGATGAAGATCCACCATAAAGAGGTTCTTTTGTTTCGATCACCAGCAAAGTAAATTCCTGAAGCAATTGCAAAAGCCGTGAGCGTATGACCAGAGGGCATAGCTCTTTGCAACAAAGGCTCGCCAATGCGATAAAAATCTTCTAGGGGTAAAACTCCAGCCGGGCGAGGAAAGTTTAGATAAGGTTTGATGATTTGGCTAAACGTGCCACCAATAATTGAGGCTAAAAGTCCGGCACTCAGCAATCGAGGTGCCAGCAACAAAAGGGGGAAGCACAGTGCAAAGATGCCCCAGCCATTGCCAATAAAAGTAAGCCAGGTCCACAAGGTGTCTGGAAGAAATTGGGTGTAACGATTAATGAATAAAAACGTAGGGGTTTGTAGTCCACCAAGGTAAATAGTGATTGCCAGACCAAGCGGTAGAAATGGAATACACCAAACCCAAAATGAAACAATAGAGAAGTCTGATTTGCGCTGCTCAGCCATGCGAATTAACGTGCTCGCCCTAGGTCGCTTGCATTTAACTGATGCACCATCTTCTCCAGCACCTGGGGGACGGTAATCGCTTGCATGCAGACATTGTCATGACACGGTGTCTTACGATGATTGGCCGCGCTCACGCATGGAGAGCATGCCAGGTTGGCCGTAATTGAAATTGAATTACCAACCGAGCCATAGAGGGCCGGAGTTTCAGGTCCAAAAAGGACGACGGTGCGCAATGGTGTGACGGCGGAGAAGTGTCCTGGTCCAGAATCATTGGTCACCATGACATCGGACAGTGTGTAGAGCGGCGGTAGTTCTGCGAAGCTGACTTGGCCGGCAAAGTTCAGGGCATTCTTCACGTTGGCAACCGCGCGCACCTTTTCAACATATTCAAATTCAGCTGGGGAGCCGGTGATCAGAATGAGGTCGTTGGGATAAAGCTGGTTCAACCCTTGAATAAGCTCAGAAAACCGTTGCTGAGCCCAGCGTCTTTGTGGCAATAGGTCACTTGCATTCGGATTTACCAAAATCAAACGCTGCTGGCCTTGCTTAAACTGAATGCCGAAATCTCCAGCCAGCTTTTCAATACGCTCACGAACTTTGTTCAGTGCGGTTGGATCGATCACCGCTTGCTCTAAGCGAACCTCAGAATCCGCAATATGAATTTTGCTAAACGGCACTTCAATCTCTTTAGCAAATGCGGCATGAATCAGGGATAGAAAATTCTTCGTAATATGAATGTGCGGGTTGTAATGGACTTTGCGGGTCAACATAAAACCGCGCCATAAACCTTCACCATGAAAGATGTGATAACCAACACGTCGACGTGCGCCACAGAGACCGGTGAGTAGCGCGGTGAAGCGGGAAAACAATTCCAAATCAATTACGGTATCGATGCGATGCTTTCGTGCCACCAGCAAAAATTTGAGGGTATCTTTAATTAAGCCACCCAGACTAGAAGAGTCGATTGTAAAAATATTCTCAGGCTTAACGGTGTTTAATAAAGTGAGGCTGGCGCGATTGCTTTTGAAGATCAGAAAAAATAATTCGGCGCCGCGGGCCTGTGCATTACGCATGGCTGGGTCAACTAAGATAGCACTACCCATTTCTGATAACTCAATGAAGAGTAGCTTGCGTGGCGTTTCCGGACCGCGACTAAAGACATTCTTCACGCCATCAATCAGGGCGATGATGGGGCTTGCTACTGCGCAGAGTGGCACACCAACCCAGTGGTCGATGGCGCGCATGGTGTTGACGCTAATGCTCATAGTGGGGCTCTAAAAGAATTATTTCCGTTTTAATAAAAGGTAGGCGCCGGGCAATACCGATATCACGGTAATGGCGCCGTAGCTAATAGATGCTAATACTGTCATGGATGGGCTTACGCCCCACAATGCCAGTACAGAAGAGAGCGTGGCTTCGCGCAAACCCCATCCTGAGATGCTGATCGGGAGCATCAATAGCAGGCTAAGTGCAGGCAGGCCAATCATCAGGGCCTCAATAGGTGCATCGACCCCATAGGCTTTCAGGCAAAACAAGAGAGTCAGAATCGTTAAGGAGTGAATGCCGATTGCAAATGCAGCTTGCGCCACATTCATCGGCCAAGAAAAAGCCAGCTTGATGCCGGGCAGAGCATGGCTCATATGTAGGCGGTCTAATAACTTTTGCAAGACATTGCAGCTAGGACCCCAAGCCAAAATTGCGGCAAGCAATAAACCTGCTGCAATCATGATGCCGGTGACGGCATAACCTAAATCGGTTCCCCAGGCTGCTAAAGTTGCACCACCCAGGATGAGGCCAAGCCCACCGAGTAAATTGTTGCCCGCTAAGCCGAGTAGGCGATCTACTAGAACCATGGAAAAACTCAGGCGCAGTTTAGGGGTTGCATGCTCCAAATCAACCGAGTGGTGAAGCTCTTCGTTGAGCTCCTTCTCTTCGGTTAATTTGCCGCTGCTATTTAAGTGGGTGGCGGTAATGGCGCGATAACTATCGCCACCTAGCGTACTTGGCAATCCCTGGTTGATTAACCCGCCCGCAAAATAGAGTGCTACGAAGTTAGTAAGGCTTCCCTGGAAGCCAACCTTGCGCATTAAAAATCCCCAGCGTAGTCCGCCACAAATAAATGCTGAAAGCATCATTAAGCCGGCAGCTAAAAACCACCAAGGCTGCATCTGAATATCAGAATCTAGTAGTGCGTGCCAATCTATTCCGCTGGTAGCTTTCCAAAGGAGGGCTACTGATAACAAAATGCGAATGGTGGGCCAAGCCCGCTTGAGGATTGCTTTCCACCCAGATGTGGCTTTGGGGGTGGTTTGGGGTTGTGAACTCATAGGCGTAAGGATAATGCCTATGACCCCTAAGGTCTTGAATTTGGTGAATTAACGCGCTGCGCCAGCATCTTGCCAGTGACGGCAGAGGCTATAGTCAAATTTGGATAAAACCTGCCCAAATCGGGTGATTTCTAGGCTATCTAGGGGCTCGCATTGCTCAAAAGCCAAATTACCGCCTATTGGCGGCTTAAAAGTCATGCCTGACCAGTTAATCAGTAAGACGCTGGCTCCGACCGGCAACTGCCCAAACCAAAGGTCAAACTGATCCCGCCTTTGATCCAATACAAACGTAGGCAATGGGCTGGCATACCAGGCTGCTCTGCTGCCGAGAGTCCAGTTCTGTACGGCGATACCGTTTACTTTTGTAGCCTCAGCTAATTGGACGGCTTTTTGGCCGGCAAGCTTCCAGCCGTAGAGATCGGCAATGGGGTTGGATTTGATGGCGGCGCTGTTGATGCCTCCGGCCAAAACAAAGCCAAACCCCAATAAGCAAATAAGTAGCTGTCCAATTAATAAACTACGAATTGCTGTGCGATGTTGCATGGCCCATGCCTTGGCCAAGCCAATGCCCGCAAATGGAGCAAGGCAAAACCAAGCAGGGGTAGTCCAGTGAGGAAGGCTGCCACCCCCGGAGAGTGAAGCGAAAATCAAAAAAGGAATCGTGAAGAAGCTCGCTAAGGCAATGAGAATCCATTTCTGCGCATGAAGACAATTCTTGAAAAATGTATAGGCCCCTAAAAGTAATAGGGGGCCAAAGCACGCAACCTGAACGCCCACAAAGGCTGCAACTCTGCGCCATGCCCAGGTGCCACCACTACCGTGAGCAATTTGATATTTGAATGAAATCCAATCATTCATCCAATTCCAGTACAGCACTGGACTAATCACGATCAAGGCGATAACAGCCGCAAGCCAAAATCCTCCCTTGGTGATCCAGGCTTTTTTGGGTGAGGCTAAAAATACTAAGAGCAAAGCAAATGCAGTAAATGCGGCGGTGTACTTGCTTAGCCCTGCCAAGCCCAGTAGCAAGCCAGTGATCACCCAGTCCATCAGTGAGAGTCGGTCTTTTTGTGTCCAGCGCAAAGCCATCAACATCAAGCCAAGACTTAAGGGGGTAAGCAGGGTATCTGGCAAAAGACCAATTGCTAATACATGGGGTAGTGGTGCTGCAATTACTGCCAAAACCGCCATGAATCCACAGAGACTAGCCGAGGGAAGCGCGCTAGTTAGGTAGTCTGTATTTCGACCCTGCATCAATTGATGAATTTCCAAGGTCACCTGATAGACCAAGAAAGCAGAAAGCGCCCACAGTAATTCTGGGATTAGGCGAATGATCCCCTCGGATGAGGTCAGGGAAACTAGTGGCCACTGAATCCAGCCCACCAGGGGCGGGTGGTCAAAATAACTCCAAGCAAGATGTTTTGCATATAAAGCGTAATGAGCCTCATCGACTGAGAACTCAACCGAGAAGCCGAGAGCAAGATGCACCAGCGCAGCAATACAGATGCTGATGGCAGCCCAGCTTGAAGGGGATTGATGGCGCATGCCATGATTTTAGACTTATGCACCCCATTCTTTGGGACAATTGAGGTGATGTCTATAAATAACCGCTTTCGATCCCTAGTGCTTTTGACTGCTATAGCCACTGTATTGGCTGGCTGCGCTGGCTTGACTGGGAATTCAATTGAGAATGAGGCGGGTCAGGCATTTAATGCCGATCAGTTGCCGGCTCAGGAGGATTTGCCAAAATTCTCCGCAGAGAAACCGCGAGATGGCATGCCGGATGGCTGGCATTTCTATCGCATAGCGCCTTATAAAAAGAATACGATTTACCGTCTTGAGAAATACCAAGGTCGTACAGTGCTTGCCGCTAATTCCAAAACATCGGCTTCAGGTCTTGCCGTAAAGCTTCGACCACGCTCAGCGCAAAACTTATGGCTTCAGTGGGAATGGAGGGCGGTAGGGGCAATACCGCAGGCGGATAACGCAGACAGTCAGCATGATGATGCGCCGCTCCGTATCTTGGTGGCTTTTGACGGCAATAAATCCAAGCTCTCCTTAAAAGAAAAACTCACTTTTGAGATGGCTAGCTTAATTAGTGGCCAAGAGATGCCTTACGCCACATTGATGTATATCTGGTCGGGTAAAAATTCAGTCAACACGGTTTTGAATAACGCGCATACCTCTCGCGTCAGGATGATTGTGGTTGACTCTGGTTCAGACGACTTGGGTGAGTGGCGCAAGCACGAGCGAGATTTAGCGGCAGACTACAAGTTGGCTTATGGCGAGGCGCCAGGCAATGTCATTGGCATTGCACTCCTAACCGATACCGACAATACAAAAACAGAAACTCGTGCACTCTACGGTGACATTGAGTTGGTGCGCAAGAATCCTAAGTAACTGAATTCCACGAAGGGTGCCAACGCTTGAGAAGCAGGGCATTGCTTAATACGCAGAAACTGGAGAGTGCCATTGCGCTACCAGCTAGCATGGGTGATAAGTAACCTAAGGCTGCCATCGGTATGCCAATCGTATTAAATGCAAATGCCCAAAATAAATTCTGACGAATCTTGTTCCAAGTCCTTTTGGAAATATCAATTGCATCTGCAACTAAAGCAGGATCACCGCGCATTAAGGTAATACCTGCGGCCTGCATTGCCACATCTGTTCCGGTCGACATCGCCATACCAACATCTGCCATCGCTAACGCAGGAGCGTCGTTGACGCCATCACCAACCATCGCTACAAAGTGTTTTTTAACTGCAGCCGTGTTCCGCAGCCTCTGAATGATCTCTGCTTTATTGCCCGGCATGATTTGAGCAAAGACCTCATCAATGCCAATAGTCTTTCCTACACGGGTAGCAGCAGCCAAATTATCCCCAGATAGCATCACCGTCCGAATGTGTAATGCATGCAGTGCATCGACTGCTGATTTAGCATTGGGCTTGAGCTCATCCCCAAAGCTGATCACAGCTATTGGAGTTGGCGCTTGACTAGCTTCGCTGCCTAAGTCCATCAAGACGGAAACAGTCTGACCCAGCTCAAAACAAGACTGAGATTTTTGCAAAACAATGTCGTGCTGAAGACTGCCCTCAATAGAAGCCACGCTTTGTAAGCGAAGTGTTTGGCCCGCAAAATAGCCGGCACTCGGAATGCCTTCGATGCCAATACCAGGCAATCCTTTGCTGGCTGCGGTAGCAATGGGCGCGATACCTTTTTCTTTGGCTGCATCAATCAAGGCTTTGGCCAAGGGATGTTCACTTCCGAGTTGTAGGCCTGCGGCTGTAGCGAGGATTTGATCGATGTCTACAGGTGAGTCATCAAAAGGGAGCAAGGCAAGCATGCGCGGTTTGCCAGCTGTTAATGTGCCAGTCTTATCAAAGGCAACGATATCGAGTCTGTGTGCTAACTCCAGCACCTGAGGATCCTTGATCAGAATGCCAAAGCGTGCGGCTATGCCAGTGCCTGCCATGATTGCAGCTGGTGTGGCCAAGCCAAGCGCACAAGGGCAAGCGATCACCAAGACTGAGACAGCCCTCAAGATGGCGATGGAGATTGAATCTAGATAAAGCCAGTTACCTAGCCCGGTAATGAGGGCAAGCACTATGACGGTCGGGACAAAGATGGCGCTCACCTGATCCACCAACTTTTGAATCGGTGCTTTTTGAGTCTGAGCCTCTTCCACTAGGTTAATGATTTGAGAGAGTACGCTTTCAACACCAACCGCCTCGGCTGTAACGACCAGCATCCCCTCGCCATTTAAGGCTCCGCCAATAACTTTTGAACCCACTGTTTTTTTAATGGGCTCGCTTTCACCGGTGAGTAGCGATTCATCTACATGGCTAGCACCCAAAACAATGACGCCATCCACTGGAACCCGCTCACCAGGCAGTATCAAAACTCGATCGCTCGGTAGCACTTGGTCTAGCGGCAAGTCACGGTATTGATCTGCATCTACACCCACATTGCCCTGGAGCTCAACAGAGTTGTTTAAAACCTTTGCATGCTCCGGCCAGAGCTTTTGTAGGGCGCGAATTGCTTCACTAGTTTGTTGCTTAGCGCGTGCCTCCAGCCATTTGCCCAATAAGACCATGCAAATAATGACGGCAGACCCTTCAAAGTAGAGTTCATGCGCATGGCTTGAGGTGAGCAAGATATACAGACTTAGTCCATAGGCGGCACTCGTACCTAGCGCAACCAGTAAGTCCATATTGCCTGCACCAGCCATTAAAGATTTGTAGCCTGCTTTATAAAAGCGCCATCCTAAGAGGAATTGCACTGGCGTAGCTAAGGCCAGTTGCCACCAACCGGATAAAGACCAATGGATGCCAAAAGGCATGATGAACATCGGCAAGAAAAGGGGGGTGGAAAGCAGAAAGCTCACAATGACGCGACCTAAACCGTCGGCAGCCCAAAATGACTTAACAGGCTTCTGATCAAGATTGCCCCGGGCAGAACTTTCTTTAGCTTCGTATCCTGTTTTTTTAACTAGCGCGATGATCTCCGCCAAGCTGGAGGAGCCTCGTTGTATGCGTACCCTTGCCTGCTCGGTAGCTAAATTGACGGTAGCAGCCTCAACTCCGGGAATCTTGTTCAAAGCCTTTTCTACGCGACTGACGCAGGAGGCGCAGGTCATTCCACCGATGTCTAGGGTGAAAAATTCAGAGTTAGCCGGTTTTTGGGAGGTCATGTGGAAGATAATCTGCCTTAAGGTGAAAAAAAGCCATCAACAGTACTATTTTGACAGTGAATGAGGGGTTAGCTATGTTTACGCTTAAGGTTTCAGGAATGACTTGTGGTGGCTGTATTAATGCGGTGACGCGAGCTGTTCATGCTCAGGACCCCCAGGCTCAAGTTCAGGCGGACTTAGCTACTCAGCTGGTGACCCTTGAAACGACTCTTTCCCCTCAATTAGCCGCTGGGCTTATAACAGAAGCTGGATTTCCTGTATCGAATTAAGGCATTGTTTAGAATATCAGCAAGTTAGCCATTCGTTAGCCAATCTCGCAGCTTTTTGTTTCTAAAGGATCGTGAATTATGTTCTTCAGTAAGTTAATGCCTCACGATGGCAATTTCTTTGAATTGTTTAACGAACATGCTGCGCATATCGTTGCAGCATCCGAATCTTTTCTCAAATTTATTGAGCATTACAACGATGAAGCATTGCGTGCGAAATACACGCAAGATGTGGATAGGGCGGAACATGCTTGCGATGATGTCGTTAAAGAGGTGCATCGCCGCCTTCACAAGACATTCATTACGCCCATTGATCGCGATCAGATTTTTGATCTTATTAATACGATGGATGACGTTGCCGACTTAATTCAGAACGGCACTGAAGCAATGCATCTCTATAACGTCAAGCAAATGACCGATGAAATGCTCCACATGGCTGAGCTTTGCAACCAATGCTGTATTGGTATGAAAAACGCAGTGGGCATGCTCAAAGATATCTCTGATCCAGAGGTTGCAAAAGCAGCCCTGAAGACTTGCGATGAGATTGATCATTTGGAGTCTGGCGCGGATCGCCTTCTTTCGACTGCGATTACGAAACTATTCCGCGAAGATATCGAAGTGCGCGAGCTAATTAAATTACAGCGCATTTACGAGTTGCTTGAAGAGGTTACCGATAAATGTGAAGACGTTGCCAATCTGGTTGAAGGCATCGTTCTTGAAAACTCTTAAGGTTAAATAAGTTGGCCTCAATAGAAGTCGCGTTTTGGGTGGTAGCGCTTTTGGTAGTGCTGGCTTTGGCATTTGATTTCATGAATGGATTTCATGATGCTGCCAACTCGATTGCCACCGTCGTATCTACAGGGGTGCTTAAGCCTCAGCAGGCGGTGGTATTTGCTGCCTTTTTCAATTTCTTGGCAATTTTTATTTTTCATCTCAGCGTTGCCGCTACCGTAGGCAAGGGGATTGTTCATCCAGCTGCCGTAGATTTACATGTGATCTTTGGCGCCCTAGTTGGTGCGATTATTTGGAATGTGGTTACTTGGTATTACGGCATTCCATCAAGCTCTTCTCATGCCTTGATTGGCGGCCTCGTAGGTGCGGCTTTGCCTAAAGCTGGTGTTGATGGTTTGGTGTGGTCTGGAATTATCAAGACTGTATCCTTTATTTTCATCTCACCTTTAGTGGGATTTTTGCTGGGCTCCTTGATGATGTTGTTGGTAGCCTGGGTTTGTCGTAACGCCAATCTGTCAAAAACAGATCGCTGGTTCAGGCGTCTGCAACTAGTTTCTGCAAGCGCTTACAGCTTGGGTCACGGTGGTAACGATGCGCAAAAGACCATCGGCATTATTTGGTTATTGCTGATCATTGCAGGTTACGCAGAAGCCGGCGCGAGTATGCCGCCTACTTGGACGATTATTTCTTGCTACATCGCAATTGCAATGGGAACGATGTTTGGTGGTTGGCGCATTGTTAAAACCATGGGCCAAAAATTGACTAAGCTCAAGCCGGTCGGCGGTTTCTGTGCTGAGACAGGCGGGGCAATTACTTTATTCATGGCGACCGCTCTTGGTGTTCCGGTGTCTACTACCCACACTATTACTGGGGCTATTGTTGGTGTTGGCTCTACTCAACGCGCTAGTGCGGTTCGCTGGGGCGTTGCTGGCAATATCGTTTGGGCCTGGATCTTCACCATTCCAGCCACTGCCTTGATGTCTATGGCGGTCTACTACTTCAGCCTCCTCATTTTTTAAGTTAGCCCAACGAGATTTCTCAATCTCGTTTAAGCAATTTTTTGCATGTGCGGTTAACCTACCCGCTATTCCATTATTTGTAATGCATCCCGATAGACTTTATTGGGATTCCCTTCGCGGGATTATTCTTTGTTAGGAGATATCGGTGGTACTTACTGTAGAGGCTGTTCAAGCAGCATTAAAGGGTTTGGTTGACCCCAATACGCAAATCGATTTTGTATCGGCAAAGAGCATCAAAAACCTTCGTGTAGATGGCGGAGATGTTAGCTTAGACATCGTCCTGGGCTATCCAGCAAAAAGTCAGTTTGATGCTATTCGTAAATCCGTGATTGCCGTGCTCCGCGAGTTGCCTGAAGTCAAAAACGTTAGCGTCAATGTCAGCAGTCAAATTGTTGCGCATTCTGTTCAGCGCGGCGTCAAACTATTGCCCAATGTAAAAAATATCATTGCAGTAGCTAGTGGCAAGGGCGGAGTTGGAAAGTCGACTACCGCAGTTAATCTGGCCTTGGCCCTAGCTGCCGAAGGTGCGCAAGTCGGTATGTTGGATGCGGATATCTATGGCCCGAGTCAACCGATGATGCTGGGTATTACTGGCAGGCCAGAATCCATTGAAGAAAACACCATGGAGCCAATGGAAGGCCATGGCCTGCAAGCAAGCTCGATTGGTTTCTTGATCGATGATGATGCGCCGATGGTGTGGCGTGGCCCCATGGTGACGTCCGCATTAGAGCAATTGCTGCGTCAAACTCGCTGGCGCGATCTGGACTACCTTATTGTAGATATGCCTCCTGGTACTGGTGATATTCAGTTAACACTGGCTCAGAAGGTGCCCGTGACCGGCGCT
The DNA here is from genome assembly GCA_040387715.1 of Pseudomonadota bacterium. Classification (GTDB taxonomy): domain Bacteria; phylum Pseudomonadota; class Gammaproteobacteria; order Burkholderiales; family Burkholderiaceae; genus Polynucleobacter. The sequence continues at coordinate 103,328 of JAZKDF010000005.1, read as the reverse complement.
GTCATCGTGACCACTCCTCAAGATATAGCTTTGTTGGATGCACGTAAGGGCTTAAAAATGTTTGAGAAGGTTGGTGTGCCGATCGTGGGCATCATTGAAAACATGAGCACCTATGTCTGCCCAAGTTGTGGTCATGAAGAGCATGTATTTGGTACCGGCGGTGGCCAGAAGATGTGCAAAGATTATGGCGTTGATTTCTTGGGTGACTTACCACTGAATTTATCGATTCGTGAGCAAGCAGATGCGGGTCGTCCAACAGTAGTAGCAGATCCTGATGGCGCTATCAGTGCAATTTATAAAACAATTGCAAGACGGGTTGCCATTAAGGTAGCGGCGCTCTCAAAAGACATGAGCAGTAAATTTCCTAACATTGTGGTTCAGAATACCTAAGGCCTTATGCGTTTTGCAGTTGTCATGCGTAAGCAGTTTATTGATAACCCCTGGATTTCATATCGGTGGGCGCCGCAGGAGGTGTTGCCGGATTTTGGGCAATTTAATAATGCACCCGGAGAAGATGCCAAAATTATTGGTCAGTTTCTAGGGCGCGACGATCATGGTGAATCTTGGTTATTCACTGGTTACGAATTAAATCTTTTTCCAGATGAAGGTGAGGGGTACTACCTCAATCTTTCTGCAACCCAGCCATGCTGGTTTGTTATGTGGCGTTTAGAAGAAGACCTCGGACGCTACGTGGATGCTCAATCAATCGAATTAGCTGAATCGGAAACGACGATTGCCGTCCCTCATCGCATTAGCGTGAGTTATAACGAGGCGGGGCGCTTATTGGATGGCGGCGAGTCAGTTGATAACATCCCTTTGTCTTCAGAGCATGCTTCTTGGTTACAAGAGTTTGTGAATGAGAATTACCGCCCTGAGCCCAAAAAGCGTCATCGTCCAGAATCATTCAAGGGTGCTAATCGTGGGACGGAGGATTGATGGCTGGCGGATTTCTGAATCGTTGGTCGCGCCTGAAGTCTGGGGAGCAACTCGAGCCTGAGAAAAAATCAGGCGATCAGGTTAAGCAAGAATTGACGACCAATCCTGAAGCGCAGCAGCCCACTAAGGATATTCAAGATGCTGGCCCGTCGGTAAGCTTGGAGGATGTGGAGAAGATAGATCGATTTGCGCCAGACTTCTCCGCATTCATGAGGCCGGACGTGGATCCTGCCGTGCAACAAGCGGCCATGAAGAAGATGTTCTCGGACCCGCACTTTAATGTGATGGATGGTCTGGATATTTATATTGATGATTACTCTAAGCCGGACCCCATTCCACTGGAAATGCTCAAGCGCATGGTGCAATCCGACATGCTCAATATTTTCCGTAAAGATGAGTCAGATACGCTAAGCACACAAGCTGTCGCCAATGAGCCCCCTGAATCGGCAGAGCAGGCTTTACCCCTAACTGCTCAGACTGATTTAACATCCACACCAACGCCCATTCGGGAAGCGGGGGATCAAGACCCCTTGCCCGTGGATAAGAAAACCAGTTAAGAAGAAATCGATGAGTCAAAAATTAGTCTGTAATTGCAATGGAACGATGCCTTTAGATGCAAAGGCTTTAGGCTTAACGATCCATACCTCTTTATGTAGGCAGGAGGTTGGCTCAGTCATCAAAGCGTTTGATGGTAGCGATTCGATTGTTATCGCCTGTACTCAAGAGCGAGCTTTATTTGGTGAGCTGGCCGAGCAATCAGAAAAGCCGCTGGTGGCTCCATTGCGGTTTGTCAATATCCGTGAGGTGGCAGGCTGGACGCATGAGGCTAAAGCCTCTACTCCGAAGATTGCTGCATTGCTTGCGTTGGCCGATATGTCTGAAGCCGAGCCTGTGCCAGTTGTGAGTTATGAAAGCCAAGGTCGCTTACTGATAGTTGGACCTGGCGATCAAGCATTGCCTTGGGCTGAAAAACTGAGCGACTCGCTCGATGTTTCTGTTTTATGCACTGAGTCAGGCGCATTGCCAATCGCAAGAAATTTCCCGATCTATACGGGTAATGTCACTAAGCTAGATGGTTATCTGGGTAACTTCAGTGTGGATTGGGATTTACAAAACCCTATTGATCCCGAGATGTGTACTCGCTGTGGTGCCTGTGTTGAGGTTTGCCCTGAAGGTGCAATTGATGATTCGTTCCAGATCGATTTAGATAAATGTAAATCCCATCGCGCTTGTGTCACGGCTTGTGCTGGTATTGGTGCGATTAATTTCGATCGAGTAGAGCGTCAGCGTAATTCTGAATTTGATCTCATCATGGATCTGCGCGCTGATCCGCACATGCGCATGAGTCAAACGCCGCAAGGTTACTTTGCTCCTGGTAGGGATCCATTTGAGCAATCACTGGTTGCAAACCAATTGCTCGGTTTAGTTGGTGAGTTTGAAAAGCCTAAATACTTTGCCTATAACGAGAAAGTCTGTGCCCATGGCCGCAATGGCAAGGTGGGATGTAATGCTTGTATCGATGTGTGTTCAACAGGTGCAATTTCATCCTTATTTAAAAATGGGCAGGGCACCGTAGAAGTGAATCCCAATTTATGTATGGGTTGTGGAGCTTGCTCGACAGTGTGTCCGTCGGGCGCAATGCGCTACAACTACCCAAGCGTAACTCATCAAGGCAAAGAGATTAAAGCTCTCGCTAATGTGTTTGCTGCTGAGAGTGCCAAGACCAAGCAAGTGCAAGCACCTGCTCTATTGCTGCATACCCTAAAGGCCGGAACACAGGCAGTAGATGCTCTTGGACGCATGGCTCACTTAAGACCAAAGCAGTTTGAGGGATTGCCATCTTTTGTGCTGCCCTATGGAATAGAGCATATTGCCTCCACTGGCTTGGATCTATGGCTGGGGGCACTAAGCTATGGATTTGGTGAAGTGGTTCTCCTGCTGACAGGGGATGAGGATCCAGCTTATCGCGCCGCACTAGAAACGCAAACTGATTTGGGCAATGCCATTTTGGCGGCCTATGGATTTGACGCTAGACTCTCGCTAATACAACTCGACTCTGTTGATGATCTGCGGCCGGTATCTGTTGCCATGGGTAAGCTTCGTCAGCGCGGTGCTTTGCCAGCACTTTGCACTCCTGCTAGTTTTGGTTTGGGTAACCAAAAGCGTGAAACCATTGAAATGGTACTAGAGCATTTGCAAAAGCAGGCTAAGGCACCGCTTCCAGCTGGTGGAGTAGCTTTGCCAAAGTCTTCCTTCTTGGGTGGCCTGAATATTAATAAAGATGCTTGCACTCTGTGTATGTCTTGTGTGGGAAGTTGCCCTGAGGGCGCCTTACTAGACAACTTGGATGAACCCAAGCTTTCCTTTATTGAAAAGCAGTGCGTTCAATGCGGTATCTGTGTGAAAACCTGCCCAGAGCAAGCTTTATCTCTAGCCCCTCGTTTGCAGACCGTTGAAGAGCGCAAGCAAAAAGTCGAGATCAACGAGACCAAGCCCTTCCACTGCATTAGCTGTGGCAAGATATTTGGAACCGCCAAGATGGTGGATTTGATGTTGGTGAAGTTGGGTGCGCACGGCGCCTTTGCTGGTGCAGCGCTAGACAGACTCAAGATGTGCGGCGATTGTCGCGTTGTGGATATGGTGAAAAAAGAAATATGAGTGAGCAGATAAAAGAGGTCGCCTCCACTGAGGTTGGTGATGTGGGTCTGCCGGAGGATTTGGCTAGAGCAGATCTATATGGCTTGATTGCAAGACTATTCCATCAGCCGCCAGATCAGGAGCTATTGGATCAAATAGCAGCCTCCATTCCGAATGGGGAAGAGGTTCAGGCAGAAGATGCCCCGCTGGCCAAGGTTTGGCATAGCGTAGTCGAGGTTGTTAAAAACAACCCTGCTAAAGCTTGGCGTGAAGAGTTTGATCGCAATTTCATCAGTGTTGGCCGCCCCAACGTGATTTTGAATGGTTCCTTTTACATGGCTGGTCATTTGAATGAAAAACCTTTGGTAGATATTCGACGGGCTTTACAGGTTTTTGGCCTTGAGTCGGCGGAGGAGGTTACTGAGACTGAGGATCATCTATCGGCGCTCTGTGAGGTGATGCGCTACCTCATAGCGGGGGATGATGTTGAAATTTCAAACCTTACAAATCAAAAGGCTTTTTTCAACGATCACATTCGCTCTTGGTATGACGAATTGTGCGATGCAATAGAAGATATTCCTGATATGCATCTCTATCATCCAGTGGCCGCCTTAACCAGGGAGTTTCTTGCTATTGAAGGTCAGAGTTTTGACATGATTTAATGTTGCATTGCACAAGAGGAAAACCCCTAGAAAAACATTAATTCCAAATATGCAAAAAATACAATTAACAATTACACTTGACCCATGTCAATTTGCACTACAACGGAGCATACGATGAGCACTAAATCCACTACTGCTAGCGCAGAAGAAAATAAGCCTTCACGCCGTAAGTTTTTTATTGGAGCGGGCGCCACTGTTGGTGCTGTTGCCGTAGCTTCGCAAACCTCAATTGGTAAGGCAGTCATCCAAGAAATTGGTAGCACTGTTCAGGGTAAGGACGATGGTTATCAACTGTCTGCCCATATTCGTAAGTACTACGAAACTACCATGCTTTAAACCAAGCTGTTCATGAAGCCGTTTTCAAATAATTAAATAAAAATATTTTTCAGGGACAACATATGAGTCTGACTCGTAAATCCAATACCCCACAAAGCAGCCGTGCCACGCCTGCATCACGTCTTATCGGTAGCCTGTCACGCGGACTTCAGTCTGCGGTGCCCACGATGGATCGCCGTACGTTTCTGAAGCGCTCTGGAGTAGGTGTCGGTGCTGGTATTGCAGCAAGCCAATTGAGCTTGGTTCAAAAAGCGGTTGCGGAGCCTAGTAAGGCAATGCTCGACGGCAAAGGCAAGATTGAGGTTAAGAGAACGATTTGTACTCACTGTTCTGTAGGTTGCGCTACCGACGCTACTGTTGAGAATGGTGTTTGGGTTCGTCAAGATCCGGTGTTTGATTCTCCAATCAATATGGGTTCTTACTGTGCCAAAGGTGCCGCATTGCGCGAGCACGGACACGGCGACTTCCGTTTACGTTACCCAATGAAATTAGTTGATGGCAAATACCAACGTATTTCTTGGGACCAGGCTTTAACTGAGATTACTGCGCAGATGAAAGATTTGCGTAGCAAGTACAGCCCCGACTCACTCTTCTTTATTGGCTCTTCAAAGCACAACAACGAACAGTCTTATTTATTGCGCAAGTGGGTTTCTTTCTTCGGAACCAATAACACAGACCATCAGGCGCGTATTTGTCACTCCACTACGGTTGCCGGTGTTGCTAACACCTGGGGCTATGGTGCGATGACCAATAGCTATAACGACATGATGAATGCCAAGGCTGCTTTGTACATTGGTTCTAACGCGGCAGAAGCGCATCCAGTGTCGATGTTGAGCTTATTGCATGCAAAAGAAAATGGTTGCAAGGTGATTGTGGTTGACCCACGCTACACCCGTACTGCAGCGAAGTCCGATCAGTATGTTCGTATTCGTTCAGGTACCGATATTCCATTCTTGTTTGGTGTTCTGTATCACATCTTCAACAATGGTTGGGAAGACAAGAAATACATCAATGACCGCGTCTACGGTATGGATGAGATCCGCAAAGAAGTGATGGAAAAGTGGACTCCAAAGAACGTAGAAGAGGCTTGCGGTGTTCCGGAAGCGCAGATGTATAAAGTTGCTGAAACGATGGCAAAGAATCGCCCAAGCACTTTAGTTTGGTGTATGGGTCAAACACAGCACACTATTGGTAACGCCATGGTTCGTGCATCATGCATCTTGCAATTGGCGCTGGGCAATATTGGCAAGTCCGGCGGTGGCGCCAATATTTTCCGCGGTCACGATAACGTTCAAGGGGCAACTGACGTTGGTCCTAACCCAGATTCATTGCCTGGTTACTATGGTCTTGCAGCAGGATCATGGAAGCACTTTGCATCCGTTTGGGGTGTTGACTACGAGTGGATTAAAGGTCGCTACGCCCCTGATATGATGGAGAAGTCCGGTACTACCGTTTCTCGTTGGGTTGATGCGGTGCTCGAGAAGACTGACATGATTGATCAACAAACCAATGTCAAAGGTTTGTTCTTCTGGGGTCATGCACCCAACTCACAAACTCGCGGCTTAGATATGAAGCGTGCGATGGATAAATTGGATTTGTTGGTGGTGGTTGATCCATATCCAAGCGCTACAGCAGCTATGGCAGCAATGCCAGCCGCCGAAGGCGATGTCGTGAATAAGAACCGCAATGTTTACCTCTTGCCAGCGACAACTCAGTTTGAAACAACTGGTTCAGCAACTGCCTCAAACCGCTCATTGCAGTGGCGCGAGAAAGTCATTGATCCATTGTTTGAGTCAGTGCCTGACCATGTGATCATGCAAGCATTTGCTGATCGCCTTGGCTTTGGCGAAGAGTTGTCTAAGAATTACAAGATGCTGAGCTCGAAGTTTGCTGGTAAGCAGTGGAGAGAGCCGCAGATCGAAGATATCTTGCGTGAAATTAATCGCTCTTGTTGGACTATTGGTTATACCGGTCAAACTCCTGAGCGCTTGAAAGCGCACATGAGAATGGTTGGCGCATTTGATCCGAAGACATTGAAGTCCCGTGGTGGCGTTGATCCAGTATCTGGATATGACACAACCGGTGATTACTATGGCTTGCCTTGGCCTTGCTACGGCACTGCTGCTATCAAGCATCCAGGCTCACCAAATCTTTATGACACTAGTAAGAGTGTTATGGAGGGTGGCGGCAACTTCCGCGCAAACTTTGGTGTTGAAAAAGACGGCAAGAATTTATTGGCTGAAGATGGCTCTTACTCTAAAGGTTCGGCGATTACTACCGGCTACCCAGAGTTTGATCACGTGCTCGTGAAAAAATTGGGTTGGTGGAATCAGTTGACTGAAGAGGAGCAAAAGCTTGCAGAAGGTAAGAACTGGAAGACTGACTTATCTGGTGGTATCCAGCGTGTAGTCATGAAGAACGGCTGCCATCCATTTGGTAATGCCAAGGCACGCGCAGTAGTGTGGAACTTTCCAGATGCGATTCCTATTCATCGTGAAGCGCTATTTAGTACTAACGAGCCAATGATGCGTAAGTATCCAACTGCGGCCGATAAGAAGAATTTCTGGCGTTTACCAACTCTCTATAAGACAGTTCAGGATAAGAACTTGAATGAGAAGCTCTACGAAAAGTTCCCAATCATTTTGACCTCTGGTCGTTTGGTTGAGTATGAAGGTGGAGGAGACGAAACTCGTTCTAACCCATGGTTAGCTGAGTTGCAACAAGAGAACTTTGTGGAGATCAATCCTAAGGCTGCAGAAGTGCGCGGCATTAAGAATTGGGATTACGTATGGGTGAAGTCACCAACAGGTGCCAAGATCAAGGTGCGTGCATTGGTAACCCCGCGTGTTGATCAAGGTACGGCCTTCGTGCCATTCCACTTTGCTGGCTGGTGGCAGGGTGCCGACTTGCGCAAATATTACCCAGAGGGCGCAGCCCCAGTGGTGCTGGGTGAAGCGGTGAATACTGCGACAACCTACGGCTACGACATGGTGACGATGATGCAAGAAACCAAAACCACCATGTGCCAAATCGAAAAATTTGCCTAAGTTAAAAAGATAAAGTCAGGAGAACACCATGGCAAGAATGAAATTTATTTGCGATACAGAACGATGCATTGAGTGCAACGGCTGTGTCACTGCTTGTAAGAATGAAAACGAAGTTCCTTGGGGTATTACCCGTCGCCGCGTCGTAACGGTCAATGACGGCGTAATCGGCCAAGAAAAATCTGTCTCAGTTGCGTGTATGCACTGCTCAGATGCGCCTTGTATGGCAGTCTGTCCGGTAGATTGCTTCTATCGCACTGATGAGGGTGTGGTTTTGCATGACAAAGATATTTGTATCGGTTGCGGCTACTGCTCTTTTGCTTGCCCATTTGGTGCGCCACAGTTCTTGAGTAAGGGCGCTTTTGGTTCCCGTAGCAAGATGGATAAGTGCACATTCTGTAGCGGTGGCCCTGAAGCTAACGGTAGCGTTGCAGAATTTGAGAAGTACGGACGCAATCGTTTGGCAGAAGGCAAGCTGCCTTTATGTGCTGAGATGTGTTCAACCAAAGCCTTGATTGGTGGTGATAGTGAAGTGATCTCCTCTATTTACGCTAAACGTGTTTCGATACGCGAAGCAAATGGCAGGTATCCAAGTAACGATATCTTTGGTTGGTCTACTGCATATGGTCCTACAGGTTCACCTGCGCCAACGCCTACACCTGCTGACAAAATTCCAGGAGCGAAGTCATGAAATTGAATTTCAAAACTCTCGGCTTATGTTTAGTAGCTGGCACCTTATTGGCTGCCTGCTCCGAACCTCCTGAGATTGCAGCAAAAGCTGCAAAGCGTCCTGATGTGGCTCCTTACATGGGTGCTGATAATGGATTCATGACTAAGGGCTGGACTCCTGGTGATCAAGCGAGCTGGACGGAGGCGATTAACAAGCGCAATCAGAAGCAATCTGAGTATTCACGCGCTAAGTGATCAGTTAAACAACAATAAATAAAACGAAAACGTTTAAGGATATTTGTATGAATCGATCATTTTCAAGTGTTAGCCGCTCCTGGGTCTTAGCTCTAGGTGTAACACTCAGCTTATTAAGTGGCGTGAGCTTGGCAGAGCGCGCGCCAATGCAACCCCTGTCAAGCCCAAGCGGAATTGATATTCCTAAGAACATCAATAGCATTCCCAATGGCACGCAAGCGCAATCTCAGCCTGCAAATACAGCGCCTAAGGAAGGTGCAATTTGGGATACCGCCAACAGCGACCCATATAACTATGTGAGCATTCCTGATAAAGAGGCGAGCGTATTGATTCAGCGCGCTGGTCAGCAATGGCGCTTGATTCGTAACGGCATTATTACTGTTTATGGTGCTTGGTTGCTGGCAATTGCTTTCTTCGGCATTGTGGCGATGTTCCTAGTCAAGGGGCCAATTAAGCTGCATTCGCCGATGTCTGGCGTAATGATTAAGCGATTTAATGGCTTTGATCGCTTTACTCACTGGACTATGGCGTTTAGTTTTATTGCCCTTGCATTTACTGGCTTATTAATTTTGTACGGCAAGTACTTTGCAATGCCGTTAATGGGTGGCGTAGCTTATGGCTCGTTCCTAATGGTTTGCAAGAACATCCACAACTTTACTGGTCCACTATTTACCTTAAGCATTGTGATCTTCTTCCTCCTCTTTGTTCGCAAGAACATCTTCGGAGAGGGCGACATGGCTTGGTTGTTGTCCTTTGGCGGCATCTTCTCAGGAAAGCATGTGCCAGCTGGCTTCTTCAACTTTGGAGAGAAGTTCTGGTTCTGGTTCGGTATGGTGTTTCTTGGTCTGACCATTTCCGCATCCGGCTTTGTGCTCGATATGATCGTGCCATTTATGGATGTTCAGTACTTGCGCGGCACGATGCAATTAGCCAACATTATTCATAGCTCAGCTGCTATTTTGATGACAGCCATGGCAATGGGGCACATCTATATCGGTACGGTTGGTATGCAAGGCTCTATTGATGGCATGAAGTCTGGTTATGTAGATGCTACTTGGGCTAAAGAACACCATGAAATTTGGTACAACAAAATTAATAAATAAGGACAAAGTCATGAAAAAAATCATCGCTTTCACGCTCTGTTCATTCGCAACTGCAGCTGCATTTGCTGCTTTGCCTCCCTTGACGCCTGAAGCTCAAGAGGCCGCAATTTTGGCAAAAGCAAAGGCCGCTTATGGTGATAAGGTTGGTGCATTTAAGTTGTGCCAAGCGCAAAACAAGGTGGCTGATCAATTTAGGGTGTCTGGTACTCCAGCTCCAGCAGCCTGCGTGGCTCCGCCACCGTTTGTTGCGCCAGTGACTGCAGCTGCCCCATCACCAGCAGCAAAGTAATTAGTCGGCGAGTAACTCTTGATGTAAGTAGCGTTTAGCTGCTTGTGTTTGAGGATAGGCAAAGAAAGGACCTACGGGTCCTTTTTCTTTTATCTGACCCTGATCAATAAAAATGATGTACTCAGCCAATCTTTGTACCTGGGCAAGTTGATGAGAGGTGAAGATGACATCCGAGCCTTGAGTCTTAAATTGGCGAATGATTTCTTCTACCTGCTCTGTAGTGTTGGGGTCTAAATTGGCCGTAGGCTCATCGAGTAAAACTAAGTTAGGTTTTTGCAAAATAGCACGACCTAGGCACAGTTTTTGTCTTTCACCAGCCGAAAGTTTGTGGGCAGGGCTGTTTGCAAGATGGCTTAAGCCAATCTGCTCCATGACTGAATTAATATCGGACGCATTAATTGTGGCGTCTGCATCCCTCACCATGGAGATATTCATTTTTGCCGATGCTTTGATCATCGGAGTGTGGTGCAGGACTAAAGATGACTTGAGGGGTCCTGTTGAGTAAGTGACGCTGCCTGAATCTGGTTTGATCAAGCCATCAAGCAGTTTCAGTAATGTGGTTTTTCCAGCGCCATTAGGGCCAATACAGGCGCAAATGCGGTCAGCGGGAATGACTGCATGAGGGATATCTAAGATGATGCGTCCATCGCTTTTCACGATGACCTCTTTGAGTTCGATGAACCGCATGAATTGATCGATCCTCTTATCCATATCGACGCTCCGCAACTTCACGAACTGCAAATGTGAAGAGGTTTGCCAGCAAAACAATGCCCAGCAAAACAATCCCTAAAGCAAGCGCTAGGGGTAGGTCGCCCTTGCTAGTCTCAAGTGCAATAGCTGTTGTCATAGTTCGGGTGGAGTGATCAATATTGCCGCCAACGATCATCACCGCACCAACCTCGGATATCGCCCTAGCTAAGCCAGCGAGAATGGCGATAGTTAGGGAGAATCGGCAGTCCCAAATAAGCCATTTGAGTGCTGAAATTCTGGGTAGGCGGAGCGCTAAAAAGGAGTCTCGATGGATTCTCCAGGAATCTTCTAGGATCTGGCGGCTCAGGGCGGCAATTAAAGGGGTTGTTAGCAGCGTTTGGGCCAGGATCATGCCCTTGGGTGTAAATAGCCATCCCCACACCCCTAAGGGGCCTGTACGGGATAGTAAAAGGTAGACCACCACACCAACAATGACGGTTGGAACTCCCATAAGAGTGTTTAAGGTGACTGTAATCGTCTTTTTGCCGCTAAATTCCTCGGTAGCTAAAAGTGCCCCTAGGGGTAGTCCAATGACGGTGCCCAGCAGGAGGGCGGTCAAGCTGACCTGAAGCGAGACCAACACAATCCCAATAACTCCTGCATCTAAATGCACAAGCAGTCCGAAGGCGTCCTGAAAGGTTGTAAACATGGGCTTGATTCTAGCAAGGGGATGGCAAAATGGCACAAATGCAAACAATTTCCTTTTTTTGATCCATGGCTGAAGTCATTTGCCTCTGTAATGAGGTTCTCGATGTTGATCTTCGCGAATATCTTGATGGACATCCGATCGACTCAATAGACGAGTTGCGCGAGCAAGCGTCCATTTGCAATAAGTGCATGCAGTGCCAAGACTTGGTTGAAGCTGAAATCTATTTGGCGCGCGTACGACGACAGCGTGCTGCGGGACAGTTTTAATGACACAAATGCAGTTAGGTCGGTTTAGCGTCATGACGATGAATGTGCATAAGGGGCTATCTCCATTGCATAGAAGGTCTACTATTCACGAGCTCCGTCAAAAAATGCGTAGCCACCATCCGGATTTACTCTTTCTACAAGAGTTGCAGCAGGAGCATCGAGGGCGGATTAGGCGATTTAGTCAATGGCCATTGATGGAGTTGACCCATTTTTTATCCGAAGACTTTTGGCATGATTGGCACTACGGTAAAAATGTCGAGTATCCCAATGGCCACCATGGCAATGCAATACTTTCTAAAAGACCGCTACATAAGGGCGAAAACTACGATATCTCCGCTTATCGATTTGAGAAGCGTGGCTTGCTCCACAGCATTACGCAGCTAGAGGGGGTGGCAACGCCAATCCACTGTTTTTGCGTTCACCTAGCTTTATTTGAAAGAGGGCGGGAGCGTCAATTAGATGAGATCATTCGTTACATTGACACGCTTGCGGGTGGCGGCCCAACCATTGTGGCGGGCGACTTTAATGATTGGCGTAATCGTGTGAGCGCGCCAATGCAAGCGGCTGGTTTTAATGAAGTATTTGAGGCTCTTACCGGCTCTCCTGCAAAAACTTTTCCAAGCGTGAAGCCAATGCTTCCGATGGATCGGATTTATGTGCGAGGTCTAAAAATCCATTCTGCAAAAGTTTTGCACGAATGGCTGAAATTGTCTGATCACCTGGGTATCGCTGCGGAACTGGAAATCTTATGAGTGTTTTAAATTATCTATTGGGATCTATTTTTGGCTTCTCATTAATTTGGGTTCCACTGGTACACATCATTATTGTGATTCTATTTGGATTTAGATTAATTTCTGTGAGAAGGCCAGTAGGTGTGGTGCTCGCCTGGTTTTTAATTGTGGTGCTATTCCCATTGCTTGGTATTAGCCTCTATATTTTGATTGGTGAACGTCCTGTTGGTCGCAAGTTGACTCGAAAAATTATCCGCATGGATAAAGAATATGCAGCTATTACTGCAAACATGCGTCAGCGCTATCAGGCCGATAAGCAGTTGTTGCCAATTGAGGGCAAAGCCCTAAGTCTATTGGCGGAATCGAACAATGGCTCGCCGGTAATCGCCGGCAATCAGATCGAGCTGTTTACAAGCTCTCTTCAGATCTTGCAGTTATTTATCGATGAGATTAATCAAGCGAAAAAAACGCTGCATTTGGAATTCTATATATGGGCTCTCGGCGGTGATGCTGATCGCGTTGGTGAGGCCTTAATCGCGGCAGCTAACCGAGGCGTAGTTTGCAAAGTACTCTTGGATTCTTTGGGTAGTAAAGACTGGTTTAAGTCAGTTTGGCCAAACCGATTCAGAAGCGCTGGTATTGAGGTAACTGAGGCTCTGCCAATTCAGGTTGGCCGCTTTCAATTTCGCCGTGCTGACCTTCGATTGCATCGCAAAATATTCGTGATTGATAACGCCATCGTTTGGACGGGCAGCATGAATATGGTCGACCCACGCAGCTTTAAGCAAGACTCAGGGGTAGGTGAGTGGGTAGATGCGATGGTCAGAATTGAAGGTCCAGTTGCATCCCAATTTGAACTGACGTTCTCATTTGACTGGAGCGTAGACAATCCTAAGATTACGCACTTCAACGATGTAGCGCCAGCCGCAACTCCGACAGAGGGTCGAGTGCTGGCTCAAGAGTTTTCCTCTGGTCCGGTATATCGTGACGATATCTTGTATCAGGTATTGCTATCTGCCATCATGGATGCGCGTGAGGAGCTCACCATTACTACGCCTTACTTCGGTCCAGATGATGGCTTGATTCAGGCATTGATGGCTGCAGCGGGTCGTGGCGTGAAAGTAACTCTCATTGTCCCTAAATTGAATGATTCCACATTGGTCGCCTGGAGTAGCCGCAGCTTCTATGCCGATCTTATGGGTGCTGGTGTCAATATCGCTGAATTTCATGGCGGCCTATTGCATACGAAGAGCTTATTAATAGATAAGCGTGTAGCGATTTTTGGATCAGTCAATTTTGATCAACGCAGTTTACGTCTCAATTTTGAGATTAGTTTGATCGTATATAACGATGAGTTTTGCGCCAAGCTCGAGACTTTGATTGAGTCTTACTTAGCTCAATCTGATATGGTAGATCTGGCGAGCTGGGCTAAGCGACCGCGTTGGCGTGTCTTGCTAGAGAACGCAGCGCACTTAGCTTCACCCTTGCTCTAAATTGCCCCTTTAGAGCGCATAGCCTCAATCTCGCTCACTGGAATACCTAGCTCGGCTAGGATGGCATTGGTGTGTTGCCCTACCGCAGGAATGTCATCCATGCGGTAGTCGAAGCTGCTATTGCTACCCGGGGGTAGCATGGCTGGAATGGGGCCCACAGGAGAACCCACTTGCACCCATCGATCACGTGCTTTAAGTTGATCATGATTCCATAAGCCCTGCATATCATTCAGGCGGGCGTTGGCAATTTGGGCTTGATCCAATTTTGCAATCACTTGTTCGGTGGTCAGCTTGGTAAAGCAGGCATCAATGATCGAGAGTAGTTCATCCCGTTTTTCATTGCGTTTGAAATTCTTATCAAAACGTTCATCTTTGGCAAGTGCCTGGTTCTCAAGCACGACCTCGCAGAACAAAACCCACTCGCGATCATTTTGCAGGCCCAGCATGATGGTGCCCCCATCTCCAGCCTTAAATGGTCCATAGGGATAAATGGTGGCGTGTGATGCACCGTTGCGAGGAGGAGGGGTAGCGCCTTCATAGGCATAGTAGAGCGGATAGCTCATCCATTCGCCTAGCGATTCCAGCATGGACACATCGATCGTAGACCCCTTGCCAGTCTTGCCTCTTTGTAAAAGGGCTGCCAACACATTGGTATAGGCATACATGCCTGCGGCAATATCGGCAATGGAGTTTCCTGCCTTGCTAGGAGTTTCAGGGGTACCAGTAACGGATAAGAATCCAGCCTCACTTTGAATCAGTAAGTCATACGCTTTTTTATCCCGATAAGGTCCATTATTTCCGTAGCCTGAGATGTCGCACAAAATTAAACCGGGATTATCTTTTTGCAACAAATCTACAGTCAGACCCATGCGCGCTGCTGCGCCAGGAGCCAAGTTCTGTACCAGTACATCTGCAGTTTTTAGAAGCGTCTTCAATGCTGCAAGCGCAGACTCTTGCTTCAGATCTAGGGTTAGACTTTCTTTAGAGCGATTCACCCAAGTAAAGTGAGAGGACATGCCATTAACGCGCTCATCATAAGCGCGTGCAAAGTCACCAGCTCCCGGCCGCTCCACCTTAATAACGCGGGCACCTAAATCTGCTAATTGGCGTGTGCAAAAAGGAGCGGCAATGGCGTGCTCTAGAGAAACTACTGTGATGCCGTCTAATGGGCGAATGCTCATGTAATTACTTATCCAAAAAACTTAGTCAATAAAAGATAGCTAAAGAATCAGAATGAGCGGGGGAGACCCAAGACATGCTCAGCGACATAGGAGTAAATTAAGTTCGTCGAAATAGGGGCCACTTGGTAGAGGCGGGTTTCTCGGAACTTACGCTCAACATCATATTCATTGGCAAACCCAAAGCCACCGTGGGTTTGCAAGCACACGTTCGCCGCCTCCCAAGAAGCTTTTGCAGCCAGGTATTTGGCCATATTGGATTCGGCACCACAAGCTTGTTTAGCATCAAAAAGCTCGCAAGCTTTAAAGCGCATGAGGTTAGCCGCTTCAGTTTCAATATAGGAATCCGCAATCGGAAACTGGATCCCCTGATTCCTTCCAATTGGCCTATCAAAGACCACACGTTCATTGGCATAACGACGCGCTTTATCAACAAACCAATAGGCATCGCCAATACATTCTGCGGCAATGAGGGTGCGCTCAGCGTTGAGGCCGTCAAGAATGTATTTGAATCCTTGGCCCTCTTCACCGATTAAATTCTCAGCAGGAATCTCTAAATTATCGAAGAACACTTCATTGGTTTCATGATTCACCATATTGGCAATTGGCTGGATTGCCATGCCTTTGCCAATCGCATCTTTGAGGTTGACGATAAATATTGACATACCCTCTGATTTTTTCTTCACCTCAGCTAGTGGGGTAGTGCGCGCCAGCAGAATCATCAAGTCAGAATGCTGAATGCGCGAGATCCAAACCTTCTGGCCGTTCACAACGTACTTGTCACCTTTTTTAACAGCGGTCGTTTTCAGTTTGGTGGTATCAGTCCCGGTGGTGGGTTCGGTAACCGCCATAGTTTGCAGGCGTAATTCGCCAGTGGCAATTTTAGGTAGATAAAGCTTCTTCTGCACATCAGAGCCATGGCGCAATAAAGTGCCCATGTTGTACATCTGACCATGACAAGAGCCAGCATTGCCACCAGAAAAATTAATTTCTTCCATGATGACGGAAGCCTCAGCAAGCCCTAGACCTGATCCGCCGAATTCTTCGGGGATCAAGGCGGCTAACCAGCCTGCTTGCGCCATCGCATCAACAAAGGCTTCTGGATAAGCTCTTTCGTGGTCTACTTTCTGCCAATAAGCGGAGTCAAAGCTCCCGCAAAGGTCGCGTAAGGCTTCACGCATATCTTGGTATTGGTCTGGCTTGGGGATGAGGTGATTCATGTGGCTATCTGTAGATAAAAGGGGTTAATGAATATATCAATCCCTACAGTTTAAGCAAGAATTCAGAATTGCGGGCAAGTAAAATAGATATCAATCCGCATACGAACGGCCAGCCTGAATGCCTATTGGGGCATACTCGGGAGATGACTAAGCCCCTGTTGCCTAACCCACCCGGAGTCCCTGTTTAATGGAGCAAATGCTGAGCCAGTTCTTTGACTTCTTTGGGATGCCGTCGATTGGTTTGCCAGCGGTATTTATCAGTGCTTTTATCTCGGCAACTTTGCTGCCCATCGGTTCTGAGCCGATACTTTTCGGTTATGTTTCGGTAAACCCCCACTTATATTGGATCGCCATTAGTGCTGCCACCATTGGCAACACGTTGGGGGGTATGTTTGATTGGTGGCTCGGACTGCTGAGCCGCAATAGTTTTGAATCCTTAAAAGGACCCACTAATGGCAGGATGCAGCGGTGGCTGGAAGAGCGGGGACCAAAGATGCTGATTTTGTCCTGGCTCCCTGGATTTGGCGATCCTCTTTGCTTGGCTGCAGGTTGGCTGAGGTTAGCTTGGGCGCCTTGCCTCGCCTATATGTTTATAGGCAAATTATTGCGTTATTTGACAATGACCTGGCTGTTAACTTTGGTGCCTAATAGCGTTTGGCATCAATTGGGGCATTGGCTGCATCTCATCTAAATTCTTCCGTTGTATCCTATATTTTTATAGGAAATATCTCTAGGGGGTAATCATGTCTCATTTAAAAGGTAAAACAGCTCTGGTCACCGGCTCAACTAGTGGTATTGGCTTGGCAATGGCTATCGGATTAGCAAAGCAGGGTGCCAATATCATGGTGAATGGCTTTGGTGAAAAAGATGCTGCCATTGCCGCTATTAAAGCTTGTGGTGTTGAGGTGGACTATCACGGCGCTGATATGAGTAAGCCTACCGAAATTGAAGATTTGATTAAACAAACTGAAAAACGCTTTGGTTCACTAGATATATTAGTAAACAACGCAGGCATTCAGTACACGTCGAACATTGAGGACTTTCCAGCGGATAAGTGGGAGTCGATTATTGCCATCAACTTGAGTTCAGCTTTTTATACCTCTCACCACGCCTTGCCCGGAATGAAGCAGCGTAACTGGGGTCGCATTATCAATATCGCCTCTGTTCATGGTCTAGTTGGCTCTACCCAAAAATCAGCTTATGTGGCCGCAAAGCATGGCATCGTTGGTTTAACCAAAGTGACTGCACTGGAGAATGCTAAGACCGGAATTACCTGTAATGCAATTTGTCCAGGATGGGTTCTCACCCCCCTGGTTCAAAAGCAAGTGGATGCGCGCGCAGAACGTGATGGGATTTCGAATGAAGAGGCTAAAAAAGCGCTGGTATCAGAGAAGCAGCCATCAGGTGAATTCGTGGCCCCTGAGCAGCTGGCAGCATTGGCTGTTTTTCTCTGTGGTCCAGATGCTTCTGAAGTACGCGGAGTGGCCTGGAACATGGATGGTGGCTGGACAGCCCAGTAATCCCAAGGAGGAGGGTGATTCAAGGTATTCGCACCCAAACAAAATCGCCAGAATCGTCTATAGTTAGGGCGAATATGGCTGCTATAGCTATTTGTTAACTCGATTTACAAGGAAGAAATGATGGAACATACATTACCTCAATTACCTTACGCATTAGATGCGCTTTCACCATTTATCTCAAAAGAAACTCTCGAGTTTCACTATGGCAAACATCATCAAACCTACGTCACCAATTTAAATAATTTGGTTAAAGGCACTGAGTTTGAAAATGCTTCCCTAGAAGATATTGTTAAAAAATCTGCTGGCGGTGTTTTTAATAACGCTGCTCAAGTATGGAACCATACTTTTTACTGGAATAGCATGAAGCCAAATGGCGGCGGCATTCCAACTGGTCCTTTAGCTGATGCTATCAATGCCAAGTGGGGCTCTTTTGATAAATTCAAAGAGGAGTTCACAAAGTGCGCAGTGGGTACTTTTGGATCTGGTTGGGCATGGTTGGTTAAGAAGGCCGATGGTTCACTTGATTTAGTTTCAACCAGCAATGCAGCTACACCAATTACTACCGATGCCAAGCCTTTGATGACTTGTGACGTTTGGGAGCATGCCTATTACATCGATACTCGCAATGCTCGTCCAAAGTATTTAGAAAATTTCTGGAATGTAGTGAACTGGGATTTTGCTAGCAAGAATTTTGCTTAATTTCCGCCGAGAAATCGACTTCTATTAGAAAGTATCTATGTCATCTATCTTTACCTCATTAGGACGCACCGTTTTAGCTGGTTTTGTGCTCCTCGTTTTAATTGTTTTAGCTTTAGGTGCAAACCTGAGCTCTATTGAACTGCCATTCTTGTTCCGTTGGATTCACGTGATGGTTGGCGTGATGTGGATTGGCTTGCTTTGGTATTTCAATTTTGTGCAGATTCCTTCTATGCCAAAAATTCCGGATGAACAAAAGCCAGCGATTGGAAAAGTAATTGCTCCTGCTGCTTTATTTTGGTTTCGTTGGGCAGCATTGTTTACTGTAGTCAGCGGTTTAATTTTGTCCGTATTGAATGGCTACGCTCATCAAGCATTTACGCTGCAAGCTCCCTTCCGCGCAATCGGTTTGGGCATGTGGATTGCTTTGGTAATGGCTTTTAACGTTTGGTTCATTATTTGGCCAAACCAAAAACGCGCTTTAGGCATTGTGGCAGTTGAGCCGGACGTTAAGGCAAAGTCTGCACGCATCGCCATGTTGACTTCACGTTTCAACACGATGTTGTCTGTACCAATGTTGTTTTTGATGGTTGCTCAATCACACAACTCAACTTGGTTTGTTATCGTTTCATAGGTAAACGACTGTAGATCATGAAAAAGGCCCGCAGATGCGGGCCTTTTCTTATTCCCAATGCTGCCTTTATTGCAGTATTGGCGGAAGCTCTTTAGTAAGGGCGCCACGTTGCGAAGTTGCTGAGCCGAGAAGAGCAAAGCCTAAGAGCTTGCCGTCACCGGATTCAAAGCGAGCTTCAAGACCACCCTCAACAGGATTGATTTTCCAATCTCCGATCGCACCTTTGGCTGGTGGCGAAACAATCGTTGGCAGTGCGGGGGTCTTCACCATCACCGGCATAGCAGGGTAGCTAAGAGTCACTTCTTGACCTAGCAGATTAGGGGCTAAAGCACGCGCTGCCTGCATGATGGGCATGACATAAGGCAAGACTAAGCCATCCACTTCAGCGCAATCACCAATGGCAAATACATTTTTAGCGCTGGTTTCTAATTGGCGATTGACTGTAATGCCGGTGCCCGTTGCAATTCCAGCGGCTTTAGCCAATTCCATGCGGGGCTTAAGGCCAACAGCCGATAGGAATACATCACTGGCGATAACCGATCCGTTGGCGAGAGTGATTGAGAGTGAATCGCCGTTGCGATCAATCGATTGCACAGTAGTTGCAAAGTGCCAACGCACGCCAGCTTCACTTAGTTTTTCTTGTAAGGCTTGTGCAGCTGCCTCAGGAAGTAATCGACCCAATGCTTGTGGTGCCAAATCAACCACATCTACTTCATGGGAGCCTAAAACCAGATCATTGGCAAATTCACATCCTATGAGGCCGGCCCCAAGAATGGCAACCCGTTTTTTGCCTTCAATGCTTTTACGAAATTGGGCATATTCTTCAAGGTCATTTACGGTGATGACCTCATTAGCAGCATTGCCCTGCAAAGGTAGGCGAATTTGATCTGCACCTAAGCCTAGGACCAACTTTCCGTAGGAGATCGACCCTTTAGAGGTTTCAATAGTTTGCGCAGCGGTATCAATAGCGGATACATCAACATCACCTAGAATTGTAATTTCCAGTTGTGCTGCCATGGCTTCGGCATTGGTAGAAATTAATTGCTCTGCCGACTTGTTACTAGCGAGTGCTGTAGAGAGCATAGGCTTTGAGTAGAAATAGCCTGGCTCACGAGTCACCAGCGTAATGGGAACAGTCTTATCGAGTTTACGAAGCTCGCGAATGACGGTATAGCCGGCTAACCCGCTCCCGATAATGACAATGCCCGATTGGGATAAATCCTTCTGATGATCCAAGCTATGCTCCCTAATGATGCGTTTAAACGTGTGCTGTGTGGCTTAAATTAAGAAACCTGGACCATTTCAAAGTCAGATTTGGCTACGCCACAATCTGGGCACTCCCAATCTTCAGGGACGTCAGCCCAAGCAGTGCCAGCAGGAATGCCGTCCTCTGGTAAACCTTTTGCTTCGTCATAGATAAAGCCACACACAATACATTGCCAAGAATTCATGATGTTTCCTTAAAGATAATTCGATTAGTTTAAATTTAATTCTGTTTTATTTCTGAACCTGCTCAGATCGCTGCAAGCGCTTTAGCTTTTTCCAGGGCCTTCTTATAGTGGTTGGCATGACGCTCCTCTACATTGGCTAGGGCTGCAAAGCGCTTTGCTGCTTTTGCTAACATTGCCTGGAATTGCTCAGCATGCTCTTTTGACTCTGCAATTTGCTCATCAATCTCTGCTACTGCTGCCGCATTTCCTTCGTCTACTGCTGTCTTGCGGAAGCTTGGGTACATTTCGGTGTACTCATAGGTTTCACCTTCGATGGCGATCTCTAAAGCGCGTGCTGGGGTGATCGTATTGGCAGGATAGAGTAAATCCAGGTGACCAAAGGCATGCATGACTTCTTGATCTGCTGTTGCTTCAAAGATTTCAGCGGTTTCAATATCGCCAGCAGCGCGTGCCAATTTAGCAAAATAGCGATACTTGATATGCGCCATGGATTCACCTGCAAATGCGGATTCCAAGTTTTGGATGGTTTTAATTTCTGGACGGGCCATTTTCATTCCTTTTCGTAAGTGTTGGTCAGTGATGTTTGAGCACCATGGAATGAATTCTGAACCTCAAAAGATGATCAGTCCAATAAATAATAATGATATTATTTATCTAATAAATTGATTATAGGGACTTTTGCAAATCATGGCTGCTCTACCTTCATTGCGTCAGCTTCGTTATTTTGTGGCGATTGCTCAAGAATTGAATTTCACGCGGGCTGCGGAAGCCTGTTTTGTCGGCCAATCCACCTTAAGCGCGGGCTTAAAAGAGCTTGAGGATGGTTTGGGTGTTCGCCTGGTGGAGCGAGATCGTCAAAACGTGGCTATTACCCCAATTGGGCTTGAGATCTTGGAGAGGGCCAAGACGATCTTGGCGTCATCTCAAGATTTGGTTGAATACGCAGATGCCGCGGGTAAACCAATGGCGGGAACCATTCGGCTCGGGGTAATTCCAACGATCGCACCATTCCTGCTGCCAAATGTCATGCCCGATATTCGGACCCGTTTTCCAAGTCTGAAGATCGCTTTGCGCGAAGATCTTACAGCCAATCTATTAACTAGACTGGCTGAGCATCAATTGGATTTCATTCTGATTGCCTTGCCATACGAAACCTCAGGTCTACTTGTTAAAGAATTATTTGATGATGAGTTTTGGTTAGTTGCCAGGAAAGATGACCCAGCCCTCAAGGGTAAGGAAATTCATCTGCCGGCAAAAATGGCGGAGAGATTGCTACTTTTAGAAGAGGGGCACTGTTTGCGCGAGCACACGCTACAAGCCTGTAGGCGCTCAGATATTCGTAAGGCGGATGGGATGGAGGCAACTAGCTTACTCACCCTTCTGCAGATGGTGGACTCCGGAATGGGAATTGCGTTGCTACCAGAGATGGCGGTTAGGGGCGGCTTGTTGAATGGCACCAGCTTGGAGGCTCGCCCATTAGCGCCACCTGCCCCTAAGCGGGTGATTGCCCTAGTGGCTCGATCTTCTACGGCTCACTTAGAGGAATTTCAGGCATTTGCTGATTGCATTCAAGAGCGCTTTAAAAGAGACGTGAAGTCGAGTCGTGGAGCAGTCAAGGGTTTGCGTAAAGATTAAGCAAGGCTCAGCAAGAACCGATCTTTCTTGCTACAGTCGAAGGTTCAATAAATTATTAGTAAAAAGAAAGAGTCTCATGTCCGGAAAAGAAATGATGTTTACGCCCGTTCAGCTCGGTGCTATTGAGTTAAAGAATCGCCTAGTGATGGCGCCTTTAACTCGAATGCGCGCTATTGCTGGCGAGGTCCCCAGCCCACTGGCTAAGACTTACTACAGTCAAAGAGCGGGCGCCGGACTCATCATCACCGAAGCAACTCAAATTTCTCCTATCGCTCAAGGTTATCCAGCGACACCTGCCATTTACTCTGCAGAGCAAACTGCGGCCTGGAAAGAAATTGTTGAGGCAGTGCACGCCAAGAGTGGAAAGATTGTTGCGCAGTTATGGCACGTAGGCCGTATTTCTCATTCATCTTTGCATCCAGAGCAGGGCTTACCGGAAGCGCCATCTGCGATTGCACCTGCTGGCCAAACTTATGGCGCCGATTGGAAGTTGCACGATTATGAAACTCCCAAAGCAATGACTGCTGAAGATATTGCTCGCCTCTTAAAGGATTTTGAATTGGCTGCGGCTAATGCAAAGGCAGCCGGTTTTGATGGTGTAGAAATTCACTCCGCCAATGGTTATTTGCTTGATCAATTTTTACAAGATAAAACCAATCAACGTACCGACGGATATGGCGGTTCAATCGAAAATCGCATGCGGCTATTGGGCGAGGTCATCGAGTCAGTCACTAAGGTATATCCGAGCGATCGCATCGGTGTGCGCTTATCCCCATACGGTACTTTCAATGATATGGGCGACAGCAATCCAATCGCCTTGTTCAATGCAGTGATTCAGAAGCTCAATGCTTACCATTTGTCTTATGTTCACATGATTGAGCCGCGGTCTACGACTGCTGGTGGTAATGATCAGGTGCTTACAGATGCGCCAATTACCTCAGAGATTTTCAGAGCCGCCTATCAAGGTAAATTCATTAGTGCTGGTGGATATGACCAGGCTATGGGTGAGGCGGTGCTAGAGGCTGGCTTGGCTGATGCGGTAGCCTATGGACGTTTGTATATCTCTAATCCAGATTTGGCTGAGCGTTTCAAGCAAGGCGCAGCGCTCAATCCTTATAACCGTGCAACGTTTTACGGCGGGGAAGAAGTGGGATACACGGACTACCCGGCACTCTAATTTAAAGAAGATTTACGGAGCCACGATCTAGTCAAGATCGATCAGGGCCTCTATCGAAAGATAGAGGCCTTATTTTTTGTCTTCAGGATCTTTCAATAGACCGTAGTGGTTCGCAACAAGCAAAAATGCAATCGAAGCACAGCCCATGGCAAAGAATTGCCATTGATGCAACATGGCGGTGCCAACTACAGTCATCAGGACGGTCCAGCCAATTGCCATCTTGGCTTTTTTGCTTAAGGGTTTCATATATCGGAATTCAATTGAAGGTTATCGAACGGTAAGTCTGGCTCTAGCGCTGAGCTCATTGAGGGTGCCACGTTTATCAAGTTGGGAGAGTCTGAGCGCCTCTTGCTCAAAATCAATTTGAGCTGGATGAAATTCAACATTGCCAAGGTGAATGACATAAGTCCACACGAGCTCGCGACCCCTATCTTTGTATACATCTACAACACGCTTCATTTTTTACCGCCTATGGTAGATGTAGAGCCTTGTGCTGGGTTCATATTGTGTTTTAAATCAATCAAATTTCGTGGGTCGATACGGATAACACCACCACGAGGGCTATCAATATCCGCAATCAAAAAGAAGGAGATAGCGATCATGGTTGGGAAAATCATAAAGAGACCAACATTGCGTTTAAAGTTTCGCGCGCCAAAGCCCACCAGCATATTGGCGCCAATCGCGATTGCAGCCATCAGCCACCACGCAGCGGTCGGGATGCGATTCCACCAGGCCGCTTGGGTATAGCCTTGGGAGTTAATCACATCATTCATCCCGGAGATTACGAGCGCAATGGTTGGGGTTGATTGTGTTCGCGCCACAGGAAGTAGCTCGCTCCACATGGCGTTTTCCAACTCGATGGTCCGTCGTGTAATTTGCTTGGCCGTTTCTTGATCTTGCTTAGAGTAGAACAAGATGCGCTGATCTAAGTATGCATTCAGAAGCCCTTTGATACTCTCTGCGGTTTTACTGGGCAGGAGGTCGGCCCTTAAGAATTCAGTACCAATCGCATTTGCCTCGGCCTCTTCATACGTTTGCCTTAAATCATATCGGGCAATTGCCATCGAGAAGGTAAAGCCGATAATCAAACCAAGCAAGGTGAGCGTTGCAGTCTGAATGATTCCCAAATCCGCCGAAGTCTCAGTATCCTTCGTGCGATATTTGCTGAGGACTGCATTGCCAAACCAAACTGCACCCGAGAGGGCTGCAGTAGAAATGACAAATACCAGCTCAGGGGAATTGGCTAAGTGTGAAATATTAAAAAGTTCCTGGATACAGAATATCTTTAGTCACATTTTGAATATCACGGTGTCCTGTAAATGCCATGGTGATATCTAATTCATTATGAATAATATCGAGGCATTTAGTCACACCAGCTTCGCCCATGGCGCCTAAGCCATAGAGGAAAGGGCGACCAATCAAGGTACCGCGCGCACCGAGCGCCCATGCCTTTAATACATCCTGGCCAGATCGAATACCGCCATCCATCCACACTTCAATATCTTTTCCAACGGCATTCACAATGCCAGGCAATGCTTTGATGCTGGAGATGGCGCCATCAAGCTGTCGACCGCCATGGTTGGAAACAATCAAAGCATCCGCACCGGAATTGGCGGCAAAACGAGCATCTTCTTCATCCAAGATGCCTTTGATAATTAGCTTTCCACCCCAGAGTTTTTTAATCCACTCCACATCATCCCAGCTTAGGCCTGGATCAAACTGCTCAGCAGTCCAAGAGGAGAGGGAAGACATGTTGCCAACACCGGTGGCGTGACCAACAATGTTGCGAAAGGTTCTGCGGGGAGTCATTGCCATGCCCATACACCAGCGTGGCTTGGTCATCATGTTGATCATGTTGGCGATGGTCAGTTTGGGGGGTGCAGACAAACCATTTTTTAAATCTTTATGACGTTGACCTAAGATTTGTAGATCTAAGGTTAAAACCAGTGCTGAACACTTAGCGGCTTTGGCGCGCTCAATCAGGCGCTCAATAAAGCCACGGTCTTTCATAACGTAGAGCTGAAACCAGAAAGGTTTAGTAGTTCTCTCTGCCACATCTTCAATTGAGCAAATACTCATGGTGGATAAGCAGAAGGGAACACCAAATTTTTCTGCAGCGCGCGCAGCCAAAATTTCACCATCAGCGTGTTGCATGCCGGTTAATCCAGTTGGTGCAAGCGCCACCGGCATTGCAACCTCTTGACCCACCATAGTTGTTTTGGTGGTGCGATTGGTCATATTCACGGCAACGCGCTGACGCAGTTTGATCTTCTGAAAATCAGATTCGTTGGCGCGGTAGGTAGATTCAGTCCATGAACCGGAGTCTGCATAGTCATAGAACATCTTCGGGGTACGCTTTTGATGCAGAACTCGTAAATCTTCAATATTGGTGATGATCGCCACTAAAACCCCTTTGTATATTGCTAAAGCCAGATGTCTGGCACTAATTTAAGCTCTATCTTAGCAATACCGGGCATTTGTTTCTACAATGCCTAGGCAAAGCCCTTCTTGGGGCTCGAAACACCCCCTTTTTAACTAAATCCGCCTGAATGCCCCATTTACCCCTGTCGACCGTCTTTTATTTATCGCTGGCTACCATTCTCTGGGCAGGCAATGCGATAGCTGGACGCGTCTTGGTGGGTAGCATTTCCCCAATCACCTTAAGTGCGGTACGTTGGGGTCTGGCTGCTTGCATGTTGCTGCCTTTCGGATGGAGGATCTTTAAGCCGGCTAGCGCCCTATGGCAAAACAAAGGCCGTTTCTTGATCTTGGGACTTTTAGGGGTCGGTAGCTACAACGTTCTCTTGTATCTTGCCTTGCAAACCTCAACCGCCATTAATGTCACCTTGATCGGCGCCAGTATGCCCATTTGGATGCTTTTTATCGGCGCCGTCTTCTATAAGGTGAAGCCAACTCTTCTTCAGCTCGTAGGCGCGGTTGTTTCCTTGGTTGGTGTCACTGTGGTCCTAACGCGTGGTGAACCCACTAGTCTGCTGAGTATGCAAGTTGTGATGGGCGATCTGCTGATTATGTTGGCCACCATTCTTTGGGCCTTCTACAGTTGGATGATTAGCCGTCCAGGAGAGAGTACGGAGCGGCAGTGGCCATGGGCCGAGTTTTTAATGGCTCAGGTGCTAATTGGTTTCATGTGGACGATGTTGTTTGAGGGTGCAGAGATAGCTACGGGGCATGCCTTTATTGATCTCAATTACTGGACCGGTTCATTGATCGTGTTTGTAGCAATTGGCCCCTCATTAATCGCCTATCGATGCTGGGGTTTGGGGGTCAATGGTGCAGGACCTACAGTGGCAGCATTCTTTGCTAATTTGATCCCTCTGTTTACCGCCTTACTTTCAGCTGCCATTTTGGGCGATCCGCCCCAGCTTTTCCATGGCCTGGCTTTTGCTCTCATCGTGCTTGGAATATTGGTCTCCTCCACGGCGCCAAATAAGTAGCCAACCCCTCTCATGTGCTTAAAAAGGCCATTTCCACGGGGTGGGCACGCAAATACCGCTAAATCAGTATCATTTAGGGCTAATCACACGATTTACTAGGAAATTACTATGCCAGGCTTACTCCCGAATGTTGATCCAGACGGTTTATTGGAGTTTTCGGTTGTTTACACCGATCGCTCGCTGAACCACATGTCTGAAGATTTCAAAAAAGTGATGGTGGATATTTCTAGCGTCCTCAAGGATTCTTACAACGCTAGCTCGGCCGTCATTGTTCCAGGTAGCGGTACTTTTGGTATGGAAGCCGTTGCCCGCCAATTTTCTAATAATGAAAAGTGTCTTGTTTTACGCAATGGCTGGTTCAGCTATCGCTGGACTCAGATTTTTGATTTGGCCAATATTACCCAGGACGTTACCGTTCTTAAGGGGAGGCAATTGGAAGATTCTGCGCAAGGTGTTTTTGCCCCAGCGCCGATTGAAGAAGTTGTGGCTTTTATCAAAAAAGAGAGGCCAACGGTTGTTTTTGCTCCTCACGTAGAAACTTCTGCCGGCATTATTTTGCCGGACGACTACCTCAAAGCAGTTGGTGAGGCGGTTCGCTCAGTCAATGGCTTGTTTGTGCTGGATTGCATTGCCTCAGGCGCAATGTGGGTAGACATGAAAGCTTGTAATGTTGATGTGCTACTTACTGCGCCCCAAAAAGGTTGGAGTAGTTCACCTTGCTGCGCCTTGATTGCCATGGGCGAGCGAGCACGCGAGCGAATTGAATCCACTCAAAGTACCAGCTTCTCGATGGACCTGAAGAAGTGGCTGCAAATTATGGAGGCTTATGAAAAGGGTGGTCACGTGTATCACACCACCATGCCAACGGACGCTCTAAAGATCTTGCGTAATGTGATGAAAGAAACTCAGGCTTTAGGTTTTGCTGCGCTCAAAGCAAAGCAGCAAGAGTTGGGTGATAAGGTTCGCGCCTTGTTGGTATCCAAAGGCTACCACTCGGTTGCAGCAAAAGGCTTTGAGTCTCCTGGCGTAGTAGTGAGTTACACCAAGGATCCAGATATTCAGTCGGGCAAGAAGTTTGTTGCCCTTGGCTTACAAACTGCTGCTGGCGTGCCATTGCAATGCGATGAACGCCCAGACTTCCGCACCTTCCGCCTTGGTTTATTTGGCCTGGAGAAACTCACTCATGTTGACCGCACAGTGGGTCATCTTGCAACAGCTCTAGAAAAAATGACTGAGACTGAAGCGCTACCTGCCTAAGTAACAGAAATTGATTGAATAAAAAAGGCCGTCTTAGGACGGCTTTTTCATTGCCTCAAGTGCAAGTGGGTTAGGAGTTGCTTCGCCTACCTTTGTTAATACATTGGTATCTAAATGATGAAAGGGTTCATCCTGACCTTTGATCATCATCACCGTATCTTGCTCGTAAGACCAAGTGCCATCCTCTAAGATCGTTACCATGATGCGGTACTCAATAGTCTTAAAGGCATAGTCTAAAAAAGGACTAGAAGAAATTCCTGCTGTTGGATCATCAATTTTGGCAACGCACTCAAACTGGGTGGCATTAGCAGAGGCTTTTCCAGTTGCCATGGTGATCATGCCCCGAGGAATGGTGAGGGTGTGAACAATCAATCCCGTAGCGGGCTCCCACAGCCAATAGCCAACTTGATCATGATAGGTTTTCACTTGATCTGGCTTAGTAATATGGAGGTGATAGCGCAAGCCATAAAACAACTGCGGCCCATTGGTTTGAGGGTCAATTGGTTGCATCTCAATACGCTCGGTATAAACCTGCTTTTTTGGGCCTTCAGCTTTAGGCTTGATATCCAAACCCCGTTGCCCCTCCCAGATGCCCGCAAGGCGGGTCAGTGGTCCTAGGTTATTTAGGGTATCGATGGAGTATCCCTGAGGTTCCGTATAGATATCAGCTGGAAAAGAATTCATATGAGCGTCTTAGTTAAATGAAGCATTTTTGACAATTTATTGGGTATTATTAAACCACCTACAAACCTTTTGGAGCCTCTAATGAACACTCGCTTTGCAAAACTGACTTTGGCTGCACTCATTTCTGCTTCCATTGGTTTATCACCGCTCACTGTAATGGCAGCCGATCCAGCCCCAGCTTCTGCCCCAGCGGCCGCTCCAGTCGCAGTACCTGCAACTCCAGCACCTGCCGCTCAGCCAGAGAAGGCTGCGAAGAAATCCAAGAAACAGGCGAAGAAGGATAAAAAAGCAGAGAAGAAGGCAAAGAAAAAAGCCAAGAAAAAAGCAAAAGCAGCGCAAGAGTCCGCAACACCTCAGCAGTAAATTGCAGTGTTGCATGCTCGGCTAAGAAATTAACTAAGCAATCAACTCAGTAACTATCTAAGTAATTAAGTTAAGGGGTCGGATCCTTCAAGGTCTAAAGACTTTGTGGAGTTCAACCCCTTTTGCTTGTCTGAGGCATCATTTCGTACCAGCAACCACATCGCCCCCATGACCAAACTCATTCCACCTATCTGAATCCAGGTGATGGGCTCAGATAAGACAGCCCAACCCATAAATAGTGTTGAGACTGGTCCGAGTATTCCGGCTTGAGCAACTAGCGGCGAGCCAATGCGATTAATCGCAATCATAATTAAGAGCATGGGAATTACCGTACACAGGCTTGCATTGAGCAGGCTGAGCCAGTAGATCTGCTGTACTTGTGTCAATATAGCCGCCGGATCGTAAATCAGAATTTGAATGACGCTCAGTAGTGCTGACGCGGAACTAGCGTAGACAACTAGGCGCACACTACCCACGCGTCTTACCATCTCACCGGAACCAATCATGTAGATTGCATACGAACATGCACTGGCAAAGACTAGCAGCATGCCGAGTACAGCCATACTCCCGGTTGAGCTTGCATCTTGCACGAATACAATAATTACACCAAGATAGCCAACGATGAGAGCGTACCATTGCAGGCGGCTAATGGATTTGTTGAGAACAAAATAAGAAATCAGCAGCACGATGGTGGGCGTGAGATAAAGAACGATTCGCTCTAATCCAACTGAGATGTATTGAAGCCCCAAAAAGTCGAGATAGCTAGAAAGAAAGTAGCCCATCAGTCCCAGGGAAAAGATCTTCACTTGATCTCGCCAGTTGAGTGGGCTCATCACTTGTCTGCGTGCTTGCCACCAATAAATTCCCCAGAAAAGGGGTAGGGCCATCAACATTCGCAAGGCAATCAAAGTCTCCGCATTGGCGCCATAGCCAAATGCGAGTTTGATCAGAATGGCCTTTCCGGAAAATAGTACGGAGCCCAAGCCGGCCATCAAAAGACCGTAGACATAACGACGATGATGAAGAATTGCGCTAGCGGATTGCATGCTGTTTTATAACAGTTTATTGAGTAGGGTCCGCATCTCCAAAATGACCTCTGATGGAGTGAGACCAATCGGGCCAATGTTCTTGGATACCAGGCTATCTGCTGCCGATGCATGGAGTTGAACCCCGATACAGCTGGCTTCCCATAGATTGAGATTATGGTTTATACCTTGGGCGGCAATTGCTGCAATGGCGCCAGTCAGGACGTCACCCATTCCGCCTACGGCCATGCCGGGATTGCCTTGCTCGCATTGCTCCGCCGAATGAAGAGAGGAGGCAATGAGTGTATGTTGACCCTTGAGAACCACAATGGAGTTAGTGAGTTTGACTAGGTCCGATAACGCTGTGGGGCGATTTTCTTGGACAGCTGCTGCAGAAATATTGAGTAGGTGCGCGGCCTCTCCAGGATGCGGTGTCAGCACAGTCATGCCTGGAAACGCCTCGTTTCGTTGTACAAGAAGATCTAAGAATTCAGGGGTATCGGCAATGAGATTGAGTGCATCGGCGTCAATCACTAGCGGAGCTTTTGGATAGCGCAGGGCAGCTATCAACCAATCCCTAGCAAGTGCAGAAAATCCAAGTCCGGGGCCAATCGCAATCACATCGGGTGCCGTAGCCTCCAATTGTTCTTGGGCATTAAAGCTGGCTAAGCGCACCATGAGCTCCGCTTGTTCTGGTATTGCGTGAGCGGCGGTGGGATCCAGCATTTCCAAAATAGTCCAGCCAGCCCCCAAGTGAAGTGCCGCGCTACCAGACAACATCAGGGCGCCAGCCATACCAGGCGCACCACCAATGAGTAGTACTTTGCCAGCATCCCCCTTGTGCTCTGAGGGCGCTCGCTTGAGGCAAGAGATGAGCTCTAAGGAGTTCAGTTCAGTAGGTGAATTCATTCAAATAGTATCGCTCTAATGGGTGGCTTACCAGCAGATTTTATCGGGAGTATGCTTGAGTAATGAAAATACAATTTCTTGGTGCGGCAGGTGAGGTAACTGGCTCAAGGCATTCTGTGGAGGCGTCTGTTAATGGGCGCGAAGTCAGGTTCATGGTCGACTTTGGAATGTTTCAAGGTGGTCGCGAGGCTACCGCAAAGAATCTAGAGCCATTACCATTTTCGCCGAAGGAAATTCAGTTTGTCGTACTAACGCATGCCCATATTGATCACAGCGGTCTTTTACCAAGACTGTGCGCCCAAGGTTTT
Organism: Pseudomonadota bacterium; assembly: GCA_040387715.1. Lineage (GTDB taxonomy): Bacteria > Pseudomonadota > Gammaproteobacteria > Burkholderiales > Burkholderiaceae > Polynucleobacter. Next base: position 71,996 of record JAZKDF010000005.1, on the reverse strand, counting down.
ACTGGACCCATCTATTGCACGGATGCCACATTCGAGTTGCTCAAAATTTTGTTGCCTGATAGCGCCCATTTGCAGAGGACTGATGTGGAGCGTGCGGAGCGCAGGCAAAAGGCGGGTAAGTGGCGGGGCGATCTACCGGTGGCACTGTATTCGATGGAGGAGGCCGAACTCGCGCTCGGGCAATGTGAGGTTCTGCCCTATGGAAAGCACCTAGAGCTCTGCAAGGGGATTGACCTGGAGTTCCAGAATGCGGGCCACATTCTAGGGTCGGCTATTGCTGTGATGGATATCACCGAAGACCATCCCAAGAAAAAGCGTTGTGTTTTTTCTGGGGACATTGGCATGAAGGGTAAGTTACTAATGCCTGATCCTACCCTGATTTCTCAAGCGGATGTGGTGGTAGTCGAATCAACATATGGTGATCGCCTCCATAAAACCTTGGCCGACACAGAGTCTGAATTAATTGAAGTGGTTACTAATACCCTGAGCACCCATGGAAATATTGTCATTCCTGCATTTGCTGTAGGCCGCACGCAGGAGATGCTATTTCTATTGATTAATTTGGTCAAGCGCAATTTATTGCCCCATCTGAGTATTTGGGTGGATTCTCCAATGGCAACAGCGGCTACTCATCTAACTCAACATTTCTTTGAGCAGCTAGACAAGGAGTCGCAATCTACTTTTGAGTGGTTCAAAAAAAATCCTGGCGCAGTAGATCTGCGATTCATTGCAGACGTAGAAGAATCTAAAGCGCTCAACAAGATCAAGGGTGGAGCGATCATCATCTCCGCGAGTGGTATGTGTGATGCTGGCCGCATTGTTCATCATCTGCGGAATAATTTGCCACGCGCAGAAAATGCGATTGTGATTACCGGATTTCAGGCCTACGGAAGTTTGGGTCGTCGTTTGGTAGATAAGGCAGCAAAAGTTCGCCTCTTCGGAGAAGATGTTGCGGTTCGGGCATCAATCCATACTATCGGCGGCCTATCCGCTCATGCGGATCAAGCGGGACTATTGGATTGGCTGCGAGGTTTTAAAACAGCGCCTCAATCGGTATTTGTCGTCCATGGCGAGCCTGAAGCGTCTACTGTTTTGGCGCAAGCCATTAGGGAAGATCTTGAATGGAAGAATGTGATTATTCCAGAGCGCTTACATACCTACACTTGCTGATACTTAATCAGCCACTTGAGCGCCCTGAACCTTGTGGCGGAGCATTGCCTCTGCAATAAACCCAGAAGTTTTTAGTTCTTGAGTCACACTGCTTAGGTAGGCGGTTATTTTTTCAAAATCGACCCGTGCTTTAGGCGTACCAATGGCTTGATTGATCACCATGAATCTCCCGGGCAGCATGCGTAAACCTTCATAACGTTGTGCATCACTCTCTAATTGTTGCTTCACACCAGCGGCAACGTTTCCAGATCCAGACATAAAGTCATCTACTACGGCTTGGGAATTGGCTGAACGTAGCAGGCTGGCTTGTTTGATTTCACGGGTGAGATAAAGGTCGTAAGCGCTGCCTTTACCAACGACGATCTCATTTCCGGCTTTATCTACATCTTCATTCTTGGTCAGCGGTGAAGAGTCTTTCACCATATAGGCGCCTTCAATCTGGATGTATGCAGGGGTGTAACTGATGTCGGCTCCGCGCACAGGGTCAATCGCCACAAATACCAAATCCTCATTTCCCGCTTTAACGGCATCAACGGTAGCGCCCGCCATTTGATAGCAGGTGAAGGCGATTGGAAGTTGTAGCTGGTTTGCAATGTGATTTGCAATGTCGACAGTAATTCCATTGGGGATACCTCCCTCTAAGCTAGCCAAAAGAGGGTTACCTAAATTGATGCCGACTCGTAAACACCCTGTTGGGGCAAAAGAGCTGAGTAATGAAGGGTCGAGTTTATTCATTTGGGAGAGGAGGGCGAATAAAAATAGTTATAAAAAAACCGCGGCGAACCGCGGCTTATTTTTCTTGGGGAAGAAATTATTTCTTGGCGTCAGCTGCTGGAGCTGCTACAGGTGCGGCAGGAGCTGCTGGAGCATCTTTCTTCGCTTCTTCCATGTGAGCTGCTTCAGCACCATGCTTCTCGCCGCCCATATCAATGTCGCCGTCGCCTTTGAGGAGTAAATAGGCTGTGGCACCAACTAATACTAGTACCATGATGATGATTGAACGGTTGCTCATTGCTTTTCCTTCAGTTTGGTTAATATCATCCAATATTAACGCGTGAAGTGCTGGTGGTAAATCCGAATAAGCCCTAGATGGCAAATTAATGCAATATTCTAGGTAGTAATACTAATTTTGACCGTTCAGCGTAGACCAATTTTAAGGGATGTAATCAAGGTATAGATATGAGCTCAAGACTTCCTGTAAATAACTCTCAAACGATTACTGATTTTCTGAGTCTTCAGAAAAGCCGGCTAGCAGAAGATAGTTCTGAGGACTCCTATCGATTTGCGTTTGATGATCAAGCCTTTTTAGCTCGACGTGAAACTTTAGGATTGCGTTTCCAGTTGGAATTACTAAAGCCAGAAATCCTATTGCATGAGCGTGGGATTGAGCACACGATTACTGTATTTGGCTCCACTCGCTTTGTAAGTTGCGAGACGGCCAAAGAGCTCGAGAAAAAAGCCAAAACGCCCGAGGCTATAGCTGAAGCTAAACGTGCATTGCTTCACTGTAAGTACTACGATTCTGCAAGAGAGTTCGGAGCAATCGTTGCTGGCTATAACGCCACCCAATCTGAAGACCGCAACAAGTTATATATAGCCACCGGGGGCGGCCCCGGAATTATGGAGGCTGCCAATCGTGGTGCTTTTGAGGCAGGTGATAAGGCTATTGGTTTCAATATTAGCCTTCCACGGGAACAGCACCCCAATCCTTATCTCACTCCGGGTCTCAGTTTCCGCTTTCATTATTTTGCGATCCGCAAAATGCATTTCATGCTTAGGGCGAGGGCGATTGTGGCCTATCCCGGTGGATTTGGTTCCTTTGATGAGCTCTTTGAGGTCCTGACCTTAATGCAGACCAAAAAGGTTGAGCGTTTTCCAATCGTCTTGGTGGGAAAAGCATTTTGGCAAGAAGTCATCAACTTCAAGCAGATGTTGGACCATGGCGTAATTGAGCAGAACGATATAGATCTCATTCATTTTGTAGAAACGGCAGAAGAGGCTTGGGCGGTCATTCGCGACTGGTATCAGTTGGGTTAGGCGCCTATGGGAACTGTAAAATAGGCGCACACACTATGACTATCTCGAATACCGCAACCCTTAGCTCCGAATTGGATCTCCCAGCCTATTTTTTTGGCATTGCCATGCTTCTCGTTGTCATGCTGGTGCATGGAGTGGTTTTGCTCCAAATTGCGAAGCGTTATGAGGTGAAGTCATTTCTCTATCTTTCAGAGCGTAAATATTCTTCGGTAGCTGCGGTGTTTTATATCAGCGTACTGGGTTTATTTCTGACTCATATCTTTGAAATTATTCTTTGGGGAATTTCACTCAGAGCTTTTAACCTCTTGCCGAACTTGGGTGAGAGCATTTTATTTAGCGGCAGCACCTATACCGCAATGGGTTTTATGGATGACCTCTTACCAAGTGGCTGGAAGATGTTGGCCATCATGATTGCCTTCTCAGGAATGTTTGCTTTTGCTTGGACGGCATCCGTCATGATCTCGATGACCAAGAATTTCCGTCAAGCCTATACTCGCTTGCATATGCAAAAACTCAAGCTTCCGACTGAAGTGATTGAGCGGTTTAAGTAAGCCATGAGTAAAGTATGGGATGCCATCGTGATTGGCGGTGGGGCAGCCGGACTTTTTTGCGCTGGAGTTGCTGGCCAACTCGGTAAAAAAGTCTTAGTCCTAGACCACGCTGATATCTTGTGTGAAAAAATTCGCATTAGTGGCGGCGGCCGATGCAATTTCACTAATTTGCATAGCAGTCCGGCGAATTTCCTCTCTCTAAACCCCAATTTTGTAAAAAGTGCTTTGGCTCGCTACCCTGCAAAAGAATTTATTAAGTTGGTGCAGTCTTATCGCATTGCTTATCACGAGAAACATCAAGGGCAATTATTTTGTGATGACTCCGCCAAACAGATTATTGAGATGCTACTTGCGGAGTGCGCCAAGGGGCGTGTGGATGTTCGTCACCCTGTTACGGTCGAATCGATCTCTCATCAAGCTGGTGTATGGAACGTTAAAACCCATGTTGGTATTGAGCGATCCACATCCTTGGTTATGGCGACTGGTGGTCTACCGGTTCCTGCAATTGGTGCTACGGCATATTCTTTGGATATCGCCAAGCAATTTGGATTGAAAGTGATTGATCCTCGTCCTGCACTGGTTCCCCTCTCATTCACCTCGGGCGAATTTGATAATCTGATTGAGTTATCAGGACTTAGTTTGCCGGTTCGCATTGCTTCTGGGTCTAAAGGTAATCGCTACGGTGCTTGTCGATTTAATGAGGATCTACTCTTAACGCATAAAGGTCTGTCAGGGCCCGCGGTATTGCAGGCAAGTAGCTATTGGACCGAGGGTGAGGCGATTCATGTTGACTGGCTTGGTGCTGTCGAGGCCAATGGACGCTTCACTTGCGATGAGTTATTCAATAATGAAGATAATCGCCTTAAGTTAACTGAAAATATCCTGGCCTCAGTCATGCCACTGCGTTTAGCAAAAGCATTCTCTGAGCAGAAAAAACTCTTAGGTAAGAAGTGGGCTGAGGTTTCGAAAAAAGATCGTCAGGCTCTCAAGGAGCTTATTACTAATTGGTCGGTAAAGCCCGCAGGAACACTAGGCTGGAAAAAAGCTGAAGTGATGTTGGGTGGAGTCGACACCAAAGAGCTGGATGGCCAAACCATGATGGCTCGAAACCAGCCTGACTTATATTTCATTGGTGAGTGTGTTGATGTTACTGGGCACTTAGGAGGTCATAATTTCCAGTGGGCTTGGGCAAGCGGCTTTGCTTGCGCCCATGCACTCTAAGTTATTTTTAGTCATTACCTTTTCTTTTTCTTACGTGAGCGAATATTGAGCAGCTCAACGAACAGGGAAAAAGCCATTGCCACATAAACATAGCCTTTGGGAATATGAACTCCCATTCCTTCAGCAAGTAAAACCACGCCCACGACAGTTAAGAATGAAAGTGCTAGCACCTTAATTGAGGGGTGGTTATGCACAAAGTCGCCGATTGGCTTTGCAGCGATGAGCATAATGAGTACGGAGGCTAGTACGGCGGCGATCATAACCCCGATTTCATCTACCATTCCAACAGCGGTAATGACGCTATCGAGTGAGAAGATGATGTCAAGCAAGCCGATTTGTAAAATAGATGTCAAGAAAAGCGTTGCGTGTGATTTATTGAGGCTCACAGCATCTTTTTCTTCTTCTGGATCTGCGTGATTCCCAGTCTCTACTTCTATATAAATTTCCTTGGATGCTTTCCAAATGAGGAAGAAGCCACCGAGTAATAAAATGAAGTCCCTGCCTGTGAGGGCATGTTCCAAGATTGTGAAGAGTGGGCTGGTAAGGCTCATTACCCATGAAAGGCTGAGTAGCAATAGGATCCGGGTAAGCAGTGCAAAAATTAGGCCAAAGCGCCGCACTTTTTCCCGAATTTGTATGGGCAATCTATTTGCAATGACGCTAATGAAAATGATGTTGTCAATGCCGAGAATAATCTCCAAGGCAGACAGCGTAAGAAATGCGATCCAAATATTGGGATCACCTAGTAATTGCAGAAAGCTTTCAAGCATGTTCAATGCCCCTAATATGGTGTTGGGTTAAAGTGTATCGAAATAAATTTAATGAAGATGCTCATGTACAAGCCCATACAACTTATCCGGATATTATTCCTTACTGCTTCAATGCTGCTCCCCGCTATCAGCTGGGCCGCTTTCCCGGATAAACCAATCAAAGTAATCATTGGTTTTCCGGCGGGTGGACCGCTAGACGCGCACATGAGATTGCTGGTTGAAAAGCTGCAATCCACCTTGGGTCAAACGGTGATTGTGGATTACAAAGCGGGGGCCGGTGGCACCGTAGGGGCGCAATTTGTAGCGCAGTCGCCAGCGGATGGTTATACCTTGCTCTTGGCCAATACGGGCACGCTGGTGATTAATCCAGCCGTCTATACCAAGAGCTCTTACGAGACTTTGAAAGAATTCCAGCCCATTGCTAGGACTGCACAGCAGCCTTTAGCCTTGATTGTGAACAAGGATGTACCAGCGCAAACATTAAAAGAATTCGTAGCTTATGCCAAAGCTAACCCTGGTAAATTGAATTACGGCTCTGCTGGTAATGGGGGTATTTCCCATCTGGTTCCGGAGATGCTCAAAAACGAGACGGGTATTTTTATGGTGCACATTCCATTCAAAGGGAGTGCACCCGCATTTACAGATTTGATAGCAGGGCATGTTCAATTTATGGCTGAGTCAGTTCCTCAGGCTGCAAATTACGCAAAGATGGGGAAGGTTAGAGCCTTGGCAGTAACTAGCGCAAAACGCAATCCAGCCTTGCCGAATACCCCCACAGTGATTGAGACAGGCGTTGCCAATTTGGAGGTGGTTGGTTTTTATGGGGTCTTGGCGCCTAAGGGCACTCCGCCCGAAGTTGTTAATAGGCTTAGTCAAGCCTTCAAGGAAACCCTGGATTCCCCAGAGGTTCAAAAAAGAATGTTGGAGCAGGGTGCTGATCCGGCCTATCTCAATGCGGACCAATTTACCAAGTTTCTGGTGGGTGAGATGCCACGATGGTCCAAGGCCGTAAAGCAAGCTGGAGCAAAGCTAGACTAGTTTGGCTGGTTTCGCATCCAGTCAGCGGTATTGAAGAAAGACTCTTCAAGTTGAGCGCCAATCTGGCCATCAATGCCGCAATCTTCCATGGCGCGATACATGCAGGCCAGCCATTGATTGCGTTCTTTGAGTCCAATCTTGAAGGGTAAATGTCTAGCGCGTAGCATTGGGTGGCCATACTTTGGCGAGTAGATGTCTGGGCCTCCCAGCCAACCCGATAAAAAGAGTTTGAGCTTATCCCGAGAGTTTGAGAGATCTTGGGAGTGCATGGCACGCAATTCTGCGAAGGGCTCTTCCAATGCCATCAAATCATAGAAGCGGTCGACCAATTCCTCAACCTTCGTTGCGCCACCAATAAGCTCGTAGGGATTTTTTCTTTCACTCATGCCTCGATTTTAATGCTAATACACAGGGCAATTGGCAAGGCTTCGATTTCGGTATAGAGTGGAATTATGGCTTTACAAGTTCTCAAACCCCTAATGAACATCAAGGAGAGTGGTAATGGATAAAAAAGACCTGCAAGCATGGCAGCAAGAAAAGGCCAAGGAGTTGTTTGCTTATTCCCATAAGTTATTGGATGCTGCAAAAGATCTGAGTACGCACCATCTTGAAGAAATGCAGTGGGGCATGAAAAATGCTATGGAAAGCGCCAAGTCTGCGGCGAAAAATGACCTTACCAAGCTCAAAGAATTACAAGAGTCAGCAACCAAAGAGGCTGCAAAACGTGCAACGGTATATCAAAAGAAAGTGAAGTCTGTTTTAAGGGATATTGGTGATGATGCGGCCGATGGGACCGAAAAGCATTTAGAAAAGGTACGCAGCTCTTTAGTGAGCTGGCTTGAAGATGTTGAAGACAAAATTCCAGGGCATGCTGATAAGTTATCTAAGGTAGTTCATGATATGTCGACTGCCGGTCAGAAGATGTTTAAAGAGGGCCGAAAAATTGTGAATCAAGTGGCTGATGCTGCCGAGAAGAATATTGAAGAGCATCTTAGAAAACCTTCTGATGCAAAGAAGAAGCCTAAGTAGGTTCTGCTGATCAGTTTGCAGAAAAAAAGCCGCCCAAGCAATAGGCGGCTTTTTTATACCCAGCCCTGTAGCCAGATTTCCGCATCTTTCAACTCACGCCAGGGTATCAGTTCTATTTTTTTATCAAAGACTGCCTCAATCTCAACGAATTCAATTGCGCCCTCAGGCAACTCCGGAACGATGACCTTGCTGACTAAAAAGTGCTTTCGCTTATGTATTGGTTTGACTGCCGTCCATTTACTGAGAAGCAGTTTTTTAGGGTTGAGGGGATTTTGCTCTTTAGAGGGCATTGCACTGAAATTCATTTTTTCCGCTGATCAGCATACCCGAGCTGGTCGTAAAGCTGTAGCTAGAGTCCTGGGTCTGAGCGGGGCACTGTAAATCAAAGTAACTTATGGGGCCTAGACTTCCGCAGTAGTCGTATGGTCGATCCTGAAACTGCATCTGGGCTTTTTTGAGGACCATGGTGGACCTTGACCCGGAGCCATCCACGCATGACCAAGTTGTGTAGGTTTCCCTCCCACAAGCCAAGAGCCCTAGGGGCAGCACCAATAAAAGCAGTAATTTATTCATAGCAAAGAGCATAGCCTTATTTAATGCTTTTTGCTGATCGATCATTTTGTATTAGTATTTATATCAACGGGTTTCCAAACTGGGAAGATCGCTAATAAGAAAAAATAGATAAGGAGATGTATGGATATCAATCGTCGTGATGCATTGAAACTCGGTGCTACTACTGCTATCAGCGGAATGCTGATGCCCAATATGGCTAGCGCCTCAGAGCGTGCACCTATTGTGGTGGAGCCATTGACTGGTAAAGCAGGATTTCGGGTGGCCAATTACTTGCCTAAAATGGGCGCTAGCTCACGCTTAGGCTTAGTGACCAACGATGGCTTTGTCGTGGATATTCCTGCTGAGGCTGCTCGGCAAAAAATCGCACTTTCATTTGATCCCACTTCCATGATTTCCTTAGCGGCGTCAGGTAATCGTGGCCTGCTAGATTTGGCGACACTGTTTAAAAATCGCAGCAAGAGCACAGTCAACGTCAATCAAGTAGTTTTACTATCCCCGATTCCTAAGCCGCAAAGCAATATTTATTGTGTGGGGTGGAACTACCTAGATCACTTTGATGAAGGTATGCAGAGCCGTGCCGATAAGACAGTCAAGGAGTATCCAAAGGTTCCTGTGCTATTTACCAAAGGCACTCAAACCATGAATGGTCCTTTTGACTCCATTCCTTACGATGGCAGTTACTCGACTGCGATTGATTGGGAGGCAGAGTTGGCTGTGGTCATTGGCAAAAAGGGTAAGAATATCTCTGAAGAAAATGCCATGGATTACGTCTTTGGCTATTCAGCCTATAACGATACAACTGCACGTGATGTTCAGCAAAAGCGCCATTCAGGTCAGTGGTTTAAAGGCAAGAGTCTAGATGGCCATGGCCCTATGGGTCCTTGGGTTGTGACTGCTGGCGGTGTGAACTTGGATGACACACGCATTATCTGCCGCGTCAACGGCGTAGAAAAACAAAATGCGAGCTACAAGCAGATGTATTTCAAAATCCCTGTGGTGATAGCTGAGTTGTCACGAAGCTTGACTTTGCTTCCTGGTGACATTATTGCTACCGGTACTCCATCGGGGGTCGGTTACAGCAGAAAGCCGCCGGAGTTTCTTAAGCCGGGTGACGTGATGGAAACTGAAATTACTGGCGTTGGAATTATTCGCAACAAAATTGCCTAGTTAGTCATGGTGGCGTCTGATGAGGCGCCACCATGATTCATTTCTACAGCACCCAGAAGTGATGGGTGCCATCTTTCCCTAGTTGTTCTACCAAACCAAATTCCCAATCTAGATAGGCCTGCATTGCTGCTGGATCTACGCTAGTTCCTTCATAAGGTCGTTTGTAACGATCTAATGGCGGAGATGCCAAATGAGTCGGACCTTTTTCAAGATCAAGACCTGCATCAATCCAGGCTTTATTGCCACCAGACAATACGTATACCTCTGATTTTGTGAGCGCCTGAATTTCTGGTGCGGCAAATACAGCAAGCTCACCAGTGGTGCTAGTGAGTACATAGCGATTAGCTTTTGGCAATTGCTCTAAGGCCTTGGAGAATTGTGAGCGAAGTGCAAACCAGCTTCCCGGAATATGACCCTTCACATAGTTTGCATGCGTACTTAGATCAACAAAGACAGTAGCTTTGTCATTCTGCAGCCATGCAGCTGCAGCCTTAATGTCAATAGCTTGAATGTCGGGAGTTCTTGGAAGCGGGGCAATCCAAGGTCCTTTTTCAGTAAGGTCCGAAGCTTTGATGTCGTCAATGACGTAGACATCCCAGGCCATCTGCGCAAGCCACGAAGCGGGCATGTTTGCTCTAACCCCACTCGGGTCTGACAAAACAATGCGTGCGCCACGAACCGGTGCAACCATTTCAGTCTCTTGCACTAATTGACCGCCGGGGGTTGAGCGAAAGCCAGGAAGGTGTCCAGCTTCATATTCCTCAGGCGTTCTCGTGTCAAAGAAATAAGTGCTTCGCTCAGCCTGAGATTTCCACTGCTCGATATCAGCCAGCTTGACTCGTTTAACTCCCGCTTGATCAGCAACATGACGCGCACGGTCAGCGGCAACCAGAGCAGTACCTTCGCTAACTTCTTTGAATTTACGACTTTGTCCCTTATCCAGCTCTTGACCAGCTAGGGTCCAGCCAATCGTGCCATTACGTAATGCGTTAACTTCGTTTGGGATGCCTGCATTAATCAGGGATTGTGTGCCGATGATGCTTCGGGTCCGCCCTGCACAGTTCACAATGATTTTGGTCTTTGGGTTTGGTGCCAGCTCTGGAACGCGCAGGACTAGTTCAGCGCCAGGTACGCTGATACCAGTCGGGATGCTCATGGTTTGATATTCATCAAAGCGACGCACATCGACCACAACAACATCTGCTTTGTCGTCGATTAATTTCTTAACCTCTTGTGCGGACAAAGAAGGGGTATGCCTCTTGGATTCCACAAACTCACCAAAAGATTTACTGGGCACGTTCACATCTTTAAAGACTTCGCCGCCCGCCGCTATCCAGGCCTTAACACCACCTTCAAATACAGAAACATTTGAATACCCGAGCTCGGAAAGCCTTTCTGCTGCCAGCTGTGCATCACCTTGCCCATCATCTAGCGTGACAATCGGCACATCTTTTCTGGGGAGCTTGCTAAGGGCATCAACCTCAATTCGAGACAGTGGAAAGTTAGCCGCAAATAAAGGATGCTCCTGAGCATGTGGATCTTCTTCGCGAACATCGAGTAGTGCAATCTCCTCTTTTTTCAGGAGCTTGTTTCTCACAAAAGCGTAGTCTTGTTTTTTGATAGACATCAATTCTCTTCTTATTTTTTACAGTTAGTGATTTATGTATTAATCTAATTTAGCGTTGGATTTTTTTACTACCTCACCCCAGCGAATAATCTCTTGGTTGATGTAGTTAACTAATTCGGGACGACTCATCTTCGGTGCGGTGGCACCCATGGCTGCCCAACGTTCTTTGATGTCAGGAGAGGCGAGGGCTGTTTGTACCTCTGCACTCATCTTGTCGACGATCTCTTTTGGTGTGCCTTTGATAGCCCACATGGCATACCAGCTATAAACCACAAAGTCTTTAATGCCCAGCTCTTGTGCGGTTGGTACATTAGGGAATGCATCCACGCGTTTTTGTGTTGCTACTGCAACGGCGATGAGCTGACCATTTTTAATGAAGGGTGCTGCACCAGCTAAGGTGTCAAACATCATGTCCACTTGACCGGCCACCAAATCTTGCAAGGCTGGTCCAGTACCGCGATAAGGGATATGGGTGATGAACAATTTGTTTTGCATCTTAAATAGTTCGCCGGTCAAATGCTGGGATGTGCCATTGCCGGTAGATGCGTAGTTGTACTTTCCTGGATGCTTGCGAATTTCTTCAATAATCGACTTCAGATCATTCTTCGGAAATTTCGTTGGATTAACCACGATGACATGGGGCACGCTACCAATGATGGCAACCGGCTCAAAGTCTTTGGTAATGTCGTAAGACAGGTTGGTGTACATGCTCGGTGCAATAGAGTGGTGCACTGCGCCCAGAAGCCAGGTGTAACCATCTGGAGCCATTTTGGCGGCAGCTGCAGCGCCAAGGGTGCCGCCAGCACCACCTTTGTTATCGACAATGATCGAGGTGCTCATTTGCGTAGAGAGCTGCTTGGCTAAGGGGCGCCCAAAAGCATCTACGGCACCACCAGGGGGAAATGGATTGATAAAGGTAATAGGCTTATTGGGGATTGGCCAATTGCTAGCCTGGGCAAAGGATTGCAGGCTAAGCAGGGTGCCAGCCAATAAAACAAGGATATTTCTGATTTTCACGTTTGTCTCCGTTGGTTTTTAGTAGTTTTCCTTATTTTGGAGGATTTAGGCGATATAAGAGTTATCCCTGATACCGGCACTGAATTCCTCTGGTTTTTCTGGGGATATACTGATTCAGAGCTCAATACTCACACTTTGATCAGAAATATAGGAGACAAGATGTCACAACACGATACATTGTTAGCTGCTTTTGAAACTTACAAAGCGGAAAACGAAAAGTTTATTGAAAAGGGCGTTAAGGCATCTGCTGCACGTGCTCGCAAAGCTTTGCAAGAAATTGCTGGTGCTTGCAAAGAGCGTCGTAAAGAAATTACAGCCGCTAAAGAAGCGATGGAAGCTAAGAAGTAATCTTCTTACCCTGAATTGAATTCAGCCTGGCCCCCACAAGGAGCCGGGCTTTATTTTTATAGGCTCACAGAAAATAAAGTGAGCTTCATGGCTTTGCTCCGAATTGCTAGCAGGCTCTGATACTCCGGGCTATTAGCCCATGACTGAGAGTGTTCCAAATCAGGAAACTCCAGCTCGACAAATGCACTAAAGGAATCGCAATTCAATTCATTCCAAAGAAACGCATTGAATGATCCGCGGGAGGTAATTGTTCCTTGGTATAGAGCCACCGTATCTCCCACCTGAGATCGATACTCTTCAAATGCCGCCAGATCATTTAACTGAATAAGGCCTATTACTTTAATAGTCATGCCATTCCCCAATCATTTATTACCCTAGTTTATAAGCAAGCTATAGTGAGATCTTAGAACTTCACTATCTCATACGAGGCGTATATGAAAGTCGCATTTTTAGGTTTAGGTAATATGGGTCTGCCAATGGCACTGAATTTAATTAAAGCGGGGCACCGGGTCCAAGGTTTTGATTTGGTGCAGACCCAGCTAGATATTTTTAAAGCCGCAGGTGGTATTGCTACGCGTAGTGCATCTGAGGCTGCCGCGGATGCAGAGGTCATCATCAGTATGCTGCCAGCCTCGCGCCATGTGGAGGCCTTGTATTTAGGTGATTCTGGCTTGCTGGCTATGGCCAACCCGAGAGCCTTGCTGATCGATTGCTCTACGATTTCCCCTAAAGTTTCACAAGCTATAGCTGCTGTAGCAAAAGCGAAGGGTTTTGCCATGATTGATGCTCCAGTATCCGGCGGAACTGCCGGCGCTCAGGCGGGCACCTTAACCTTTATGGTGGGCGGTGATGCTCCAGCTGTTGAGCGCGCTCGACCATTATTAGAAAAGATGGGTAAAAATATATTTCATGCGGGCGATAGTGGCAGCGGCCAAACCGTTAAGGTCTGTAACAACATGTTGTTGGGTATTCAGATGCTGGGAACAAGTGAGGCATTGCGCTTGGGTATTGCTAATGGCATGGATCCCAAGGTTCTTTCCGACATCATGTCTAAGAGCTCAGGGCGAAATTGGGTTTTAGAGCTTTATAACCCTTGCCCTGGGGTGATGGAGAGCGTACCTTCCTCTAAGGGTTATGCAGGCGGCTTCGGCGTAGATCTGATGTTGAAAGACCTGAGCCTAGCAACTGAAAATGCTGGCGATTTAGATGCAAGCATTCCATTGGGAGAGTTATCCCGCAAGCTGTACGAAGCACACAGCAAAGCAGGAAACGGCCAGCTTGATTTCTCCAGCGTCTTTAATCTAAAGGCAGATTAAGGCAACACCTCTAGACATCAACGATGGGCATGAAAAAATCGATTGTTGCCGCAATCGCTTGTGACTTATTGATTTGATATACAGCGGCATCATCCGAAGTCTCAATGCCAATCAAGAGCTCTTTTGGGAAAGGTGGTTGCGGAACACTTTTCAGAATTTCTGAAAGAACGCCGTGAGCAATCTTGCAACCGCAACCACCGCCATGAGAGAGTGATGTTAAGCGGGGCTCCTAGATGGATCGAGTATTCATTTTAATAAACTCAATCCATTAAAGGGTATAGATGCAATATTAGCGATTAAAACTGCGTTTAGGTGGGCTACCACGCTTAGCCGCCGGTTTGCCTCCACCATTGCCTCCACCAGCATTACCTGGTCTAGGCTTTCTGGATTGTTGGTGTTGTTGGCTTCTCAGTTGAATCGGTTGCGCTACGGCATTCGGATCTGGCTCAAATCCAGCAATCACTTCTTGCGGGAGTTTTTGCTTGATGAGTTTTTCAATATCTCGGAGCATTTGATGTTCATCAACGCAGACCAAAGATACTGCAACCCCGTTTGAACCGGCTCTACCAGTTCTGCCAATGCGGTGAACATAATCTTCAGATACGTTCGGTAAATCGTAGTTCACTACATGGGGGAGTTGGTCGATGTCAATACCACGCGCCGCAATATCAGTTGCCACCAATACGGTGATTTTTCCATCTTTAAATTCTGCTAAAGCTTTGGTACGAGCACTTTGGCTCTTATTACCATGAATAGCCATCGCAGTAATGCCATCTTTCTCAAGTTGGGTTACTAATTTATTGGCGCCATGTTTAGTGCGAGTAAATACAAGAACCTGTTGCCACTGATTGGTTTTAATCAGGTGGGCCAACAAAGGATGCTTTTGAGTTCTGTCTACTGGGTGGATAAGCTGAGCAATGGCTTCATTGGTGCTATTACTGCGCGCCACTTCAATCAATGCAGGTGAATTCAGTAATCCATCAGCCAGTGCTTTGATCTCCGTGGAGAAGGTCGCGGAAAATAGTAAGTTCTGACGTTGTTTTGGCAGCGCCGCCAAAATCTTTTTAATATCGCGCAAAAATCCCATATCGAGCATGCGGTCTGCTTCGTCAAGGACGAGGATTTCAATATTGGCGAGAGAGACGCAGTTCTGTGACATCAAATCAAGTAAGCGTCCCGGTGTTGCCACCAAGATATCCAGTCCTGCGGCGATTGCTTTGATTTGTGGGTTAGCGCCGACACCGCCAAATATCACGGTAGATTTCAGGCCAGTGTATTTGCCGTAGGTCACAACAGACTCTTGAACCTGGGCGGCTAATTCGCGGGTAGGGGTCAGAATCAACACACGCAATTGACGCTTGCCACCAGTGCTAGCGGTGGTGCTGAGACGCTGCAGGATAGGTAATGTGAAGCCGGCAGTTTTGCCTGTGCCTGTTTGGGCTGCGGCAAGTAAATCTCCACCCTTCAATACGGCAGGGATGGATTTCTCTTGAATAGGGGTGGGGCTGGTATAGCCTTCCTCGCTAATAGCGCGAAGGATGGATTCTGATAAACCGAGATCTGTAAATAACATAGGGGCCAAATAAATATTGGCCCGTATTCAATTAAACGACTATCCCGGCCAATGGGGTGAGCTGCCACACTTGCAGTGTTTGCAGAAAGAGTCGCTATTTTAAGCTATCAGGCTGCCTTCCAGAGATTTGGTGTTACCGAGTTTGCATATCCTGAAACAAATAATTTTTCCGCCCCTGTCACAGGGTCAAACACAGCTCGCTCAATGCGGCCAATATTTCCTCCATAAACATGGATGCTGATAGAGGTTTGGTCGCTTAAGGCATTCTCGACTACATGGATGTCATGCGTATTGGGGGAGACGGTGGCAACTTGACCTGGTTGACAAAGGAAGGATTCCCCAGCTTGATAGCTGCCATCGGCCTGCTGGTAGTAGTCAGCGCTACGTTCTTGCCCTCGTAGCTGGCCAATCATGCCCCAGACAGTATGGTTATGCAGTGGTGTTTTTTGACCAGGGCCCCAGACAAAACTGACTACTGAAAAACGATCCAATGGATCTGCATATAGCAAGTATTGCTGGTAGTACTGTGGATGTGGTTTACAAAATTCTTCTGGCAACCAGTCATCAACCTGAATTAAGCTTTCCAGAAGTTTCTTGCCCTTCGAGAAAATAAGCTCTTCGCTAGGCTTTCTCTCAAGCAGTATTGCGAGTTCTTTTACAAAAGTCAGTAATTTGCCTTCTTGCATGTAAGCCTCTACATTAGTGATGTTATTGATCGGCCGCAAAGAGCCAGTCAGGTAGACCCTTAGGCTTGAGGGTAGTGGTGTCAACGCAAACGATGTGGAGTAATGCAGTCGCAATCAACTCTGGCTCGAGCCCTTCGACAATGCGTTTCGCAGTTTGTTTCACCGCAATTTGAGTTCGACCACGGTGCTCAATTACTTGATCAATGCTTAATAGATCATCAAGGCGTCCCGGCCTATGAAAGTTCATCGTGATTTCTCGAACAGGAAGAACGATCCCAAATTCGTTTACTAATTTTGTTGGGCTTAAGCCTCTTTGCTGTAGCCATTCAGAACGGCTTCTTTCAAAGATTTCCAGATAGCGTGCGTGGTACACAAATCCTGCTGCGTCAGTATCTGAGTAGCAAACACGAAAGAGGAAGGGTGGATTGGTCACTTGGGTCATATGAGTAAGGTGCATTTAGATATATAGAATCATATCGCGATGCGCGATACCCGCTTCATCGTAGATCTCGCCTTGTGCAACAAACCCCAATTGCTCATAAAACGGAATAGCGGATAGCTGGGCATGTAATTCAAGCTGAGTAATGCCTTGGGATTTGCTCAACTCAAGTAGGGCGCAGAGTAATTGCCTGCCAATACCCCGGCCCCGCTCTGCCGGCAATACCGCCATGCGCCCAATTCTGCCAATATGCCCGGGTAGGGTCACCAAGCGAGCCGTGCCGACGCATTGTGAGTTCACGTAAGCTAGGACATGCTGCGCGGTCGGATCATGCTCATCAAGCTCCATCACCTCTGGAACACCTTGCTCATCAACAAAGACGCGCTTCCGAATAGGGTAAGCCTCTGGCTCCGCATCCTGCCAGGATTTAATCAAGATCACAGTATCTCTGCACTATGTATATAAGGTGGGAAAAGCGTCATAAGCTCTCCAATGTAACAAATTGCACCTATTTAGGGTTCAAATATTAGCTCTAAGGCCTATAAGTAAGTTGCTTCGTGGTTAAAATGATTTAGTGGGCTTGCTTAGCAGGACCCCTTAAACCTTTATCTAGGAGTTATCTTGAAAAAATCTTTATTGGCTACATTAATTGCCTCACTCGGTTTAGTTGTTGCAGGCTCAGTATTTGCTCAAGCACCAGCAAAAATGTTGCCTTTGGCAGCCGAAGCAGTTGTATTGACTGCTACCGTAGATTCAGTGGATGTTAAGAAGCGCATCGTGGTTCTTAGAGATGCTAACGGTAACTTAGCTCAAATGAATGTATCCAAGCAAGTCAATGATTTGGATAAAGTGAAGAAGGGCGATGTGTTTGTTGTTGAGCATGCTCAAGCGATTGCAGTGGGTTTGGTTGCTGCTACTAAAGATACAAAACCAGGTGTTTCGGGCGTTCGTTCAGTAGTGATTGCTGGCAAAGGTTCTGCTAAGCCATTTGAAGAGACTACTGATACTGTTTATGCAACAGTGAAGATCGGCACAATCGATGCAAAAACTCGTATCGTGACATTTACATTGCCATCAGGCGAAAAGCAAAAAGTGAAAGTAGATCAAAGCGTTTTAGGTCTTGAGAAATTCAAGGCTGGTGACGACGTGATGGTGGAGTTCGTTGACGACACAGCAATTGGTTTTGTAGCAGCAAAGAAATAAATATTCAACACTGATCAGCGTTAGAAAATGCTGAAGTGGTAAAGATAAAAGGCCCGCATTGCGGGCCTTTTATGTATCAGTTACAGATTAAGCATCTTTAGCAATCATGACATCAGAGGCTTTAATAACTGCCCAAGCCTGGTCACCAACTTTGAGATTAAGCTCATCCACCGCCTCATTGGTAATGGAGGCAGTAACAATATGACCGGCGCCAATATCCAACTTTACATGAGAAGTGGTTTGACCCATTTTGAGCTCAACTACTTTACCGCTGAGAGTATTGCGTGCGCTGAGTTTGACTTTAAGTTCCATGATTTCTCCTAGTGAACGTATTGTTTGGCGTAAACGGCGTCGTTGTAGAGAGCCTCTTTGTACTGCGCCTTGCCGTAATTGCGAATAATGGCCTGACCTTCATCAGATGCGACAAACTGAATGAACTTGGCTGCGATATCGCGATTCTCGGTTGCGCCTACGGGGACTACTAAAGCATCATAGGTATTCACTAGGTATGGATCGCCGCGATACAGGATTTGGAGATCGGGTGCGACATTTTTCTCGGCTACCCAAGTGCTGCTATCCGTCATGAAATACGCCTTATCCGTATTTGCTCTCTTAAGGGATGCAGTCATGAAGTCATTGGTCACAATGTACCAATTACCTTCTGGCGCAACCCCAGCCTTTTTCCAAATATCCATTTCTTTTTGGTGTGTACCGGATTTATCACCTCTAGAAATAAAGTTGGCCTGTGCCTTGGCAATCTTTGCGTAAGCATCTGCACCACTGCTAGCGGATTTGATTTTGGCCCTGTCTGCCTTGGGGCCAACAATATAAAACTCATTAGATCCAATGAGTGTTCTACCAGTCGCCCATCCCTCAGCAATGGCCTTATTAACACCGTCTGGTGCATGCACCATGATCATGTCGACTTGCTGTGTTTTGAGCAGATTGAGAGAGGCACCACTTCCGGCCTTAATCCAAACCAAACGTGCACCTTCCTTTTTGTCGAAAGCTTCACCAAGTTGCTGTAGTAGACCTAATTCTCCAGGACTTCCGGTTGCCAATGTAAAGCTCTTGGCTCCTTGGCCATAAGTGGCCTCTACCTTTGGCATATTGGGTTGCGCTAACGACGTTTGAATTCCAGTTCCCATTAACAAGGTTGTGAGTAGTGCGCTAATCAGTAAATTTGTTTTTTTCATGTGAATTATTTGCTGGCATTAGGGAAGAAGAGTTGCTCGCCACCAATTTTGTAACTTGCAATAACGTCTTGACCATTCTTGGAAATCAGCCAATCGATAAACGCTTGTCCTTCTGCTTTTTTCACGTGCGGGAATTTAGCTGGGTTCACCAGCATCACGCCATACTGATTAAATAGCTTTGGATCGCCTTGAACCAAGATTGCTAAATCACCACGGTTTTTAAAGGAAAGCCAGGTGGCACGATCAGCCAAGATATAGCCATTCATTGCTGATGCAGTATTGAGGGCGGGGCCCATACCAGAGCCAGTTTCTTTATACCAAGCAAGTGTGGGGGCAACCGCAACGCCAGAGTCTTTCCAGTAGCGTAATTCCGCTGCATGCGTGCCGCTCTTATCGCCACGGGATATAAATGGTGCTTGGGCCGTTGCAATTTTCTGAAACGCCGCTTTGATATCTTTGCCGCCCCCAATCTTGGCTGGATCGGATTTAGGTCCAATCAATACAAAGTCGTTGTACATCACTTCGTAACGTTTTGTGGAATATCCCTCGGCTACAAATTTTTCTTCAGCTGGCTTGTCATGTACAAATACAACATCGGCGTCGCCACGACGACCAATATCTAGAGCTTGACCAGTACCAACGGCAACCACCTTCACCTCAATACCAGTTTTCATTTTAAAGATTGGCAAGATGAAGCCAAAGAGGCCGGATTGCTCAGTAGAGGTTGTGGATGACACAATAATGCTTTTCTCTTGCGCATAAACAGAATTGCTTAAAAGCGTTAGTGCGGTAATGACAGTTGCCAATAAGCTGTTAAATGAGTATTTCATCTGAGTTCACTTCCCTTAGGTAGGTTCGGTTAAGATTTGTCATATTACAAAACATCAATATGCAAATAATTACATATGAGAATTCAGATTCGACCAACCCTAGTTTTTGGAAGTAAAAATGCAAAAGATCCGGCCGTAGTGGATTTGGTGTGGTTGACCGCTTTACTAAAAGACATTGATCACGGCAAAACCCTGATGTCGGCCTGCAAAAAAATGGGCTTGTCTTATAGAAATGTATGGCAAAAATTAAACGAAGTTGAGCAGGCTCTCGGATTTAAGTTAATGGATCGGGTGCGGGGGCATGGCTCCCAATTATCTGAATACGCTAGATACTTGATTCAATTTACCGAGGACTTTGATCAAAAGACGATGCGATTGGGTCAGGCAAGCCTGTCTCATCTTGAAGAGGGGTTTGCTCAATTTAGAGTCAAGGCAAAAAAACAATGGCGCTTTGCTAGCAGTAGTGATCCCATTATTCAAAAGGCGGTATTCGAGATTGGTGGTTTTGAATTAATCACCGCCGGCTCGGGAGAGGCTTTAGAGCGCCTACTGAATTACGAGGTTGATATTGCCGGCTTTCATGTTTCGGATCCGCAAAGCTCCCAAATTATTTCCAAGCGATTACAAAAAGAGGGTATGCAAATATTCCCAGTCATGAAGCGTGTACAAGGCCTGTTAGTAGCTAAAGGTAACCCCCTCAATATCATTTCCCCTAAAGATTTGCTAAGACCCAAGATTCGCTTTATTAATCGGCAGAAGGGTTCTGGGACACGTTTGCTGCTTGACACCATCTTAACTAAAGAGGGTATTGATTCTCGTGGCATTAAGGGTTACGAAATTGAGGAGTTCACCCATTCTGCGATTGCTACGGCAATATTGGCTAAAAAGGCAGATGTAGGTATGGGCGTAAAAAGCATTGCCTTGGAGAATGGCTTGAATTTCATTCAATTGAAAGATGAAATCTTCTTTCTGGCAATGAGTGAGGACTTAAGCAGCAATACGGATCTCGGAAAACTGATCCGAAAAATTCGGGTCTTATCAGGCGCTAGTCCAGGGTATAAATCTATCGGCCTCAAAAAGCAGATTACTGGCTGGCTATAAGCGGCTGCTTATGAGACTGTTTATCTAGCAGCAAGTGGATGTTTTTGTTTTAAATCAATACGGCAATAGTCTAAATACGCGATTATGGGCATCTAAACCCATCTTTAGAGAATGATATTCATTCTCATGTGGGGATATAATTGCTCATATAACCCATTAATCCACACATGAATCTCGAAGAAATCCTCCCGGGTGTTAGAGCCCGCGTCAGTAGGATCGCCACTACAGGTGATCGGCGCGAGGATATTCGTGGCCAACTGGAAGATATTGGTTTTCTTCCTGGTGAACAGGTGGAGGTCTTGCGCAAGGGCTTATTGGGTCAAGGCCCCATATTAATTAGAGTTGGATCATCGACATTTGCCTTGCGAGAGTCTGAGGCTCGAATGGTTGAGGTGGAAACCCTTTAAGCATGTCTGAAGCGCAGATTCATTTCTTCCCAAAAGAACCTTTGGTCGCATTGCTGGGTAATCCCAATTGCGGTAAAACAGCGCTATTTAATTTGCTCACAGGTAGTCGCCAAAAGGTGGCCAATTATTCCGGGGTTACTGTCGAGAGAAAAGAGGGGCGTTTAACGCTCGCATCTGAAAAAGTCATTCGTATTTTGGATCTTCCGGGGGCCTATAGTTTGTACCCGCGCTCCCTGGATGAGCGAGTCACTTGTAACGTATTGCATGGCAATGCCCAAGGTGAAAAGCGTCCTGATCTCGTGCTGTGCGTACTCAATGCCATGAACCTCAGGCGCAATTTGCGTTTAGTGTTGTCTGCCAAGCGCCTAGGCTTACCCTGCGTTGTTGTGCTCAATATGGTGGATGTTGCCAAGCGCCAGGGTGTGAATGTGGATGTAACAGCTTTATCTCAAGAGCTGGGTCTGCCCGTTATTGCTACGGTGGGCATTCATGCAAATGGCGCTGATGAGCTTAAGCAGTATTTGAGTGAGCTCGATTGGAAAAACTTGTCCGCTTTAAGTGCGGGCAATGTTGATGAAGGTATTGAATCTTCTACTGATCACTCAACGCACACTGAGTCTGACAACATACAGGTTCAACATATTTTGCAAAATCTAGGATTGGATCAAGTCATCCCCGATCGTTTGAGTGATCGCCTAGATTCTGTATTGCTTCACTCTGTAATAGGGCCAATTATTCTGGCTGCCGTTCTATTCTTTATTTTTCAGGCTGTGTTTAGTTGGGCAACCTTGCCCATGGAAATCATTAAAGCTGGGGTAGATTGGCTCGGTGGATTGCTAACCCAGGAGCTTGCAAATACTTGGTTACGCAGTTTATTGGTAGATGGCATTCTGGC
Organism: Pseudomonadota bacterium; assembly: GCA_040387715.1. GTDB lineage: Bacteria > Pseudomonadota > Gammaproteobacteria > Burkholderiales > Burkholderiaceae > Polynucleobacter. The sequence continues at coordinate 49,802 of JAZKDF010000005.1, read as the reverse complement.
TGGTGCTGGCGGCGTGTTGATTTTCTTGCCACAGATTTTGATCTTGTATTTCTTCATCCTCATCTTGGAGGAGTCTGGCTACTTGCCTCGGGCTGCTTATTTGTTAGATCGGATGATGGGGCGGGTCGGACTATCTGGTAGATCCTTCATCCCTCTTTTATCTAGCTTTGCATGCGCAATCCCTGGAATTATGGCGACGCGCAGTATTTCTAATGCGCGCGATCGCTTGGTGACGATTTTGATTGCACCGATGATGACTTGCTCTGCGCGGCTTCCCGTGTACGCTTTGCTGATCTCCGCTTTTATTCCAGAGCGTAAGTTGTGGGCTGGTTTAGATTTGCAAGGCCTAGTTTTGTTCTTGCTCTATGTTGCTGGCATTGTTGGTGCTATGGCTGTGGCTTGGATTCTGAAGCGATTTACTAGTGAAAAGTTTCAGCTCAATGCCTTGATGATGGAATTGCCAAGCTATCACTTACCACGCATGAGTAATTTAGCGATTGGACTATGGCAACGCGCTGAAATTTTCTTACGTCGCGTTGGTGGAATCATTCTCATCATGACAGTATGTCTGTGGGCGCTCTCCAGCTTCCCGCTTCCTCCCGAGGGTGCAACTGGTTCACCTATTCAATACAGTATTGCCGGAATGATGGGTCAGGCCTTGGCAGTGGTATTTGCACCGATTGGTTTCAATTGGCAAATCAGTATTGCTTTGGTTCCAGGCATGGCGGCGCGAGAAGTGGTGGTGAGCTCCTTAGCCACCGTGTATGCCTTATCAAGCTCTGGAGTTGATGCGGCCGACGCTTTGGTGCCTCTAATTTCAAAAGGCTGGAGTTTGGCTACAGCCCTATCTCTATTGGCTTGGTTTGTTTTTGCTCCTCAGTGCCTTTCGACCATTGCAGCCGTCAAAAGAGAAACAGGCGGCTGGAAGATTCCGGCCATCATGTTGGGCTATCTCTTTGGCTTAGCCTACCTGGCAGCCTTTATTACCTTTAGGGTTGCAAGCTACTTTGGCTTAGCCTAGGCATTGATTGAGAATTTGAGATAAATTGACACCATTGACAATCAACCTCCCATTGGTGCCCTTATGAATTTATCCCTTCGTACCCTGATCCTGGTTGCCACTTCTACGGCCAGCCTTTCAGCATTTGCTGAGCCTGGTGAGAATACCTATAAACAAGTCTGCGCAGCCTGCCATAGTTCTGGCGTTTTAAACGCCCCCAAGTTTGGCGACAAAGCTAAATGGGCCCCTTTGATTGCCGAGGGCCAAGTAACCCTCACAGCGCACGCTTATGTTGGCGTGAGAGGTATGCCCCCGAAAGGTGGTAATCCCAACCTAACAATTCAGGAATTCTCAGATGCGGTTGCTTATATGGTCAATAAGGCTGGTGGCAACTGGAAGACGCCTGATGCAAAAACCTTTGTTGCGATCAATAAAGAGATTGAGTCGCGTAAGGCTGGCTTAAATCAAAAGCAGTAACTGCATGTCTTTACAGCCACATCAGATTGAAGTCATCGGCTACTGCGCTGCGTTTCTGACAACGATTGCCTTTTTGCCTCAAGCCATTCAATCTTGGCGTACTCGAGATCTCTCTGGGATCTCGGTGGGGATGTACAGCCTGTTTACAGCAGGCGTGGGTATGTGGCTGATCTATGGCCTCATCATTGAAAAGTGGCCATTAATCTTGGCCAATGCCTTAACCTTTGCCTTGGCTCTCAGCATTCTGGTTCTCAAACTCCGAACCCGGGTCCATAAATGACATTGACTCAAGTAATGTCATAATTAATTCGCACAATAATTATTAAAAAATCAGACATCCATCAGAAAGGCTATTTATGAGCACTGCATACGTTATTGACCCACCAATCGTTCCATCACTACCTGTTGTAGGTGATACCCGTCGTTTTGCTGTTAACCGCATTTATTGCGTTGGCCGCAATTACGCTGATCACGCGCGTGAGATGGGTCATGATCCAGACCGTGAGCCACCATTCTTTTTTATGAAGCCGGCCAACTCAATCGTGACCGATGGTAAAGATATGCAATACCCAAATCTGTCGAATGATGTTCATCATGAAATCGAGATGGTCGTCGCTATCGGTAAGGGCGGAGCTAATATTTCTGCGGATAAAGCCTTAGAGCATGTGTATGGTTATGGCGTTGGTCTTGATATGACTCGTCGTGACTTGCAAGGCGAGGCTAAAAAAATGGGTCGTCCTTGGGATACCGGCAAAGCTTTTGATCAATCTGCACCATGCGCAGCCATTACTCCTGCCGCTCAGTTTGGCCATCCCAACAAAGGTACGGTCAAGCTTTTAGTCAACGGTGAAGTTCGCCAAGAGGGTGACTTAAACCAATTAATTTGGAATGTTCCAGACACCATCGCTTATCTCTCCACTTTATTCACGCTTGAGCCGGGCGATTTAATTATGTCTGGTACACCTGCAGGCGTCGGTCCTGTGAAAAAGGGTGATGTGCTTGAGGGAAGCGTCGAGGGTCTTACTCCACTCAAAATCAAGATCGTTTGAGCAAGACAAGCAATCGATTGAAAAAAATAAAAAAGTAGTTCAAAGAGACAAAGGGGTTGGGATGAGATTCAGGGCGCTAGCAACAGTCTTAACGATGTGTATTGGTGGTGCAGTGCTAACTGCTTGCACTTCAGTGGAACAAACTAAGACAGAACTCCCGCCTCCCAGTCCTTATGCCAACGCAACCCCCTTGGATCTGCGCTTAAGTGCTTGGCCGTACCCTTACCCAACTAAAGAATTTAAAACTACCCTGCAGGGTCAACCTGCCAGCATGGTTTATATGGATGTGCCTGCCCTTGGTAAGCAGAAGGGCGTAGTCGTCTTATTTCATGGGAAGAATTTCTCCAGCGATTATTGGGCTCTGACGATTGCGGGCCTAACTAATGCGGGTTATCGGGTGGTTGCTCCCGACCAAATTGGCTTTGGAAAATCCTCCAAGCCTGATGTCCCATACCACTTCGATGATCTGGCTCGTAATACCCAGGCCTTACTCAAATCGCTTGGAATTAACAAGACATCAGTGATTGCAAACTCCATGGGCGGCATGGTGGGTATTCGCTTCGCGCGCCTCTACCCACAAACTGTTCAGAAGCTCGTTTTAGAAAATCCATTAGGCCTTGAGGATTACAGCAAAGATATCCCGCCACAAACAAATGACAACTTGCTCAAGATGGAAATGGCGCAGACAGAAACGAGTTACCGTCGTTTCTTGCAATCTTACTTCCCGGTATGGCAGCCAAGCTTTGAGCAGTTTGTAGAGGTTTATGTTCGAGTTCAAAAAGGGCCGGACTATCCAGCCTATGCAAAGACTTCTGTTTTAACCTATCAAATGATTGCTGAGAAACCGGTGGTGGGCGATTTACCGCAACTCCAGATGCCAGTATTGCTGGTGATCGGTCAAAAAGATAGAACGGTCTTTGGGCGCCGCTTCGCTCCACCTGAGGCCGTGAAGTCTTTGGGTAATTTTCCTGAGCTAGGTCGTAAAGCCGCTCAGGTGATTCCGAATGCTAAGCTGCTTCCTTTGGAGAATGTCGGTCATATTCCCCATATTGAAGCTCCAAATATCTTTATTCAGACGGTAGTTGATTTCTTAAACTCAAAATCCTAAGCTCCCTAGGTCGCCATCTCGGCGATCCTGCTTATTTACCAAGCCACTTCGGTGAGCGTCCCTCAAGGAAGGCATTCACCCCTTCTTTGAAGTCGAGGCTGTTGTAAGTCTCTCTCATGAGTTCGGTGCAATCTGGAAGATTGCTTTCCATCAAGCGAGCTAAAGTCACCTTGCTGGCTTTTTGCGTAATCGGGGCTAGTGCAGCTAATTTAGTAGCAAGGGCTTGCGCTGCTGCTGTAATGTCATCCGCTGATGTGGTTTGATAGAGGTAGCCTGAACTGAGTAACTCCGGCGCCTTAATGAGTTCTGCGGTTAATAGCATACGCTTAACCATCGGCACACCTAGGTGACTAGCAATCCAAGACAGATTGCTTGGCGATAGACAATTGCCTAGAGTCTTCGCAACCGGAATCCCAAATCGCGCATCGGTAGTCGATATTCTAAAATCACAGGCGGTGGCAATCAGCAAGCCGCTACCAACAGCCAATCCTTCAATCAGTGCAATAGTTGGAATCGGCAGATGTTGCAGTGAATGAAAGACGGCATCCACTGCAACTTCGTAAGCCTCATTTTTTTGAAGATCCACAAATTGCTGAATGTCACTACCTGACACAAAGGCCTTATCGCCGGCGCCCCTAAATATGGCTACTCTAATCTCTGGCCTATTGGCTATGTCACCGCATATCCTTTTGAGTTCTTCATACATCGGCCAAGTTAAGGCATTGCGTGCCATAGGATTATTGAAGGTAATACAAGCAATGGATCCGTCAAGCTGGAAGTCGATACAGGGCGGGCTAGGGTTCATGGGCTCATTCTATACAAAAGACCCTATAAGCCCATGTTTTTAAGTTCTCAATCTACCTGCGATAGAATTCTTCTATGTATATGTTTCTACCTTTCCTGACAGCCTTTATTGGCCTTGTCCTTGTTTGGTTTGAGAAGCGTCTGGCCGGTTTAGTTGTGCTTGCCATCACCGTGGGTATATTGATGTTTTGGTTCCGGATTCATGCTACCAACCATCTCAATATCAGTCTGTGAGGAAACGTGAATAAACATTCTTTTCCTTCTTTGGCGGGGCTTGGTAACCAGCTAGCTTTGGCTGCCATCATTGGCATGCTGTCTTACGCCTTTGTGGACCAGCTCTATTTTGGTGAACTACCTTGTCCGCTATGTCTAATGCAGCGCATGGGTTTTGTGATCATCGGCTTTGCGCTGGTGCTCAACATTCGATGTGGTGCTCATTCCGCTCACTATGGCTGGGGCATTATCGGTGGCTTGGTCGGTATGACAGTCTCTTTGCGCCAAGTACTCTTGCACATCTTGCCAGGTGACAAAGGATTCGGAGCTACCTTTCTAGAATTGCACTTTTACACTTGGGCCTTTGTGGGTTACTTAGGTTTAATTGCTGGCCTGGCCATTTTGCTCATGCTGCCCAATCGTGATGTGCGTTCACGTTCACTGTTTGCAAATACCTTAGTCATTCTATTTATTGCCCTGGTTTTTGCTAACCTCGCCTCTACGCTCTTGGAATGCGGTATCGGACCCTGTGCTGATGATCCCGTTAAATACGAGGGATTGATTTGGTTGCGCACGCGTTTCGGCTTTTAAGTAATTGCTAGTGATTCCATAATGATCGCTTCAAAGTTAGTGAAGAGCCTAGCGGCTTTGCTCGTTTGCTTGAGCTTCACTAGTGCCGTCCAATCTCAAACTACTAAAGCGAATAGTGCTTGGCCTAAACAGGCTATTCGGATTGTGGTGACTTTTACCCCTGGTGGGGCGCCTGATATTTTGGCACGCGTGCTTGCTGAAAGTTGGCAGCAAAGTTTAGGTGTACCAGTCCTTGTAGAAAACCGACCTGGCTATGGCGGTAATATCGGCGCTGACCTTGTGGCAAAGAGTGAGCCAGATGGCTACACACTTCTGATTGGCACAGTGGGCATACATACAATTAACGGTGCCCTCTATGACAAGATGTCCTTTCATCCAATCCATGATTTCACGCCCATTAGTTTTTTAGCGAGCACCCCTAATGTATTGGTGGTAAATAAGAAGTTGGGTGTGAGTAATCTCCACGAACTCATTGAGCTAGCTAAAGCCAAACCCAATGAGCTCACGTTTGGCTCTTCCGGTGTCGGGACCTCCTTGCATATGTCCGGTGAACTCTTGAAAGAAATGACGGGTATACAGATCCGGCATATTCCTTACAAGGGTAGGGCGCAATCTTTACCCGATCTGATCAGTGGCCGAATTTCAATGCTCTTTGATAATTTATCTTCATCATTACCCTTAATTAAGGCGGGTGAGGTCCAGGCGTTGGCGGTAACCACTTTAAAACGTTCACCAGCAGCTCCAGAAATTCCGACCATGGGAGAGCAGGGCTTGCCCGGATTTGAGGCAACATCGTGGTTCTCGCTCATGGCGCCAGCCAATCTGCCGCCAGCCTTGCAAAAACGCTTAAACATGCTGACACGCCAAACTCTCAATCGGCCCGATGTCAGGAATAAGCTACTGGCTAGCGGTCTAGATCCAGCCCCAGGAAGCCCACAGGAACTCTCCAAATTGATTCAATCGGAGACTAATAAATGGGGTAGAGTCATTTATAAATCCGGCGCAAAATTGGATTAATGGGATCAGGGGTTGAGGTAATAAATATTCCACCAAAGCCCCAATTCCTGTCAGCCTAGATTTGGGTGAAGCGTTAAAGGTATTAGGAGGCGACCAATTAATGGGGTCCATTATGAAAACAAGCCAAAAACAATTCAAATCAGTGATATCTAAAGCGGTTCTGACGCTCCTAGCGACAGCGGGTTTATTTACGCTGGCACCTGTAGTAGCTCAAGCAGGCAATGTCGGCTGGGCTGTCTCTGTTGGAGGCGGTTATGGCGGCGGATGGCGCCCAGCAGCCTACGGCCCTGGTTGGGGTGGTGGATGGGGCCCAGGCTGGCGCGGTGGCTACTATGGTCCTGGCTACGGCTATCCTTATGCCGCTGGATACTATTCAGCGCCAGTGGTGTATGCAGCTCCGCCCATAGTTACTTACGCAGCACCGCAGCAGCCGATGGTGTTGGCTTCTCAGCCTCAAGCTCCAGTTTGGTATTACTGTGAGGCTAGTGGGCAGTATTACCCGTATGTGCAAAGTTGCGCATCTGGATGGCAGACTCAGCCAGCAATGCCACCGTCTGGCGCAAGACAACGCACCCAAAATTAAGCAATTAACCCGATTTAAGGAATGAATATGAAACGTACCATACTGACATTAGCAATTATCAGCTCTTTAGCTGCCTGCGTTTCTGCGCCAACTGGCCCAACCGTTGCAATCATGCCGCGTGAAGGTAAGCCTTTTGAGGTATTCCAGCAAGAAGACCAGCAGTGTCGAGAGTTCGCGGCGAATGCTATCAAAGACACTAGTAATGCGGCCCTAAAAGAAGGCGCTACCAGCGCAGCTATCGGTGCAGCTTTAGGCGCAGCTGCTGGTGCAGTCATTCAGGGTGGCAGTAGTCAGAACGTCGGAACTGGCGCAGGCATTGGATTGCTCGGTGGTGCTGCTATGGGCGCCATGAATTCCTCTGGCAAACAAAATCAGGCACAGGCTCAATACAATATTGCCTATCAACAATGCATGTATTCCAAAGGCAATCAGGTGCCTAGCTATCCGACTCAAAGCAGTGGAAGTAGTTACAACATTCCACAAGGCAAGCCATCGATGCCGCCAAGCGGATTCAAGCCTATTCAGTAAATCTGTTTTCTAGAATCAAACCTCGACCGGCGGATGCGTTTTCTCAAAGCGCGCCGCCGTTCTTCTAAAGAGGTAGAGCAGTAGCAGTGCAGCCAGCCCCAGACTCATGCTGTTACCAGCCCAAAACCCACTGGCACCTTGTAAAAATTCTGGGGTATTGCCAAAGACATTGAAGCCCATTAAGTAGCCACCACCAAGTCCTACACCCCATAGCGATCCTGCATAGATCACCATCGGCCAAAAGGCAATGCGATAAGCTCGCAAAATAAAGGCTGCGGTAATCTGCAGTGCATCAAAGACTTGGTAAAAAGCAATAAACAAAAAGAGTGGAGTAGAAAAGACTTTCACTTCTTTCGGTGGGTCATACAAATCGAGTAGTTGCACTCTAAAAATCCATACTGCTACACCAATCAAAACGCACAAAGTGGTGGTGAAGAAAACCGACGACCAGCCAATCTCTTCAGCGCGCTCTTGTTTATTCGCACCAATAGATTGAGAAACCAGAGTCATCGTTGCAATCGACAGGGATAGGGGCACCATGTAAATCACGGTTCCCATGTTGGCCACAATTTGATGGCCTGCTAAAGCGGTGGTGCCGAGACGCGCAATGAAAAGTGACATGAAGGTGAATGAGGTCACTTCAATCAAATAACTAAAACCAATGGGCGCACCTAATTTCAGCAAGGTCCAGATGCGATGCCAATCAGGCCAGCTAAAGCGTGCAAAGATCTTAAATGGTCTGTAGAAGCTATCAAAGACTACAAAGCCAAGGGTAATGAGTAGCCAGAACCAATTGATAATAACGGTGGCTACTGCGCATCCTGGACCACCCATTCCTTCAATGCCTAAGCCGCCATAAATAAATAAGAGATTCAGGGGTAGCTTTAAGCCTAAGCCAATGAGTTGCACTACGGTAATGACTGCTGGCCTTGAAACAGCGTTGTGGAGCGCCATCAGTACGCGCATGGCCATGCTGGCTGGCAAACCAATTGCCAGAATATTCAGATACAGCCTAGCCTTGCCTTCGATATCCGGTGTTACCTGAGATATCTGTAGCAAGTGATCGGCATTGAGCAGAATGGCGCCACCCAATACAGTAAGACCTAGGGCTAGCCAAGTGGCTTGACGTACCTCTTCGCCAATCTCGCCAAAACGCCTCGCTCCAAAGAGTTGCCCAGCAATCGGGGCGAGGGCAGAGATCACGCCGGTTAAGCCAACATAGATGCTAATAAAAATAGCTGATGCCATCGCTAACGCAGCTAAGTCATCGGCGGAGTAGCGTGCAGTCATGGCGGTATCTAAAACGCCGAAGGTAATTACGGCCAGCTGACCTATCAGTAGTGGACCAGCAAGCTTTAGTAGGGAGGGGATATCCTCGCGCAAACGCGATAATTTAAAGTGCAGCACGTTTTATTCTTTACGAGCGGGGGTAATTTGATAGAGGCGCAGACGCTCATTGCGATCAGAAGCACGGCGATCTTCCCAAAGCAGTTCTATTTTCTTTTTATTGAGGCTGGCATAGGCCTTGGCCTCTAAAGAGCTATGGGTGAGCATGAGATTGCAATTGGGATCATCACGCAAAGGAAGTTTGGTGAAGTAGCTAAATGAAGCTAGCTGAGCAGAGCCGAGATTGGTAGTGTCAATGCATCCTGGTGTATTGGCAATAATCGTTTCTAGGCGATCAGAAACATAGCGATAGGTCTTGGCGTAATTAATCGTTGGTAACCATAGGGTCATCAAGAGGACCCACATGAGGGTTGTACCAGAGGCGGAGATGATGAGGCAGCGCCAGATCTCTTTTGGAGCGCGAGAAGTTCTCCAGCGCACGATTACTAGCCAGATGCCAGTGATGATGAGGGCAACAATAAAACCAATGTAATCAAATTGCGCCTGTAAGCCTGGCAAGAGTCTGGCTAAATTTGCAGCGGTTGTTTCTGGGAAGCCGGTCACTTTAGCAAGCCAAACAATCCAAATAGCCAAGGCAATCATCGTGAAACTAAACATGGCAAACCAATCAATGAAGCTAATCAGGCTACGCTTCAGAATCGGCAGGCTAAATGCGGCAATGATGGACAGGCTTGGAATCAGAATGATGAGGTCATGCTCATTGGCTTCTAATCTGAACAGGACATAAATCAAGCAACCGATAAATAGGCTGAGCGGAATGCACAGATGGGGCGCGCGCCATTGACCCGCTTCTTTTACTCTGCCCCAGTGGGCCAGTGAGATGATGGCCAAGGGCCATACAGGCCATGCATAGGCCCAGAAGTTAACGCTTAAAAATCCAATGGACTCAATCGATGGCGTAGCGCGCATCTCTGGCATATTGCGCCAGCCCTCTTCGGCGATATGGCGCCATTCCGGGGTGAGGTTGCCGAGATACCAAAGCGTAGGCCAAATTGCAAAACCAATGAGACCTAAAGCCGTACTGGTTAAAGTCCAGCGAAAACGTAACTTCGCATTGCTAGCAATGACTGCAATGATGGTGGAGCTCACGATGATTAAGCTGAGCGTAAGATTGCTCGAGAGGGCAACAATGGCAATGCCAAGCCCAGTCCATAAGCCGCCTTGCCATGGCTTATCTAAGCCACGGACAGTGCCATACAAAACAATGCTAATACCCATGAGTTGCGCCATCATCGGCGTAGTCTCATGTGCACGTTGAGCTAGACCCACGCAGGCCAAGAAAATCAGCAGCGCGCCATCAGCTAAGGTCATGCCGTAGTTTTTACGTCCAGGCTGACCACCAACTGCTAGCACCATCGGCTGCACTTCTGGGCGACGACCCAGTAAATAGGTCGCATACCAAATGGCTAATGCCGATGCAAAAAAGCAAATTGCTGCATAAAGGCGTGCCGCATTAGCCATACCAATTAATGGACCAAAGAGCTCCATTAGCGTGGCACCTAGCCAATAGGGGAAAGGTGAGCCAAGTGAGATATCGCGCCCAGCAAGGTGGGGAACAATCCAGTCAAGCGCTTTGCCGCTTTGCAAATTCCACATGCCACCAAATCCAATGGCATCTTCGTTCTTCCAGGGATCCCGCGCAAAGAGGCCGGCAAAACCATAGACTAAGGTCAACGCAAAAATAATGATGCGGGGAATGGAGGTGGTGGCGGCGGCGGTGAGTTTAACCATAAAAACTAGCAATAAAAAAGGCAGCAAACGCTGCCTTGATTATCTCGCAGAGGAGGGTGGATAGTGAATATCCAAACCCCAGCCCCTTTGTAGAGTAAGTTGATTACTTCTTCTTAGCTGGCTTTTCAGCAGCTTTAGCTTCTGCAGCAGCAGCTTTTTTCTCAGCTGTTTTAGCAGCGCCATCACCGGAAGCTTTAGCAACAGCTTTTGTACCGAATTTCTGACGGAATTTCTCAACACGACCGGCAGTATCCATAATCTTCTGGGTACCAGTGTAGAAAGGGTGTGACTCGGATGAAGTCTCGATCTTGGCCAATGGATACTCATTGCCATCCTCCCACTTGATTGTCTCTTTAGTAGACATGGTGGAGCGAGTCTTGAAGCTGAAGTTATTAGAAACGTCTACAAAGACGATTTCACGATATTCGGGGTGAATGCCAGGTTTCATTATTGAGTCCTATTAGCGGGCAGCCGTTTTGGTCCTAAGACCTAAATACTTACCCAAGTTAAATGCAAATTATTAAAGCGGTAAAGGCGAAATTATGCCATGAAATCAACAACAAAGCGCACTTTTACCGACTTCGAGAGCCTAAATTAGCCACCCTTACGCATTAAATCGAAGAATTCACCGTTATTTTTGGTGGATTTGAGCTTATCAACGATAAAGTTCATCGCCTCAATATCGTCCATATCAGCCAATAATTTACGTAATACCCAGATTTTCTGGAGGTTTTCCGCTTTAACCAGCAGTTCTTCACGGCGGGTGCCGGACTTATTGAGGTTAATCGATGGGTAAACACGACGCTCAGCCAAACGACGCTCAAGGTGCACCTCCATATTGCCAGTGCCTTTGAACTCTTCGTAGATCAGGTCATCCATACGGCTACCGGTTTCAATCAAAGCAGTCGCGATGATGGTGAGTGAGCCACCCTCTTCAACGTTACGTGCAGCACCGAAGAAACGTTTTGGACGCTGTAATGCGTTGGCATCCACACCACCCGAGAGTACTTTTCCGGATGAAGGGATGACGGTGTTGTAAGCACGGGCAAGACGGGTAATCGAGTCAAGCAAGATGATGACGTCTTTTTTCATCTCAACCAAGCGTTTAGCCTTTTCAATCACCATCTCGGCAACTTGAACGTGACGTACCGCTGGCTCATCAAATGTCGAGGCAACCACTTCACCGCGTACAGAGCGCTGCATTTCAGTAACTTCCTCAGGGCGCTCATCTACCAACAACACGATCAAGATCGCATCTGGATTGTTTGCGGAGATCGCATGAGCGATGTGCTGCATCATCACGGTCTTACCGGATTTAGGTGAAGACACGATCAAGCCACGCTGGCCATAGCCAATCGGGGAGATCATGTCGATGATGCGGCCAGTCAAGTTCTCTTCAGCCTTGATATCACGCTCTAACTGAATGACGCGATTGGGATGCAAAGGCGTCAAGTTCTCGAACATGATGCGGTTCTTCAAAGCCTCAGGAGCCAAACCGTTGATTTTGTCTACCTTAACTAATGCAAAGTAACGTTCGCCATCTTTAGGGGTGCGAACCTCGCCTTCAACGCTGTCACCAGTGTGCAGGTTAAAGCGGCGGATCTGTGCAGGGGAGATATAGATATCGTCCGGAGAGGCCATGTAAGAGGCATCTGGGGAACGTAAGAAACCAAAGCCATCAGGCAATACTTCCAAAGTGCCGTCACCGAAAACAGATTCGCCTTCTTTAGCGCGCTTCTTCAGGATCGCAAACATCAACTCTTGTTTGCGCATACGTTGGGTGTTTTCAATCTCCAGGCTGGCTGCCATTTCAAGCAGGGCGGATACGTGGAGTACTTTGAGTTCAGATAATTGCATGTGGTTCTCGGGTGTAAATAAGGGTGTGAATGTGTTTTGGGGTATCGCTGTCTAGATGGACATCAGACAGACTGGAAAAACGGAATTTGGGGGAGTTTGCTAAAAAAGAGGGGAGGGAAAATTGCTGGGAATATTGCCGAAAATCGGGGCACTGAAAGTGCGTTGAAATAGATACTACACTAAAAACAGCTTAAAACCACAGGCTCACCCAGTGAACCTGTGATCGAAGACTATTTACAGATGACTATCAATAAATGCAGTCAACTGGGATTTAGCCAAAGCGCCTACTTTTTGAGCAGCAACAGTGCCGTTCTTAAAGAGGATCAATGTCGGGATGCCGCGAATATTGAACTGGGCAGGAACGCCTTGGTTCTCATCCACGTTCATCTTGGCGATTTGGATCTTGTCACCGTATTCACCAGCCAGCTCTTCAAGGATAGGGCCGATCATCTTGCAAGGACCACACCACTCAGCCCAGAAGTCCAGGAGAACAGGTTTATCGGACTTGAGAACGTCTTGCTCGAAAGAAGCGTCAGTTACATATTTGATGCCGGCACTCATGAAAATTCCTTAATTAGTCTTATTTAGTTTTATATAGTGATTGCGCTACAACGCTTATATTAGCAATAAGCCACACTTTCTGCCTAAATTCTAAAAATCGCTCACAAACTAGCCCCAAAGCCAGCCCCAGAACAACTGTCCATGCCGCACCCATTCCCATCCCTAAACGAGCAAAAGCAGCCACACGCTTGGGCAATAGCGCCCAATGCCAGTGCTCTGAAGTCGCTCGCTGAGGGTATTTGGAATTGTGCAAAGCAAACAAATCAGCGTCCCCTAGTGGTGCTGAGTACTGCAGGCCCATTAATGGGGGTGAGGGCTGCCCTAGAAAAGCACCGCCCCAATAATCTGCCAAATCACATTGCCTTCCTGCCTCAAGTCATGAGTTTTAATGACTGGCTAGAAGCAGCGCCAGGCGCATGGAAGTTCCCCAAGAAACAAACTGATTTAGAGCGTTGGTTATCTGTGTATGCCACTCTGCGCAAACATCAGCAATTGCAATCCTGGTTTAAAGCAGAAACCGAGGCGGGTTCATGGGGCTTGGCCCAAGCGATCATCGCAGCCTGCGATACCTTGTCCAACTCCATAGCGCCCAGTCTTCAGCAAGAGTTGCATAGGCTGATCTCAAGTGAAGAAGAGTTCATTACTCAAAATACACAATCTTTGATCGAGACTCTTGAACCATTATTGGATCGCACCATTGGGCAGGCATATCCAGCACTTGCAAGAAAAGTGGTGGATCAAGAAGCGCAAGTACTTCTGACATTTTGGAGATACATCACCAGCCCAAGTGATCCTGCATTCAGAAAACAATATGCTATGGCTGCCCATCTGGAGGCTGCTAAAAAAACTTCACAAGCAAGTACAAAACCTTTAAATACAAGACCTTTGATTTGGGTAGAGACTGCAGACCCAACTCCAATTGATAAGCAGCTTATTCAGGGATATTTAGCGGACTATGCGCAGTTCGCACCAGCAGTTGAAGTAACGATGAACTGGGAATTAGTAGCACTCTGGGCAGAAGCATTAAGCCTCCAGATTCCTGAAGAGCAAAAGCTACAAATCATTCAAACTAATATCAGCAATGCGCATCCAGAGCATTGGCATCTGATTGCCGCTAAGCGATTTGAAGAGTTGGCTTGGGCAGCGGCTAAAACCATTGAGCGGCAACTGATCGATGGCAAAACCAAAATCGCCCTAGTAGCGCAAGATCGTCTCGTGGCCAGAAGGGCGCGAGCATTGCTGGCACGTCTAGGCCCATCTCTCAAGATTCAGGATGAAACTGGTTGGAAGCTGTCCACCACCAGAGCGGCAGCAGCGCTCAATAGCTGGCTCGAATTATTGCGTGCACCGTCCGAAGGTCCGAGTGCAGCTGACCTACTGGAGTTTTTGCAAAACCCATTCTTAGATCTTGGAAAGTGCCTGAACTCCAACAGTAAGCGTGATGCAGAATCTTTAAATGGATTGGTAGCGCAGCTTGAAGATATTTTGATTGCTAGCCAGGCTAAATCCGGCTGGGAGACTTTCCATATGGCGATTGAGGGATCGGTCACACACGGCTCCGCTGCGCCCAATCCGCTTTTGCTAGAGCTGCTGCAATCCATTCGTGGTCGGCTGAATCGTTGGCGTGGAGTCAAGATTAATTGCGCTCTTGCACATGAGTACCTCATGGATGATCTTGCTTTCATGGGAATGATTCAGGGATTAGAAAAAGACTCCGCTGGTACGCAGTTGCTTGAACTGCTGGAAACATTTGATTTTGATGAAGAGCATCAGAAAATCTCCATGCGCCTCAATGAATGGTTGAGTTTATTAAAGACGGTAATTGAAGAATCTTCTTACCAAGAGAAGGGTGTTAGTGCAGCAGCTACCCTGAGCATCTTGCCATTGAGTTCCACCCGCTTTAGAGAATTTGAATCCGTAGTGATGGTAGGTTGTGATGAACAACAACTCCCTGCATTTTCCGAGCCCCCATTATTTTTCTCAGATACCTTGAATCGACTTTTGGGTGGATCCAGTATTGAGGCCCAGTTTATTCAGCAGGCGCGAGATCTCTCTCAACTGCTCATCTCGTTCCCCAGCGTTGATCTCCTTTGGCAAAGCAAGAGCAAGAGTGGGGAGCCGCTAAGACCATCCGCCTGGATTCAGCGACTTCAAATTGATTTACCCAATTGGCAGGTAGAAAATGCCAGCGCCTTGTTCGCACCTCGCAGTGGCACGGCAGCCCCATCACAAATGGCGATCGCAACTTTAGATGCGGATCTACCAATGCCAGTTTCGATGAGTCCGAGTGCCTACAAAGCATTGCGTGACTGTCCTTATCGCTACTACGTCCGCAGTTTGCTGGGCCTACGTAAGCTCAAAGGTTTTGAGGAAGGCTTTGATGCTTCATTAGCCGGTCAAACTCTGCACAAGATCTTGCGTAATTTCTGTCACGCCATGAAAAGCGAGGCGCAAAAAACCACCGCAACAATCACCATCGATCCGGAATTACGCCGCGCTTGGATGCAAGATCAGCTCACACTGATCTCCGAGCAGGTCTTTAAGCGTTTAATTGAAGGTGATGCCAGAGTCTTGGGTGTCTTAAGAGATTGGCAAAAACAAATCCCAAGTTTTATTCAGTGGCAATTAGATCGTGAGTCCCGGGGTTGGCAGTTTTACGACGCCGAAGTGAAGGTCGGCTTTGATCTGCCATTTACGGATGTCGATGGCAATGAGCGTCATATTCGCATTGAAGGTTATGCAGACCGATTTGATGTCAGCATCCATGATCCAAAGGCTGCATCAGTCATTGACTATAAGAATCAGAGTTTGACCAAGGTAAAGCGGCGCTCCGAAGTGGTGTTGGATGACCCACAGCTATTAATCTATGCCAGAGCCTCTAATGAGAGCAAGAAGATTCCTGGGTACGCAGTCAATGCAGCCGAGTGGGTTGCTTTGAAGGCTGAAGTGAAAAACGAAGGCGATGAGGCTGAGCGTTCGGTAGTTATCGAAGAGATGCCAGAGCTCATGCAAGAATTTTCTGAGCAAATCACTGGGGATATGCAATCACTCTGGTCTGGCAAACCTCTCAAGGCATTTGCACCCGATAGCGTTTGTCAGTATTGCGAAGCTAGGGGTATTTGCAGAAAGGGGATGTGGTGAGTAACTCTACTTTCCCGGTCAATATTGCTTGCAATCCCAATCGCTCAGTGATCGTATCAGCATGCGCTGGTAGCGGAAAAACTTGGTTATTAGTCACCCGTATGGCCCGCTTGCTTTTGGCTGGTACTAAGCCGCAAGAGATCCTTGCACTCACCTTTACACGCAAAGCAGCGCAAGAGATGCGTGATCGCCTCTATCGTTTGTTGGAAGAATTTTCTCAATCGAGTGATGAGCAACTCATTGGGCATTTAACCGAGCGCGGCCTCAATATTGATGAGGCAAAAGTATTACTACCTACCGCCAAGTCACTCTACGCAAAAGTGCTAGCAAGCCCGCAAGGCATCGTGATTGATACCTTTCATGGCTGGTTTGGCAGGCTCTTAGGCGCGGCACCAATTTCAACCGGCATACAGCCTGGCTTTAGTTTGCGAGAAGACGCAAAGCGGTTACAAGATGAGTGTCTGGATGATTGGTGGGGTAATTTACCCGAAGGTATTCAAGCGCATTACGACACCTTATTAAAAAAGCTTGGTGCAAGCGAAACTCAGAAGTTCCTGATGGGTAATTACAGCCTCTTTAAACAAAGGGGTGCTTGGACATTTTTCTCACAAGCATGCAAAGCCTATGGCACTACTCCTATTGAGAAACTCAAAACGGATTTATCGAGACTAAAAATTGACAATCCGCTCAATGGAACTTGGAATGCCATTAACGCCAAAGCAGATTTAGAGTTTTTGCATCGCTGCTTTAGTCATAGTAGTGCTACAGAAATGGCCTACGCACCTATCATTCAGATGGCGATCGATCTAAAGGCTAGCGGGGGTGATGTCATGGAGATCGTTGCCGCATTGCAGTCCGTATTTTTGACTCAGGACGGCACTAATCGAACCTCGAATGACAAGGCCGCCGGCGATCTCAAGAAATACCTCAAAAAAGAAGGTGAGCTAGATCGCGAAGAAGAGCATGTGACTTACAAGCAGGTATGGGCAACGGCTTTTTTAGAGTTTGTTGCCTGGCAAAAGGAGCAAGAAGCTTTTGCACTCAATGAAGCTTGGTTTGCAATGAGCGCCGCAATGATGGATCACGTTAGCGCGACCAAAGAATCTATGCGCGTCCGTGACTTTGATGATCTGGAGATTGGTGTCAGTCAGTTAATGACGGACTCTGCTAATGCGGCCTATTTACAGTCTCGATTGGATGCGAAGTACAAACATATTTTGGTGGATGAGTTCCAGGACACCAATCCCTTGCAGTGGCAGATTCTGCGGGCATGGCTAGAAGGTTATGGTCAGGATGAATCTAAGCCCACCGTCTTTATCGTAGGAGATCCCAAGCAATCGATTTACCGATTCCGCCGGGCTGACCCGAGATTGTTTAATGATGCAGAGGCTTTCTTAGCAAAAGAGATGCAGGCGGCCTCATTAAATCAAAACACTACCCGCCGTAATGCACCAAAAATTAACGAAGCAGTGAATCAGATCTTTGGCGTCGAGCAATTGCCTGAGTCATATCCATTCACTAAGCAAAACACCTTATGGCAAGCGCCAGCGGGACCTTCTGACAACCCACGACACTCAAGCGAGGGCGAAGCCTATTTATTGCCTTTGGTGAAATACGAAGCCGAAGAGTTGGAGCAAAGGGCTGGCAATGCTTTTGAGGAAGCGATTGTGGATGCGCGACAAACTGCTGATATCACTCAGCGCTACGTTGAGGGTCAGCAGGTCAGCGCATTGATACAGCACCTCATTCAGACGCGCCCTGTAGTTGATCGCGTGAATGGTCAAGAGATTTGGCGTAAGGCTAGGGAGAGCGATTTCTTATTATTGGTTAAGCGCCGTAAGTATCTTCCGCAGTATGAGCGCGCTCTACGTGAGGCAGGTTTAGCATTCGAAAGCTCAAGACTCGGTGGTTTACTCAATACTTTAGAGATTGATGACCTGATTGCCCTCTTAACCGTCTTGGTGACGCCGCGCCACGATTTACCACTCGCCCAGGTGTTGAGAAGTCCGATCTTTGCATTTACCGAAAGCCAAATGCAGAGTCTCAGCAAGGCAATGGCATTAGATCAATATCGGTCTTGGTGGGATGCTTTGCAAGATAGTCCAGATGCAGGCTTGATGCAGGCAGCGCGTTATTTAGAACATTGGCGCATGCTGGGTGAGCGCCTGCCAGTACATGACTTGCTAGATCGTATTTATCAAGAGAGTGATTTGCGTATTAAATATGCGAGTGCCTCTCAAGAGATTGCCCGTGCGCAGGTCTTGGCAAATCTCGACGCCTTCCTGGAGTTAGCGCTCAATCAAGATGGCGGTCGCTACCCAAGTCTGGGTCGCTTTATTGAGGAGATCAACACCATTCGACGTGGCGATGATAATGAAACCCCGGATGAGGGCGATGTTGAGGCAGAAGCAGATCTCGTAGAGCTTGACGAAGAGGGTGAGTTATCCGAAGAAGATAAAAACAAGCGCGTGCGCATGATGACGATTCATGGGGCAAAAGGATTAGAGTCTCCGTTTGTAATCATGCTCGATGCTAACCATACTGAAGGTAAAGCAGATCATCGCGGCGTCTTATTAGATTGGCCGCCCGAGAGCGAGAGTCCCAGCCATTTGTCGATGTACACCTTGGGCACCCTAACCAATCCTCGTAGCGAAGTGCGTGAACGTGAATTGCTGATTGGTAAGAATGAGAACTGGAATCTGCTCTATGTGGCAATGACTAGGGCAAAGCAGGGCCTTTGGATTAGCGGTGTAGCAAAAGCACCCACCGCGAAGAATCCTATCGGCTTGGATGAGAAGTCTTGGTATGGCAGGGCGATGCTAGGCCAGTTGGCTATTCTGGAAGATCAAGCCATGGAACAAAAAATCACAACCCCAGCCCCAACAAGCCAGAAGGCAATCAATCCAAATGATTTCATGATCGATGACTTTGAGGTTTCCTGGGGTGCAGCTAAAGTGAGTTACGAGCAGCAGCTTAAGGATATTGAAAGTGGCGTGACTCTTGAAGTCTTCCAGGATGATGGCGGCGCACCAGATAACTCCAAAATATTGGAAGAGGGCGTGCATTTTCATCGTCTACTCGAGCATCTCACCCATCAAAGTGGGGCAACAAGCCCTGAGTCTATGAGCGTAGATCAAATCGCTGGCTGGCTTGGTATTGGCAGTGAGTTGGCAAATAAAGCGTTAGATCAAGCGAATACCGTCCTTAATGCCAAAGAGCTCCAGCCATACCTCACTACAAATCAGTGGGTACAAGCTTGGAATGAGATTGATGTTGTGAGTCTAGATGGCAAGAGTTTCCGCTTGGATCGCTTGGTAGAGTTTGACGATCACTTGGCTATTCTTGATTACAAACTCACTATCCCCGAAGTGGGTAGCGAAGCACACAACAAATACCGTGCACAACTGAGTAACTACAAACAAGAGCTGGCCAGAATACGTCCGGATAAGCCTGCTAAAGCCTATTTAATCTCTTCAAAGGGTGATCTCAAGGAAGTAATCTAAGCCTCAGACCCCCTTGAAATCGCTCTTAAAGACCCTATATAACCAGGGAATAGCAAAAATCCCCAAACTAGGGATAATGAAATTCACACGAAACATCCTACAAGGAGTCTTGATGAGCATTCGTAAAGTAATTAATGTATTCGTTGGCGTATTTGCATCCGCATTACTGCTGACTAGTAATCTCGCGCTTGCCGAGGCAACTTTGCCTGAGGTGTATCAAGCCGTGCAATCTGGGCAGATGGCCAAAGCCGATGCCATGATGAAAGAGGTTCTGCAGAACCATCCTAATAGCGCCAAGGCACACTATGTAGCTGCCGAGCTATACCTTAAAGAAGGTAAGTTAGAAGCAGCGCGCAATCATTTCCTCAAGGCAGAAAATCTTGCTCCAGGCCTACCTTTTGCTCAGGCTGAATCCGTGCAAAAACTCCAGATGCAATTAGCCAGCACTCAAGTTGCACCGGTTGCTAGCTCAACCTCCATTTTTAGCAATCCACTCTTCTGGGGCTTGATTGCGATCCTGGTAGTCGGAATCATGATTGTGATGAAACGTCGCAAGGCTGAAGCAGTACAGGTCTACAACGCACCAAGCGCTGGCTATCCTGGCACTCCTGGTGGTCCTACTGGCTACCCTGGTGGCCCTGGCGGTCCAGGTTATCCTGGCGCACCTGCAGGCGGCATGGGTAGCGGCTTGATGGGTAGTCTCGCAACTGGTGCTGCATTAGGTGCCGGTATGTATGCTGGTCAAGCACTAGCAAGCAATCTCATGGGTGGTCACGATAACGGCCATTCCAATGCCAACGCCAACCCGAATCTGAATCAAGTGGGCGGCCCAGCATCCGTGGATCCTAATTTTGGCGTGAATGATGCCAGCTCTTGGGACGACGCTAGCTCTGGATCATCGTGGGATGACAGCGGCGGTGGCGATTTCATGAGCGATGTTTAATTCGCTCTTAATTTAGTAATTTATATAAGAAAGTATTTATGGTAATTTCCATGTACCAAGCATCGGTTCCTCAGTTAAAGAAAATGCTGGTCAACCTGACCACTATTCTGACAAAGGCTGAAGAGCATGCAGCTGCAAAAGGAATCGATGGCAAGGTCTTGGTAGAGGCGCGCTTATTTCCGGATATGTTCCCTTTGGCTAAGCAGGTGCAAATTGCTTGCGATCAAGTGAAGTTTGGTTTGGCACGTTTAGCTAGTGTTGAAGCCCCTAAATTTGACGATACTGAAAGCACGCTGGCTCAATTAAAAGAGCGGATCGCTAAAACAATTGCCTTTATGGACAGCATTCAGCCTGAGCAGATTGACGGCACAGAAGCAAAAGAGATTAAGTTCTCCATTAAAGAGTGGAGCTTTGAGTTTGTGGGTGAGCAATATGTACTTACTTGGATCATCCCGAACTTTTATTTCCATGTCACGACCACTTACAACATCTTGCGTCATAACGGCGTCGAGTTGGGTAAAGCGGACTACCTCGGCTAATGGAGCGAGTAATCGAGTTCATCGAAGTAGGGCATGCTTGGCTGTACCGGGCAAGCATCTACGCCTCCAATGCCTTCTTGGATGATCCTGCTATCTTGGCATTTGCCTTTTGCTAGCTCTCTCAACCACCTTCAGGTGGTTTTTTATTGCTCAATATTTAAGCAAATAGCTCAAAAGCAACAAAAAGAGCGTCATTTTTAAGGTTTTTACATATACTGTATAAACATACAGTATATTAATACCTATGACGACGCAGATGACCCTCCCAAAAGCGACCCTAAGCCAGGCTCCACAAGCCTTAGCGGATCATGGCGCCTATGAGTTCAAGCTCCTGAGCCACCGCATTTCAGCGGGATTTCCGAGCCCGGCAGCGGATTATGCAGAGGAAGGTCTCGATTTAAACCACTATTTAGTCCAAAACAAGCCAGCTACCTTCATGTTCACCGTCAAGGGTGATTCGATGATGGGTGCGGGCATTTGTGACGGCGACAAGGTGGTGGTCGATAAAGCCCTCAAGCCAAAACACAAAGACATCGTGGTTGCCGTAGTGGACGACGAATACACCATCAAGCGCCTCTACCAATTGCGCGGCAAAACTGAACTCCAGCCAGAGAACCCAAATTACGAGCCCATTACCTTTAATGAGAACAGCGAACTCCAGATCTGGGGTGTAGTAGTCGGGGTAGTGCGCAAGTACAGCCACGCTAGTAGCAGAAACGGTAAATCGATATGAGCACCAAGATGTCGGCAAATACCATAAACCAAGCAGGCCAGACCAATCAACTCTTCGCACTCGTGGATGTAAACAACTTCTACGTATCTTGTGAGCGCGTATTTGCTCCGAAGCTAGAAGACGTGCCGATGGTGGTTTTATCGAATAACGATGGTTGTGCAGTGGCGCGTAGTGCTGAAGTGAAAGCTTTGGGCATTAAGACGGGTACTCCATGGTTTCAGATGAAAGATTTGGCTAAGGAGCATGGCATCCAAGCCTACTCATCAAACTACACCTTGTACGGTGATATGAGCGGCAGGGTAGTAGAAGTCTTAAGAAAGTTCACACCCAATTTAGAGGTCTACAGTATTGACGAGAGCTTTCTGCAAATCGAGACAGTGCTCAAGCAATACGCTAGCCCAACTAGCTTAGGCCAAATCATCAAGCAAGATGTTAAAGACACGACAGGCTTACCTGTATGCGTAGGTATTGGCGCTAGCAAGACACTCGCTAAGTTGGCTAATCATTTAGCCAAAAAGAATCCTCAGTTTGCTGGCGTGTGTGACATCAGCTCCATGTCTAAAGAAGCGCTCTACCAATGGATGGCAGAGACAGCGGTAGGTGAGGTGTGGGGCATTGGTGGCAAGACTGCCAAGAAGCTCAAAGAGCTCAAGATCCATAGCGTATTTGATCTAGCGCAAATATCACCACAAGCGATGCGCCAACAATTTGGTGTGGTGATTGAGCGCATTTGCTACGAGTTGCGTGGTGTATCTTGCTTGCAGCTCGAAGAAGTGGCTCCAGCTAAACAGCAGATTATTTCTTCAAGAAGCTTTGGTAAGCCGGTAACTTCAATGGAAGAGTTAGCTGAATCTGTTGCTACTCATGCTGCAAGAGGTGCTGAGAAACTCAGAAGCCAAAAGTCAGTCACGGGCGCACTCACTATTTTTGTGCAAACCAATCCACATAAGCCGTTTGAGCCACAACACCATCAAAGCATCACAGTGGTTCTGAGTGATCCTAGTGATAACACCTTAACCCTTACTAGCGCTGCATTAAAAGGCTTGAAGCAAATCTACAAGACAGGCTTTAAGTACAAGAAGGCGGGAGTCATTCTTAATCTCTTGGCTGACAAACCCACCATGCAGCAATCGTTATTTGATGACATGGAAGTCAAGGGCAAGTCTGCTGGACTCATGAAGGCCATGGACTCAATCAACAGTCGATTTGGTAATGCCGCCATCAAAACCGCCGCATCTGGAACTAAGCAGGGCTGGCAAATGCGATCAGGCAATAGATCGCCGAACTACACCACTCGGTGGGATGAGTTACCGGTAGTGCGCTAAAGAGCAAGCAAAGAACGGAAAAGAAAAAAGAAAAGAAAGAAGAAAAGAAAAAAGAAGAGAAAAAAAGAGACAGAAACAATAAAAAAATGAATAAAAAAACAACAAATATCGCAGCAAATTTTACTAGCTCATTTCGTGAGCCAGTAAGCCCATATTCTGAATACATAGCAGCAAAACACAAGTAGAAAACAAGCAAAACCCCATTAATGTAGATACACACCAGGAGAAATCAAATGGAACTATTAAATAACTTCAACGGCATCTCATTCGCAGTAATCGTAGTGTTGTCTTACTGCGCAGTATTGAAAAACACTAAGCGCAACGAGCGTAGCAATACTCAAGTATTTAGCCGCAAGTACCAGTAAGAGTAGTAAGAAGTAGAGAAAAAACAGAACAAGCAGCAGCTGCCTGGAAGGGGAATAAGGAAATCACGGATTCCTTATTCCCTAGCAAAGGCAATTATTTTGCTTCAAGAGCTTTGCGCAAGAACTCCGATACGTTATCTTGACGAAGCATCCACTGCTTATAGTCAGATGGAACCATGCTGATCAACTCACCTTTGTGCTTACCAAAAGGCATAACCGTTGGAATGCGAGCCTTCTCAGACATTTCCCATAAGGCATCTAAAGAAGATGGCTTGAGCTTCTCAATGATCTGACCAAGGATCTTGGAGCAGATCCACACATCAGCTAACGCACTATGCGCATCACGCAATTGCTCTCGAGCAGTAGCGCGTTCAAAGTAATAGAGCAGGGCACTTTGAGTATGGCTATCCAACTCGGGCCAGAGGCTACGAGCGAGAGCCAGGGTACAAATGCGTTTGACTTCAGGCTTGCCAATCGCCTCCCAGTCAAAATCCACGCTATGACCAATGATGTACTTAGTGCCACCAGGCAATTTAAAAGAGCTGCTAGCAGGGCAGTTAACCAATTCCTCATCCAGGATGTGGTGGGTAGCTAATGCTCCCAAGCTGATAGGCTTGCCAGGGTTGTAACGTTGGACCCAAGGATTACCAACCGCTAGAGGATTGATAGAGGTGACATCTAAAGATGCGGCCTCAATGATGACGGCATTGTTCTTATCGGTTGCTTCTACATCAAAAATAATGGCTTGGGACATGAGGGCTTCTTTAGGTAACGTTTGGTTAGATAGCTATTGTGCCTTGATGAGCGACTCAACATCCTTAATTAACGATGCCGTTAGGTCGCGCAGCTCGTCAATGGTTGATTCTTCAATCTCCAGATAGCCTTCGTACTCAGCCAAATTGCGTTTTTGATGAACTGCATCAAAAACTCGCCATTGATTAGAGGGCCAGCCTAGCGTGTCGCCGAGACATTGGAATACCATGAATCGATTTTCACTTCTATACCCATGCCAGCGAAGGGCAGCAAGTGCTGCACCATGAGCAGCATTGTAGGCAGATGTAAATCGACCCTCTATAGACACCTCTGCGATCCCAGAGTCCAGTAAACGTCTATGGGAAATCTCAAGCATCCTCAGTACTTCAATTTCTTCGGAAGGCTCAGATTTAAGTTGACCAATTTTGACTAAATTATCTAAATTTTGATTAGTCAATTAAGGCGCCATACACTGAGATGGTGGGTAGTTCTAACACTTTATTCACAAATGAATTTCGCTCTGCGCGACGACTCTCAAACTCTTTTGGTGTGTAGCAGGCGGGATTAATTTTTCGTCCTAACTTATGTTCAACTGGGGTGAGTAGATCCAATATTTTACTAAGACGTAAATTTTTTCCGACTAAAAGAAGGTCAATGTCACTACTTGCTGTATCAGTATTTTTGGCGACCGAACCGTAGATCAATGCGTGCTGTAAATCTTGATGCAATGGTAATAAAGCAACATTGATTTCGTGATCAATACCCAATGTCTTTTTTACAATGCTATGAAGCTCTTTATAGATAGGTGAGCTTTGGTTGGCTTTAAAAATTCTTAAGTTCCCAAGCTTTGTTGAGCTAATAATCCCACTTTCTGAAAGTCGGTTTAACTCTCTCTGTAGTGATGCGCTACTTAACTTAGTCAGGCGCAATAATTCACTTAAATGAAATTCTCGTTCTGGATGGCCAAAGACCCAGCCTAAGACCAGGCCTTGGCTGGGTGAAAAAATAGCGCTTGATAGTGACATTGCTAAATAATAGCATGATTGTGCTAAAAATTAGCAAGTAATATTCACAATAAACAACAGCAATTACAGGGCACATGTTGAATACTTTGGGACGGCAAACTAGGTTCCATACTTGTTGGGATTCAGACCGATTGGATCTGTGAAGGGTGGGGATCTTCCCATCGCCGCAATAACTCTCTCAAGAAGCGACCTGATTTATTGCCCTGGCCTATGACTGGAGTGGTCGCTAGATTTGCGCCTATTGATAATTGCCCAAGGCCTTCCCAAGTTCTGTCTTCACCCTTGCCTTGAGGCTGGCTGGACCAATCACCTCAACACCAGACCCATGCTTCAGGATGTCCATGACTAACTCAGGATCCTGGTTGTAATCAAACTCCAGGTTGTAATAACCCTCTTTATCAAAACTGCCCACTTGCTGGCCATGCCAATGCTCGCCAGACACCCATCTTGCATGCTCCGGAGTAAAGCGTAGCTTAGCTCTTTGTGTAGCCTTACCTGAGAAGATGCCGTAGCTCTGCGCAAAGTGTTCCTGACATTCTTTTTCAGAAACTTCTTGAGCTTTTTTATTGGTCAGTACCGCACTCTGAATACCATCTACAGAAAAGCTCCTCAAACCATTGCGTAAGTGGCAATACGCATCGAGGTACCAGTTCTCGCGGTAATAGATTAAGCGTTGGGGAGAGATTTCACGGGCGGTGTTCTCATCTTTGCCTCTAGAGTGATAGGTGATCTCTAGGCGATTACGTTTTAGTAGGGCAGCACCAATTTCTGAGAAGTTCTCAATCGAGTTCTTGCGCGATCCCATGCCAATGACCTTAATGCGTTTGCGCAACTCTTTGGCTGTAGCTTCACTTTGACCCAAGATGCCATCAATAATGGCTGTAAGGGGCTCAATATGAGGTCCAATCAAGCCGCCTTGATCGAGAGAGGAGAGTAAGTGCTGCATCAGCACTAAGGCTGTAGCTTCCTTCTCAGAGAACCAAAGGCCTGGCATCTCAATTCTCTCGATCGAGGAGGAATTCTCAAACTTATAGCCCCCCATAAAGCGGTCATAAACAATGGATGCCTGCATGCGGCTACGCAGATACTCTAGATCTCGCTTAAAGGTAGCAGGCGAGATCTCTAGTTCAGATAAGAAATCCTCACGTGGCACGCATTTACGCTGCTGAATCATGTACTTAATGCGGTGCAGACGCTCCATATCGCTCATATCAACCCAATTCCTTAAAGATCAAGCATTACATATTTATTGTTTTTATAACTTTAGATAGTTTATAGCTCACATAATGAGCTTGGAGTCCTAAAAAATACCCCTTAGGCCGCTTCCTTGGATTTTATCTATAGGTATAATAAGCAAAAATTGCATAAGGCAGGAATTGCTATGGATATCGACTTTCAAAAAAAAATTACATCTATCTTTGATTACACGTATAGCAATACAGCTATAAGACTTCCTTCGCAGGTAGGAATAGAGGTTGGAAAAATACTTCATACCGGCTTATATAGAGAAGAAAAAGAGAAGAAAAAAATTGCTTTTGAGTACAGCCCTGCTCAAATTAAAGATATACAAGGTGGAAATAAATCAACCTGCTCATCATTGGCAAAAGAAATAAGAGCTTCTTATGAGGCAATGAATAAAGATCTTAATTTATATGAGGATCGGATTAAATTTGATGATTCACAGCTAGCTTTTATTTCTAGCTACTTGAATGGTATTAATTTTGCAAATAAAGACAGAGACTATTTCGGTGACGCATTGGAAGTATTCAGATCGACTTGGGCAAAACAAGCTGGCGGACAATTTTTCACGGATCAAAGAGTAACCGCCTTAGCTCTAGATCTTTTAGACTTCAATCCGAATAAGGGTGATGATCTAGTTGATTTATGCGCCGGAACTGGAGGTTTTTTGTTGGCAGGGTTTCACCACATCAAGGGAATAGTCAAGCAAGCCAAAGGCACCGAAAAAAATATCATAAAACTCGCAAGTAAATCATTGGTTGGGGTTGAAATTGACAAGCAAATTTCTGAAGTTGGTAATTCAACCCTGGCATCTAGATTTGGTGGAAAAGATGGACGTCATATTTTTTGCGCCAATTCACTTGATGAGAAAAAACTAACCGAAACTAAGAGAATTAAATTGGGCTCGCATTTGTGTGCGGCCACTAATCCTCCATTCGGGGCGAAGATTCAGGTTAGGGATAAAGATATATTGAATCAGTATGAGCTTGCGCGGTTAAAGGGTAGCTCTGTTGATCGAACCAATAGATCTGATGAGGCTTCCTCTAGATCGCCGGATATTTTATTTATTGAGCAAAATATAAGATTGTTGAAGCCAGGCGAGGGTAGATTGGCTATAGTTATGCCATATCAATTGCTTTCTGGCGCACAGGCTACTTACATCCGATATTGGATGATGTTGAATTGCGAAATAACTGCGGTTATAGACTTGCCTCCCGAAACATTCCAGCCCCATACTGGAACCAAAACCTCACTTGTCGTATTGCGACGTAGGAAGAAGCCGCTATTAAACATTGAGGATTATGAAGATGCTGAAATCTTTATGGGTACACCTCGTTGGATAGGGCATGATCGAAGGGGCAATCCAACATTTGAGCGGAGTCCGGATGGAATGTATACCAATAATATCCTTACCGATTTCCCTGAGATCGCTAAAGCATATGAGGTGTTCAAAAAAGGTCAGTCTCTAGATGGATTTTCAGAGGCCTACTCAATTAATTCTTCTGAAATACTTAAAGATAAGCATTTGCGTATAAACGCTATGTTCTATCGGCAAAGAGATAAGGCTAGCTTAATCAGTGATGTTCAGCACCAGAACAAAGATTGGAAAGTGGTAAAGCTTGGTTCGGTTGTTAAAAAGGTTTTTTACCCCGGCCGTTTTAAAAGAAATTATGTTGACAAGTTCCCTGGAGCAGTTCCATTCTTGGGCGGAAGTAATATTACTGAGCTTATTACGGAAACTGGAAAGTGGTTTAGGCCGGATGATTCTCATATCAATCAATTGAGAGTGGAAGCCGGCTGGATTTTGGTAACCAGAAGTGGCAGCACTGGAATTGTTTCAATGGTCCCGCCTGCTTGGGATGGCTTCGCAATGTCAGAACATGTAATAAGAATTATTCCTAACAAACAACATTTATCTGGCGAATATATTTATGCTTTTTTAAAATCAAACCTAGGTCAGTTGGAGTTAGCCAAAGGAATTTTTGGATCTGTAATTGAGGAAATATCGCCAGAGAGCATTTCTGAAATAAACATCTTAATTCCTAGGAATAAGAAAATTTTTGAAAAAATTGATTTAGGAATTAAGGCGGCACAAAAAAGCAGGGACCATGCCATCCAAGGGGACCGAGATTCGATTGAATACCTAGAGTCAAGGCTGACTAGCTAAAGGGATTGTTTTTGTGATCCTCAACAATTTTTGTCATCAGCTCTATTAGCTCATCCATCTTCATATTGCCTTGAATTTGGTTGCTTCTTGCTAGCATCAAATAGGTATTCTCAGGCACGTGGCGACCATCACGGTCTAGGGGATCCAGGTGACCAGACTGCAGGAGTCTTGGGTCGTTGATGAATGATTGAAAATCTATTTGTATTCTTTGAACGGGGTCTATGTAGGCCCCTGGTTCAAGTGGATGTTTAATAAGCCACGGAGTAAATAAAGTTCTGATATTGGTTCCAGATACTGGCGCATTAATCATGGACAAGGTTTGAAGATAGTATTTAATTTCTACGAGCGTCGCATCGACTTCATTGGCGTAAAATTTATGATCCTCTGACATTAGCCATCGATTAATTCGATTTCCATCACTTCCATCTTGAGGTCTTCCGGGGACCCTACTGCTAGTAGGCCTCCATGGAGCAGATCTTCTCCCGGCATCTCGAAATTTTGTAGTCAGCGCTTTAATTGAGTCATCCGAATATCCAGCAGAAAGCACTACCTCTTCAAATAACGCCTTTATCAATTTAATTAAACATTTTGCTTCTATTGTCGAGATATTTTTTTTCTTTATCGCAATTTCATTGATTAGGTATAAATCTTTCGGGAATGAAACCCTAACTCTTGTCGAGAGTTGCTCAATTCTTTCGTTGGCGGTTGGCATAAATCTTTCAAAAGTGATTAAACCTTTTTAAATAGTATCAGCAAGCTAGATAATTTTTTAAAATCTAGAGAATGAGCTTCGATTTGCTTAGCCCCCACCAAGCTTGATGCCGCTTTTCGCAAAACAAAAGGTTCAAAAATAAATATCTTCACCATGAACCTCGTTGGGCTCTATGACTGTAAGGTTTGCTACAGCTTCAATATGAGTGACGTGGGAAGGGGGTTTGTTAAAAGTATCAAGGTTTTTAATCGGGCAGGATTTCAACCTGCGACCCTCTGGTTGTGAGCCCGATGACCAAGCCT
The DNA here is from genome assembly GCA_040387715.1 of Pseudomonadota bacterium. Taxonomy (GTDB): domain Bacteria; phylum Pseudomonadota; class Gammaproteobacteria; order Burkholderiales; family Burkholderiaceae; genus Polynucleobacter. The sequence continues at coordinate 20,129 of JAZKDF010000005.1, read as the reverse complement.
CAATAAAAAGTAGGTAATTTCCTGCGTGCAATTCATCCCCAATACCTGTCATTTAGCCTTGCAAACCTCTACGCTGAATCTTTCTGACTACCGGGGGATTAGGAATGTACCTAGCTATTGAATGTAGGCATAAGCAAAAACAATTGTTTAGATTGGTAATGGATTCCCGCGTAGTCCTAGTTTTGCTGATTATTTGGATGATTTGGGGAATCTTCAGGGTCTTAAAGATCCTGTAATTGGGCTAAATCTAGCTTGGGGAAGGTGGACGAGCCCGACCCCCGGCACTGACAGAATTGGGTTTGGCTGCTTCGTTCCCGACCTGACCAGGTTATCCAAACCGCCATGCGGGGAGGCCCGTCCAATTCCATTTTAGCTTGTTAGAATGTAATACATGACAGCATTGGCTTTAGCCCGTTCGTGGCGCCCTAAAACTTTCTCCCAATTGGTAGGACAAGACCATGTGGTTAAGGCATTAACCCATGCCTTAGACCAGGGTCGACTACACCACGCTTGGCTCTTTACGGGCACTCGCGGGGTCGGAAAGACCACTATTGCCCGAATTATGGCCAAAGCCCTCAATTGCACCGGGGAAGACGGCCAAGGTCGCATGACCTCAGAGCCCTGCGGAAAATGCCCAGCTTGCCTAGAAATCGATGCTGGTCGCTTTGTTGACTATATCGAGATGGATGCTGCGAGTAATCGCGGAGTAGACGATATTGCCGCTCTATTAGAGAAGGCGGCCTACGCTCCAAGTAATGCGCGTTACAAGGTCTACATGATTGACGAGGTGCACATGCTCACCAATCATGCCTTTAATGCCATGCTCAAAACGCTCGAAGAGCCGCCTGAACATGTGAAGTTCATACTTGCGACTACTGATCCACAAAAGATTCCAGTAACTATTTTGTCCCGTTGCTTGCAGTTCAACCTCAAGCAAATGCCAGTACCGCTCATCGTTGAGCATCTAGAAAAAGTACTCGCCGCAGAAAAAGTTGATTGTGAAACCAATGCACTACGTGTTTTGGCAAAAGCAGCCCAAGGCTCTATGCGTGATGCCTTATCGCTGACTGATCAAGCAATCGCATACGCAGCTGGCAAAGTATCTGAAGAAGCGGTGCGCGGCATGCTTGGCACGCTTGATGATGCATACCTCATCAGAATTCTGGATTCATTGATTGCAAAAGATGGGGCAACACTATTAGCCATTGCCAATGAGATGGGTGAGCGCAGCATGTCTTTCTCATTAGCGCTGGCAGATCTATCTAGCCTCATTCAGAAAATCGCTGCCGCACAAATCGTTCCAGAATCTGTTTTAGAAGATTGGCCTGAAGCTGCAGAAATTCGTCGCTTAGCTAGTGCGCTTACCAAAGAAGAGGCACAACTCTTCTACCAAATCAGCATTACCAGCCGTCCTGACTTATCACTCGCACCGGATGAGCAAACTGGCTTTGCCATGACGCTCTTGCGCATGCTGGCCTTTCGTCCCGGAAATGAAACTCCAGGAAGAGCAGGGGGCTCGGCACCACCGGTAGCATCGGCACCAAGATCTTCTGCACCAGCAAATCAAACTGCCGCTCCGGTCAGATCAGCGCCTGCACCTGCAGCATCTGCTCCAGCCCCTATGGCGGCTAGGCCTACTGCTTCAGCTCCTCCAGCCTCAGCACCAGCCGCCTCCAGCGCAGAGCGCCCAGACTGGCACACCTTAATGCGCCAGTTGCCGGTTAAGGGTATGGTCCAGCAGTTAGCGTTTCAGACAGAGTTGCAAGATTGGGAAGATTCACCAGCAGGCGTACGCGCTACCGTTGTGACACCGATGCCCCAACTTGCTTCTGATGCTTCTGTTGGCCGTCTTGCAGATGCCTTAAGTGCGCACTTTGGCAAACCCATCAAAGTAGTCATAGAGAAAGGTGAAGTGGAAGGCAAGACAGTTGCTAAAGTCGATGCCCAGATTCATCAAGAGAAAAGACAAAACGCAGAGCAGATGATTGCTCAAGATCCATTTATTCAGCAATTAGAAAAAGAGTTTGGAGCCAAAGTAGTTGGTGGTTCTGTTAAACCTCTTTGATTGCCAGATTTAACAATATTAGATACAAGGAAATAAAGCGATGATGAAAGGTGGCCTTGCTGGTTTAATGAAACAAGCCCAGCAGATGCAAGAGAAGATGAAAGTAGCGCAAGAGCAATTGGCTGCGCTAGAAGTCACTGGCCAAGCTGCTGGTGGTTTAGTCAAAGTCACCATCTCTGGCAAATACGAAATGAAGCGTGTGCAGATCGATCCAGGTGCAATGGATGATCGCGAGATGCTTGAAGACTTATTAGTCACCGCCTATACAGAGGCATTCAAACAAGTAGAAGCTGCTAGCTCACAAGTGATGTCTGGTGCTACTGCGGGTATGCCAATGCCTCCTGGCTTCAAGTTGCCTTTTTAATCATTAGTAAAAAACTGTTCATTTAATGGCACGTCAAGAAGCTCCGCAAGATGCCCTAGGTCGTTTGATCGAGGCATTGCGCGTATTGCCTGGAGTAGGACCAAAGTCAGCGCAACGCATGGCTTTCTACCTGTTACAGCATGATCGCAATGGCGCCGCAGTCCTTGCTCAGTCATTGGGCGAAGCAGTAGAGACTGTCGGCCACTGTGCCCGTTGCAATACCTTCTCCGAAACCCAAGTCTGCGTTACTTGTAGTGATGATCGTCGTGATCCATCTTTACTATGCATTGTGGAAACACCAGCTGACCAAGTGATGGTCGAGCAGACCTTGAGTTTTAAGGGCAATTACTTTGTCTTAATGGGTCGTATCTCGCCACTCGATGGCATGGGCCCTAATGAAATCCATTTCGATCGATTGCTCAATCGCATTGAAGCTCCCGACACTGGAGTACCAGTCAGAGAAGTGGTTCTGGCAACGAATTTCACAAGTGAAGGTGAGGCTACTGCCCACTACATTGGTGAAGTACTCAAATCCAAAGGCATCAAAGTCACCAGAATTGCTAGAGGCATTCCGGTAGGTGGTGAATTGGAGTATGTCGATGCAGGCACATTAGCCAGAGCGCTGATGGATCGACGCACTGTAGGGTAGTTTTCTAAAAACCCTTTTGCTCTTGGCGTTGATATCAACGAGCTAAACAGCCACATTCATCTTTTAACTACAGCGTTGTCAGACATTCTTCTGACCCATTAAAAGATGCCCTCAAAACCCAATAAAAATCTTTCGCAAACTTTGGCCGCAATTGCAGAGCTTGAGGATCAGCAGGATCTAAAAATGGCTGATAAAAGCATGAAAGAGCTCCGTAGTGGGAAGGTTAAGGCAATACCCATAGAGCGGTTAATCAGAAGCATTGATCGTAAGATTGCTATTAAAGAGGCTTTGTCGAGTTAAATGCCTAAAGTGATTAGACTGTCTCAGAATCTAGTAATGCAAGCTAGGGAAGTCGGCGGGGTAGAGGGGCGATCGCCATCTCAACAAATTGAGTATTGGGTTCGTCTAGGCAAATTTGCAGAAGGTCACTCGGATTTGACCGGCCAAATGTTGCTAGATATCCTCAATGCCCGATCCCCGCAGACCATTAGTCACCAAATCGACATAAATTCTAGGTAAATTGCCTCTTTTTGGGGATAATTTGGCCTGCACCCCTGTTGAGCTTCAATCTCACGCCGTGCCCATCTAAGTTGTCTTGTTTGTTACCCGGTAGATCTGGTCTTTGCTTATTTATCGACCATTGATGCTAACCATTGTGAAATTGTGAATGACCCACAAATCCTATCTTCTCCTGTTGAGCTTGCTTGCTGCCTGTTGCAGTACAGTTGCGCTCGCCCAGAAGGCAGGATCTGGTTCGGATCAGATAGCCAGCTTTGCTTCGCCGATTACCGATCTGCCTACTGAGGGAGAACTGTTTGGTTTGCCAGTAAATGTTCATGGCCAAACCACTTACATTAATCAGCGCTATAACAATTTCACATCCTCCTACTCAGGTATGCGAAGCCTATCTAACGATAAGGCGATGAGTTACACCTGGTCGGGTACTTTGTTCATGGGTGCACGTCTTGCACCGAATACGGATGTGTATTTCAATCCCGAAGTGATTTCTGGGGTTCCTTTTTCTGGTTTAAATGGTTTGGGTGGTTTCTCCAACGGTGAAGCGACTAAAGCTAATGGGGCGCAAGCAAAGTTTTATTCTGCGCGTGCCTTTGTACGTCAAACAATTAATCAAGAAGGCAATAAAGTTGTTCTTGAGAATGAAGCCAATCAAATTACGCAAACAGTAAGTAGCAATCGCGTAGTGCTCACTGGCGGTCAGTTCTCTACGCTCGATATTTTTGATGACAGTCGTTATGCCAAAGATCCCCGTGTTCAGTTCATGAACTGGGGCAATATGACCTATCTAGCTTATGACTATTCAGCCGACGCCAGGGGCTACAGCTGGGGCTTGGCGGGTGAGTGGTATCTCGATCACTGGGTGATGCGTGCCTCACGGATGCTCGCCCCTAAATCACCAAACGGTCGCGATCTCAATTGGCAAATCTTCAATACCTATGGCGATCAAGTAGAGGTGGAGCGCCAGCATCATATTGCTGATCTGCCGGGTAAGGTGAGTGTCTTAGCCTATCGCAACAAGATGATGTTGGCGCGTTTCTCAGACGCTACGAATTACGTCATCCAAAATAATGCTCAAGGCACGCAAGCGATTAACAATGTTCGTAGCAACATGCAATACAAAACCGGTATTGGTTTGCATGGAGAGCAAGCTTTAACAAAAGACCTTGGCATCTATGGTCGTGCCTTTACATCAGATGGCCATACCGAGACCATGTCCTTTACTGAAGCGGATAACTCCGTCTCCATTGGTCTGGGGATGAATGGCACAAGTTGGAAGCGCCCCAATGACAGTATTGGTATTTCCATGATGCAAAACGGCTTGTCTAGCTATCGTCGCTCCTACTTGCAAGCAGGGGGTGTGTCTTATTTCATTGGTGACTACGCTGGCCCTGGCCAGACGATTTCGTATTCACCTGAACGGATTGGCGAGGTCTATTACAACGCCACCGTAATTAAGAATGTTCTAGCCGGTTTGAACTTCCAGCACATCATTAATCCTGCCTATAACTCTGCCCGTGGACCGGTAAATATCCTGTCTTTTAGGATTCATGCCGAATTTTAAGCATTTGCAGGCAGCCCAGATTAATTATTGTCTTTAGAATCAATAAGTTATGAAACTCCAATAATTCGACTTTTGGGATTTCTCACCTATAATCTTTCAAACCCCCTTCAATTGCAGGGAATCCTGCATCTGGGGCTATAAAAACAGCATTCTTACAGATTTAGAGGCAGCCGATTTGATTTACGGCCAGATAAAAACGCGCGAATTTGCAATATCAATAGTGAGCCCCATGAAACGGGTGGCTTGTGCCATCGCCTCTCTGTTTCTTGCCTCTTCAGTCTTTGCTCAGTCAAACACCCCCATTCCTGCCAGCGTCACAGTGCAAACCAATGAGTCCAAGGATTCTTTATCTGCACCGCCAGTTGTCAGTAATGAAACCGTCAATTCCGCCAATCCTGCCAATGCCACATCTTTATTTGCCCCGATAACCCAGAGCAATACACCGAAGATTTACACCAAGGGAGCGCCATCAGGCCCCGCAGATATGGATTTGCGTCAATTGTGGACTGAGCTCAAACTCAATAACCCGCAATTGTCTTCATTGCGTGAATCCTATTTATCTGCCAAAGCAACCGTGCCGCAGATCAATGCACCAGCCAACCCGCAGGTAGGCCTAGTGTGGTCTGGTATGCCCGCAAATTCTCCATTGGGATTGGGTGGGGCTAATGCGCCATCTCCCCAGTACCCGAATGGCATTAGCAGTAATAACGCAATCTCGATCGCTCAGCCGTTTCAGTTTCCTGGCAAGAAGAGTTTGGCCTCTGATATTGCCAATACCAATGCAGAAGCCTTGCTTGCCCAAAGCGAAGCAACGTATTTACAGTTAGGCGCACAGCTGTCAACTCTGTACTATGGTGCACTGGCATCGCAAAAGCAATTGCAAGTCTTAAAAGAGTCTGTAATGCGTTTGGAGATGATTAAGAACGTGGCTAAAGCACGTTATGCCAATAATGCAGCTGCTTATGTTGAATATCTCAATGCGCAAGTGGCGCAAAGCGCAGCGCAAGCAGACCAATTTAATGTGGAGCGCCAGCTATCGGTTGCTCTCAACAATATCAATACTCTAGTAGGCCGTCACTCTAGGGAAAAGTTAGTGTTACGTGGTGATGTCCGTCGCGCCATGAATAGCGTCCCGACCTTAATTGAGTTGGAAGACTATGCTGAAACCAGTCATCCTTCATTAAAGAGTTCAGCCTTGCAACTAGAGGCTGCCCGTAAAGGTGTGGATCTAGCGAAGAAGGCTTACTTGCCAGACTTCCAGGTGATTGGCTCATCCTTTACACCGCGCGGTCCATTCTCGGCCAACAATGGCACGATGTTTTATCAGATGGAGTTGGACCTGATTATTCCGCTGTATTTCTTCACCAAGGAGAGGTATGGGGTTGAGCAGGCGCAACGTAATCAAGCGGCTGCAGAGGCTGGCAATATTTCCAATCGTCAGCAAATCGTATTGGCAGTCAATAGCGCCTACGCTGCTTACGAGCAAGCAAAGAATCAAACTCAATTTTTAAAAGATCGTCAAGTTCCTCAAGCAGACGCTGCTTATAAGGTTGGTCTTACCCAGTACTCGAATAATGGTCAGGGATTTAATGATTTGCTGACAGCGCAAACCCAATTGCGTAACCTCGAAGTTCAATTAGCGTTAGCGGAGAGTAATCTCCTGCAAGCGCAAGCAGTATTGCTAGTGACATCTGGCAAAGAACCTTTCTAAGGAGCAGTGTTGAAAGACCAAATTCTTTCTTATCTCAAGCAGCTGGCTGACAAAGCAAAGCCCATCGTTGATAAGGCCTTGCACTTTGGCGGTCATCGTCTGCATGTAGCTCTTGCCAGTGTTGCCGGCCTCTATTGGAATCTCAGCCCTCAAAATCGCCATCGCGTTCGTTTAGCGGCTTTTGCCTTCGCTATTCTTTCCATGGGCATTGTTGTTGGTCGCATTAGCAACGTAAACCGTAATGTCAAAATTGAAGCTTCTGACAAAGCGCTCAAAGTAGAGAAGAGCGGCATCTTAGAATTAAAGTTGGCTGGCATCAAACTCAATCCAGAAATTTACATCTTTCAAACCGCAGAAAAAGTTCAGGTACCGGTCGATATCAAAGTACCAGGACGATTGGCATTTAATGCTGAAAAGTCCAAAGTACTATCGGCACGTGCACCAGGTAGGGTAGAGCGTATCTACGCATTCGACGGTGCTGATGTCGGCATCGGCTCTCCCGTGGTTGAGCTCTATAGCCCCGAGTTTGTGTCAGCACAGCAAGAGTATTTGCTTTCCTCAAAAATGGCAAAAGTGCTGGAGTCCAATAAGACCATGAGCGACTTGCTGGGCGATGCTCGTATTACGCAGCAAGCTGCAGCAAACCGCATGCGTAATCTGGGCGCTGGCGATGGCGATATCAAAGCAATCGAAACCACCGGCAAGACTCAAGGCAACTTAATCATGCGGTCCCCATTAAAAGGGGTGGTTGTTAAGCGAAACGTTGAGCCCGGTTCTGCTGTGAGCTCTGGTGATGTGATTGCCACTTTGGCTGACCCCAAACAACTTTGGTTCTTGGGTAATGTATTCGAGCAAGATTTTCGCTTGATTAAGCCAGGTCAAAAAATGGTTTTACAGGTTGAAGCTTACCCAGATAAAGAGTTTGTGGCTTACGCAAACTATGTTGCCCCAACCATTGATTCGCAAACTCGCGCTTTATTAATTCGTGCAGACATTGAGAACAATGATGATCTCTTGCGCCCAGATATGTACGCCTCTGCCAAGTTAACTACTGGCATGGCTGATGCGATCGTTGTGCCACAAACGGCAGTAGTGCGTATTCGTGAGATGCGTTATGTCATCGTGAAGGCGGGTGAAGAGGTTTATCGCCGCTTGCCGGTTAAAGGGTATGACCTCAATAGCAAAGCTTTTGCTATTACTGAAGGCGTGGAGCCGGGATCTAAGGTCTTAGCTGAAGGCGCGGTTCTGTTGAATGATCGTTTTGCTAAACAGGAAGACTAAGTGAGCGCATTTACTTCCTTCATTCGGGGTGTACTTGAGAAACGGGTGCTGGTTATCGTTGGCTCGATCGTGCTCCTCGGATTGGGAATGTTCAGCCTCTCTAAGCTGCCGATTCAGCCATACCCAGGTGTAGCGCCATTAACCATTCAGGCGATTTCTCAATGGCCTGGCAGAAGTACTACCGAGGTAGAGCAGCAAGTCACCATTCCTGTAGAAAATGCCTTGGCCGGTATTCCAGGTCTTCAAGCGTTCCGCTCGGTTTCTTTATTCGGCTTATCCGTTGTTACGCTCAAGTTCAATGACACGACCGATCCTTTTAAAGCGCGCCAAACATTTATTACCAGTCTTGCCAACGTTACCTTCCCTCCCGGCGTCACTTCGAGCATTAGCCCGGATTCAGATGCCACTGGCGAGATCATGCGTTATGAGGTGAAGTCGGATTACGCTTCATCTACGCAATTAAAGACGCTGCAAAACTATGAGATCTACAAAGAACTCAAGCAAACACCCGGCGTAGCAGACGTATCTTCTTTTGGCGGCAAGGTACGTCAATATCAAGTCATCGTCAGCCCAGAGAGCCTGCAATCCAAAGGCGTGACTGTGAATGAGTTGATTGCTGCTCTCACAAACGCGAATAGCAATACCGGTGGCGGACTATTGCCTAGCGGTGAACAACAATTTGTAGTGCGTGGTGTTGGCCTTCTGCGAAACATTGATGACATTAAACGGGTAGTGATCTCCATTCACAATGGGGTGCCTATTCGTATTGGTGATGTAGCCCGCGTGGAGATTGGTAATGCGCCGCGTTTGGGTATGTTCCAGTTCAACGACAACCCAGACTCTGTTGAGGGCATCGTCTATTTACGCCGTGGTGAGAACGCCACCGAGGTCTTGGCGCGTGTTCGCAGTACCGTAGAGAACATTAACAAGCAAGTACTCCCACCCGGAATTGAAGTGGTACCGTTCTATGACCGCCAAGTTCTCTTGGACATCACCATCGGTACCGTTAAACATACCCTGTTCTTTGGTATCTCTTTAGTTCTCGCAGTCCTCTTTTTCTTCTTGGGTAATTTGCGTGCAGCAGCGGTAGTGGCCGCAGTCATTCCTTTGGCTTTGTGCGTATCGTTTATTCAGATGCATATCTGGAGTGTGCCAGCGAATTTGATTTCTCTTGGTGCAATTGACTTCGGCGTCATTGTGGACTCGGCGGTGATTCTGACTGAGAACGTCATGCGTCACCTAGAAGAGGGCGGCAAGCGTCTTAATCAAAGCATCATCTTGGCAACGAGTGAAGTGCAGCGGGCGATGATTTACTCGACTGGCATCATTATTGTGGCCTATTCCCCGCTGTTTTTCATGGGTGGAGTAGAGGGCATCATCTTTAAGCCAATGGCTTTCACGATGGGTTTTGCCTTGATCGCAGCTATGGTTCTTAGCCTCACTTTCTTGCCAGCCATGATCTCCTTGGTATTTGGCGAGAACTTACATCACAAGCCGCCTGGATTCATCACTAAATTATTGGATGGCTACAAGCCCTTGCTCAGAAAGTGGATGGATCGCCCATTAACGGTTGTCTCTGTCGCTGTATTTGTATTGGGTCTAACCTTGTTGAGTGTGACCCGCCTAGGAACAGCTTTCTTGCCGACCCTAGAAGAGAACAACATTTGGTTGCGCGTCACGCTTCCCAATACGGTGGACTTGGATTACTCCGTCAAAATCGCCAATCAATTGCGCGAGACTTTCTTAAAGCAGCCTGAGATTGATAAGGTTGCTGGTCAGATTGGCCGTCCGGATGACGGCACAGATTCGACAGGTGTGTTTAACCAAGAGTACGGCCTCTATCTCAAGAGCCCTGACAAGATGCCAAGCGGCTCGAGCAAGAAAGATTTGATTACTCACCTTGAAGCAGAGCTCAATAAGATTCCTGGTGTTACCTATAGCTTCTCTCAGTACATCCAAGATAACGTGAATGAGGCTTTATCTGGGGTAAAGGGTGAGAACTCTGTCAAGATTTACGGCACCGACTTAGACGTCTTAGATCAAAAAGCACATGAAGTCATCGATCAGCTCAAAAAAGTCCGTGGTGTAGCGGATGAAGGCATTCTCAAAGAATTGGGTCAACCAACCTTGAATATCCAAATTGATCGTGAACGCGCTGCCCGTTATGGCATCAACGTGAATGACATTCAGACGGTGGTTGCTAATGCGATTGGTGGCGCCGCCGTTACCAACCTTTTGGAGGACGAGAAAACCTTTGGAATTGCGATTCGTCTTAACGAGGGAAGTCGCAATGACGTTGCTGACATCGGCCACCTTTTGGTGGACTCTCCAAATGGCTCAGCGATTCCCTTATCGATGGTTGCTACTGTCCAGCTCTCCGACGGCCCATTCTTCATCTATCGCGAAGCAGGTAAGCGTTACATTGCGATTAAGTTCAGCGTACGCAACCGCGATTTAGGAAGCGCCGTTGAAGATGCGCAATTCCTAGTTGAGAAAAACATTACCTTGCCACCCAATTACTCGATCAGTTGGGACGGTCAGTTCAATCAAATGAAGCAGGCGCAGAAGAAGTTGATGCTGATCGTGCCTTTGGCATTACTAGGAATCTTCTTATTACTCGTGAGTGCTTTTGGCAATTTCCGGGATGCGGTGATTGTGATGATCAATGTCCCTTTTGCTGCGATTGGTGGCGTGATTGCCTTGCATCTAGCTGGTGAGACTTTAAGTATTTCAGCATTCTTTGGTTTCCTATCTCTCTTTGGCATTGCGATTCAGGATGGAGTGATTCTGATTTCCTTTATTAATAAGACTGCAGCCACAGAGCATGGTGAGATGAAGGATGTAATGGTGGAGGGTGCTTCACTGCGTGTACGTCCTGTATTGATGACAGCAATGCTTTCTGGTCTCGGCCTGTTGCCAGCGGCTTTATCGCATTCGATTGGTTCGGAAGCGCAACGTCCTTTAGCCTTGGTCATTGTGGGTGGTATGGTGACTACAACGATTCTGACGCTATTGGTCTTGCCAGTGATTTATGGTTGGTTTAGAGGTCGTTCATTAACCCCAATGGCAAAAGCCTAAGAGTAGCCTTAGAGATAAAAAGGGTAGGTCTAGCATGAGTACAACTCAAAAACAGCCTCATATTCTGATATCCAATGATGATGGATATCTGGCCCCTGGTCTCTTGGCTTTGGTCAATGCCATTCGCCCACTAGGTCGTGTGACAGTGATTGCCCCAGAGCAAAACCACAGCGGCGCCTCAAACTCGTTAACACTCTCACGACCACTCTCGATTCATCGAGTGGCAGGTGGCGAGCGCGATGGATTCTTATTTATTAATGGCACACCAACCGATTGCGTACATATCGCGATGACTGGTTTCTTGGATGAAAAGCCTGACCTCGTGGTCTCCGGAATTAATCAAGGCGAGAACATGGGTGAGGACACGCTGTACTCTGGCACAGTTGCCGCCGCTGTTGAAGGCGTGATGTTTGGTGTTCCCGGTATTGCGTTCTCTCAAATTGATAAAGGCTGGAATCGCATTGATGATGCAGCTAAAGCCGCGCACGATATCGTGGCGCAAATGTTGGTATCGAAGTTGGCCAATACCGAAGGTGCGGCTACCTTGCTCAATGTCAACATCCCGAATCGTCCTTACGCCGATCTCTATCGCTGGCGTGTCACACGTTTAGGTAACCGCCATCACTCACAACCGGTAGTCGTCCAAAAAAGCCCTCGTGGCGAGGATATTTACTGGATTGGTGCGGCGGGGCATGCCAAAGATAATTCTGAAGGTACCGACTTTCATGCGATTGATGAAGGTTGTATTTCCATTACACCAATGCAACTCGATTTAACGCACCATGCTCGCTTAGCTGCCATGCGCGCCAATGGCTGGGACCGCGGTTGAGACCAGCAGCAGAACGTAATGCCGGTCATCGGCAGGCCTTAGCAGCGAAAGTGCTCGCTGCTGGGGTAAAGCACGGAAAAACATTAGAAGCGATTGCCACCGTGCCACGCCATGCATTTATGGATGCCGGAATGCACCCACAAGCTTACGAAGACACCGCTTTGCCGATCGGTCATTCACAGACGATTTCTAAGCCATCGGTAGTGGCACGCATGATTGAGCTCTTGCATAAGCCGAAGCAGAAATTAGGCAAAGTATTAGAAATTGGCACTGGCTGTGGCTACCAGGCCGCGGTTCTCAGTTTGCTCTCTGATGAAGTGTATTCAATAGAGCGGATTCGTCCATTGCACGATATGGCTAGAGAAAAACTACGCCCATTTCGGATTAAAAATCTGCGCTTGATTTACGGTGATGGCATCTTGGGCTTGCCTCAGGCAGCCCCATTTGATGGAATTATTCTGGCGGCAGCGGGTTTGGGGATTCCGGATGCCTTATTGGATCAATTGGCTATTGGGGGGCGTTTAGTGGCTCCAGTGGCTAAAAACGAGAAAGAGCAGCAATTGATCATGGTGGAGCGGATGAGTTCCCAGCGCTATCAAAGAACCGTTCTGGACGAAGTCTTTTTTGTCCCCTTACAATCAGGGGTAGTATGAAAAACTATATGAATCTTCTACCCAAGTGCCTTCTGTTGCTTCTGGCAATCGCCTCTTTGGCGCTCAATGTGGGTTGCTCAACCACTCCAAGAGCCAAACCGGCCAATGTCGTAGATCGCAGCGGTAACAATAGCGAGCCCGCGCCGCCTGGGTACTATCGCGTTAAGCGTGGTGATACCTTGGCCCGCATTGCCTTGGATAACGGCCAGTCTCCCCGCGATTTAGCGCAGTGGAACAATCTGTCGAATCCCAATCAGATTGAAATAGGGGATTTGATTTTGGTCAAAGCGCCCGCTGGCTCAAAGTCTGCGGTAAAGCCAGCAGTCAAAGCGCCGAACAATATCGACACCGCCAAAACAGATGCACCAAAGCCTGATACCCCAAAGGTGGAATCTGCAAAAGAAATGGTTGCCGAGCCGGGCATTCGTTTGTCATGGCCAGCTAAGGGTAAGGTCAGTGATGATTTCAGTGAAAAAACCAAAGGTATTGATATTGCTGGTAAGTTAGGCGAGTCTGTGACCGCCGCCTCTGATGGCAAGGTGGTTTACGCTGGTAATAGTTTGCGCGGCTACGGCAATCTCGTCATCATCAAGCATGACAACACCTACCTTACAGCCTATGCCCACAACCGCACGCTCTTGGTTAAAGAGGGTGATACGGTGAAGAAGGGGCAAAAGATTGCTGAGATGGGTGACACCGATGCCAACTCGGTAAAACTCCACTTCGAATTACGCGTGAATGGCAAGCCGGTAAATCCAACGCCATACTTGCAGTAATTGCTGCAAATCAATTGCTAGTGATTTAAGTATGGCAACGGTTCTCGTTTTCGATATTGAAACCATTCCCGATGTAGCGGGCCTTCGTCGTCTCAATGACTATCCGGATTCAATGTCAGATAGTGAGGTTGCTGCTAAAGCCATGGCTGAACGTGCCGAGAAAACCGGTAGCGAGTTTCTGCCACTCTATCTGCAACGTATTTGCGCCATCTCCTGTGTTATTCGTCGAACTAGTAAAGATGGCTCCCCTCAAATTAAGGTGGGCACACTAGGCACTCCGCAAGATGATGAGAAGGTATTAATTCAGACTTTCTTTGAGCTTATTGAGAGATACACTCCCCAGTTAGTTTCATGGAATGGCAGTGGTTTTGACCTGCCAGTCTTGCACTATCGCGCTCTAGCAAACCATGTGCAAGCACCCCGTTATTGGGAAATGGGCGAGAGCCAAGAAAACGATAGCCGTGAATTTAAGTGGAATAACTACATCAGTCGTTATCACATGCGTCATTTAGACATGATGGATCTCTTGGCTAAATTTAATGGTCGCGCCAATGCACCCTTAGATGGTTTAGCAAAGCTCTGCGGTTTTCCAGGCAAGATGGGCATGGATGGCGGTCAAGTGTGGCCTGCGTATCAAGACGGTAAGATTGATGAGATCCGCCGCTATTGTGAAACCGATGTGGTGAATACCTATCTCATGTACTGCCGCTTTCAGTTGATGCGCGGCGGATTTTCATTGGAAGAGTACAAAGAAGAAATTACTTTCGTAAAAGCGTATTTAGAGAAAGAATCTAAAGAGCCCCATGGCGAACAGTGGCAAGAGTATCTCTTGGGATTTGCTCCGGATGCGTAGGGGAGAAAAGCCAGTTCACATTGTGGTAACTGAGCCAGTCAGAGTTGAATCCCTTGATCTCGATGCGCAAGGCATTGCGCGCTTAGCGCCGAATGAAGTGGAGGCTGCAGAGGGTCAAAGCGGCAAGGTCATTTTTATTCAGGGTGCACTCCCAACTGAGCTAGTTACCTATGTCATCACGCGTGACAAAGCCCGCTTCAGTAAAGCCAAAGTTCTCGATATCCTCAAGCCTGCTGTATTTAGAGCGGAGCCTAAGTGCAAAGCATTTGGGGTTTGTGGTGGTTGCACCATGCAGCACTTAGATATTCGGGCGCAAGTGGCAATGAAGCAGCGTGTGCTTGAAGATGATCTAAAGCATATTGCTAAAGTGGCCCCAGAAGAGATCCTTCGCCCAATGGGCGGCCCCGCTTGGGAGTATCGTCATCGTGCGCGCTTAAGTGCAGTCAATCGCTCTATCAAAAAAGGTACCGTACTAATTGGATTTCATGAGGGCAAGAGTGGTTATGTTGCCGATATGACTGCTTGTGAGATTCTGCCTAAGCATGTTTCTGATTTGTTGCCAGAGATGCGTCAATTGGTAATGGGTCTATCTATTGTGGATCGCATGCCACAAATCGAGATCGCTGTAGGTGAGCCCGAAGAGCCAAATTCAGATGACCCAAAGAAAGCCAAACCGGTCACCGCATTGGTTTTCAGAAACTTGCTGCCTCTAACGCCAGCAGATGAGCAGCTGTTGAGAGGCTTTGCGGACAAACATCAGGTATGGGTGTGGTTACAACCTAAAGGCATTGAGACTGTTGCACCGTTTCATCCATTAACAGGCAAGCTTTGTTATCGCTTACCGGAGTTTGAGATCGAGATGCCGTTTAAGCCGGCGGATTTCACGCAAGTGAACCACATGATGAACCGTGCTTTAGTCAGTAGGGCAATTCGCCTCTTGGAAGTACAAGCCAACGACCGTGTGCTCGACTTGTTCTGCGGTATTGGCAACTTCACCTTGCCACTCGCCAGACGAGCAAGCAAGGTCTTGGGCATCGAAGGTTTAGAAAGTCTGACTACCAGAGCCAAAGCAAATGCCGAACACAATCAGCTCGCAGACAAAGTCAGTTTTATGCAAAGCAATTTGTTTGAAGTGACGACTGAAACCATAGCCTCATGGGGGAGGGCTGAGCGCTGGCTGATGGATCCTCCTCGGGAAGGTGCCATGGAGATCTGTCAGGCCTTGGCGCTGCTGCATGAACAGCATAGCAATCTATTACCTAAACGGATTGTTTATGTCTCTTGCAATCCCAAAACTTTAGCTAGAGATACTGAGATCCTGTGTCATCAAGCAGGCTATACCCTCAAGAGTGCTGGGATCGTCAATATGTTTCCCCATACTTCTCACGTTGAGTCGATGGCGGTCTTTGAGCGAACTAGCACCACCTAAATCCACTCGCCCTTCATTTTTCCGTCATCTAGTTTTTGTATGATGGCCATTCAAACAAGGAAAGACGCGCTATGACTGAAAAATCATTTAAAGATCTACCCATTGGGGATTCCCATTTAAGGGAAGAGCGCCTATCCGGCGAGGATATCTACGGCGGTATCTTTCTGAATATGAGGCGCGATCAGGTGAGTTTGCCTGATGGTAAGCAGGCGATACGAGAGTACCTCACGCATCCTGGAGCAGTCGCTATCTTAGCCATCCTAGATGACGGCAGGGTATTGATGGAGCGCCAATATCGCTACCCCATAGCAAAAGCTTGTCTTGAAATCCCTGCGGGCAAGTTAGAGGTAGGTGAAGATCGATTGCTCTGCGCTCAACGAGAGTTAGAGGAAGAGACCGGTTACTCTGCAAGCAAATGGAGTTTTATCCGACGCATCCATCCAGTGATTTCGTATTCGACTGAATTTATCGACATCTACCTCGCCGAAGGATTGATTTCCGGTAAAAGTCACTTAGATGATGAGGAATTTTTGGATGTCTTTGCCGCCCCTCTGGAGCAATTATTAGGCTGGGTGGAGCAGGGTGAGATCACGGATGTCAAAACTACGATTGCGACCTATTGGCTGGACCGCTATCGTCGTGGTCTGGTAACTCCCACCCCCATCTCAGGGTGATTCAATAAACCTATTAAAATGGGGCTATTGAATTTGTTGGTTTTGTCCCTATATAGGTCTTATGAAAGTTTATAACCTCGCTTGCCCACTAGATCATCGCTTTGAGGGATGGTTTGCCTCTGAGGAGGATTGCCTTGCCCAGCAAGACAAGGGGATATTGGCGTGCCCTATTTGCGATAGCACCGAAATTACTCGGATGCCCTCAGCTCCACATATTGCTAAATCGAGCACCAGTAAAGAGATCCCAAGCTCAACCGAGCTGACTGTGGCTGGCCCTGCAGCAACAGACCATTCTGGTGTGACTGGTGCACTATCTGGCGATGTTGTTGCCTTGACTGGTAGCGACCATTCTCAGCTAGAGGCCCAAGTTCAGGCTGCCTTTTTAAAGGGTATGCGCGAACTGATGGGGCGCTCAGAGGATGTTGGCAACTCGTTCGCCGAAGAAGCGCGAAAGATTCACTACAAGGAGTCTCCTGAGCGGAGTATTCGCGGTCAAACGACTCTGGATGAGGCGGAAGCTTTGCGCGAAGAGGGTATTGAGGTCATGGCGGTGCCAATGATTCCGGCCTTTAAAAACACCCTCCAGTAGCCAGCGTTCCCCGATTTCCCCTATACTTGGTGTGCACCCAGAGCCTGGGTATCACCATTGATTAGGATAGGAGAATTACCCATGAAACGCTGTGTTCTAGCATTGTTTGCTGCGGTTTTAGCGCTCACCATGGTGGCTTGCTCCAAGTCCTCCGATACAAAAGAAATTAAAGTTGCCGTATCGCCTGCATCCCCGCCGATGTTGTTTGATGACAAGGGGCAGATTGTTGGTGTCGATATGGATATTTTTCAAGGCTACTGCCAGTCTCGTGGCTGTACTTTTAAGGTAACGCCGTACGACTGGGCCGGCATGTTGGGTGCCGTGTCTAGCGGCCAGGCTGATGTCGCTTTTTCAGGTATCTCGATTACCGATAAACGTAAAGAGGCGATGGATTTTTCTCAGCCTTACTATGACAATGCTTGGCATCTTGTGAGCATGAAGAATAAGAATATTCAGATCACCGATTTGAATCAGCTCAAAAAATACTCCATTGGCTACCCACGTGGCATGGCTTACGATGACCTCATTAAAAATGAATTAGAGCCAAAGGGCTACTACTCTTTAAGCAAGGTCAAACTCTATCCTTCCTATGCTGAAGTCGTCACCGATCTTCAGAACGGTAATTTAGATCTCGCCTTTATTGAAGAGCCTGTATTCCTAAATTACGAAAATAAATTGAAGTTGCCGATTCAGAGTAGTTATGTATTCAAAGGCTTTGATAAGCTCGGCTTTGCCTTTGCTAAAGGCTCTAAATTACGCGATGACTTTGATAAGTACCTCAATGAACTTGGCCCAGAAAAAATCAAAGCCATTCTAGATAAGTGGATGAAGTAACCGTTTCCCATCACACCCCCAATCAGTAGTCGAAAGCCTGCCCTGTGACTTTTCTGGATATTCTTGCCCAGCTAGCTCAGGGCATTTCTTATACGGTTGCAGTAACGCTCGTATGCTCATTGACGGGTTTAGTGGTGGGTTTACTCCTCGCAAGTCTGCGTCGTCTCGATATCCCTTGGCTGATCCCTTTGATCGACTGCTACACCTACGTCTTTAGAGGTGTTCCAGTTTTAGTACTCCTGTTTATGGTGTACTTTGGCCTGCCCGGTATTGGCTTTAAGGTTCCACCTTTGATGGCTATGGCACTCAGTTTGGGCCTAGTAGCATCGGCTTATTTGGCTGAGGTCTTCCGCGGCGCCTTTAATTCAGTTGATCCTGTAGAGGTCATTGCCGCTCAGGCTATGGGCATGACTCGCATTCAGGTCTTGTGGTTTATCGAGCTACCGCAAATGTTGCGATTCTCGGTTCCCGGCATGGTCAATGAGTTCACTTCAGTTTTAAAGTATTCCCCATTCGCCTACACCGTGGGTATCCCCGAAATTACCAAACAAGCAATGACACTAACCTCAACCACCTTGCGTGGCATCGAGGTCTACCTAGCGGTGGGTATTTTATATTTCGTGATCTACCGAATTTGTTTGGTAGGCGTTCAACTCCTGAGCAAGCGCTTTCAAATTCCCGGGATCACTCCAGCATGATCATCACTACTTTATTCGACAAGGTAACACTGTGGCACTAATTCAAGTAAGAGACTTGGTGAAAGAGTTTGATGGACAAACCGTCCTATCCAACATTAACCTGGATTTAAAAGAAGGGGATGTCCGGGTATTGATGGGCGCTTCTGGCTCTGGTAAATCCACCTTATTGCGCTGCCTCAATCGACTGGTCGAACCTAGCTCTGGGTCAATCATTTTCAGAGGCAAGGAAGTGTTGGGTCCGGATGTCGATGTGCGTGAGCTGCGTAAGCAAATCGGTTTTGTGTTTCAGCAATTCGCTCTCTATAGTCATCTCACCGTATTGGATAACGTGTCATTAGGTCTGCGTAAATTGCACAAGATGGGCAAAGCAGAGGCTAAAGAAAAAGCCTTATTTGAGCTATCCCATTTTGAGATGACGCCCCACCAAGATAAATATCCCTCACAACTTTCTGGTGGGCAGAAGCAGCGGGTTGCCATTGCGCGCGCACTAGCGATGGATCCTGCAGTCTTAGTGATGGATGAGCCCACGTCAGCGCTTGACCCTGTTATGTCCAGAGATGTTGCTGATCTGATCAACCACCTACATGGCGAAGGCATCACCATGATCTGTGTGACCCATGACCTGAACTTAGCGCGCAATATTGCTGATAGCGTGATGTTCTTGGATCGTGGTGTCATTCGGGCTGATGATCGTATCGATGTGTTGAGCAAACACTCAGACCCAGAAATCAAGGCCTTCTTTGCCTCTGAGGAACAGCGCTAATGGGAGGCTGGTCATCCTTTATTCGTGATCTCACGGAGCAGATGCCTTTGATTCTGGCTGGGCTAGTCAAGACCTTGCAGTTGGCAGGCTTGATTAGTGTTTCTGGTTTGCTATTGGGTATTGTGGTGTTCTACCTGACGCTCAGTAAAAATGCCTATGTGCGCGGTGCGATCAATTCCTATATTTCCTTCTTTATTGGAATGCCCTTAATTGTCTTGCTGTTCTTAATGTATTACGGCTTGCCGCAGTGGGGCGTTCGACTTTCACCATTTACAGTTGCCTTCATTGGCTTCACCTTTAATGTGGCGGCTTACAACGCAGCGTATTTAAAAACCGCCTTTAATGGTTTGGATCAGAGTCAACTGGAAGCAGCTAGCGCGCAAGGCTTTAATCCCTTGCAGATTTTTCAATTGATTACCTTGCCGCAGGTAATTCGTCTTTCGATTCCGGCCTTGACCAATCAAGTGATTGCAAACCTCAAAGATAGTTCAGTGGCTTTCTTAATTCAGTACACCGAATTCTTTGCGCGCGTGCAAGAGCTAGCCGCAACCAACTTCCAGTTCTTCAAAGCCTATTTGATGGCTGCTTTGGTTTATCTGGCCTTGGTATCGGTGATTGTGCTGTTTGCTCGCGCTATTGAGCGGCGTTACTGTATTCCTGCCTAAGCAATCGGTTTCAGGGATAAAAAAATAGCGACCCGAGGGCCGCTATTTTTATTTGCAGATGCTGACTGCCGTAACAGTCGTAACAACTCACTTCGAAGTCGGCATCACAAACTCTGCACCCTTGGCAATGCTCTCAGG
>JAZKDF010000004.1:0-233069 GCA_040387715.1 Pseudomonadota bacterium | reverse complement strand
CCTGAGAGCATTGCCAAGGGTGCAGAGTTTGTGATGCCGACTTCGAAGTGAGTTGAAATAATAAGGAATAAAAATGCCAGGATTACTACCTCATGTTGACCCCGATGGACTGCTTGAATTTTCAGTGGTCTATACCGATCGCTCTCTCAACCACATGTCCAAGCAATTTCAGCAAATTGTTAAAGACATTTCAGGGGTCATCAAAGACGCTTACAACGCACATTCAGCAGTGATTGTTCCTGGTAGCGGCACATTCGGGATGGAATCAGTAGCAAGGCAGTTTGCGAATAATCAAAAATGTTTAATTATTCGCAATGGCTGGTTCAGTTACCGCTGGACACAAATTTTTGACGCTGGAAATATCACCAAAGATATTCACGTATTGAAGGCAAGGCAAGTCGAGAACTCTACAACGGGTTACTTTGTACCTCCAGCAATAGAAGAGGTTGTCGCCTGGATTAAGGAGCAAAAACCTGCAGTGGTGTTTGCTCCACACATCGAGACATCGGCGGGAATTATGCTTCCGGATGATTACTTGCTTGCCATCGGTGAAGCAGTTGAATCCGTCAATGGCTTGTTTGTCTTGGATTGCATTGCCTCTGGTGCCATGTGGGTTGATATGAAAGCCTGTAAGGTGGATGTTCTGCTGAGCGCACCTCAAAAGGGGTGGAGTAGCTCACCGTGTTGCGCAATGATTGCACTTGGAGAGCGGGCACGCAAAATGATTGACCATACACACAGTAGCAGCTTCTCCATGGATCTTAAAAAATGGCTGCAAATTGTTGAGGCCTATGAAAATGGTGGTCACATTTATCACACAACCATGCCAACGGATGCCCTGAAAATATTGAGGGGCACAATGCAAGAAACGCAGGCGCTGGGCTTTGACAATACTAAAAAAATGCAAGCTGAACTTGGATCAAAAGTGAGAGCGTTGCTTGAATCTAGAGGCTTCAGTTCAGTGGCGGCCCCAGGATTTCAATCTCCTGGCGTGGTGGTTAGCTACACTTCAGACCCAGATATTCAGAACACCAAGAAGTTTATTGCAGCAGGCCTGCAAACCGCATCGGGTATACCGCTACAGTGCGATGAAAGAGAAGATTTCTCCAGTTTTAGAATGGGTTTATTTGGCCTAGAAAAACTGCAACACATCGACCAAACCGTGGAACATCTAAAACAAGCTTTAGATAAAATGAAATAGAGTGGGATTAATTGCTTGCTATGTTGCAATAGTAAGCAATTAATTTGACAAGAGAAATACCCCTTTAAGGTGTGGCACTATTCCACCTAAGTATCTGAATTCACTAGAAACTTCGAATACTAGCGAGCCCATAGCCGAAGCGCCCCTATACTGGGGATAGGTAAGTAGGTAAATTCCTACACACAAATAAGCTTTAAGCCCTTACCACTCCAATCTGTCATGCCTAGACTGGCTGTTCAATGATTGGAGAATGCTGATGAGCCCGAAATCCCGGCTGTACACGCTTGTAAAGGCCTGGAAGAATAAACCCTTCCAAGAAGTGCGCGATGCCTGCGGCCAGCCTTGGCTTGGTCTTAGTGGCGAAGCACTCGAAGAACACCAATCCTGGTCCCAGCGCCAAGCGATTAGTAATGAACCCATCTTTAACAGCCAAGGAACTAAGCTGACGAGCTCATTATTTAGACCACTACTGACTGCTACCGACACCCAGCTTCTCAGATTATTCATGGAGGGCTTAGACACCATCACCTATTGGTATCGCAGTGGGAGATTCATTCCGGGCATCTTACCCCTGCCAGCACAACACCTAGCGTCGACTAGTTTCATAGATGCTTTAAGCGATCTGATTCTGAACTCGCGACTGCCTGTTGGTCTCGTAAGCTTGGGAGTGCACAAGCTAAATGATGCCGATTCCATGGATTCGTGTACGGAAGGCTTATTACGTATGCGCCGTCTTGGTGTCTTAATCCATGTCCTTGATTTTGGTGGAGCTAGCTCGCAAATCGATTGGATTGAAGCAATAGAACCAGAGGGCATTCATATCGAGATGGGGCAATTTCGCGCCGAGGGCTTGCCAAATGAAATGATTTCTCTTGGCCAGAAATTCCATACCCAAATCTATGCCAGCAACATCACCCTGGTGAAAGATTTAGAAAATGTCTTAGCAATGGGAGCACACCATAGCTACGGCGGACTCATGATGCCACCAGTAAGCCGACATCAAATGCTACACCTTGGCGATAGCCGCATCGCCAAGGCCATTTTTTCGCTGCACCCTCATAAAAACCTAAACGGAGACAAGTAATGAGAAAACGCGTGATGTTGGTGGATGACCATCCAGCTATGCTGATGGCATTAAAAAGTATGTTGCAAGATCAATTGCTTTTTGAGATAGCGGGGCAGGCGCAAAACGGTGAAGAGTGTCTACGCTCAATCAAAGAAGTGAATCCCAATATGGTGATCTTGGATTTGGACATGCCCAAAACAGATGGGTTTGATGTGATCCGCCGGATTGGCTTGATGCATCCAGAGGTTCGCATACTGGTGCTATCCAGTCTAGATGAGGCGGTCTATGGCGGTAGAGTGCGATCTTTGGGCGCACATGGCTTTGTCAATAAAACTGCTGGGGCTGATGTGATCCTAGCCGCCTGCGTTGCTATCTCTCAGGGATATACATTTTTCACGCACGGAAAAAATGGTAATACCTCTCTCAGCGATAACGACAAATTGGCACTGATATCAGATCGCGAACTGCAAGTCATGAAGTATCTCGGCAAAGGCAATACCAACCAACAGATATCGGACCTACTGCACATTAGCAATAAAACGGTAGCAACCTATAAAACCAGGGTTTTTGACAAGCTAGGCATTAACAATATTGCTGATTTGATCCTGTTCTGCCGCATGAACAACATCATCGAAAGCTAAGCTCAGCATGCATCGATCCCCATTGAAAAAAATATTGGCACTCTGCTGTATCTATGGAGGTCTGTCGCATGCTGGACCTTTTAGCACTACAGAGCAATTGTGGATCGATGCTCATCCAGTCGTGCGATTTAGCATTCATGAAAAATATGCACCCTATCTCACCCCATCCAGCAATCGAGAAGGCGCGGGGCCCTTTAAGACCCTACTATCCAAAATTGAAGAATGCACAAGGCAGCACTATGTTCCAATCTGGAGAAAATCGGATCAAGAGGGTCTACAACAACTTAGCAGAGGTGAGGTAGATTTCATCATCGACCCACCAAGCATGAATGATCATGTGCTGCAATTTGGCTCACTTTCAGAAGCTATCTTCTGGGGGCATGATGCCATCATCACCAAAACTTCAGGCAGACTGGATTCTCCCAGCCCAAGGATTGGATACTTCGATCGAGGTCTTGAGAATGCACCCTCCAGTATTGACGCCTATGGAGAAGGGAGAAGCGCGCGCACTCCCAATGACCTAATGCAATCCCTGATCAAAAACGACGTTGAGGCTCTAGTCATGCCCATTCGTTTAGCGCGTCAACTGATACAAGAGCACCAAAATTCAGACCTAAAGATAGATGGCCTGTACAGTCGCAACCCTTTTTCCTATCGCTGGTTAATCTCAAATCAAGATACTCCACTGCATGATGTACTAGGCCACTTTCTGGATGATTTAGATCCGCTTGCATCACGCCAGCTCTTTGCATTAGGGGGTGAGTCCAAACCAACATCACCCATACTGCCTTGGCTCAGCGCTATCTTGATCTTCATGGTCGGTGGGGCAATGTTCTATCAACTGCAACGAAAATATTTTCATCAGAAGAAAGCTGCTCTTGAGCTGCAGCATTCAAAGGAATTGGCTGAAAAAGCCAATGCAGCCAAATCCGCCTTCTTGGCAACCATGAGCCATGAAATTCGTACACCCATGAATGCCATTCTCGGGGTGCAAGAACTACTGCTCAGTAGTGCACAATTTCCTAAAAAGGATAAGCCCTTACTAAAAAGCGCTCAAGCTTCCGCCGAATCTCTTTTGGGCATGCTCAATCAAGTGCTGGATATTTCTAAGATTGAAGCTGGCAAACTCACTCTCAATCTAGAGCCTTGCAATCCGCATCAACTGATGATGGATATTCATGCAGCATTTTCTACCGTGGCTAAAAAACAGAATTTACTGCTACACACTTCGATTGACCCCAGAATTGCTGAAGTACTCATGATTGATTCCTTACGCCTTCGCCAAATTCTGCAGAACTTACTCAGTAATGCGATTAAGTTCACCGCCGAAGGCGAAGTGTATTTTTCCATTACCGTCATCGCAGATGATCACGCCGGTCAATTACTGGAGTTCAGAGTTATCGACACTGGGGTGGGTATGGGTGTAGATCAAATCAAATTGGCCCTACAAGCCTTTGAGCAATTACCCGCTACACAAGAGTCTTACCTATCAGAGCAAAAGAGGGGGACAGGTCTTGGACTCACCATCACTAATCATCTGGTGAACTCTATGAATAGCCACCTCTATTTTGAAAGTGCTCCTGGCTTTGGGAGCAATGTCCATTTTGCAGTAGCTTTTCCCAGAACGAGTGTTGCCGCTCCACAGGCAATCTCTTTTAATTCACTCACGGCATCATCTAGAATCTTGATCTCCAAAAGGCCAGGTCGAAAAAAATGTGCCATTCAAGCTGTAGTGGTTGAAGACCACCCAGCCAGCCGCCAAATTCTATCCCTGCAATTAGAGGCGCTCGGGATCACAGCCTCTGTTTGCGAGAATGCCGCTACCGCACTAGATTTGATGAGAGACCATCATTTTGATTTGATGCTTACAGATCAATCGATGCCCGGAATGCAGGGATCAGAATTGGCCAAACAAATCCGATCTCAAGGCAATCGTGACTTAATCATTATTGGCGTCACTGCAGATATTTATGCTTTAGATGCTCGTCATCAATTTTTATCGTCTGGCATGAATGGCGTACTAATCAAACCACTCAGTTTAGGAGCCCTTGAAAATGAGTTGCTGCGCTATTTTGAATTCAGCCAAGATTCCAACTGCACCGATGGAGTCTATTCGTTTGATGCCTTCTCCAATCTCATAAAAGACGATCCCCACCAAATTATTGTGATCTTGGAAGAAATTGAAAAGGTTCACCTTGATATTTTGAGCCAATTAGGCAACGATCGCAATCAAACCTTAATTGATGAAGCACAATTTCAGAGCATGGTTCATAAAGTCAAAGGTGGAGCACAACTACTGGAGGCTGCTGAATTTATCCATACCTGCGAATCACTTGAAGTTAACGGGCCACTTTCAGGGCGAATTGAAGGCTTCATTACCCTTTTAGAAGAACAGAACCAAACTATCCAGACTTACAAGAAGCGCTATCAACAGTAATTAGGGCAGTCATAGCCAAGTGTGCGCCAAGGTTTATCCTATGGGGAATGCGCACTGAAAACCCTTCGCCCTCCGCTCTTAGTCTGCTAGCCAGGCTATTACTGCCCCTACTGATCAGCACCCAAGCTCATGCTGCTGACCTAGTCTCCCAAGAGACGGCTTTGCAGTACATCCCTAAGGCTGTAGCCATTAGCCTTGAAAAGAGTCAAATTCCTAAAGACGCGATCAGTATTTCAGTGGTGGAAATTGAACCGGGACGCCCAGGGAAATTAATAGCAAAAACAGAATTGGACTGGCGCTCTACCCAAGCAATGAACCCTGCCTCCACCATGAAACTGGTCACCACCCTCACTGGCTTGGATGTGTTGGGGCCTCAATATCGTTGGCGTACGAATATATATACCGATGGACTCATTCGTCAGGGGACCCTCAAGGGCAATCTGTATTTGCAAGGCACTGGTGATCCAAAACTAGTCCCTGAAGAATTGGCCAAAATGATGAAGGCCTTACAAAATCTAGGCATTCAGAAAATTGATGGCAACTTATTCTTTGATAGAAGCGCCTATGCCCCCAATGTTATGGAGCACAACACGATTGATGGCGAATCACTGCGCGCCTATAACGTGCCGCCAGACCCGCTGCTCTACGCCTTTAGAACGCTCTCATTTCAGCTGGGTAAGTCGCGCACCGCTGACTTTATTGATATTAGCTACACACCACCACTCTCTCAACTTAAAGTGGTCAACCAAATGCAATTGGTGGATCAATCTTGCGATAGTTGGAAAAGTAATATTCGCTTTAACCTGGATCCCGAGGGTGGAAGCGCCAACACGGATCAACTGCTGACCGCCCAATTCTCGGGGAGCTTTCCCAATGCCTGCAAGGGAGTCAATTACAACGTCGTAGCTTTAGATGCCAATACATTCCTGACTCAAGGTTTTGCTGCAGCCTGGGAATTGGCTGGTGGCACCTGGACTCAAGCGCCCACCGGAAAGTCTGGCACCGTTCCCCTAGCATCACGACTACTACTACAGTTTGAAGGCATTGCCTTGGCCGATGATGTACAAGACATTAATAAGTATTCCAATAATGTGATGGCTCGGCAACTCATGCTGACTTTAGCTTTGGAGAAGATGGGCAAACCAGCGAGCACTGAAAATGGTGGCCTCGTGATTCAGAGTTGGCTCAAAGGCTTGGGGCTGCAATTCCCAGAACTCGTGATTGAAAACGGCTCCGGCCTATCACGCAATGAAGCCATCTCTGCCGAACATATGACGCAATTGTTAGTTGCGGCGCGCAACTTATCCGTAGCCGATACTTTTTATAATAGTCTGCCGATTGCGGGCACAGATGGCACCATGCGTAATCGCCTGATGGCGCATTTACGGAAATTTTTACATTTGAAGAAAAAGCCTGAGGCCCGAATTAAAACTGGCTCCCTCGCAGATGTCAGAGCGATCTCAGGTTACGTGATGAGTAAGTCGGGAAAGATGTATGCAGTGACCTCGTTCATCAACCACCCCAATGCCTGGAGGGGTTTAGAGGCGCACGATCAACTATTGGCGTGGTTACTTGACGACGGCCCAGAGCCAAAACACGCACGCTGAAGTCGGTCTCTTACCCCATCCCACTCCTCGCCTAGTGGCGGTTCCGGAAATAAAATCAGATCCCAACCCTGCTGATCTAAATCTCGTAAAGAGCGATAGAGGCGACTGGCAAAAGTAGTGCTATCACTGGGCACAATAACCTCTTCAAAATGCACTGATGGATGTCCATCCTCACTCAATGAAGAATCTGAATCCCATACTGCAACTGCGACGCGTGACTTGATATCAGGGAACTCACTGAGCGCATCCAGTACCCTACCTGGGGCATACATTCTTAATGGGGTTGTCGGTGCGTAATGGGCACGCAGACTGCCAGAGACTCTTGGTGTATCGCCATGCTTCATTGAACCGCTCTCACCAGGTAAATAGACTTTGATGCCTGTCTTGCTCAGAATTTCTCCAGGAGTAATCAGGCCGGGACGTAATAAGACTGGATGATCGCCTGAAGATAAATCAATAATGGTCGATTCAATACCCACTTCGCAATCGCCACCATCCAAAATCATGAGATCGAGCATGCCTTCAAATTCGCTACGGACATCAGCAGCGCTCGTTGGAGATACTTTGCCAAAACGATTGGCAGAAGGAGCAACTACTCCACCTTTAAATTTACGTAGTAACTCTTGCGCAATCGGATGGGCAGGCGCACGAATCGCCACCGTATCCTGGCCACCTGTGAGTTCATTTAAAACACTTTTATCTTTTTTAAAGACCAAGGTTAGCGGTCCTGGCCAGAAGGCATTGATGAGCTTTAATGCATCTTCTGATAAATCCCTCACCCATGGCGCCAGCACTGGCACCCAATCCACTTGATCTTGATCGAACTTATCGGGGGCTGCCAAGTGAACAATCAGCGGGTGATTAGAAGGCCTGCCCTTGGCAGTAAAAATCTGTTTGATTGCCTCAGGGTTCTTCGCATCTGCCCCTAAGCCATAAACGGTCTCAGTCGGAAACGCAACTAAACCGCCATCTCGCAAAGTTTGTACTGCTTCGTTAATTACCGCAGATGATTGCAGTGCGCTACTATCGCTGGACATTTCTAGGGCTCGATCCCTAATTCAACGGCAACCGCTGCGCAATTTTGGCGCGCTTGATTGAGTGACTCACCTAAGCAGTTGATATGACCCATCTTACGACCCATCCGTGGATCGGACTTACCGTAGAGGTGTAACTTCGCATCCGGATGAGAAAGCACCTTATCCCAAGCAGGCTCTCTTGCTTTATCTTCGCTACCCTCGTACCAAAGATCACCCAAGAGATTGAGCATAGAGACGGGAGCTAGTAAGCGGGTATCACCCAAGGGCAAACGAGCCATACTTCTGACCTGCTGCTCAAACTGACTACTGACACAGGCATCCATGGTGTAGTGGCCTGAGTTATGTGGACGCGGAGCGATTTCATTGGCAACGATGTCACCACTCTTGAGTACAAAGAACTCTACACATAAGACACCAACGTAATCAATCTTACGAATGAGCGCTTTAGCAGCTTCAATAATTTTTTTCTCTTGAGCAGGCTTGAGTGAGGGCGCTGGCACGGTAGAAGTGTGCAAGATGCCATCGCGATGGATGTTCTGAGAAACGGGATACGCCACTACTGCGTCATCATATCCACGAACCACCAAGGCGGATACCTCAAAATCTAAATCCATCCGCTTTTCAAGAACGCAAGGCACTTTACCCAATTCAGCCCAAGCAGCAACTAGGTTGGCAGAGTCATAAACCGTAATCTGACCCTTGCCGTCATAACCCATCCGAGCAGTTTTCAGAATTCCGGGAAATAGATCTGCAGGAACATGTGCAATATCGGCATCATGCTCAACAACAAAATAAGGGGCGGGACCAATATTGGTTTCCGCTTTCCAGGTCGCTAAGAACTTTTTCTCGGCAACGCGGTTTTGCGCCAAAGATACGCAACTGCTGCGAGGCGCTACGAACACACCTAAAGACTCGAGCTCGTCTAAAGCTTGCGCTGGGACATTTTCAAATTCCGTGCTGACCGATTTGCATAACGCCGCCATCTCTTTTAGTGCAGTAGAGTCGGTGTAATCAGCTTGAATGAATTTTTCTGCAATGGAGCCAGCAGGGCTATCAGATCCAGGATCCAGAACGCAGACCTTGTACCCCATCGCTTGAGCCGCTTGCGTAAACATCCGCCCCAATTGACCGCCACCTAAAATTCCTAAATACGAGCCCGGCAAAATGGGCTCCAAACGATCCGCCATCTTCTTAATATCCTGGCAAATTCATAGAGCGTGCAGCATCAGACTGCTTTGCACGGAACTCTTCTAACTGCTTTGCTAAGGCAGGATCATTGACTGCCAAATTGGCAATCACATGCAAAGCTGCATTTGCAGCTCCCGCTTCACCAATCGCAAATGTTGCCACTGGAATACCTTTGGGCATTTGCACGATGGAATACAGAGAATCTTCACCACGTAAGTATTTACTAGCGACAGGAACGCCATAGATCGGGACAATGGTTTTCGATGCCAACATACCTGGCAAATGCGCAGCGCCACCAGCACCAGCAATAATGGCCTTTAGGCCATTATTAGAGGCATTCTCAGCATACGCAAACATATCGTCTGGCATGCGATGAGCAGAAACCACTTTCGCCTCATGAGCGATACCAAATTGCTCCAGCATTTGAGCGGCGTGCTGCATGGTGTCCCAATCTGAATTGGAGCCCATTACTATTCCGACTACTGGCTTTTTGCTCATTTACCTCTCCAAATGCCCTGATCTGTATCGTTAATCTATCTAAGACCTTATTATCCCAGCCTTTTTAGGGCTTCCAGAAAATTAGGTCTTAGTTAAGCGAGCGAGGGCTTCGCGGTACTTTTCCGCCGTTTTATCAATGACATCCGCAGGCAAAGCAGGGGCTGGGGCTGTTTTTGGCCAAAGCTTGCCGTCCACCATCGCTGTTTCGAGCCAATCCCGGACAAACTGCTTGTCATAGGACGGGGGGTTAGCGCCCACATAATAGGTTTCAGCAGGCCAAAAGCGAGAAGAGTCGGCAGTAAGAATTTCATCCATCAAGACCAACTGGCCGGCAGCATCCAAGCCAAACTCAAACTTAGTATCCGCAATGATGATCCCGCGAGTCGCAGCATATTCAGAAGCTTCTTTATACAAACGAATGCTGACCTCACGAATTTGATTGGCCAACTTCTCACCAATCATCTCAATCACTTTGTCGAAAGAGATGTTTTCATCATGCTCGCCAACTTCAGCTTTGGCGGCAGGGGTAAAAATAGGCTCCGGTAATTTTTGAGCATTTTCCAGGCCTGCCGGCAATGCAATACCGCAAACCTTACCAGTCTCTTTGTAGTCTTTCCAACCGCTACCAGCAAGGTAACCACGCACTACTGCCTCAACCAAGATTGGCTTCAGGCGTTTAGCGACTACCGCACGGCCTTTTACCTGATCTACTTCATCAGCAGGCACAACGCTTTCAGGATCAATACCTGTCAAGTGATTCGGAACCACATTGGCCAACTTATCAAACCAAAAGTTGGCCATTTGGTTGAGCACAATACCCTTTTCGGGAATAGGTTGACCCATGACTACGTCAAAGGCAGACAAACGATCTGTAGTGATCATCAATAACTTGTCATCACCTAGTGCATATACGTCACGCACCTTTCCTTTGGAGAGCAAAGGTAGGGACTTAATGGAGGTGGCATACAAAGCTGGCATATTTATCTCACTTCACGATCTGGGCTAATTTGCCGCTCTTGTACAGCTCAGCCATTTTTTCCAAAGGGATTGGCTTAATTTTGGATGCCTGACCCGAGCTACCAAAAGCATTGAAGCGTGCAATACAAACCTTCTTGGCCGCTTCACGTGCAGGCTTTAAGTAGTCACGTGGATCAAACTTGCCTGGGTTCTCAAATAGATAGCGGCGGATGGCGCCAGTCATTGCCAAACGAATATCGGTATCAATATTGATCTTACGGACACCGTTCTTAATACCCTCTTGAATTTCTTCAACAGGTACGCCATAAGTTTCTTTCATATCGCCACCAAACTCACGAATCTCAGCAAGCAATTCTTGTGGAACACTAGATGAACCATGCATCACCAAATGCGTATTCGGAATCCGTGTGTGAATTTCTTTAATGCGCTCAATTGCCAGGATATCGCCTGTCGGCTTCTTGGTAAATTTGTATGCACCGTGACTTGTACCAATGGCGATTGCCAAGGCATCACACTGAGTAGCTTTAACAAAGTCAGCCGCTTGCTCAACGTCCGTCAACAACTGCTCGCGCGTCATCTTGCCATCAGCTCCATGACCGTCCTCTTTGTCACCCTGCATCGTCTCTAGCGAGCCGAGAACACCCAACTCCGCCTCAACAGTCACTCCGATAGAGTGGGAGAACTTCACTACCTCTCTTGACACATCGACGTTATATTCATAGCTTGCGACGGTCTTGCCATCAGCTTCTAAAGAGCCGTCCATCATCACGCTGGTAAACCCGCTCTTAATTGCAGCCATACACACTGCTGGACTTTGACCGTGGTCTTGATGCATCACAACTGGGATATGTGGGTAAGCCTCAACCGCAGCTGAAATTAAATGACGTAAGAATGATTCACCAGCATACTTACGAGCACCAGCAGAAGCCTGCATGATGACTGGAGAATCCGCCTCATGAGCCGCCTCCATGATTGCAGTGACTTGCTCTAAATTGTTAACGTTAAACGCTGGCAGGCCATAGCCATTTTCAGCAGCGTGATCCAAGAGTTGTCGTAAAGATACTAAAGCCATAATGGTCTCTTAATTAAATTGTTAGTAATAAATAATTTGAATCAATATTTTAAAAAGTGAATTACTTCACTTTAATAATCTTGAGTGAATTCGTGCCGCCAGGTTCACCCATAGGTTCGCCCGAAGTTAATACAACTACATCATCTTTCTTCACTACACCCAACTTCTTCAGGCAATTCTCAACCTCTTGCAAAGCACTATCGCGCTGCTTGGTGTAATCCAGGCCGATGGGAAATACATTGCGATAAGTACTTAAGGCGCGTTGAGTTGCGATCTTTGAAGTTAAAGCAAAGATAGGCAAATGAATATTGTGACGACTCATCCAAACCGCAGTAGATCCTGAATCTGTCAAAGCGGCAATCGCATTGGCATTGAGGTGATGCGCGGTAAATAGCGCGCCCAAGGCAATAGTCTGATCAATGCGTGAAAAGGTTTGATCCAGAAAGTCAGTATCCAGCTTAACGCGATCTGACTTTTCAGCTTCTACGCAAATCTCAGCCATCGCCTTGATGGTTTGAACTGGGTAAGCACCAGCAGCAGATTCCGCGGACAGCATCACAGCATCCGTTCCATCCAATACTGCATTAGCTACATCACTTACCTCAGCACGCGTAGGCACTGGAGCATTAATCATGGACTCCATCATTTGCGTTGCGGTGATCGTAAATTTATCAGCCTCGAGCGCGAGTTTGATCATGCGCTTTTGCAAAGCAGGGACAGCGGCATTGCCAACCTCAATCGCCAAGTCACCACGTGCAACCATAATGCCGTCACTCTCCGCAATGATGCTATTGAGGGCATCAGGCTCAATCGCTTCAGCACGCTCAACTTTTGCAATCGTGCGAACTTTACCAACACCATGCTTTGCGCTAGCGGCATCAGCCAGCTTGCGGGCATAAGCCATGTCTGCACCATCTTTTGGAAAACTGATCGCTAGAAAATCAACGCCCATGGCAATTGCTGCATCCAAATCAAAAATATCTTTTTCTGTCAGCGCTGGCGCAGTCAAACCCCCACCAGCACGGTTAATGCCTTTGTTATTTGAGAGTGGGCCGCCCTGCTCTACCAAGGTAAAGATTTCTCCACCTTTTACGCTCTCTACGCGAAGCACCACTAAGCCATCATTCAATAAAAGACGATCGCCTGTTTTGACATCTTGTGGCAACTCTTTGTAATCCAAGCCTACGCGCTCTTGATTGCCAAGATCGCAAGCGACATCCAAAATAAATTGGGCGCCTTCTTTTAAAAGAATTTTGCTATCAACAAACTTACCAACGCGAATTTTTGGGCCTTGAAGGTCGGCCATGATGCCAACCTCTTTGCCAACTTCCGCAGAAATGCTGCGAACTAAGTCATGACGTGCTTTATGGTCGGCAACAGTGCCATGAGAAAAATTCATTCTCACAACATCTACGCCTGCACGAATCATCTCGCGCAATACTTCAGGCTTTTCTGATGCAGGCCCTAAGGTGGCAATGATCTTTGTTGCCCTCAGCATATTTAGTCTTTCGCTCTTTCAGCAAGTACTGCAAAAGCTGGCAAGGTCTTGCCTTCTAAGAATTCCAAGAAGGCCCCACCGCCAGTAGAGATGTAATCCACTTGATTTTCAATGCCGTACTTCGCAATTGCCGCCAAGGTATCACCGCCACCCGCAATTGAAAATGCAGGTGAATGGGCAATGGCTGCCGCCAACATTTTGGTACCGCCGCCAAACTGATCAATCTCAAATACGCCTAACGGGCCATTCCAAACAATCGTGCCGGCATGTGCCAACATGATGGATAAACGCGCAGCAGTTTTAGGTCCGATATCCAAAATCATGTCATCTTCTGCCACTTGATCGGCAGCTACGCGGTTTGCACGTGCCAATGGTGAAAGCTCATTCGCAACCACGACGTCTTCAGGAATCGGAACATGCGCACCGCGCTTTTCCATAATCTCCATGATTTCTCGAGCCTCATCAACCAGGTCCGGCTCCGCTAATGACTTGCCGATTGGCAAACCTTTAGCCAACATAAAAGTATTAGCAATGCCGCCGCCAACAATTAACTCATCTACTTTATCGGCCAGAGCCTTCAGGATGATGAGCTTAGAAGATACTTTAGAGCCCGCCACAATCGCCACCAATGGACGTTTAGGGCTTGCTAGAGCGCGGCTCAAGGCATCTAACTCTGCAGCCATCAATGGGCCCGCACAAGCAATCGGCGCAAATTTAGCTACGCCATGGGTAGTTGCTTCAGCACGGTGAGCAGTACCAAAGGCATCGTTAACGTACACATCACACAGGGCGGCAATCTTCTTGGCCAGCTCATCGTTATTCTTTTTCTCGCCTACATTGAGACGACAGTTCTCTAATAAAACCAACTCGCCTGGATTCACTTCAAAACCACCATCCACCCAATCGCTGATTAAGGGTACTTTGCGATTTAATAAAGTAGCAATTCGATCTGCCACCGGCGCCAAACTATCCTCAGGCTTGAATTCACCTTCAGTTGGGCGACCTAGATGGGAGGTCACCATGACGGCTGCACCCGCATCCAAACACATTTGCACTGCCGGCATAGAGGCTCTGATGCGAGTATCTTCCGTAATATTGCCCACATCATCCTGAGGAACATTGAGGTCAGCGCGGATTAAAACCCGTTTTCCCTTGAGAAGACCTGCTGCGGCTAATTCACTAAGACGTTTTACTTTAAAGAGGGATTCCGGCATGAGAATGGGCAAATTAAGTGGTTTATCGGCAATGCTCCATTCTAAATCGTCTGGGCTTCCCACCCCAAAGGAATTGGGCTACCCCACCACGCTCCCTGCTCTACAATAAAGGCTGAGACGTATTTCAGGCCTTGGGGCTCCCTAGTGGCTTGGCACCCTGTTTTACCGAATTGAATCACCCAATTTATTACATATTTAAAAGGTAGAGAAAATGTCGATGTCCGACCGCGATGGCTTTATTTGGTCCGATGGGAAGCTTGTTCCCTGGCGTGAGGCCAATATTCATGTGCTAACCCACAGTCTTCACTACGGAATGGGTGTATTTGAAGGCATTCGCGCCTACAAAACCCCCCAAGGTACCGCTATTTTCCGCCTTCCAGAGCACGTTAAGCGCCTATTCAACGGAACTAAGATTTTCCAGATGAACATGCCTTGGACCCCGGAACAGATCACCAGCGGCATTATTGAGGTCGTTAATAGCAATAAGCTGGAATCTTGCTATATCCGCCCAATTATCTTTATCGGCTCCCAGAAACTCGGAATCTCACCAAAAGGCAATAGCATCCACACTGCGATCGCTGCCTGGGAATGGGGTGCTTATTTGGGTGAAGACGGTTTGAACAAGGGTATCCGCGTTAAAACCTCCTCATTTACCCGTCACTTCGTGAACTCCTCATTGGTTCGCGCCAAGGCATCTGGTTACTACATCAACTCCATTTTGGCCAATCAGGAAGTTACGGCCAATGGTTACGATGAAGCCCTCCTACTCGATACAGAAGGTTATGTATCTGAAGGCTCTGGCGAAAATATCTTTATCGTGAATAACGGCATTATTTACACTCCAGATCTAGCCTCTTGTTTAGATGGTATTACTCGTAACTCCATCATGCAAATCGCTAAAGACCTTGGCTATGAGTTACGTGAGAAGCGCATCACGCGTGACGAAGTGTATTCAGCTGATGAAGCGTTCTTTACTGGTACCGCTGCTGAAGTAACGCCAATTCGCGAATTGGATGACCGCACCATTGGTGACGGTAAGCGTGGTCCGATCACCGAGCAAATCCAGAAGACCTATTTTGATGCGGTCTACGGCAGAAGCGACCAATACAAGTCTTGGTTAACTTACGTTAAGTAATAGGAAATCAGAGAATGAGTGAAGCTCAAGTTGTGATGGTGAATGGCAATACTGATTTACCTTTACATTGTCCGACCAATAAAACCCCTAGCTGGAATTCACATCCACGTGTATTTCTAGACGTTGCTAAGACGGGTGAAGCAAAGTGTCCTTACTGCGGCACTGAGTACAAACTCATTCCTGGTACCGAGCCCCACGGGCACTAAGCCTATCAGCACCCCACAACGGGGTGCTGTGTCGGGATACCTCATATGAATCGTATTCTGATCATCGCCCCCAATTGGATTGGCGATGCCGTCATGTCCCAGCCACTGCTGGCGAATCTCAAAAGCATTTACCCGCAGTCTCAGATTGATGTTTTAGCAAGCCCCTGGGTTGCGCCCATCTATCGTGCCTGCACAGAAGTTCATCACGTGATTGAAGCGCGGCTAGAGCACAAACAATTGCAATGGGGCTTACGTAAGCAACTTGCAAAGCAACTGGAATTAAATCAGTACAACGCTTGCTTTGTTTTACCCAACAGCCTTAAGTCTGCCCTGATCCCTTGGCTTGCCAATATTCCGCTTCGCATTGCTTATCGCGGAGAGATGCGCTTTGGACTGATTAATCTTGCTTTAAATAACCCAAGCAAAATCAATCGTCCGCCCATGGCAAATCATTACCTTGCACTCAGCAATGTCTTGAATCACTCAGAAGGGGTGGATGTCAATCAGCCAGTCGACCCAAAGCTCAACATTTCCCTTACAGCTAAACAAGCCGTCAGCGCTAAGTTACAAGCAGCTGGTATCAACGACAAATCAATCTATGTATTTTGCCCAGGCGCCGAGTACGGAGTAACAAAACGCTGGCCTACCGAGCACTTCGCTACCCTTGCTCAACAGTTAATCGCCAATGAGCCAGACGCTCATGTGATTCTTCTAGGCGGTAAAGGTGATCATGATCTAGGCAGGCAAATTACTTCCCTGGCGGCGAACACTTCTCAACTACACAACTGGTGTGGCGAGACCTCGCTCGATGAAGCAATTGCACTCATTGGTATGAGCAAAGCGCTGGTCAGCAACGACTCTGGTTTAATGCATATTGGCGCCGCATTAAAAGTTCCACAGGTAGCCATATTTGGCTCAAGCGATCCGCACCATACGCCACCCCTATCTGATAAAGCTAAAGTCATATGGCTTAACTTACCATGCAGCCCTTGCCACAAGAGAGTGTGCCCCCTTGGACACCTCAAGTGCTTACAAGATATCACTCCAGAGAATGTATTTAAAACCATTCAGAACCTTCACTAAGCTCACATCAACTGAAGTCAACAGAAAGTAAGCCATGCCAAAACTAGCCAGACTTTTTCATAACGCAGATGAAGTAGTTGACGCCTGGCGCGATGCCCTAAAACATCGTGACGTCAAAGGCGCCTTGGCAATCTGGCTTGATGATGACTCCATTACTTGTGTACTTCCAGAAGGTCAACGTCTCAGTGGTCATGCAGAAATTCGCGCAGGCTTAGAACGCCTCTTGGCAAAACAAGCTCTCTTTTTAGAGCCCATTGCCTGCATAAGCCATTCTGTTTTAGGTGCTGCGGTATACGACACCACTGAAGCAGTGCATCTACGCGATGATCAAATTGAGGCGGAGTTCTTTCTCAATATCACCTTAGTGCTACTGCAAGATAGTCAAGGCTGGCGGATTGCCCACCTGCATGCAAGCCACTCTACTGAAGATACTTTTGATGCACCATCCACCCCACACGGATTGCATTAATTACCAATGACACAAAGATTGCCGTCTCATGGATGAGCAAGTTCTTCGATCTTTGATTAAGTGGCCCAATGTGCCGCACTGCTTTGGTTGGCTAGCCCTTGATCGTCGCGGTCAATGGCGCATGCGAGATGAGTTTGCCCAAACCAATCAATTGGCGGGGAGCGTCATTCAGCACACAGCCCTCAATGAATTCATCTCCAGAAATTACGCCTGCGATTCTTTGGGAAGATACTTTTTCCAGAATGGTCCACAAAGAGTGTTTATTACGCTAGATGTCACGCCATTTATTGTCAGAATCATTCCCGGTGAAAATGGTTCTCAACTATTAACCCAGTGCGGCACAGCAATAAAGCCGCATAGTGCCCTAAGTGATGAGAAAGGCAATATCTACATCACTGGAATTATTATGCAATCACTCTCTGATCAAAGAGATGGTGCGGCATTTACCAAAACAGAATCTCTATCTGTTGCACTCCTGCATGATCATGATTTGGCTCTGTTTTCAGAGCAATCGCAAGTCCAAGAAGACGCTTGTAGCTTCCGTGGTTCTTGGAAATGGGACAACAAAGATCTGCCAATTGAGCCCATTCACTCAATCAAATTGAGTGAGCGCTTTCACTTCGTCAAGGCACCCAGCAATTAATTAGCCCGGCATGTTTTTGCCCTGCTCCTTTAACTCCTCTTGATACTGCTTTTGCATTTCACGAAGACGCGCATCAATACTAGAGGCTTGATAGAAATCCGCTCCGCCAGACGATCTGGCAATTTTGAGTTGCTCAATAGCTGATGGCCACGCACCCTCAAGCGCATACTTTTCTCCAAGAGCGTAATGGCGCATCGGCACATTCTTTGCCTGATCATAGGCATTAGAAAGCATAGTCCACCAAACCACTTCATTGGGCTGCAACCTGGTGCGCGCCTTTAACCAAGCAATAGCGTCATTAGTACGACCAAGCTTAAGATAGGCATTCATCATCGCAGCGCCAGCAGCATAAGACTGCGGGTAAGCCTTTAAAGTGGCTTGGGCAATTTGCAAGGCCTCATCTCCTTTGCCTCTAGCCAACGCTAACTCCGAGGCCGTAATGTCTAAAGACAAACTTTGACGCTGAATAGGCGACCCTGGTGCGCTAGCGCTGTTGGCTAGATTGCGCGCTTGTTGCAAATTGCTTGCAGCCTGGTCGAACTTACCTTGCTTTTGAGCAACCAGCGCCAGCCCATAAAAACCCTCCATCTGCTTTCCTGGGGCTGACTGCTTGCTTAAACTCTCAAAAGTATTTTTTAAGTCATACATCTGACTCGAGCTTCCGGATTGCTCCATCCGAGCACGCGCCTTGATGAAATAAAACTCCACCGCCGTCGGTACATTTCTATTGGCGATATTACGAGCACGATCTTGCATATCCGCAATACGATCCGTCGTTAATGGATGGGTACGCACATAGGCTGGGACCCCGTTGTCCATAATGCCTGTTGCCTTTTGCAGGCGCTGAAAAAATCCTGGTGCACCATTCACGTCATATCCGCTTGCGGCCAGAATCTGAAAGCCAATACGATCAGCCTCACGCTCGGCATCCCTTGAGTAGGAGAGCTGATTATTTATCGCCATCGCCTGACCACCCTGCATCAGACCTGAGGCAGCGCCTGGATTACGGGATGCTGCCAAGGCGCCCAATACCATCCCAGCTAAAGCGATCATCGTATTGGTAGTTTGCTTATCCATTTGACGCGCTAGGTGGCGTTGTAGAACGTGTCCCGTCTCGTGCCCCATGACCGAAGCCACCTCTGAATCTGTTTCAGCACTCACCAACAATCCGGTATGAAAACCAATAAATCCGCCGGGTAATGCAAACGCATTGATGCTGCTATCTTTAACAGCGAATACCTCAAAGTTGTAAGCACCACTACCCTGCTCGCTAGCCCCACCCAATTGCAAACGTTTTGCAGCTTGTAATAAACGTCGCTCCATTTGATTTAAAAAATCATAGATCGCCAAATCATTCGAATAATCCGTATCCGGACGAATCTGACGCATGATCATCTCGCCATACTTTTTTTCGTCCATGCGGCTTAAGCTATCGCCACCAGGATCACCCATGTCCGGAAGTACAAAGCTTTGCTGGGTTTGAGGTGTATTTCGTGATGGTAAATTCGAAGAGCGGGCATCGGGCGACTGAACCGCTCTACCCAAGTTTTGTAAAGCTGCCGACTCGCCTTGTACCGACACATCACCCTTTACTGAGGAAGGTGCAGGCCCAGCGGCATAGACGAAGCCTGCACTAGGGCAAGCCAAAGCCAAAATGAGCTGGCCGGCCAAAATTCGCTTGAATAGCGATGATTTTTGTGATGTCTTTATGACTTGCATCCCTATATGGTAAAACTTATCCCATGAACAAACTAACTCATTTTGATGCCAGCGGCCAAGCCCATATGGTTAATGTTGGAGATAAGCCTAATACCCATCGGATTGCCATTGCTACTGGCAAGATCACCATGCTGCCAGAAACCTTCAGCATGATCGAAGCAGGTACCCATAAAAAGGGGGATGTTCTAGGTATTGCCAGAATTGCAGGCATTCAGGCATCCAAAAAGACGTCGGACTTGATCCCACTTTGTCACCCACTAGCCCTGACACACGTCAGCCTAGAGTTTGCCCTCAACAAAGACACCAGCAGCATTGGCTGCCAAGTCAGAGCCGAGACCACTGGCCCTACTGGCGTAGAAATGGAAGCTCTCACAGCTGTCCAAGTCGCCCTCCTCACAATCTACGATATGGCCAAAGCGGTTGATAGGGGTATGGTGATGGGGGATGTCAAGCTACTAGAGAAGAGCGGCGGCAAATCTGGGGAGTGGAAGGTTTAATCGCCGACTCTGACCATGCATGCAAATAAGCCACCCTAGGGTGGCTTAATTTCTTTTGAGGTTAACTACTATTTTATTTAGTAATGCGGCACTCTGAAGGCAGTAACTGAGGCAGCAGATTGGTCTCCGTAGAACGGCAAGACCATCCGCCAGCCCATGTTGATCCCTCTGGCTTAGATAAATCAATTGCCTTTGGAACATTAGCATCCGGGTCATTTGTCGGAATCAGGTGTAATGTGTTTTTATTGTCTGGCGCAACATTATTCTGAAAGTCGATCGCAATAGCGCCTGAAGATGTGATTTCAATTAACTTCACACTACGAGTTGGTACGAAGGTAAAAGAACCGTGGGTTGCATCATCCATCGGCACAGTACCTCTGCTGGCAAAAGCCTCTGTCACAGCAAGCTTGGCACTGGAAGATAAATTCATACCTTCTACGATACGACTACGAGCGATATAGTCTTGATATTGAGGGACGGCAACGGCCACCAAAATTCCAATAATGGCGACAACGACCATTACCTCGATTAAAGTAAATCCGGATTCTTGCTGCTGATCTTTCGTGGGCATTGTTATTGGCTCCTGAGGTTAAATACCTCATCATCCAGTCTATACCCAATACACTCAAGACGTCCAAACGTAAGAAAAGCCGGCTTTGAAGGCCGGCTTTTCTGATTCATGCGAAAGAAAATTAATGCGCTTCTTTAGCTGCGTTCTTTTTCTTAAAGTAGGTGCCAACGAGAATCACAATCGCAACGCCAATAATTTCAAAGGCCAACTTGGCATCGCCCAAAGCTGCTTGAATACTATCTTTGATTGCCGGGTCCTCAACCAACATACCGCCGGCCAGCAAACCTAATAGGCCTGCACCGAGCGTGATGATGATTGGGAAACGCTCCATTACTTTAAGTAGCATTGCGCTACCAAAGATGATCAATGGAATAGACATGCCCAGGCCAATAATCAACAAGAGCAAGCGAGTTTCTTCTGGGCCTTTTTGAGCTGCTGCCGCAACTGCCAAAACGTTATCCAAGCTCATAACCAAGTCAGCAATCAAGATCGTACGAATGGCAGCCCAAATACTGGTCTTGCCTTCCATATGTTCCTCGCCATCGCTGTCAGCCAATAACTGAACGCCAATGTAGACAAGCAAAATTGCGCCAACGATTTTTAAGTATGGCAAGCTTAATAATGCAACTGCGGTAATTGTTAATACAACGCGCAAAACAATCGCTGCAGCACTACCCCAAAAAATAGCTTTCTTCTGTTGGGCCGGTGGCAAATTGCGGGATGCCAAGGCAATCACAACGGCGTTATCACCTGATAACAGAATGTTGGCAACGATGATTGAGAGCAATGCCGCCCAAA
Source organism: Pseudomonadota bacterium (assembly GCA_040387715.1). Taxonomy (GTDB): domain Bacteria; phylum Pseudomonadota; class Gammaproteobacteria; order Burkholderiales; family Burkholderiaceae; genus Polynucleobacter. The sequence goes on along the minus strand of JAZKDF010000004.1, from coordinate 211,511 downwards.
AGGTTGCATCTGAAAATGCTGAAAAATCCATAATGTCTCCGTACTTTTATATATTTTAGTTTTGACTACAAGGCGCTACAAAAAGCATGCCGACGAATCGGCATGCTTTCTTGATTACAACATGGCTTTGAGCAAAGCAGCCATTTCTGAAGGATTTCTTGTTACTTTAAAGCCACACTCTTCCATCACGGCAAGTTTGGCATCCGCAGTATCAGCACCGCCAGAAATCAATGCGCCAGCATGGCCCATGCGTTTTCCAGGGGGCGCTGTAACACCAGCAATAAAGCCAACTACCGGCTTCTTCATATTGGCTTTGCACCAGCGAGCAGCTTCAGCCTCATCTGGACCACCAATTTCGCCAATCATAATGACCGCATCAGTATCAGGGTCTTCATTGAACATTCTCATGACATCAATGTGCTTCAAGCCATTGATTGGATCGCCACCGATACCAACCGCTGTGGACTGGCCTAGACCAATTGCTGTCAATTGACCAACTGCTTCATAAGTCAAAGTACCAGAACGGCTAACTACACCGATACGACCCTTTTTATGAATATGGCCAGGCATGATGCCGATCTTGATTTCATCTGGAGTAATGATTCCAGGGCAATTAGGGCCGAGCAACAAAGTCTTCTTGCCACCAGCAGCTTCTTTTGCAGTCATCTTATTTCGCACTTCCAACATATCCTTGACTGGAATGCCTTCAGTAATACAGATAACAAAATCGAGGTCAGCTTCAACGGCTTCCCAAATTGCAGCAGCAGCACCAGGAGGCGGAACATAAATTACAGAAGTAGTGGCACCAGTTTGCTGAGCAGCCTCTTTTACAGTTCCATAAATTGGAATATTGAAAATAGACTCGCCTGCTTTTTTAGGATTGACACCAGCTACAAAACAGTTTTTACCGTTTGCGTATTCCTGGCACTTCTCAGTGTGGAATTGGCCAGTCTTACCAGTAATACCTTGAGTAATTACTTTAGTATTTTTATTTACCAAAATAGACATATTGAAGTTCCTTGATTATTTGTTTTTCGCAACAGCAGCAACTACCTTAGTAGCAGCTTCTGCCATTGAATCGGCGCTAATGATTGGCAAACCAGAGTCCGCAAGAATCTTCTTGCCCAACTCCTCATTGGTACCCTTCATGCGCACAACCAAAGGTACAGTCAAGTTCACCGCCTTACATGCTGTAACTACGCCATCGGCGATCACGTCACAACGCATAATGCCGCCGAAAATATTGACCAAAATCGCTTCAACACTCTTGTTCTTGAGCATGATCTTGAACGCTTCAGTTACTTTCTCTGCAGTAGCGCCGCCGCCAACGTCCAAGAAGTTTGCTGGCTCGCCGCCAAACAACTTAATGGTGTCCATCGTAGCCATCGCCAAGCCAGCGCCATTCACCAAGCAACCGATATTGCCGTCGAGTGAAATGTAAGCCAAGTCAAATTTAGAAGCTTCAATCTCAGCTGCATCTTCTTCATCGATATCGCGGTAAGCCACGATTTCTGGATGGCGATACAAAGCATTTGGATCGAAATTAAATTTAGCATCAAGTGCCTTGATCTTGCCGTTGCCTTCAAGAATCAATGGGTTGATCTCCACCAATGAAGCATCGGTTTCCCAATAGGTCTTGTACAAATTCTTGAATACATCACTAGCCATCGGAATAGATGCATCAGGAACTCCAATGCCTTTCGCAATGATCTGGCAATCCGCATCTGTCAACCCAATCAATGGATCAACAAATACCTTAATAATTTTTTCTGGATGAGATTCAGCAACCTCTTCAATATCCATACCACCTTCGCTAGACGCCATGATCACATTCTTTTGTGTGCCACGGTCGGTAACGATACTGAAGTAGTACTCTTTCTTGATATCGGCGCCGTCTTCAATGAGGAGACGATTTACTTTTTGACCTTCTGGCCCAGTTTGATGTGTCTTCAACTGCATGCCCAAAATTTCAGAAGCGTATTTTTTTACTTCGTCCATGCTACGAGCTAATTTCACACCGCCGCCTTTACCGCGACCGCCCGCATGAATTTGTGCCTTAACAACCCATACTGGGCCGCCTAGCTTTTCGGCAGCTTTAATTGCCTCATCAACACTAAATGCAGGGATGCCATTTGGAACAGGCACATTAAATTGGCGCAGTAATTCTTTGCCTTGGTACTCGTGAATTTTCATTATTACTCCCGAAACGGTATCTTTTTTAGCAAGCGATGAGGATTAGTAAAACCGGTTTCACCTTAAGCTCATAATCACTCAATAATTAACTTGCGTGCATTAATTAGAATAAATATGAACGGCTTGACCGACTTCATAAGTCTATCATGCTGCAATGCGGCAACATTGCTTTTCAGCTCCGTAATTGCCCTAATCAGCGCGTCCGGCGACCACCTTAGACACTACATCGGAACTAAAGCCTTTGGAAGCCAGAAAACGGTACTGACGAGCCCGCTCTTTTTGCTCCGTTGCCAAGGCGCCAAACTTACGCAACCATAGCTCATGAGCGCGCTGATATTCAGTATCTTTCAGGTTCCTGAGTAGATCTGCCGTCTTTGAGCTGTCGACCCCTGCCTGAGCAAGCTCATCCTGTATTTTTCGAGTACCAAACCGCTCACTACGGCGCCGAACCAAAGCCTCAGCAAAGCGTTGGTCAGAGAGCCAGCCTCGGGCCTCAAAATCATCTAGAACAGCCTCAATCTGGACGGCCAGCGGAAGGACTTGGGCATCTTCATCAGAATCATCTTCGGCGGGCTTGAACTTCAGCATCCTTGCTGCGGACTCTTCAAGCTTTGATGCCAAGCCCTTCCGACTGTACTCTCGCATGGATAAAAGGCGCAAAGCCCGAGCTTTAAGACTCGGGCTTTGTTTCTTGCTTTTCTTAGCTGTACTGCCTAGCTCTGACATTGAAGAATTACGCTTCCTCTTCTTCGCTTAAAACGTCGCTCACCACGGCCGTTCCAGCTTTCACACCTAATTTCGCACGAATCTTCGCCTCGATATCTTGAGCAATGGCTGGATTTTCTTTTAAAAACTCACGCACATTGTCTTTTCCTTGGCCGATACGATCACCGTTGTAGGCGTACCAAGAGCCTGACTTTTCAACGATATCGGCCTCAACACCCATATCGATAATTTCACCTTCCCGGGAAATGCCAGCGCCGTACATGATGTCAAAGATTGCTTCGCGGAATGGTGGGGATACCTTGTTCTTCACGACCTTCACACGAGTCTCGTTACCAACAATTTCATCACCCTTCTTGATGCTGCCGATACGACGAATATCTAAACGCATAGAGGCATAGAACTTCAGCGCGTTACCGCCAGTAGTAGTCTCAGGGGAACCAAACATCACACCAATCTTCATACGAATCTGGTTAATAAAGATGACTGTTGTATTGGTGCGCTTGATCGCGCCAGTCAACTTACGCAAGGCTTGGCTCATCAGACGGGCCTGGAGACCTGGTAATGAATCACCCATATCGCCTTCGATCTCCGCCCTTGGAACTAAGGCTGCTACAGAGTCAATGACGATTAAATCGATTGAACCCGAACGCACTAAAGCGTCAGCAATTTCCAAAGCCTGCTCGCCAGTGTCTGGCTGAGAGATCAACAAATTATTTACATCTACGCCAAGGCGTGAGGCGTACTGCACATCTAAGGCGTGCTCAGCATCGATAAATGCGCAAGTGCCACCGATCTTTTGCATCTCAGCAATCGCATGCAAAGTCAGTGTTGTCTTGCCCGAAGACTCTGGGCCGTAAATCTCAATCACGCGCCCACGCGCTAAACCGCCAACTCCTAATGCAATGTCTAAACCCAATGAACCACTAGACACTACCTGAATATCTTGATGAATCTCTGCATCGCCCAATCTCATGATTGAGCCCTTACCAAATTGCTTCTCAATTTGCGCCAAGGCTGCAGTTAATGCCTTTTGCTTGTCCCCACTCATGCCGTCAAATTCTGATGAGGCTGATTTTTTCTTATCATCCAAGGCCATTTTTTAATTCCTTTTCGCTATGTATTGGGCTATTTCCCGAAGTTTTCGTGCTTTTCAACAACTCAGAAGTTACTGTATATAAAAACAGTACTATTTGCAAGCGGCTTTTTAGAGGAATTTACGGATTTTTTACTAGGCTACCCTTGATTGACGTGCGATCCCAGTAGAAAAAGAGGGGAATAGCTACGCCCCAGGCCACCCCAAGCAGGATAAGTCCTCCAGTTTGACCATGAGCACCCCACGTCCCAGCGCCCATTCTGACCCCAGCCTCATAGGACATAGGTCCGGTAATAGCCCCTAAAACGGCAGCTAAGATGGGTCTACTACGCAGCCAAGCCAAAGAGCTGTTCATAGTGCTGGCGACCAAAGCCCAGAGAGTCCACATCCATACCGGCGAGAGATAGGCACTTGGCCAGGAGTTCTGAAAGCTTAGAAAACCCCAATTGGCAATCAGGGTGTCGACCGCAGCCCCAAATAGAGCCGCTTTCAGAATGAGCTTGAACTCCAACACTGGCCGAGGGGATTGCCAGATATGAATGGCAATGTAGAGCACGATCGCCACTACAGGCCAAAATACCTGTTGATTGGCTGCACCAATGACACAGGCAAACCAACCTGCTTGGAAAAAGAGGAAATTCCAGAATTTAGCCATCAATCGAGCCTAAGCGACATTACCTAAGAAAAAGGCCACTGCCGGTGGGCAATGGCCTTTTGATTTGGTGGCGATTCAGGGATTCGAACCCCGGACCTGTGGATTATGATTCCATCGCTCTAACCAACTGAGCTAAATCGCCGAACTCGTAATTGTAAATGATCAGCCGCCTTCTGTCTAAACCCAAGGGGCTCGAACTACTTAATCTGAAAGACGCTCACCGCCTCATCCCGGTTATAGCGCACAAAAACCTCAATTTTCTTAGCTAGAAAGAGCTTTTTCAGGACCTCATCCTTGTTTTCAAAAACAATGGCCGTTTGCTCTGGAAAGCGTGAAAAGGGATCACTCATCACCTCAATAGGCTGCCCATCTATCTTAATTAGGCGAATGGAGCGCTTATAGAGGCGGTCAGGCTGAATAAAAATTAGGCGCTTAACGTATTTATCTAAAACCAACTTCTGCCCCAGGTCATTGGTCTTGAAGTAGTAGACCAACTCATCTTTGCCATTGGTGGTGACATCTCGCTCCTCATCCCACTTAGCGAATGCAATTGGGCTAGCAAGTGCGCAAAGAATGACTGCCGCCAATAATCTATAAAGATGCATCATGTACTTTCTTAGTTTGATCATTTCATCTTATCAGTCATCCACCCTTATGCGACTTCTCTCAATATCCTCCGGCAAAGTCATGCCGCTTTTCGGATCCCATCACCCGAACTATTCCACAGTAGCCTCAGCTATTAACAAAAAACCTATTAGCACCCTTGTCTCGCCCGCGCCCGTAGAAATCACTCGACTTGGTGTTGCAGGCGATGAGCAGGCCGACCTATCGGTGCACGGTGGAATAGAAAAAGCGGTGTATGTATACCCCTTTGAGCACTACGCTTTTTGGAATGCCTTGTTAACTCGTGAAACAAAAAAACCAGTAAATCTTCCGCTAGGTGCTTTTGGCGAAAACTTCACCATTGAAGGCTTGCTAGAAACTGAAGTCTTTGTTGGAGATGGGCTACAAATTGGTGATCTTCAATTTACTGTGGTCAAGCTTCGCGAGCCCTGCTTTAAATTCAATGCCAAGATGAACTACAAAGGCGCAGCCAAAGCCATGCTGCAATCTGGCTTTAGTGGGTGGTATCTACGGGTGAATCAAACTGGCGCAGTTTCAGCGGGCGCTGAAATCCAAGTGCTACCAGGACAAAGAATTACTTCTATCGCAGCTCAAAATCAAGCGCTCTTTAATCGAGGCGCTCAAAAAAATCTTTGGGATTAATCGCTGTGATTAATCGCTGTGATTAATTTCTGGCAATAAAAAACCCGACCACCAAGTGGTCGGGTTTAGTTTTTGAAACAGACTAGTAAAGCTTAGTCTTTAGCGTAGATATCTACGTCTTTAGTTTCTTTAACAAACAGTACACCGATTACCAATGTCATCGCAGCGATGATGATTGGGTACCAGAGACCGTAGTAAATATTACCGTTTTGCGCTACCAAGGCAAAGGAGATCGTTGGCAACAAGCCACCGAACCAACCGTTACCAATGTGGTATGGCAAGGACATAGATGTGTAACGAATGCGAGTTGGGAACATCTCAACTAACATCGCTGCGATTGGACCATAAACCATAGTTACCAAGAGAACCAAGTAAACCAACAAGAGCAATACAGCAACATAGTTGATTGACGCTGGATCAGCTTTAGCAGGATAGCCAGCAGCATTCAATGCCTCGCGGATAGCTTTCTTGAACTCAGCATCTTTTGCTTTTGCATCAGCAGGTGCCAAGCCTTTTGCAGAGTAACCAGTGATTTCTGTATCACCAATCTTCACAACAGCTACACCGCCAGCAGGACCAGCAACAGTGCTATAGCTAGCAGAGTTGGAAGCCATCACTTGTTTTGCAATATCGCAAGAACTGGTGAACTTAGCTGTACCTGTTGGATTGAACTGGAATGTACATTCATTCACATCAGCAGTAATCGTAGCTGGTGCATTGGCCATAGCTTGTTCTAACGCTGGGTTAGCAAAGTGGGTCAAGGCATTAAATACGGAAACTGGTGTATTTGGAATGTAAGTAATCACAGCCAATAACAAACCGCCCATGATGATGACCTTACGGCCGATCTTGTCTGACAAGCTACCAAATACAACGAAGAATGGTGTACCGATAACCAATGAAGCGGCAATCAATAAGTTTGCAGTCTTGGCATCTACCTTGAGCACTTGTGTGAGGTAGAACAAAGCATAGAACTGACCTGTATACCAAACCACCGCTTGACCTGCAACCAGACCAAACAATGCCAAGATAACAATCTTCAAGTTCTTCCATTGACCGAATGACTCTGTCAAAGGCGCTTTAGACAATTTCCCTTCATCTTTCATCTTCTTGAAAGCTGGGGATTCGTTCATGGATAAACGGATCCAAACAGAAACAGCCAACAAAGCGATAGAAACGATGAACGGAACACGCCAGCCCCAAACGTCAAAGTCTGCACCAGTGAATTCACGTGTGAACAAAATCACTAACAAGGATAAGAACAAGCCAAGAGTAGCTGTTGTCTGAATCCAAGCAGTGTATGCACCACGACGACCATGAGGAGCATGCTCGGCAACATAAGTTGCAGCACCGCCGTACTCACCGCCCAAAGCCAAACCTTGAAGCATACGCAATGCGATCAAGATCACAGGAGCAGCAACACCGATAGTGGCGTAGTTAGGAAGAATACCTACGATGAAGGTTGCACCACCCATCAACAGGATCGTCACCAAGAAGGTGTATTTACGACCAATCAAGTCACCTAAGCGACCGAATACCAAAGCGCCGAATGGGCGAACGATGAAACCGGCAGCAAACGCTAGTAAAGCGAAAATGAAGGCTGAGCCAGCATCTAAGCCTGAAAAGAATTGCTTGGCGATAACGGCAGCCAATGAACCGTAAAGATAAAAGTCGTACCACTCAAAAACCGTACCTAAAGAGGAAGCAAAAATAACTTTGCGTTCTTCAGCGGTCATTGGGGCTGCTTTGGTTGATGTTGACATCAGTAGCTCCTAACTATTTTTATTGAAATAAAAAACAACGGGTCGATTATGCTTTGAAAAAAATCAAAGAAATCCACTAGTTAGGGTAATTCCCCATCAAATTGGCTTGGGGTTTTCCCGAGAATTTAGCAATTAAATGGGGTCTAAACAACAATTTGAAGTGCAGGCTCTAAATACACAGATTGAGCAATACGCCCAATTAAAGTGCACACTCTATCTATATAGCCTACAAAATTCGCTCTAATAGAGGCTCAATACAAACAATAAAAAACTTTTTCAATAAAGCATTCAACGGAGAAATCAGCATGCAGCAAAAATGGGGTATTCGAGGCATGGCAGTGGCGCCTCATTCTTTGGCGTCCGAATCTGCATTAGCAGTCTTAAGGGAAGGCGGGAATGCTCTAGAAGCCATGATCGCTGCAGCCGCAACGATTGCGGTTGTCTATCCCCACATGAACTCCATTGGTGGCGACTCCTTCTGGGTTATTCACTCCCCAGGAAAAGCAATGGGCGGTATCGATGCCTGTGGTGCAGCAGCTGGCCTAGCAACTAAGCAGTGGTACGCCGAGCGCGGAATCACCAAGGCTATCCCATTCCGAGGAGCCGTTGCAGCCAATACTGTAGCTGGCACTATCTCTGGCTGGGGGGCGGCACAGCAACTATCTCAACAAGGCTTAGGCGGAAAGCTTCCCTTATCCCGCTTACTAGACGATGCGATTCACTATGCTGAAGCCGGCGTACCCGTGACATTTAGCCAATCGAGCCTCACTGCCAAAAAACAGGGTGACTTAAAAGATATCCCAGGGTTTGCTGAAACATTCCTGGTGAATGGTCAAGCACCTGAAGTAGGCAGCATCTTTAAGCAAGAGCGCCTTGCAAAAACCTTGCGCCAAATTTCTCGCAAAGGAACTGAGGATTACTACCGCGGCGACTTGGCTGATCTCATCGCAAAAGAGCTCACGGAAATTGGCAGCCCTCTGCGACTTGGCGATCTTCACCGCCATCAAGCCAAACTCATTGACCCACTTGAGCTCAAACACAGCATGGGTAATGTGTACAACATGACGCCGCCAACCCAGGGTGTTGTGTCCTTAATGATTATCGGAATCCTGGATCAACTCAATCTGAAGCGCTTCAAAGTCGATAGCGCTGAGTATGTCCATCACTGCGTTGAAGCTACCAAGCAAGCCTTCAAAGTAAGGGATCAATATGTGACTGATCCCGCCTATATGACAAAGCATGCGCAGTCTTTCTTGGCCCCTGCTTTCTTAAAGAAATTAGCGAAAAATATTGACCCCGAAAAAGCCTTACCTTGGGGTCAAGGCAAAGGGCCAGCCGATACCATTTGGATGGGCGTGGTTGATGGGAATGGAAACTGTGTTTCCTTTATTCAAAGTATTTATCACGAGTTTGGTGCCGGCATCGTGTTGCCCAAGTCAGGCGTGAATTGGCAAAACCGCGGATGCAGTTTCTCTCTTGATCCTAAGACACTCAATCATCTTGAGCCCTATCGCAAACCATTCCACACATTGAACCCAGCCATGGCTTTATTTAAAGATGGTCGGTCTATGGTGTACGGCACGATGGGTGGCGACGGTCAACCCCAAACACAATGTGCAGTCTTCACCCGCACAGCCACATATGGCCTTGATCCACAAGACGCCATTAGTCGCCCCCGTTGGTTACTCGGCAGAACCTGGGGCCAAACTAGCGACAGCTTGAAATTAGAGTCGCGCTTTAGTCCATGGGTGGCAAAAGAGCTGCATGCCTTAGGTCATGAAATTGAAATGCTCGATGCCTTTGATGAAACCGTTGGTCACGCTGGTTGCATTATTCGCGATCCTTCCGGCACGCTACATGGCGGCTGGGATCCTCGAAGTGATGGTGCTGTTAGCGCGTTTTAGTAATAAATAATTTGGGTACGCGCAGATCCCAGTAAATGGCAGCTGCGCGTAATCCAAAGATAGCGAGCATACAAATTACCGATCCCTCCAGCGTGTATGCAGGGAGGAAGTTCAAAATTAGGATATAGATACAGCAACCCAAAGTGACGGGGATTGCGTAGAGCTCATGTGACATTAATAAGGTTTTTCTGCCTGCCAAGATGTCACGCAGCAAGCCACCACCAATCGCGGTAACAACCCCTAAGATCACCGGAGCAACTGGCAAACCAAACCCCAAGCTCCAAGCTTTATCAGCCCCCTGAATCCCAAACAAAGCAGCGCCAAGGCCATCGATATAGAGCATCCAGCGGTAAATCTGGGGTTGTGTAAAAAAAGATTCAGCCACAAAGGTCACGATGCACGCGCCCAATGCCACCCAGATATAAATTTGTGCAATCGACCAAAATGCAGGCACATCCAAAATGATGTCGCGCACAGTTCCACCGCCGATGGCGGTAATCACACCCAAAACCAGAACCCCAAAAAGATCAACGCCTCGATCGGCAATAGCGAGCACACCAGTGACTGCAAAAGCCACTGTAGCAATGATGCCAATCCAGAAATTGATTTGATCCATAGTGCTTAGTCTAAATCACCGGCACCAACCAATCAATGAAGTCCTTAATATACTGAGGGTAATGCGATCAAGGAATCTTTCATGAAAACTCAGCTTTATAGTTTTTGGCGTAGCTCAGCAGCCTTTCGAGTACGCATTGCCCTCAACTTAAAAGGGCTTGATTACGAAGTCATTCCTGTGCACTTAGTTAAGGGTGGGGGCGAACAAACTTCTTCAGACTATGCCAAGAAAAATCCGAATTGCTTAGTACCACTGTATACCGATGGCACCCACACCATTCATCAGTCGCTTGCCATCATTGAATACCTTGATGAAATTCAGGCATCCCCGCCCCTGCTACCGCAGACTGCAATCGATCGGGCTTGGGCGCGTTCTTTAGCGATGGATATTGCGGTTGATGTTCACCCACTTGGCAATGTACGCGTGTTGCGCTACTTAATCAGACAATTAGGCCTCAGTATGGAGGCGAAAGATGACTGGAATCAACACTGGATGACTCTAGGCTTAACCAGCTTAGAAAAACAATTGGGCTCGGACCCCAGAGTGGGTCGCTTTGCTTATGGCGATCAACCCGGCTTAATTGATATTTGCCTGGTGCCACAAATATTTAATGCACTTAGTGCAAAGTTGGATATGAAAGCCTATCCAACACTCACGAAGCTATTTTATGAGTGCATGAAGCTGCCAGCTTTTATTGATGCCTCTTGGGAAAATCAAAGCGATGCGGAGGGATCAAACCCCCTTGCTCCACCACAGAAATAAAGACAAGGTCAGCAAAGATCCTAGCGTTGTTAAAAGCACAACTCGAGAAATCATTCTGCCATCTGCGTTGTAATACTGAGCCAACATAAATGGGCCAGTACCAGTGGGAAGGGCTGCCAGTATGACGACAGCGCTCACCCACAGTTCGGGCAGACCCAAGAATGGTCCAGCTATTAACCAAGCAACTAGCGGCTGAAGAATGAGTTTTGCAAAACTGATGCCCCAAGCCTGCTCAGGCACTGACTTTTCTTTTTGCATCAAAAACAAGCCAATAGAAACTAGTGCGCAAGGTGTTGCAGCTGTCGCCAAAAAAGTAATCACTTGAGCTAGCGGCTCATACAAAACTAAATTGGTAGACGACCAAAGCAAACCGGCTACTGGAGCAATCAACAATGGATTGGTACACAACGACCGCAGTACGCTCCAAACAATTTGATGAGATTTTTTATGGGAGAGAATGCCAACTTCAATCAGGACAGTTGCAATAGCAAACATCACGAAGACTATGAAAGTAGCAATGATTGCTGGTGCCAAGCCATCCTGACCAAGCGCTAAGACACAAAGCGGAATACCCATGTATCCCGTATTCGAATACGACGCGCTCAATCCTGAAAAACTAGCGACCGCTAAATCTCGATTGCGCGCCCAGCTCACTGTCAACACGAGCACAAATACCGCTAAGCAGCTTAGAAAAAAGGCGGCAATAAAACCCGGCTGCCAAAGTGTTTGCCAACTACTGTTGGACGCAAAATTAAATAATTGCGCAGGTAGCGCAAGCCAGACAACAAAGCGATTTAACTCGATTGATGCGCTTGCCCCCAGCTTGCCCGCTCTGCCACAAATATAGCCAATCAGAATGAGAGCGAAGACCGGAAAGACGACATTGAAAACGTAGAACAATTTAAACGCGCTTTGTTAGATCAAGAAATCTTCTTGAGAGTCTGCTGGTATCGCTGTGCGTTTTTGACGTAACGACCAGCAATGTCTTCGATACCCGCAATCTGTTCTGGAGATAGCGTCTTCACAGCCTTGGCAGGCGAACCCAAAATCATGGAGCCATCGGGAAATTCTTTACCCTCAGTGACTAAGGCGCCAGCACCCACTAAACAGTTCTTGCCAATTTTGGCGCCATTCAAAATCACCGCACCAATGCCAACCAAACTGCCGTCACCAATTTGACAACCATGGAGCATCACTTGATGACCAACGGTAACCTGCTTACCAATGATGAGGGGGTAGCCAGGGTCAGTGTGCAGAATTGAAGCATCTTGCACATTACTGCCCTCACCAATCTGAATGAGATCGTTGTCACCACGGATAACCACCTTGGGCCACACACTCGCGTTTTTATGAAGCTCGACCCTGCCGATCACTTCCGCACTCTCGGCAACCCAAGCCCCCTCAGCCAAGTGGGGAGCATTTCCATCTAGTTCAAATATAGCCATGACCCATTATAGGTAATGGCTATATTTAAGAAAACTTACCAGTTGGGTTCGCGATCCGGCGTGGAGGAAATGCGGTGAATACTCAAATCAGCACCTTCAAATTCTTCCTCTTGTGACATCCGGATGCCTAAAACAGCCTTGAGTAATCCGTAGACCACAAAACCACCAACAAACGCAATCCCAACCCCCAAGCCACTTCCAATGAGCTGGCCCAAGAAAGTCACGCCACCAATACCACCGAGTGCTTTTGCCCCAAAGATGCCTGCTGCTAGTCCACCCCATAACCCGCATAGACCATGAAGAGGCCAGACACCCAACACATCGTCAATCTTCCAGCGGTTTTGTACCAAAGTAAACATGTAGACAAAGAGAGCGCCAGCAATTAAGCCGACTACCAGTGCACCCATCGGATGTATTAAATCAGAGCCAGCACAAACTGCTACCAAGCCAGCTAAAGGCCCGTTATAAGTAAAGCCAGGATCGTTACGACCGATGACCCACGCAGCCAAAGTACCACCAACCATTGCCATTAAGGAGTTCATCGCCACCAGGCCGCTGACCTTGTCGATAGTTTGCGCACTCATCACATTAAATCCAAACCAACCTACCGCCAAAATCCAAGCACCCAATGCCAAGAATGGAATGCTTGATGGTGGATGTGCTGCAACATTGCCATCCTTGGTGTAGCGGCCACGGCGTGCGCCCAGGAGAATCACTGCCGGTAAAGCGATCCAACCACCAACTGCGTGCACTACAACCGATCCCGCGAAATCATGAAACTCCTCACCAGTAAGCGTCTTAATCCACGCTTGGATACCGTAATGCTGATTCCAGGCAATACCTTCGAAGAAAGGGTAGATGAAACCCACCAGCACAAAGGTAGCAATTAATTGGGGATTGAACTTTGCACGCTCAGCAATACCGCCAGAAATAATCGCTGGGATAGCGGCAGCAAAGGTCAGCAAGAAAAAGAATTTGACTAGCTCATAGCCATTCTTCTGCGCCAATAACTCGGCACCAGAGAAAAAGTCGACCCCATAGGCGATGCTATAGCCAATGAAGAAATAAGCGATGGTAGACACTGCAAAGTCGACCAAAATTTTGACCAAAGCATTTACTTGGTTCTTTTTGCGAACGGTGCCCAACTCCAGAAATGCAAATCCCGCATGCATCGCCAGAACCATGATGGCGCCGAGCAGAATAAATAAGACATCACTGCCTGATTTCAAAGTTTCCACTGAAATAACCCCTTATGTTTTTTGCATCATTATGGGGAATGCAAAGACCGATTTCGGGCATGAATGCACTAACTTAGTGCAATTTATTACCTTGAATATGGTTTATTATGAAATTTACATACACCCAAGGGAGAACCCATGAAAAAAGTTTTAGTTCTATTGGCTGCTTTAGGCGCATTTTCTGGCTTAGTTCAAGCTCAAGAAAAAGTTCAAGTACTGAGCGCGCAAGAGCTCGTCAATGTTTGCAAATTACCTGCAAGCCCAGAGTCCCGTAGCTTTTGTGTAGGCTACACAACTGCTATTTACGACACTTATTTGGCTACTCGCCATCCACAACGCGCCAAGCCTTACATTTGTGTAAAGCAACCAGCTCCGTCACGTGATGAAGTGATTGGTGAATTCGTCAAGTTTGGTCAAGCAAACCAACAGGTCTCTGACAAACCAGCGGCAGGCGTTTTCTTGGGCTTCTTGGCAGCACGCTTTCCTTGCGCCAGAAAATAATCCAAGCCATTTAGCTAATTCAATATTTAAACTTAAGGAACAGTTGATATGAAAAAAATTATCGCTATTGCAGCTGCAACCCTAGCAATCGCAGGTTGCTCCAATATGAGCAATACAGAGCAACGTACTTTATCTGGCGCCGGTATCGGCGCAGCTGCCGGTGCAGTTGGTACAGCCATTTTCCACGGCAACCCAATTTGGGGCGCAGTTGGTGGCGCAGCAGTTGGCGCAGCCTCTGGTTACGTATACGATGCCTACAAAAAAGAGCAGGCTTCTGAATACAACTCTGGTTATAACGCTGGAAAAAATAATCAGCCAGCTAAAGCTCCACAGTAATACTCAGCATTACTTCAATAGCTTTACAAGCTAGATTGAGTTCTAGTTGGAGCAAAACAAAAAAACCCGACCTGCGTCATGCAAGTCGGGTTTTTCTTTAGGGCTTCAGCAAGCTAAGAAAGCAATAGCTGATTAATACGTTTTACATAAGCAGCCGGGTCATTCAACTGACCGCCCTCAGCCAAGAGCGCTTGATCAAACAAGACTTGAGTCCACTCATCAAAATGCTGATCATCTGATTTCAGCTTGAGCAACAAGGGATGCTCTGGATTAATTTCCAAAATAGGCTTTGTATCTGGCGCTTGCTGACCCGCAGCTTTCAGCATGCGCAATAAATTTCCGGAGAGCTCATTCTCATCAGAGACTAAACAAGCGGGAGAATCAGTCAAGCGAAAGGTTACGCGTACATCCTTCACCTTGTCTGCCAATGCCGCCTTCATGCGGTCAAGCAAGTCCTTGAAATTTTTCTCAGTTTCTTCATGCTCTTTCTTTTCTTTCTCATCACTGAGGCTACCAAGATCAAGCCCACCTTTTGCTACTGAGGTCATATGCTTACTATCAAACTCGGTGAAGAAAGAAAGCATCCACTCATCCACACGATCGGACAGCAGCAGAACCTCAACACCCTTCTTGCGGAAGATTTCTAAATGCGGGCTATTTTTAGCAGCATTAAAAGTATCGCCAGTGACGTAATAAATCTTGTCCTGACCTTCCTTCATGCGGCTTACATATTCAGACAAAGAAACGGTTTGATCTGCAGAATCGGAATGGGTGCTGGCAAAACGTAAGAGCTTTAAGATACGCTCTTGATTTGGCTGGTCTTCGCCCATACCCTCTTTAAGAACCTGTCCAAACTGAGTCCAGAAGGTACGGTATTTTTCTTTCTTAGCCTCATCATCGCTATTGGCTAAATCCTCCAACATACCCAGCACACGCTTGGTGGAGCTTTCGCGAATAATTTTGACATCGCGTGATTCCTGCAAAATTTCACGGGAGACATTTAATGGGAGATCTGTCGAATCAATCACGCCAGTGACAAAACGCAGATACATTGGCATCAATTGCTCGGCATCATCCATGATGAATACCCGCTTCACATATAACTTAATACCGCCCCGCTTGTTGCGATCCCACAAATCAAATGGTGCACGTGCCGGCACATACAGCAGCTGTGTAAATTCACTACGCCCCTCAACTTTATTGAGCGAGTAGCACAAAGGGTTTTCGTAGTCATGTGACAGATGCTTATAAAACTCGTCATATTGCTCTTCAGTAATTTCAGACTTAGAGCGAGCCCACAAAGCGCTCGATTGATTAATGCTCTCGAGCTCATCCTTGATGACTTGTTCTTTTTTATCCGCATCCCACTCTTCTTTATTCATTTGAATCGGCAAAGAGATGTGATCGGAATATTTACGAATAATGGACTTCAGCTTATGCGTAGAGAGGAAATCATCTTCGCCTTCGCGCAGGTGCATTGTGATCGCTGTTCCACGCTGTGGGCGATCAATGCTTTCCACTGTAAATTCACCTGAGCCATCGGACTCCCAGCGAACGCCATCCTTGGCCGGCAAGCCTGCTCGACGAGTCTCCACGGTAATACGATCAGCAACGATAAAAGCGGAATAGAAGCCCACGCCAAACTGCCCAATCAGAGCAGCATCTTTTTGCTGATCGCCTGAAAGCTTTGAGAAAAATTCTTTGGTGCCAGAGCGGGCAATGGTTCCCAAGTTTGAAATGACTTCATCACGACTCATACCAATTCCATTATCAGAAATGGTGACGGTTCTCGCGGCTTTATCAAAACTGACTTTGATCTTCAAATCAGGATCATCACCATACCAATCGGGATGCTCGATTCCCTCAAAGCGGAGCTTGTCCGAAGCGTCAGATGCATTAGAGATCAGCTCACGGAGAAAGATTTCCTTGTTGGAATACAAGGAATGAATCATTAGTTGTAAAAGTTGCTTTACTTCAGCTTGAAAGCCCAAGGTTTCTTTACTGGCTACAGACATGCGTATTCCCTCTTCATCATTGAACATAACCCCCATTAATTGGGGGTCATTTAATAGATTTCAAGATCTATAAAACCAGAAATTTAGCCCGGGTGTGGCTTTGAGTGCTTTTCTGCCAGAGGCAATTCAGCCTTTTTCCAGGCGCTAAAGCCGCCCTCTAGATGACAAATCCCGGGAACCCCCATCTTTTGGAGAGTTTCTGTTGCCAGCGCCGAACGCCAAGCAGATGCGCAATAGAGGATTAAACGCTTACCTTCTCCAAAAACCGGCTTGTAATACGGACTGTCCGGATCAACCCAAAATTCCAGCATGCCACGGGGTGCATGAATGGCGTTTGGAATCATCCCATCACGCTCCAACTCCCTCACATCCCGAATATCCACGAAAACCGTGTTTTCATCATCCAGGAGTTTTTGCGCTTGCTCCAATGGAACGGTCTCAATTTGCGCCATCGCATTTGCAATTAACTCTTGATAGCCTAATTTCAATTTCATCAGAATCTCCTAAATTACTAACACTTCTGCCGAATTAGCTTTATGCATATTCTGACAGGCTTGTCCTGATAATATGTCTTCATGAACTTTACCCCTACAGAGCTTGGCGCAAGCATTATCTTTGCCATTGCAGTACTGCATACGTTTTGCACTTCGTATTTTGAAGCGCTTGCTAAAAAATCTCCAAGGCATGGCGGCTTATGGCATCTCCTCGGCGAAGTGGAAATCGTCTTTGGATTCTGGGCGGCCATTCTGATTATTTTTATGTGGCTTGCAAATGATTTGGCCACCGCAAAAGAGTACGCCAACAAACGCAACTTC
The DNA here is from genome assembly GCA_040387715.1 of Pseudomonadota bacterium. GTDB lineage: Bacteria > Pseudomonadota > Gammaproteobacteria > Burkholderiales > Burkholderiaceae > Polynucleobacter. The sequence goes on along the minus strand of JAZKDF010000004.1, from coordinate 194,183 downwards.
ACAGAGCCGCTGTTTGTGTTTGCCATCATGGTTGTCGCTGGCAGTAAGCCGATTCTACATTTTGCAACTCAGATTCTTCACAAGCTGGGCAAGGTGCTGCAATTTGTCTTACGTACTAAGCAAGCACCAACACTCTATTTCTTAACTCTCAGCATCACTCCTTTGCTAGGCTCGCTCATTACTGAACCTGCAGCAATGACGCTAGCCGCATTCTTATTACGAGACCTAGTCTATCGCCACAAATGCTCTACCCCGCTACTGTTTGGCACCTTAGGTGTGTTGTTCGTCAATATCTCGATTGGCGGCACGCTGACTAATTTTGCTGCGCCACCAGTGCTGATGGTGGCATCAACATGGAATTGGGATACCCCATTCATGTTTGCTAACTTTGGCTTAGAGGCAGCGATTGCGATTTTTATCAACGCAACGATTGCAACACTGCTCTTTCATAAGCAATTAATTGAACCTACAAACAAATCCGATCACGTTCGCATTCCATTCACTATTACCGCCATTCATCTACTTTTCTTGCTGGGTATTGTGGTCTTCGCACATGACCCAGTGATCTTCATGTGGCTGCTTCTGTTTTTCATTGGCTACACCACAGCTTATCCAAAACATCAAAATCCACTCATCTTGCGTGAAGCTTTGCTGGTGGGGTTCTTTTTGGGCGGATTGGTTGTTTTGGGTGGGCTGCAAGGCTGGTGGCTGCAGCCGATACTAGAAACGATGAGTCCTACAGCCGTCTTCTATGGCAGCATGGCATTAACAGCGATTACCGATAATGCGGCGCTCACCTATTTAGGCTCATTAGTACAAGGTACTTCACCAGAATTCAAGCTGGCTTTGGTTGGCGGAGCAGTAGCGGGTGGCGGTTTAACCGTGATCGCCAATGCTCCCAATCCTGCTGGACTGGCTATTCTGCGGAGCTACTTCCCTAATGCGGCAGTTTCGGCGGGATTGCTGTTTGTGGCCGCTGTTCCACCAACCATTGTGGCGATTCTGGCATTACGTCTGCTCTAAACGTCTTATCCCGTAAAATCTGAGCTTCGCCCCCAGCTATAAACCTGAGAACGGCATATGAAAAAGCTCTATATCAAAACCTTTGGCTGTCAAATGAACGAGTATGACTCGGGCAAGATGGCCGACCTCCTTCATGCCAATGAAGGCATGGTCATGACCGATACCCCCGAAGATGCAGATGTAGTTTTATTGAACACCTGCTCGATTCGAGAAAAAGCAGAAGATAAAGTGTTTTCTGATTTGGGGCGTCTGCGTGAGCTTAAGAAAACCAAGCCCAATTTATTGATTGGCGTTGGTGGTTGCGTTGCCAGCCAAGAAGGTCAGCAAATTATTAGCAGGGCACCTTATGTGGATGTGGTGTTTGGGCCGCAAACATTGCACCGCCTATCCGATCTGATTGCACAACGTCGCGAAACTGGTAGATCTCAAGTAGACATCTCCTTTCCGGAAATAGAAAAGTTTGATCACCTCCCAGCATCGCGTCAAACTCGCGGCTCCGCTTATGTTTCCATCATGGAAGGTTGCTCAAAGTATTGCAGCTACTGTGTGGTTCCCTACACTCGAGGCGAAGAAGTATCACGCCCCTTCGATGACGTGTTGACTGAAGTAGCTGGTCTCGCAACTCAAGGTGTGAAAGAAATCGTCTTACTCGGTCAAAACGTCAACGCCTATCTTGGCAAGATGGGTGATACAGAGGAGATCGCAGACTTTGCATTATTGATTGAATACATCGCAGAAATTCCCGGTGTAGAAAGAATTCGCTTTACTACCAGCCACCCTAAAGAATTTACACAGCGCTTGATTGATGTCTATGCAAAAGTTCCTAAGCTCGTGAGCCACCTGCATCTACCAGTACAACACGCATCAGATTCAGTCTTATCCGCCATGAAGCGTGGCTATACCGCCCTGGAATACAAAAGTATCATTCGCAAGATGCATGCTGTGAGGCCAGACCTAACACTGTCCAGCGACTTCATTGTGGGCTTCCCTGGCGAGACTGATGAGGACTTTGCAAAGCTACTCAAAATGGTTGAAGAGCTCAATTTTGATAACAGCTTTTGTTTTATCTTCAGTGCGCGCCCTGGCACACCTGCAGCGAACTTGAGTGACGATACACCTTATGAGGTCAAACTCAAACGTCTGCAAACACTGCTTGCGCTGGTGGAGTCACAAGCAAATCAGATCAGCAAAAATATGATGGGTAACACTGAGCGAGTACTTGTTGAAGGTTTAGCAAAGGATGGCGTCAACCTACAAGGACGTGCCGCCAATAATCGCGTGATTCACTTTACTGCGCCAAATGAAGATATTGAATCACTCATCGGTCAAATGGTGGATATCCGCATTACCGAAGTGCTCAATTACACTCTCCGCGGTGTTCTCATGAGCGAGCATACCTCTACCCAGGCCCATTAAGATGGCAAGTAAGCAAGTAGCCCTTTCTAAATTAGAAATTGATATTCAATTTGCTAGTGCCGCTATTGAGGATAAAGTACTTGCGATTGCCTCTTTAGTAGCAATTAAAAAATGGGTTAAGGCGGCGATTAGCATGAATGGCCTTATCACTTTGCGCTTTGTGAATGCAGTCGAAGGCAAAAAACTGAATTTTGCTTTTCGCAATAAAGATTACGCAACTAATGTACTCACCTTTCCATACGAGTTGACTAAAAAGACATTGACGGCTGATATTATTTTTTGCCTTCCCGTGATTCAAAAAGAGGCGTCAGAGCAATGCAAGACCGTTAAGGCGCATTTAGCCCACCTGATTGTTCATGGTTGCTTACACGCCCAAGGCCTTGACCATGAGAACGATACAGAAGCGAAGAAAATGGAGGGTAAAGAAATCATTCTCCTGAAATCCTTAGGATTCGCTAATCCCTACGCACCTATTTAAAGCATCTTTCAGACCCTCTTCATTGAAATTCCCGATTTCTGCGATATTCTTGCTATATGCCTGACCCCAATAAATCCCTTTTAGAACGCTTGGCCAATTTTTTAACGCCACAGCCAACCAGCCCAGCAGAGCGTCGTCAAGAACTGATTGATACCCTCAGGGAAGCACAGACTGAAGGCTTAATTGATGCGGATGCCCTCTCCATGATTGAGGGTGTATTTCAGGTGGGTCAATTGTGTGCTCGCGATATCTTGATTCCTAGGGCTCAGATTGACTGGATTGATATCAACCTACCTTTATCGGAAATTATCAAAAGCGTGATTACTGCGGCACACTCACGCTTCCCGGTATTTGAAGGTAGCCGAGACAATGTCATTGGCACCTTACTAGCCAAAGATTTATTGCGTCACTCGACCGAAAAAGATTTTCAGGTACGTGATTGGCTCCGCCCAGCAGTATTTATTCCCGAATCTAAGCGCTTAAGTGTGTTGTTGCGTGACTTCAAAGACAACCGCAATCATCTAGCTATTGTTGTCGATGAATACAGTGGTGTTGCAGGCGTCATCACGATTGAGGATGTACTTGAGCAGATTGTTGGCGATATTGAGGATGAGCACGATATTGATGAAGAGGCGGACAACCTGATCTCTTTAGATAATGGTGACATTCGCGTTAAGGGTATTACCGAGCTCGAGCAATTTAACGAGACACTGGGCACCCAATTTGAGGTTGAAGGTATTGAAACGGTTGCCGGCCTTGTCATCCAGCATCTTGGTCGCGTACCCAAGATGGGTGAGCTCATTGAGATCGAGGGAGTTGAATTTGAGGTTCAGCGCGCTGACCCAAGACAGATTCATATTCTGCTCGCACGCCAACTCCCTAAGAAGCCTTCCTGAGAATTGCTTTGATTGATCGGCAATCAGTAAGGCTAAGCAATAGCATCAATTTACTGCTCCTATTTTTTCTGGGAGTAGTACTAGCTGCTGCTGCAGAGCTGCCGTATGGTGGCTGGATACAAATTCCCATCTTGAGTTTGATTTGGTGGCGAATGAGTCAAGAATCCATTCCCGCCATTAAAAATCAATTTATTTCTGGGATGTCTTTTGGCCTAGGCTACTTCACCCTAGGCTTGTGGTGGATCTATATTAGCCTGCATGACGTAGGTGGGATGCATGCTCTAGTTTCTTGCTTGGCAGTGCTCTTACTGGCCGCAGGCATGGGCTTATTCTTCTCCAGCGCCTCTCTTGCTCTCTGCATACCTAGACGCAATCGCCTTACAGGCCCGATGCTAGCGGCTTCTTGGGTACTCGTTGAATACCTGCGCAGCGTAGTGCTAACCGGCTTTCCTTGGATGGGATTTGCTGAAGCGCAATTCAATGGCCCATTCGCACCGGTAGCACCATTCTTCGGTGGCTTGGCGTGCACATTTTTAGTCGTGTGGATTTCTTGGGAAATTACTCAGCTTAAGAAAAATATTTTCTTAAGTGGCCTCTGCATCACATCTGCCGTCGTCCTTGCACAACTCGCGAGCTTTTGGACTTTCACAACACCAATGGGCGAACCACTGAGTGTTCGTTTAATTCAGGGCAATTTTGAGCAAAGCCTGAAGTTCAACCCCAAAGCTATCGAAGAACAATTTCGTTTTTATACCAATGCCATCGAGAGTCAATCAGCTGATCTCATCATCACACCAGAGACTGCCTATCCCTGGCCCCAAAGCAATCTTCCTGCTGGCCTATTGGAATCACTCCAACAGTTTTCCACTAATACCTCCAGCAACATTCTGATTGGCGTGATTGGAGAGGCAGCCAACTCCTCCGAAGTGAAATACACCAACCGTGCGCTTGGACTCTCACCCCATGCGCCGAGCTACCAATATGACAAATCCCACTTAGTGCCTTTTGGAGAATTTATTCCAGTTGGGTTTCATTGGTTTGTAAATGCCTTCCATGTGCCCATGAGCGACTTTGCGCGTGGCAAGCTAGATCAGCCTCCCTTCAGCATTGTTCGTCCAAGCAAAGATGCGATTCATGCGGCCATCACCATTTGCTATGAGGATGTCTTTGGCGGGGAATTAGCCTCTCGGCTTAATCATAGCAGCCAGCCCGTTAACCTATTGATTAATATGACTAATCTGGCCTGGTTTGGGGATTCTCAAGCGCTAGCTCAGCAATTAAGGCTATCCCAGCTGCGCTCCTTGGAAACCGGCCTCCCAGCGCTACGAGCCACCAATACGGGCATCACTGCAGCGCTTGGGTCAGATGGCAAGGAGCTGACACAGCTAGGTGAATTTAACCAAGGCGTACTCGGCCTGAAGATCCAAGCATACTCAGGCAAGACCCCATATGTCATTTGGGGAAATGCGCCGATTTTGAGTCTTTCTTGCCTCCTACTCATTCTGGGTCTGATTCGCCAAAAACGAATCTAACCGCTATTTCATGGTTAGCTAGCTTAGCCATGTAAAATCAAAGGCTTAGCCAGGTAAATCATGCTTACTTTTCAGCAAATCATTCTCAAACTCCAAGATTACTGGGACCAACAAGGTTGTGCCCTATTGCAACCTATTGACCTTGAGGTCGGTGCCGGTACATCTCATACAGCCACTTTCTTGAGGGCCATTGGCCCTGAGCCATGGAAGGCTGCTTACGTCCAACCCTCGCGCAGACCCAAAGATGGTCGCTACGGAGAAAATCCAAACCGCTTGCAGCACTACTACCAGTACCAGGTAGTGCTCAAGCCTGCACCAGAAAATATTCTTGAGCTCTATCTGGGCTCACTTGCTGCTTTAGGCCTGGATCTTCAAAAGAACGATGTGCGTTTCGTTGAGGATGACTGGGAGAATCCAACCTTGGGTGCCTGGGGCTTAGGTTGGGAAGTCTGGCTTAACGGCATGGAAGTAACTCAGTTCACCTATTTCCAGCAAGTGGGTGGCATTGACTGCAAACCTGTTTTAGGCGAAATCACCTACGGTATTGAGCGCTTGGCAATGTATATCCAAAACTGCTCCAACGTATACGATCTGGTTTGGGCTGACGGTATTTCTTATGGTGATGTGTATCACCAGAATGAAGTGGAACAGTCTTGCTACAACTTTGAGCACTCCAACACCGACCTCTTATTTGCAAACTTCACTAACTATGAAAGTGAAGCCAAGCGTTTGATGGAAGTACCATTAGCTTTGCCCGCCTATGAAATGGTGCTCAAAGCTGGACATACCTTCAATTTGCTAGATGCCCGTGGCGCTATCTCAGTTACCGAGCGTGCAGCCTATATCGGACGCATTCGCAATCTATCTCGTGCAGTAGCACAGGCTTACTATGAGTCTCGTGAGAAATTGGGATTCCCGATGTGTCAACGTCAATCCAAAGCCTAATCAGCTCGATCTAATTATGAGTACACCGAATTCCCTCTCTCAATCAGATAACCTTCTGATTGAAGTATTTACCGAAGAGCTTCCACCAAAATCATTACGTCGCTTAGGTGATGCTTTTAGTGAAGGTATTTATTCCGCCCTGAAGGCCGCCGGCCTCTTGAGTGAAAACTCGATTACTACTGGCTTCGCTACACCGCGTCGCCTTGCCGTTCAAGTGACTCATGTCTTGAGCCAAGCCTCGGACTATCCAGTACGTGAAAAATTACTGCCGACCAGTATTGCTTTTGATGCCGATGGAAAGCCGACTGCACCATTGCAAAAGAAATTGGCCTCCTTGGGTTACGCTGATATCGACCTCTCCACCTTAGAAAAATCGGGAGAAGGAAAGAATGAAGCGCTGTATCTCAATGTGATCGCCAAAGGTGCGGCATTAGAGCAAACCGCTCAACAAGCACTCGAGCAGACACTGAGCAAATTACCCATTGCAAAAATGATGCACTACCAAGTGCTACAGAAAAATGGTGAATTGGCAGACGTTGAGTTTGCACGTCCTGCACACCGCATCATCGCTCTGCATGGCAAACAAACATTGCATATCAGTGCGCTGGGTATTGATGCAGCAAATCAAACAGAAGGTCATCGCTTTCTGGCTCCCGGCGTCATTACCATTGCATCTGCGGATCAGTATGAGTCTGAACTCACCTCCAAAGCAAAAGTGTTGCCCAGCTTTAACAAGCGCCGCGAATTTATTGAGTCTGCTTTGTTAAAATCTGCCGGAGCTGATTTAGTATTGATGCCAGACAGCTTGTTGGATGAAGTAACTGCATTGGTTGAATGGCCGGCAATCTATGAATGTCATTTTGATCAAGAGTTCCTAGAAGTTCCACAAGAATGCTTGATTCTGACAATGCAGACCAATCAAAAATACTTTGCTTTAACTGATAAGCAAGGTAAGTTACGCAATCGCTTCTTGATCGTTTCCAATATTGAGACCGATAAACCAGAGGCCATCATTTCCGGTAACGAGCGCGTAGTTCGCCCGCGCCTGTCTGATGCACGCTTCTTCTTCCAGCAAGATCAAAAGCGTCCATTGGCCTCCCGTGTAGTCGATCTTGGAAAAGTGGTTTATCACAACCAACTCGGCAATCAATTGGATCGCACCAAGCGCGTGCAAGGTATTGCCGTTGGTATTGCAAAAAATTTGTTAGCCGATGAGACGCTAGCTAGTCGTGCTGCTGAGATTGCTAAAACCGATTTATTGACTGATATGGTTGGCGAGTTCCCAGAGCTCCAAGGCATCATGGGTCGCTACTATGCAACGCATGACGGGGAAAATGCCGAAGTCGCCTCTGCTTGCAGCGAGCATTACATGCCTCGCTTTGCTGGTGACGCATTGCCACAGAGCCAAACTGGCACTATCTTAGCCATTGCAGACAAACTAGAAACTCTCGTCGGTATTTGGGGTGTTGGTCTTGCCCCAACTGGAGATAAAGATCCGTACGCTCTTCGTCGTCATGCCCTAGGAATTTGCAGGCTCTTACTAGAGAAGAATCTCAGCCTCAACTTGCCTGACTTAATTGAATTGGCTCGCAAACAATTTCCGCAAAAAGACGTTCAAGATAAAGCTAAGGCTGAAGATATCTACGCCTTCATCATCGATCGTCTCCGCGCTTACTTGCGTGATCAGGCTGTTGCTGGAAAGCCATTCACTACCGAAGAGATTGATGCCGTATTAAGCCAGTCGCCCGCTCAACTGAATGATTTAATTGATCGCTTAACTGCCTTACGTGAATTTAATGCTTTAGCAGAAGCAGCTCAGTTAGCCGCTGCCAATAAGCGCATTAGCAATATTCTGAAAAAGAATGCTGCTGCTATTCCAGCAACTTGCTCAAGCACACTCTTGCAGGTTCCTGCTGAAATCGCATTGCATCAGGCGCTCGAGCAACTGATCCCAACACTGACTACAGCTTATGAAAAACGTCAATTCGTGGATCTATTAAAAGCACTGGTAGCCCTAAGCGCTCCAATCGATCAGTTCTTTGCCGACGTCATGGTGATGGATCCCAATCCAGGGTTGCGCGATAACCGCCTAGCTCTCCTGCAACAACTTCACCAGAAAATGAATCTCATTGCCGACCTCGGCAAATTAGCATGAGCACCAGCTCTACTAAACTAATCATTCTTGATCGCGATGGCGTGATCAATGAAGATCGAGATGATTATGTAAAGTCGAGCAATGAGTGGATTCCGCTGCCCGGCAGTCTTGAAGCAATCGCACTACTCAATCAAGCAGGCTATCAAATTGCCGTAGCAACCAACCAATCGGGTTTAGCTCGGGGCTATTTCAGTATCAATGATCTTCATGCCATGCATGGCAAGATGGATAAGCTACTCAAGCCCCTGGGCGGTCACATCGACAGCATTTTCTTCTGCCCACATACCGACGCAAATGCATGCGATTGCCGCAAACCCCTGCCAGGGATGATGAAAGAAATTGCGCTTCGTTACAAGAAAAATCAGAGCGCCACACCTTTATTGGGGGTTCCGATTGTCGGCGACTCCTTGCGAGATCTGCAAGCAGGCGTTGCCCTGGGCGCCAGTCCGCATTTAGTATTAACTGGCAAAGGCAGCAAAACCCTTGATAAGGGCGATCTCCCAGAAGGCACGCAGATCCATGCAGATTTGATGGCGTTTGCGCATGCGCTTTTACAAGATAAGGTTTAATGCAAATATGACTTTTATTCGCTCAGCTCTTTTTACCCTCTTCTTGCTCATATTTACACCGATCTGGTCGGTGCTCTGTATCCTGGTTTTCCCATTCCTTAATCCTGAGAATCGCTATCGCTTTATCGGACTCTGGAACAAGATCGTCATCTGGATTTTGCAGCCGCTCTGTGGCATTCGTTACGAGATTCGCGGAATGGAAAACATGATGGCGGTTTTGGATAAACCTGTTGTTGTGCTGAGCAAACATCAATCCGCTTACGAAACTATTTTTTACATTGCCTTGCTACCCAAGCAAGTCTGCTTCGTTTTTAAAAGAGAATTGCTTTGGATCCCCTTCTTTGGATGGGCTTTAGCATTGCTCAAGATGATTCACATTAATCGCAATAGTAAAGAAACCGCCGCACTATCTGTTGTCGGCCAAGGTAAAAAGCGTTTAAGCGAAGGTAAATGGATTTTGTTGTTTCCTGAAGGCACTAGAACGCCCACTGGCTCTCACAAACCCTATAGCAAAGGCGGTGCAAGGCTTGCGAGCGCTACTGAAGCATTGGTTATCCCGATTGCCCACAATGCAGGTCGTTGCTGGCCTAAGAATAGCTTTCTAAAGCAACCAGGCACCGTCATATTCTCAATCGGGCCTGCAATTACCTCCGCCGGGAAAACTGGTGGGCAACTTCATCAAGAAGTAGAGAAGTGGATTGAAGCAGAGATGCGGGTAATTGATCCCAGCGCTTACCAGTAAAACTAGGTTCTTAGTGGGCTAAAGTTTTAGCCCACTCAATGTAGCGGTCCACTGAAATATCTTGGGCGCGCGCTTTTAATTCAGATTCAGATAAAGACAATCGATCAGCGAAGACTGATAAGTTGGTACGCAACATTTTTCTCCGTTGAGAAAACGCTGCTGCAACCACTTTTTCTAAAGCATGCCACTGCGCATCACTTAAATTGAAATCTCTTCGTGGAATCATTCGCACTACAGCCGAATTGACTTTAGGTTGTGGGTCGAATGCCTCGGGAGGAACTTCTAAAACCTGCTCCATATCGTAACGCGCTTGCAGCATAACCGACAGTCTGCTGAATTCAGAACCACCAGCCTTGGAAACCATACGCTCAACCACTTCAGCTTGAAGCATGAACACCTGCTCGTCAATTGCATGGGCCGCAGAAACGAGGTGGAATAGCAATGGCGAGGAGATGTTGTAAGGCAAGTTACCAACCACCTTGCAAAGACCACTGTTAGCTGGGCGTGCATTTGCCCATTCCAAGAAATCAAACTTGAGGGCATCCCCCTCAATCACATTCAGACCCTTGAGATTCTCTTGATTCCAGTAAGCCACTAAATCTCGATCGATTTCTAGTAAATCTAAGTGACCCAAGTTACTCAATAAAGGTCTAGTTAGCGCACCAAGACCGGGGCCAATTTCAATCACGTGCATATTTTCACTGGGATTGATTGCTGCAACAATGGAATAAATCACCCCAGAGTCCTGCAAAAAGTTTTGGCCAAATCGTTTACGAGCGCGATGCGTCATGTGTCTAATTTCTTTACATTAACTGCTAATTGATAGGCGAGTCGTAAGGCCTCTAACATGCTGCCTGAATCCGCAAGGCCTTTACCAGCAATGTCTAGGGCCGTGCCATGATCTACCGAAGTACGAATAATCGGCAAACCCAGAGTGACATTCACGCCACCACCAAAACTCACAAACTTGAATGGCGCCAAACCTTGATCGTGATACATGGCAATAAAGGCATCGACCCTATCTAGGATCTTGGCATCAAACATCGTGTCACCTGGATAAGGTCCACTGACCTGCATACCCAAATCTTTAGCCGCTTCAATGGCAGGAGCAATCACATCAATCTCTTCGCGCCCAAGATAGCCTGATTCACCAGCATGGGGATTAAGCCCTGCCACACGAATCACAGGCTGAGCAATGCCAAATTTTGTTCGCAGATCATAGTCGACAATCTGAATAGTTTCTAAAATATGTTCTTGAGAGAGGGCATCAGGGACCTCTCTCAATGGCAGGTGAGTTGTAACCAAAGTCACTCGAAGGTCTCGGTTATTCTGAAGCCCTAAAAAGCCCGCTGGCAATGTTGCACACAACATCATGACAACATGCTCTTGATGACAAAGCTTGGCAAGATATTCAGTGTGGCCAGTAAACAAGGCATTGCTCGAAGTGTCGCCCTCATTGATGACACTCTTTTGTATTGGTGCGGTCACCATGGCATCAAAGCGTTTATCAAGACATCCCTTCACTGCCACATCTAGGATATTGAGAACATACTGCGCATTGGCAGAATTTAACTGGCCTGCTATTGCTGGGTAAGCCAGTGGGATGGCTTCCACCTTCAAGCGAGTCGATAACTCTTCAGGAACAGCAGCCAATGGAAATAAACCGAGATCGCCGAGCAGGGTAATGGTTGCTGCAGGCTGCTCCCGCAAGAAGGCTAATGCAGCCGCAATAGAGATCTCTGGGCCAACCCCTGCAGGCTCGCCCGAGCTAATAACTAAATTAACGGGGGCTTGCTGCTGGATCATCTGCATTAATGATCTTAACCGTAGCGGTGTCGCGTAATTCACGAAGCCAGTCTTGATAAGCCTGCTCAAATTTACGCTCGCGAATTGCCGCCCGAGCAAATTGACGCTGCTTCTCAATAGTTAATTGCGCTTCACGACGCTCTAGGACTTGGATTAAATGCCAGCCAAATTCCGTTTTCACTGGATTGCTGACCTCACCAATTTGAAGTCGATTCATTGCTTGGTCAAATTCTGGAACTAAATCACCAGGACCCATCCAACCTAGATTGCCACCATTCGCAGCAGATCCATCCTCGGAATACTTTTTAGCTAACTCACCAAAATCAGCAGTCTTTGCACGAACCTGATCACGATAGCCTGCTAGGCGTCTTTCAGCATCCTGATCAGTCAAGCCTGCACGACTACGCAACAAGATATGGCGAGACAAAGTTTGCGTCACCATAATGTTCTGCGGCGCAGTAGGAGCGCCCTCTTGTGGAGCAGCTTGTTGTGGCTCAGGAGCACTAGCAACCAGTGCGCGACGATCCAAAACCTTGAGAACGTGATAACCAGCAGGACTCTTCGCGACCGCGTTAGCAACCTGTCCGCCACCGGTATTTCTCACGGCCTCATAAAACAATTGCGGCAAACGATCTGGCGTACGGTAGCCCAGCTCCTGAAACTTAATTTTTGGATTTTCTTTTGCAGCCATCGCGCCCAATTGCAAGAAATCAACATCGCCACGCGCTTCACGCAACAATGCCTCTGCTTTCTTCTTTGCCTCAGCCTGGGCACCAGCGCCAGCATTCGCGTCAGCTGGTACAAAAATCTGTGCCACATCAATTTCTTCTGGCTCACCCTTTGCGGCTGAAGTTGAGCGTACCGGCTTACCTCCGCCAGCTACCGCGCGATTGCGATCGGTAATGAAATTATCTATTTCCGCATCAGAAATTTTAATCTTGCCCTCTACTTCGCGTTCACGATAGCGGCTAATAATCACATCATCACGCAACATTTGGCGATAACGCTCATAGGTGCTACCGGTAACAACAATCTTGGCCTTTAATTCAGCAACTGTTAATTTATTTTTAGCCGCGATATCACTAATAATCTTATCGAGCTCTTTATTGGTAACCACAACACCTTCTTGCTCGGCGTTTTGCAGTTGAATCTTTTCGATAATGAGGCGATCGAGTATTGTCTTGCGCAAAGTAGCGGCATCAGGAAGTTTAGTTCCCTGCTTTTGCAAAGCGGCAATACGATCGTCAATCTCTTTACGGGTGACGTAGCCCGTATTCACAACCGCTGCAACGCCGTCAATATTACGAATTTTGCTATCAGTCGATGACTTTGGGCTCTCTTGTGCAAATGCGAATTGGGAGAGTAAAGCAGCGCCAGCCAATATCGTGGCTGCAAGAGCTTGGTTAAATCGAATCCTACGCATCATTGATAGTTCTCATATATTGAAGGTGGTACGGGTTTGGAGGTGGGCATATATCCAGGAACATTAAGCTTCATGATATCAACTGGGTTACTGCCTGCGCTACCAAAACCCCTAAATTCTATTTGGAATAAAACTTGGGTGGTTGTAATTTGAGAGGTATTTAATACTTGGGAATAGGCGCCACGTAAAGTCCAGCAGTCACGCATCCACTCCAAGCCTACTAGCGTATTCAGTGTTTTGGTCGTTAGGGCATCATATCCCCAGCGACCCAAGACTGAAACCTCCCGCGTAACAGGCCATTGCCCAGAAATATTGTATTGGTCTGTAGTGGTAGCTGCAGGAACAAAAAGTTGGTTATTCTGGGTGGACGATTGTGTTGGCGGAGACCATACATTTCTGTAGCCAAAGTTCAAATTCCTACCCGGAGTTGGGCGCCAACTTGTACCTACGGTTGTTTGAACCAAGCGATTTAACTGACTGTTGTACTGGCCAAACAGATCCGCACTGAAGTTACCAAGCAGTCGAACCGAGCCTGAACCCAATGTATCAGAATAGGTTGTAGGGTTCACAATGTTGCCATTGAGACCAACCCTCTGCCCCGTAAAAGCCTGTCGTTGTGCAAGGGTTACATTAGCCCTTTCCGCACCAGTGCCGGCCTCAATCATTCGACTAGTTAAACCACCCGTCAGCTTATTGTTATCTGCAACACGATCATTACCAATAAAGGTATTTTCACTAAAAATTTGAGTTACACCAAAACCTGCATCTGCCGTATCAAATAAGGGGGTTTGAGCTTGGCTTTGATATGGTGTGTAAACATAAAAAGCTCTTGGCTCCATCGTGAGCAACATATCTCGGCCATAGAAGCCTTTTAATTCAGCCGCCTCTCTTTCGAATGCTAAGCCTGAATCCAGACTAAAAGTCGGAATAGTAAAGCCTTGAGCTGCTGGAGCACCTACCGAGTTATAAGGGGTGGCATTGTAAGTGTTTGCCTGAAAACTCACCTTGGGAGTGATGTAGTAACCCGGCGTAATTTGAGGAAGCGACATGGCACCCTTAATCACAGCCCGATCTGCCTGACTATATACACCCGGAGCAGTAGCCGCCAAACTGCCTCCAATGTTGTAAGCAAAGCGAGTGTAGTCCGTAGAAAACGTAGTTACAGGGCCTGAAGGTATGGTTACATATCTTCCGCTTGTATCGGCTACGGTAGGGGTTAGACGATTGTTATAGGAAGCAGAGATGTTCGGCAAAATATTGTATGGGGACTGGACCGTAACCGTTGGATCAGGCTGCAAGGTCTGAAAAGTCATTGCTCTCGCTGCCACAGTCCAATTACTCAAGCTCCCCGTCAAGTTCTTAGTAGTGCCGACCTCTTGACGAAACTGACTCGTGACGGCACCAGCCAGACTTTGTGAAAAGTCTGTGGGATACAAATTATCTGAAACGCGAGCAACGTTGGCATAACCCGTCCAAGACCCAGGCCCAAGACCACCAGTAAAGGCCTGGCGTTGCTGCCAGTCATAACGCCAACGATCAGTACCGGTTTTTCGGTCATAAGGTAAATAATCTCCACCCAAGCTACCCGCGTACTGCCGATCCAGAAATTGATATTTAGCACCCAACTGAACACCGCGCTGACTCATGACACGAGGCAGCAATAACAAATCGCGATTAGGGGCAATATTGACGTAATACGGCTGAGTAACATCAATACCGTTATTTGAACTATAGCCAGCAACTGGCGCCAATATTCCTGAGCGACGCTGATTTGATGTTGGTGCAGTGAAGTAAGGTACATAAGCAATCGGCACATCGAAGAATCTCATGACGCCATTCGTACCAACCATTTCTTTTTGCTCGTTATCAATCTCCAGGGTGCTGGCCGTGAAATACCAATCTAAATTTTCTGGAGTACAGGTTGTATAGGTAGCTTGATCAAACACAAACACATCTGAAGTTTCGATCGTGAGTTTTTTTGCATTTCCACTTGCACGGTTATCACGTAGTTCGTAGTTGGGAGCTTCCATTTCCCCCTCACGCGCATCGACTCTGAGGCGCGCTTTCGGCCCCTTGAAGGATGCATTGCCTTTTGAAAATTCAGTATTACCAGACAAATTGGCTACATCAGAATCTGGATCATATTGGATTTCATCTGCCTTAATGACTGCGCCATTACGACGAATTTGTGCGCGCCCTTTTAAACTCATTTCTCGATCAACGATTCCATCAATCGAATCGCTGGAGGTAAACGTCAATGCATTACCGTCAGCAATAGGCTTCCCAACACGCAGTTGATCATCCAATTTCAGAATAGTTACCTCCCCACGATCGGGGATCAAAACCGAGTTGGCTGAGCTACCCAAAGACTGCGCAGAGGGAGGTAAAGGGGCGGGCGCTTGAGCAAGACCTGAGAGGGCAAATTGCAACAATCCAACCCCCATCATTACACGCAGGGGGAGAGCTAAAAAAAGAGGGGCGCAAAGGCCAGCACGACGGCGATAATGACTCATAGATCCAGACCCGCCTTATTATACGAATCGACCATGACTGACTCCCGCTTAGATACCCTCCGCAACTGGCTAAAAGGCCTTGAACCTAGCTGGCAATTAGATCTCCCCACTTTGGCTCCCGCCTCCGCAGATGCCAGCTTTCGGCGGTATTTCCGGATTGCATCCAAAAACCTGGATTTTCCGACTTTGATCGTCATGGACGCCCCACCCCAACATGAGCCCCTCGATGCCTTCATCAAGGTCGATTTATTGCTCGAAAATGCCGGCCTCAACGTTCCCAAAATTTTAGAAAAGAATGTGGCTGAGGGCTTTCTTTTACTCAATGATCTTGGCACTAAAACCTACCTTGCAGAACTTAATTCTGAGAGTGCGGATCATCTATATAAAGATGCGACACATGCTTTAGTACAAATGCAATTGGCGAGTAAGCCAGATGTTTTGCCAAACTATGATGAAGCACTCTTACAACGAGAGTTGGATTTATTTCCCGAGTGGTATCTAGGAAAACATCTGCATCTAGAATTAACCGAACTTCAGAGCTCTCAAATTAAGCAAGCATTTGAATTGATTATCCAAAATAATCTTGCGCAGGCAAAAGTCTACGTCCATCGTGATTACCACTCACGCAATCTGATGGTGACTGAAAAAAATAATCCTGGAGTAATTGATTTTCAGGATGCAGTTTACGGCCCCATCACTTATGACGTGTCTTCACTTTGGCGTGATGCTTACATTGCATGGCCTGAGGAACGCGTGATTGATTGGGTAATTAAATTTTGGGAAGAAGGTCGTCAAGTCGGTCTGCCAATGCCAACTGATTTTGGTCAGTTCTATCGTGACTTTGAGTGGATGGGTTTACAACGACATCTCAAGGTCTTAGGTATTTTTGCAAGGCTGTTTCATCGCGATGGCAAAGATGGCTATCTCAAAGACATTCCTTTGGTGCTCGAATATGCGATTGCCACTGCAAATCGCTACATTGAATTAAAGCCCTTGGCACGTATTCTGGAATCGACGCGCCCCACCCAAAATTAATAACCATTGATCATGCATAAGCACAATCTCATTCCGTGCCTTTTACTAGCCGCAGGTCGAGGTGAGCGCATGCGTCCGTTAACAGATGAACTTCCAAAACCACTACTCACCATCAAAAACAAATCCTTGTTGGCTTGGCATTTAGATGCATTGAGCTCAGCAGGTATTCAGGATGTGGTGATTAATCATGCTTGGCTTGGTAGCAAGATTGAGGAAGCGCTGGGCAATGGCAGCCCATTTAAACTGAACATTACCTACTCCCCAGAAGCTAGTGCCCTTGAAACAGCGGGGGGTATTCGTAAGGCGCTCACCCTTCTAAACCCTGATGATTATTTCCTAGTCATCAATGGTGATGTTTTTAGCCCGAATTTACCGATTCAGAAGCTCTTGGAACAAGTATCTATATTGCGCAACATGCCAAATCAGCCCTTGGCATATCTTTTAATGGTTCCAAACCCAGTTCAGCACCCTGAGGGGGACTTTTATCTGAAAGACTCCGAAGTGGCTACTGAATCCCAGGACGACGCTGAAAAACTCACCTTTTCCGGCATTGGGCTCTACCACCGAGACCTCTTCAAGGATTTAGAGTTCGGTGCACCCGCTAAGCTAGCCCCACTCCTCAGGGAGGCTATGGCTAAAAATCGAGTCTTTGGTGAAAAATATACCGGTCCATGGCACGATGTAGGTACGCCCCAACGATTACAAGAACTCAATGCAGCGAATGAATAACTCCCCCATCTACCAACAACGCCGAGTTGAACTGGCAAAACTCATTTGCGCCAAAACTGGCGGGGGTGTTGCCATCATCACTACAGCACCCGAGACTGCGCGCAATCGAGACAGTGAATTTCCCTATCGACACGATAGTGATTTTTTCTACCTGACGGGATTTGAAGAGCCGGGCGCAACACTCGTCATGAAGATTGCTGGATCAACGTTAAAACCTCAGCTGGAATCGCATCTTTTTTGCAGGCCTAAAGATACAGAACGCGAAATTTGGGACGGCATTCGCTTGGGGCCAGATGCCGCACCCGCAGCCTTAGGTGTGGAATATGCCCACAGCAGCCATGATCTTGATAGCAAGCTTGGTGAGTTATTGGCAGACCAGGATGCCGTCTATATCCGCCTCTCTGAAAGTGCCGAGACAGATCGTCGCCTGCGTCACTGGATGAAACAAGTGCGAGCGCAGGCACGTGCTGGTGTTAACCCACCCTCAGAGTTTCATGATGTAGAGAGTTTGATTCATGAAATGCGACTCTTTAAAGATGCACATGAAATTGACATCATGCGTCGTGCTGCAGCAATTTCTGCGAGAGCCCACATTCGCGCCATGCAAGCCTGCAAACCCGGCATGCGTGAATATCATCTTGAAGCAGAACTACTTCATGAGTTTCGCTACAGTGGTGCACAAAGTGTTGCGTACAACAGCATCGTTGCTGGGGGTGCAAACTCCTGCATCCTGCATTACCGCGCTGGCGATACTGAACTGCGTAATGGTGAGCTCTGCTTAATAGATGCGGGTTGCGAGCTTGATGGCTATGCTTCGGATATCACCCGTACCTTTCCGGTCAATGGAAAATTTTCAGGAGCGCAACGCGCGCTCTATGACATCACGCTAGCTTCGCAAGAGGCGGCCATTGCCGCAACTAAGCCTGGCAATACATTTATGCAGCCACATGAAGCTGCGCTCAAAGTGCTGACTCAAGGATTGCTTGATGAAAAGCTTCTTAAGTTATCGGAACTAGGCTCCTTAGATAACGCCATTGAGACTGGCGCCTATCGTCGCTTCTATATGCACCGTACCTCACACTGGCTAGGCATGGATGTGCATGATGTTGGCTCATACCGCGAACCACTTTCCACCCCCACAGATTCCTCAGAAAAACCATGGCGTCTTCTTAAGCCTGGCATGGCTCTCACTATTGAGCCAGGTTTATATGTTCGACCTGCTGATGATATTGATGAGGCCTTCTGGAATATCGGCATCCGCATTGAAGATGATGCAGTAGTGAATGACTCTGGTTGTGAGTTGATTTCTCGCGGCGTACCAGTGAAAGCCGATGAGATTGAAGCACTGATGAAGAATAATTAAATTGCCAAGCATGTCAGCAACTAACTTCGATATTGTGATTCAAGGTGGTGGGCCAGTGGGGCTAGCCTGTGCAGCATGGTGCTTACAAAAGTTTCCGGAAGCCAAGATTGCATTACTTGACCGTAATCCTGCAGACGATGCGGATCTGGCTGCTGCAGATAGTAGGGGTATTGCTTTATCGCACGGTAGCAAACTCCTGCTCGACACCATTAATGCATGGCCTACCGAATGCGCTGATATTCATCGAGTCCATGTGTCACAAGCAGGTCGTTTTGGTCGCGCTCTCATGACTCGCGAAGAATTGAAACAGGATGCACTGGGTCACATTATTCGCTATCGCGATATTCATCTCACACTGCGCAAAGCGTTAAGAGCCATTCAAGCCAATAGCCCTCACTTTGTTTGGAAGCATATTGATGCGAATACCGACATTGAACATATTCAAGCCCAGTGCGTAGTTCATGCTGAGGGTGGTTTATTTAAAACTCAGGATTGGGTGGAGTCTGGCCGAGACTATGAGCAATCCGCTTTGGTTGGCTTGGTTGAGGTTGAGAATGCTACGGCCTATCAAGCATGGGAACGATTTACATCTGAAGGACCTTTGGCAGTGTTGCCAAGTCACTATGGTCCCAATATTCTGAATCTAGTTTGGTGTGGAACACCCAGCTCTTCAAAAGCGCGTCTCGCTTTAAGCGATGCTGAATTTCTGAAAAGTTTGCAAGCGGGGTTTGGCTCACGCATTGGGCAATTTCTCAAAATTCAAGATCGCCGTCTTTATGAATTAGGACTGAACTACCGCAAAGAAATTACCCAGGGAAATCAAGTTTGGATTGGCAATGCTGCCCAGACTTTGCATCCCGTTGCGGGGCAGGGTCTTAACCTTGGCTTAAGAGATGCCTATCTTTTAGCTGAAAAACTCAGCGCTCTATTCTCAAAACCAGAAGATCAAAAAACCCTTCTGGCAATTGAAACTACTCTGCAAGACTATGCCCAAAGCCGCAAAGCTGATCGGTCCGCCACCATCGGCTTAACCGATTTCATGGCCAGAATCTTCACCTCAAATCTACTTCCCATTGTGATTGGTCGTGGATTAGCTTTATCAGCCCTCCAATGGCTCCCTCCAATCAAAACAGCCTTAGCCCGCCAGATGATGTTTGGCAGGCGCTAAGGGGCTTAAATGGCCTCCCAAATACACGCATTAGCTGTTTGATCTAAATCACGGAATCTGCCTATTTTTTAGGCAGATTTAGGCTGACTTGTGCTAAAGTGACACCCTTTCCTAAGCACTAGAACCTCCCAGAATCCAGCCTGAAATACATGAAGATTGGCCCACACCTGCTCGCAAATAGATTATTTGTTGCCCCCATGGCCGGGGTAACAGATCGCCCATTTCGTCAGCTTTGCAAAAAGCTGGGTGCTGGTTATGCCGTATCTGAAATGGTTGCCTCAAATGCATTACTTTGGAAGAGCGAAAAAACCCAGCGTCGCGCTAATCACCAAGGTGAATTTAAGCCAATCGCAGTCCAAATCGCTGGGGCTGATCCGCAGATGATGGCTGCTGCAGCCAAGCTTAACGTCGATCATGGCGCCCAGATTATCGATATCAATATGGGATGCCCCGCTAAAAAAGTATGCAACGTTGCCGCTGGTTCTGCACTGCTAAGGGACGAACCTTTAGTTCAGCAAATTTTAGAAGCCGTAGTTCAAGCCGTGGGCGTAGGTCCTAATGCAATACCGGTGACATTAAAGATTCGCACAGGTTGGGATCGCGAACATAAAAATGCGATTGATATTGCACGCCTCGCTGAAAAGTGTGGCATCTCCATGTTGACCGTTCACGGTCGCACAAGGGCGGATCTTTATCATGGCGAAGCGGAGTACGAAACTATTACGGCAGTAAAGAATAGTGTTGCTATTCCGGTGGTTGCTAATGGCGACATCACCACTCCAGAAAAGGCAGAGTTTGTTTTAAAAGAAACCGGTGCTGATGCCATCATGATTGGTCGCGCTGCTCAAGGGCGTCCTTGGATTTTTCGTGAGATTAATCATTTTCTGGAGACTGGCGGCAAATTACCAACACCGCAGATTAATGAGATTCAGGAAATCATGAATGCCCATCTGATTGATCACTATGATTTCTACGGTGAGTATATTGGCTTACGCACAGCGCGCAAGCATATCGGCTGGTACTGCAAGGGCTTGCGCGACTCTCACGCCTTCCGCCAAAGAATGAATACTGCAGATGATTGCAAAACCCAATTACAGATGGTGAATGATTTTTTCAATGAAATGAAATCCCATTCGGATCGTTTGTTATTTTTAGAAGCAGCCTAAATTTAGTTTTTAGTTATTTAATTTATCCATGACCAATAAGCACCCCATCACCGAATGTATTGAGACCCAACTCCAACGTTATTTGGATGATCTCAAAGGAACGCCCCCGTCTGACCTTTACCAAATGGTTCTCGCGGTAGTTGAAAAGCCAATGCTGGAATTGGTCATGCAACACGCGAAGCAGAATCAGTCTTTGGCTGCGCAATACCTCGGTATCAACCGCAATACCCTTCATAAAAAGTTGGTGGAACATCAACTCCTGAAATAAGCCGAACCTAAATACCCCATTCTTTATTAATTAAACCATTTGAAAACTATGATCCGTACAGCCCTACTCTCTGTTTCCGATAAAAATGGCATCGTGCCTTTTGCTAAAGCCTTACATGAGCAAGGGGTCAAGCTAATTTCTACAGGGGGAACCGCAAAGCTTTTAGCTGAAAATAATTTGCCCGTAGTAGAGGTATCTTCACTCACCAAGTTTCCAGAGATGCTAGATGGCCGTGTAAAAACCCTGCACCCTATGGTGCATGGTGGCTTGTTGGCTCGCAGAGATTTTCCTGAACACATGGCCGCCCTGAAAGAGCATGGCATCGATACGATCGACATGCTCGTCATTAACCTCTATCCATTCAATGAGACAGTTGCTAAAGCGGATTGTTCATTTGAAGATGCCGTTGAGAATATTGATATTGGTGGTCCAGCGATGTTGCGCGCTGCCGCCAAGAATCACCAAGATGTGACCGTACTCATTTCTCCAGAAGATTACGCACCCGTACTTGAAGAAATGAAAGCCAATCAGAATGTGGTTTCTTATAAGACCAATTTGGGTCTGGCTAAAAAAGTATTTGCTCATACCGCTCAATATGATGGAGCGATTGCCAATTATTTATCCGCATTAGGCGATGACCTCGATCACAAAAAACGCTCTGCTTACCCAGAAACTCTGCACCTTGCCTTTGAAAAAGTACAAGAGATGCGCTACGGTGAGAACCCACACCAATCTGCAGCCTTCTACAAAGATATCTATCCAGTCGATGGTGCTCTTGCTAACTACAAACAATTGCAAGGCAAAGAGCTCTCCTACAACAACATAGCCGATGCTGACTCCGCTTGGGAATGCGTTAAGAGCTTTACTGGCAATGCTGGTGGTGCCGCAGCTTGCGTCATCATTAAACATGCCAATCCTTGTGGTGTAGCCGTTGCTGATAATGCCCTCGAGGCGTATCAAAAGGCATTCAAAACAGACCCAAGCTCAGCTTTCGGCGGAATCATCGCCTTCAATGTGCCATGTGATGGCGCAGCAGCTGAAGCGATTTCCAAGCAGTTCGTGGAAGTATTGATTGCACCTAGCTTTAGTGCTGAAGCAAAAGCCATCTTCGCCGCCAAACAAAATGTGCGCCTCCTGGAAATCCCTCTGGGTACTGCATTCAATACTTTTGATTTCAAACGCGTTGGCGGCGGTCTCCTCGTTCAGTCTCCTGATGCCAAGAACGTGCTTGAAAATGAAATGCGCGTTGTGAGCAAGCGCCTGCCAACTCCAAGCGAAATGCACGACATGATGTTTGCATGGCGTGTTGCCAAGTTTGTGAAATCCAATGCGATTGTGTATTGCGCTAACGGTATGACCCTCGGTATTGGCGCTGGCCAAATGAGCCGCGTAGACTCTGCTCGCATGGCAAGTATTAAGGCAGAAAACGCTGGTCTTAGCCTCAAAGGCTCAGCAGTAGCTAGTGATGCCTTCTTCCCATTCCGTGATGGCTTAGATGTTGTCGTGAATGGTGGCGCAAGCTGTGCGATTCAGCCTGGTGGCAGCATGCGTGATGATGAAATCATTGCGGCAGCTAATGAACATGGCATCGCTATGATCTTTACTGGCACACGTCACTTCCGTCACTAAGTAACATAGCAAACAAGAGAATTTTCAAAGCACCCATGCGCTGGATAGGAATCGACCCGGGTCTTCGAACAACTGGTTTTGGGGTTATTGATGTTGATGGCCAAAAGCTGAGCTACGTAGCATCCGGGACGATTGAAAGCGGTGATCCAGATCAGGGTCTTCCGGTGAGATTGGGAATCTTATACGCAGGCATTAAAGAAGTTCTAGAGACCTACCACCCAGAGCAAGCGGCCATTGAAGAGGTATTCCTGAACGTTAACCCCCGATCCACTCTGATGCTAGGTCAGGCTCGAGGTGCAGTGATTGCTGCCTTGGTGTCTGACAAACTTCCAGTTGCTGAATACAGTGCATTAAGAGTCAAGCAATCCATTGTGGGAACTGGTAGAGCTACTAAGCCTCAAGTTCAAGAGATGGTCAAACGTTTACTGCGCCTCAGCCGCGCTCCTGGAACAGATGCGGCAGATGCTTTAGGGGTAGCAATTTGCGCCGCTCATCACGCTCAAATTCCAAAAGCAATTACCGCTGCTCTTGTACCCAAAAAGAGCGGCAAGAAATAACAATACAAACAGGTTAAGATCTTTACATGATTGGTCGCATTCAAGGAATTCTCGTTTCAGTTCATCCGCCCCGCCTCTTGGTAGATTGCCAAGGTGTTGGCTATGAAATTGATGTACCCATGAGCACTCTGTACCAATTACCAGAGACCAATCAAAAAATTACGCTTCTCACGCACTTCCAAGTACGCGAAGATGCACAGCAACTGTTTGGATTTGCCACGGAAACTGAGCGCGAAGCCTTTAGACAGCTCATCAAGATTAGCGGTGTTGGCTCACGCACTGCCCTTGCCATACTTTCTGGCATGAGCGTCAATGAACTGGCTCAGGCGATTGCCATGCAAGAAGCGGGACGTCTCACACAAGTGCCTGGCATTGGCAAAAAAACTGCTGAACGCCTTTGCCTTGAGCTCAAAGGGAAGTTAGCTCCAGATTTAGGAATTGTTGGCGGTAAGCCTCAGGCGATTGAGGCAAGCAGTGAGGTATTGCAGGCCCTCCTAGCGCTGGGTTATTCAGAAAAAGAGGCCCATCTCGCTCTGAAGCAAATTCCACCCGACACATCAGTTTCGGACGGAATTCGCATGGGCCTGAAATACCTCTCGAAGTCCTCATAACTAGTCACCCAAACACCACTACACTTGCAGCATGGCAATCCACACAGAAGACCTCAGTTCAATTCCCGAAGACTTACCGGAAGGCAATGACCGCATTGTTAGCGGTACAGCAGGAAACTCGGAAGCCGTCTTCGAAAGAGCCTTACGCCCAAAGCAACTTGATGAATATGTTGGCCAAACCAAGGCTCGCGCCCAATTAGAGATTTTCATTACTGCAACTAGAGCCCGCCAAGAGGCTCTAGATCATGTTCTCTTATTTGGCCCCCCTGGATTAGGCAAGACTACCTTAGCCCACATCATTGCCAGAGAGCTTGGTGTGAACTTGCGCCAAACCAGCGGGCCCGTTCTCGACAGACCTGGTGATCTTGCTGCATTGCTGACCAATTTAGAAGCAAACGATGTGCTCTTTATTGATGAGATTCATCGCCTCTCTCCTGTAGTCGAAGAGATTTTGTATCCAGCACTTGAGGATTACAGCCTAGACATCATGATTGGTGAAGGTCCGGCAGCACGTAGCGTCAAGATTGATCTCAAGCCATTTACTTTGATCGGTGCCACAACCCGCGCCGGAATGCTCACCAATCCCCTGCGCGACCGCTTTGGCATTGTGGCAAGACTGGAGTTCTACACCACTGAAGAGCTCACCAAGATTATTACGCGCTCTGCCAGCTTACTCAAAGCTGATATTGACCCCGAGGGATCAATTGAGATTGCGAAGCGCGCTAGAGGCACTCCACGTATTGCTAATCGCCTATTACGTCGTGTACGCGACTATGCTGAAGTCAAAGGCACCGGCACCATCACTAAAGAAATGGCTGATGCTGCACTTAAGATGCTCGATGTCGACCCAAGCGGTTTTGATGTGATGGATAGAAAATTACTAGAAGCCATCTTGCATAAGTTTGATGGTGGTCCCGTAGGCATTGATAACTTGGCCGCAGCGATTGGTGAAGAACGCGACACTATAGAGGATGTTTTAGAGCCTTACCTGATTCAACAAGGCTACCTACAAAGAACTTCGCGTGGCCGAATCGCAACCCGTCAGGCTTATGAGCATTTTGGATTAGCGGCACCGAACAGCATCATCGACTGACTCGGACTCCTAAAAATAATTGGCAATAAAAAACCCGCATTTGCGGGTTTTTTACATTCTCACTGTCTGAAAATATTTAAAACAGCTTATTCACAGTCAAACCAATAGTTTGAACAGTAGCCGTACCAGTGCTACTGCCAATTAACGAACCTTTATAGCTTGTTGTAGTTCCTGGGTTATCAAAGGTGGAGTAATAATTTGAGGTCTTATTTTGCGTCATTGCATAGCTATAACTGAAGTCCAAAAACCACGCTTTATCCAAGAAGTAAGTTCCACCAAGCATTGCTGCTCCACCATATACCCACTGAGTTGCTGAAAAACTCTGAGGAGTTCCCGATACATCTGTTCTTACGCCGTTGAGATCAGCAAAGCCAATTAAGTTGTTAATTTTTGTATTAACTTGAGATATCGTTGGACCAACACCAAAGTAAATAGTACTTCTGTCAAATGACTGACCAAAATAAGGAATTAAGGAGATTTGATTCTTTATAGTCTTTTGATATGAGGCAGCAACTGCATTACCTGTAAATGAAGCGCCGCTCGGGTAAGTGCCATATTGCGGAATCAGGATGCGATTTGTTGTGGAACTGGATCCCCCCATATAGCTATATGAAAATTTTGCACCCCAAAGGTAGGTCGAATCCTGGAATTTTTGAAAGTAACCAGCCTGAATTGATGGTGAAATTGAATTGTTTGAACTCATACCAATGCTCACCGGTGGTCCACCTGCCGTGCCAGTGGACACATTCCCATTTGACATATTGGTAGCAGTTGAAATGCCCGTTGCCTGCAGCTGCTGATTATTAAATTGCGTGGAATTCGCGCCAAAGCCTAAGCCAATATAAGCTCCAGAATTTGGCACAAACGAAGTTGTTACCTGCTCTGCGCTTGACAGGGAGACGCAGCAAGAAAGCGTCACAAAGAGATATGCGGAAGCGATAGTTTTGTTCATGATTTTTGAAAGCCAGAATATAAGTGCAGTATTGTTTATTAGCCCTAGGGCTAATGCGAGGGCAAATTATGGCAGAAAACCCTGGCAAAGGGCCGATTAGTTCACTTTTAATTTCAAAGGCTAATTAATGCCGGCGCGCGAACTAGCAAATAAAAATGAAAATTAACCTAGCGTTACCTTAGCAAACTTACGCTTACCTACCTGCACTACGTAAGTGCCAGCCTCAACTTTTAACTGTTTATCAGCGACTGTTGCGCCATCAATCTTCACGCCGTTCTGATCAATATTGCGCATCGCCTCTGATGTTGATGGGGCAAGGCCTGCGGCTTTCAGAAGACTAGCAATGCCCATTGGGGCACCAGAGAGAGTTACTTCAGGGATGTCATCTGGGATTCCACCTTTGGCGCGATGATTAAAATCTTCTAACGCTTTTTCTGCAGCAGCTTGCGAATGAAAGCGTGCAACGATTTCTTGTGCGAGCAGCACTTTGCAATCTTTAGGATTTCTGCCAGCAGCAACTTCCTGCTTCATTAAATCAATCTCTGCCATAGGGCGGAATGACAGCAATGTGAAGTAATCCCACATCAAGTCATCAGAGATACTCAAAAGCTTACCGAACATCTCGCCAGCAGGCTCGCTGATGCCAATGTAATTGCCTTTGGACTTGCTCATCTTGTCTACGCCATCCAAACCAACGAGCAGCGGCATTGTCAAAATACATTGCGGCTCTTGACCATACTCACGTTGGAGCTCGCGCCCAACCAAGAGATTAAATTTCTGATCGGTACCACCAAGCTCTAAGTCACTCTTCAAAGCAACAGAGTCATAGCCCTGCATCAATGGATACAAGAACTCATGCACCGAGATGGGTACGCCACTGCGATAACGTTTTGTAAAGTCATCGCGCTCTAGCATCTGCGCAACGGTATACCTTGCTGCCAGCTGAATCATGCCACGTGCACCTAGCGGATCGCACCACTCACTGTTATAGCGAACTTCAGTTTTAGCAGGATCAAGCACCATGCTCGCTTGACGATAGTAGGTCTTGGCATTGACAGCGATTTCTTCAGCAGTCAATGGTGGGCGCGTTGCATTGCGTCCCGAAGGATCACCGATCATGCTCGTGAAGTCGCCGATCAAGAAAATGACGGTATGTCCCAAATCCTGTAGCTGGCGTAATTTATTCAAAACAACCGTATGGCCCAAATGAATATCAGGAGCAGTTGGATCCAAGCCTAATTTAATGCGTAAAGGAGTGCCTGTTGCCTGACTCTTCGCTAGCTTCTGAATCCAATCAGCCTCAACCAGTAACTCATCACAACCCCTCTTAGTCACTTCAAGGGCTGCAAAAACTTCGGGGGTCAGTGGGTATTTTTGGTCTGGTTTAGCCGTCATGCGAAATTGAGTAACTGATTAGGTTAAATTAGTATTTAGATTGCTAAAGCATAATTGTCGCATTCCTGAGAACAAAGTCCCCATACCGCATGAATAAGCCTCAATCCCTCTATATTGGCCTGATGTCTGGCACTAGCCTGGATGGGATCGATGCTGTGCTGGCAAAGATTGAAGCCTCCGGGGAGGCATCTCTTCTAGACTCCGTAAGCGCCCCCTTTAGCCCAGAACTACGTAAAGCCCTGGCGGACCTCCAAAGTCCTGGCACAAACGAAATTCACCGGGAAAATCAGGCTGCAAATGCCCTTGCAATAGCTTATGCGGATGCAGTCAAGCAATTGCTGACTCAGGCCAATCTTTCTCCTGGAGATATCACCGCTATTGGCGCCCATGGCCAGACCATTCGCCATCAGGCCGATCTTGCTCATCATTTGGCCTATACACACCAAACCCTGAACCCAGCACTTCTCGCTGAATTAACTGAAATTGATGTAATTGCAGACTTTAGAAGTCGCGACTTAGCGGCAGGCGGTCATGGCGCCCCCCTAGTGCCGGCTTTTCATGCACAACAATTTGCTACCGATAAACATATCGCAGTATTAAACCTAGGCGGCATTGCCAATCTCACCCTCCTCCCAAGCAATGGTGAAATAAAGGGGTTTGATTGCGGCCCAGGGAATATGTTGATGGATGCCTGGATTGCAGAACAGCAAGGGCATGCCTTTGATGAAGACGGCACCTGGGCTTCGCAAGGAAAAGTGTACGAAGCACTGCTCACAAAAATGCTGTCTGATTCTTTCTTTGCTAAAGCTCCACCAAAGAGCACGGGCAGAGATGACTTCCATCTGGAGTGGCTGCAAAAACAGATCGGCACAGACAATATCAATGCGGAAGATGTACAAGCTACGCTATTGCAGCTGACAGTGGACTCAGCTCTACAAGCTCTAGAGCGTTATGCCCCGCAAACCCAAACACTGATTGTCTGCGGTGGTGGTGCTCGTAACGCTGCCTTACTCAATTTATTTAAAGTCAGAACCAAAGCAGTATTTAAAAACCCGCTGGAGATTGTGACCAGTGATGCACTTGGCATTGATCCACAACTAGTGGAGGGCCTTGCCTTCGCATGGCTTGCGTGGGCCCACAAAGAAAAACGGCCAGCAAATTTGCCAGCCGTTACGGGAGCGAAGGGACCTAGAATTCTAGGCGCTTGCTATCCGAATTAGTTTAATAAAAATTTTCTCTTTACGCAGAGAAAGAGGATCCGCAACCACAAGTAGTTTGGGCATTTGGATTCTTGATAACGAACTGTGAGCCGTTGATGTCTTCTTTGTAATCAATCTCAGCGCCAACTAAATATTGGAAGCTCATTGAATCAACTAACAAAGTGACGCCATTCTTTTCAAAGAGTGTGTCATCTTCATTCACAGCATCATCAAAGGTGAAGCCATATTGAAATCCTGAACAACCGCCGCCCTGAACAAACACGCGCAACTTTAATTCTGGATTGCCTTCTTCAGCAATCAAGTCAGCCACTTTTGCAGCGGCACTATCCGTAAACACCAATGGGGTTGGTGGCTCGGCTAAATCTTGTGCGGGTTGCGTAGTTTCTTGCGTAGCTAATTGGGTCATGATTTACTCCTAATTCAAAAGGCAATAATCTATTTTAGGCTTTTAATGCCAAGCTTGCTGAAGGGTCTTTACCGCTAGCCCCATTATGGTGAAACAGCAATCTGCGTCAATCCAGTGGTCTCAGGTAGGCCAAACATCAGGTTCATACACTGAACACCCTGGCCTGAGGCACCCTTCACCAAGTTATCCTCAACCACCAAAATGACTAAAGTATCGCCGTCACCAGGGCGATGAATGGCGATCCGTAAGCCATTACTACCACGCACAGAGCGTGTTTCTGGATGACTTCCAGCCGGCATCACATCCACAAAAGGCTCACCCTCGTAGAAATCCTCATAGAGCTTTTGAAAATCGACATTCATTCCCGCTTCAGTCAAACGCACATACAAGGTTGAATGAATGCCTCTAATCATTGGCGTTAAATGCGGGACAAATGTCAGGCCAATTTGATCATGGCCAGCGATGGCCTTTAAACCCTGAACGATTTCTGGAAGATGGCGATGGCCTTTAACGCCATAGGCTTTGAAGTTATCACTCGACTCAGATAATAAAGTTCCAATCTCCGCCTTACGTCCAGCACCAGATGTGCCCGACTTAGAGTCAGAAATAATATGCGTGCCGTCGATCAGCTGTTTGCCGCCAGTAGACTTTGGTGCGAGTAACGGGGCAAGGCCTAGCTGTACGGAAGTTGGGTAGCAACCAGCCAAACCTACGACGCGTGCTTTTTTAATTTCTTCACGATTAATTTCTGCCAAACCATAAACCGCTTCCGCCAAGATTTCTGGACAGCCGTGTTCCATGCCGTACCACTTGGCAAATTCTTTGACATCCTTCAAACGGAAGTCAGCAGCGAGATCCAAAATCTTTACATTATTAGCAAGCAACTCTTTAGCTTGCGCCATTGCTACGCCGTGGGGTGTTGCAAAGAACACCACATCGCATTCATTTAACTTAGCTTCATCCGGCGTCGTGAATTTCAGATCAATGCGGCCACGTAAAGAAGGAAACATCTCGGCTACTGGCATGCCAGCTTCTGTGCGAGAAGTAATTGCCTGAATTTTTACTTCGGGGTGTTGCGCTAATAAACGCAGCAATTCCACTCCGGTATATCCAGTGCCACCTACGATGCCAACTTTAATCATGCCATTCTCCAAAATGCCGACAGATGAATTTTATTTCTTTAATACCTAGATTGTAGAAACAAAAAGGGTCGCTTGCGCGACCCTTTCGATAAAACTGAAGCGACTGAAAGAATTAGCGCTTGCTGAACTGCTTACGACGACGCGCGCCATGCAGACCAACTTTTTTACGCTCAACTTCACGAGCATCGCGAGTTACCAAACCTGCTTTAGACAGGGTAGGCTTCAAAGTGTTGTCGTAGTCGATCAATGCACGAGTAACACCGTGACGAACTGCACCAGCTTGGCCAGTTTCACCGCCACCACTAACGTTTACTTTGATATCAAAGGTTGTTAGGTGAGCTGTGAGAGCCAAAGGCTGACGAGCGATCATGCGTGATGTTTCGCGAGCAAAGTAAGCATCGATAGGTTTACCGTTAACGATAATCTCACCTTTGCCAGATTTAATGAATACACGTGCTACAGAGCTCTTGCGACGACCTGTACCGTAATTCCAATTTCCGTAATTAATAGCCATTTGGTTTCCTTAAATCTCTAACGCTTTTGGCTGTTGAGCCGCATGCGGATGACTGGCGTCGCCATAGACTTTTAATTTCTTAATCATGGCATAACCTAGTGGGCCTTTTGGCAACATACCCTTCACAGCCTTCTCCAAAGCGCGACCTGGGAAACGGTCTTGCATCTTATCGAAGTTGGTCGAGCTAATACCACCTGGGTATCCGCTGTGACGGTAATAAATTTTGTTCAAGCCTTTTGTGCCTGTAACACGCAGCTTAGAAGAGTTGATGACAACAATGAAGTCGCCGGTATCAACGTGTGGGGTGTATTCAGGCTTGTGCTTGCCGCGTAGACGGAGTGCCACTTCACTGGCGACACGACCGAGGACTTTGTCCGTAGCGTCAATCACGAACCATTCATGCACTACCTCATGGGATTTTGCAGAAAAAGTTTTCATGATTTCTCAAATTGTTATAGTCAAAAAAAATTACTCCAATCAAACTACGTCCACCTTGGCCCTGCTTATGTTTGCAAGCTCGCAGATTCTGTAATTCACTTGGCACAACAATTACCGCTGACTGTTTCGGTAATTCAGTAAAGCCTTGAATTGTAACCTAAAAAAAACCCAGGAACGAGTCCTGGGTTGGAATCCACCTATGTTTAAGTGGAGGAGACACTGGGAGGCGAATCAATCTCTTATATAAGACTGACTACCAATATGGGTATTCTACACAAGAAATATGGTGCAACGCAAGAAAATTGACCAAAATCAATCTTTTGATGTTTTTTAACCAAAATATAGGGGGTAGTCAAACCGCTATATATTGGTAAACTATTGATAATATTGATTAATTTAGTAATTTAGGGATCACTAACATGGAATGTCGAGTAACTTGGTTGGGCAATGGCGGGATGGCCTTTTCGGCAGAAACTGGGAGTGGTCATCAGGTCACCATGGATGGCCCGCCTGAAGCTGGAGGGAAAAACAGTGCTCCAAGGCCTATGGAACTGATTTTGGCAGGAACTGGTGGCTGCTCTGCCTTCGATGTGGTTTTAATTCTACAAAAGGCGCGTCAGGAGATCAGCGCCTGCGACGTCAAGCTAACAGCAGAGAGAGCGGAGACTGAACCAAAGGTCTTTACCAAAATTAACCTGCATTTCACAGTTAAAGGCAAAAACCTTGATTTAACTAAGGTTGAGCGTGCGGTGAAGCTGTCCCACGAAAAGTACTGCTCTGCCACAACCATGCTCGCCAAATCAGCAGAAATCACTTATTCGATTGACGTCCTGAACGACGAATAAGTATTTAGAAAGTGCAGAGTCAATCGATAAGCCGGATTCTGTCGCCTAGATTTACATCTAGGGGCAATCATTCCTCTAGGCCGGCAGTTACCTGACGGCTCAAGCTCCCTACCCGCAGACTCAGCGGGACGCCTCATCGCCTGCTTACTTGGGATTGCTCCAGGTGGAGGTTACCGCGTTTCACCGTAACTAAATACGCTCGTCTCTGTGGCCCTATTCCTCACGTCACCGTGGATGGCCGTTAGCCATCACCCTTCCCTATGGAGTCCGGACTTTCCTCCCCCTCAATAAAGAGGCGGCGATTGCCCAATTGACTCTGCGACTGCAGTCTAACGCAGTCGCAGAAATTGCGTCTAAAAATAAATTATGGGGATGTGGAGCGACTTAAGCCAAGGCCCAAGCAATGGTCTCACCAGCTCGTAGGGGCACGATTGTGTCACTACCTAAGGGAAGCTCTGCTGGAATACTTTGCGCCTGCTTCACCAAAGTGATGGTTTTGGTATTACGGGGTAGTGCATAGAAGTCTGGCCCAAAGAAACTGGCGAAGCCCTCAAGCTTATCCAGCTTGCCAACACCCTCAAATGCCTCAGCATATAAACCTAAGGCATTGAAAGCGCTATAACAACCAGCGCAACCACAAGATGCCTCTTTCGCACCCTTGGCGTGTGGCGCACTATCAGTACCCAAGAAAAATCTGGGGCTAGTACTCGTTGCCGCCTCTAGCAAAGCAACACGATGCTCTTCACGCTTGAGTACAGGCAAACAGTAATTATGCGGACGAATACCACCAGCAAAAATCGCATTCCGATTCATGAGTAAATGCTGGGGGGTGATAGTGGCAGCTAAACTATTTTTTCCAGCGGTTTGTGCATCACGTACATAGTGGGCAGCCTGCTTGGTAGTAATGTGTTCAAACACGATCTTGAGTTCAGGAAAATCTTTGCGCAAAGGCTCAAGGACTTGATCAATAAATACCGCCTCACGATCAAAGATATCAATCTCAGCACTAGTTACCTCACCATGTACTAACAGGGGCATGCCGACAGCCTGCATTGCTTCAAGCGCAGCATGACAACGTTTGATATCGCTCACGCCAGCATCACTATTGGTTGTCGCTCCTGCGGGATAGAGCTTAAATCCAACAATACCCTCGGCTTTTGCTTTACGCACTTCATCAGCCGAAGTATTGTCAGTGAGATACAAAGTCATCAAGGGCGTAAAGCTGGTGACGCCCAGTGATTGAAGGCTTGCCTCAATCCGACTGCGGTAAGCATTTGCTAAATCCACAGTTGTAACTGGCGGCTTCAAATTTGGCATGATGATGGCACGCGCAAATTGACGCGCAGTATCTGCCAATACATCTTTCATGACATCGCCATCGCGAATATGCAAATGCCAGTCATCCGGCTGAATTAGTTGAATTTGTGTTGGGCTGTTGGACATAATTATTTATCGAGCAAGATCATGCGGAAATCATTCACATTGGTAAGTGTAGGGCCAGTTTCTACTAAAGCATCTAATTGAGCAAAAAAACCGTAACAATCGTGCTGACTTAAATACTGCGAAGGTGTTAGATCTTTCTCATGTGCCGCCCGACGAATCTCAGGGGTAAACCACGCACCCGCATTCTTTTCACTGCCATCGATACCGTCGGTATCAGCTGCTAGAGCGGATATGCTTGGGAGATCTGTGGAAGCCGCAAAAAGTGACAGTAAATATTCGCTACAGCGACCACCGCGACCCTTAACTCCATGAGGAATAGTTACCGTGCACTCGCCACCTGAGATGAGGGCGATTGGCGCGTTAGTCTTGGCAAGCGAATATTGGCGCATCAAAGCAGCTTGTTCTATACCTACATCCCGAGCCTCGCCAGTAATAGTGTCACCCAAGATCACTGGCTCGTAACCCTGTGTGCGAACATAATCTGCTGCGGCCTCAAGACTCTTATAAGCTGTAGCAATCACATGATTACTGACTACAGTGTTTTGTAGGTCGGCCTCTTTTAAAGTCTCTGGAACTACACCAGCAACACCGCGCTGCAAATGCGATAAGACAGACTCTGGAATGGAGTCAGAGCTTATGCCATGTTTAGCTAAAATATCCAAGGCATCTTGGTAGGTCGAATAATCTGGGGCACAAGGTCCACTCGCGATATCTGCAGGGGAATCCCCTGTCACATCAGAGATCAACAAAGCTTCAACTCGAGCACCTCTTGCAATAGCAAGTCTTGCCAAATTACCACCCTGAATAGCTGATAGGTGTTTACGAACAACATTCATCTCTTCGATCGGCGCACCAGAGTGCAATAGCGCTTCAGTAGTCTTACGCATATCCTCGATAGTGATGCCGATCTGGGGCAAGGTGAGCAAGCTAGAGCCACCACCAGAGATTAAGGCAATCAGAGTGTCGCCGTCTTGCAATTCGCCAACTAAACGATAGATTTCTTTAGCGCCATCCATGCCCGCTTGATCCGGCACGGGGTGACCTGCTTCAATAATTTGGATATGGGCAGTTGGGGAGTAGTGCCCGTATCGAGTTAACACTACCCCCTCAAGAGTTGTGTTGGGCCAATAGCTCTTTGCGTGCGACTCTAGAGCTGTTGCCATAGAGGCGCTAGCTTTACCCGCGCCGACCACCAAACATCTTCCTTTGGGTTCTAAACCCTTGGGGAATATCTTGCCGAGATAATCAGGAACGATTTTCTTAGGGTCGGCAACTGCCAAAGCTGCCGCAAAGGCATTTTTGAGAATGGTTTCTTGCTGGCTCATGCAGACATTCTAATCAAGGGCACTACGCTCTTGCATTTGCCACATCTCAGCATATCGGCCATTAGCGGCTAATAACTCAGCATGCGTTCCACGCTCAATAATCTGGCCATGATCCATTACCAAAATTTGATCGGCATGCACGATAGTGGAAAGCCTATGGGCAATGATCAAGGTAGTGCGGTTTTTGGCTAGCCCGAGTAGTTCTTCCTGAAACGCGCGCTCTGTTTTGGAGTCTAAGGCCGATGTAGCCTCGTCAAAAATGAGCATCGCTGGCTTCTTTAAAAGGGTACGCGCAATAGCGACACGCTGCTTCTCACCACCAGACAACTTCAGTCCACGCTCGCCAACTTGGGTGTTGTAGCCATCAGGAAGATGCTTAATAAAACGATCTATCTGCGCAGCTCTAGCAGCCTCATGAACCTCTTCAATCGAAGCATTGGGATTGCCATAAGCTATGTTGTAGCCAATTGTGTCGTTAAATAGAACCGTATCTTGGGGAACGATACCAATCGCCTTACGCAAACTCGATTGAGTGACGTCCACAATATTTTGATCATCAATCAGAATCTTGCCAGACTGAACATCATAAAAACGAAACAGCAAGCGAGCGAGCGTACTTTTACCCGCACCACTCTGGCCTACAACGGCGGTAATGGTTCCCGCTGGAATATTAAAACTAACGTCCTTAAGAATTTCACGCTTGGCATCGTAATGAAACGAAACATTTTCGAAACGAACCTCTGGGCCACGGCCTTGATTGCCGATATGTAAAGGCGCCGCATGAGGCGCGTCAGCAACCTCTTTCTCTGTATTGAGAAGAGAAAACATGCGATCCATATCAGTCAGTGCCTGCTTGATCTCACGATAAATCACACCCAAGAAATTGAGCGGGATATACAACTGAATCATGAGCGTATTTACAAGGACCAGATCACCCAAAGTCATCGAACCATCAATCACACCTTGCGTTGCTCGCCACAAAATAAGAACCAACCCAATGGCAATAATTACTTGCTGCCCAAGATTCAGCACGGCTAAGGATTTTTGCGACCTCACTGCGGCCGCTTGATAGCGGATGAGATTTTGATCGTAACGACTCGCCTCAAAAGCCTCATTACCAAAATACTTGACGGTCTCAAAATTCAATAGAGAATCAATCGCCTTCTGATTCGCCTTTGAATCCATATCATTCATAGTTCGTCTGAAATGGGTGCGCCATTCAGTAACAACTACTGTAAAAGCAATATAGAGTACCAATGCAACTAAGGCAATAACGGCAAACCAAATATCGTATGCGTAAGCCAAGAAGCCAAGCACCAAACAAAACTCAATTAGGGTTGGCAAGATGCTGTAAAGCGAATAAGAAATCAGAGACTGGATACCGCGAGTTCCCCGCTCAATATCCCGACTGACTCCACCGGTCTGCCGAGCCAAGTGAAAGCTGAGGGCTAAGGAGTGCAAATGCTCAAAAACTTGAAGTGCTACTTTTCGCACTGCGTTTTGAGTCACGCGCGCAAAAAGAGATTCGCGTAGCTCAGTAAACAAAGAAGCAGAGATTCTTAAAAGACCATAGGCCAATATCAATCCAGCCGGAACAACTAATAACACTTGGGGAGAGTCTGCTTTGATGTTGAGCTCATCAATCAAGCGCTTCATCAAAATTGGAATACCCAAATTAGTGACCTTGGCAGCCACCAAGCATGTCAAGGCAATTGCAACTCTAAATTTATATTCCAACAGGTAGGGCAATAAATCGCGAATGACTTTCCAGTCGTTTCCCTGTGATGGCGTTGAATTTCCTGCCGAATGATGATGCCCTGATGAATGTCTCATCGCTCTATCTTAGTCACTTCCGCTCTAGCGTGCAGAGAATAAGCGCAGAATTGCCTCGCCATTGCTGGGAGAAAAACATTTTTTTGCAGCCTCTGCGAAGGGTAGCCACTGATAGGCTACATGCTCTCTTGGGGCCAATGTGATGGAGACATCATTGGGTACAAGCAAGGAGAACCAATGCTCGGTATTGACGGTTACACCGGCAGCATAGCGATAGCGCCACTGCGGATAAATCTCATATTCAATTTGGTGATCCATATCTTGTAAGGATTGCGCTGGAAGAGATTGAACATCAATCCCAGCTTCTTCAAGCACTTCGCGTGCAGCAGCTAGACCGAGATCCTCATCGAGAGAATCGACACTACCGGTAACTGATTGCCAGAAACCGGCTTTATCGGCCCGCTCTATTAGCAAGACCTCCCCATTCGATTTGTAGATAACCACTAAAACCGAAATGGGGATTTTCAAGATACTGAAATGACTCTCTTACTTAAGCAGCGGGAGCGGCTTGACGCAAGCGAATGTGCAACTCTTTTAACTGACGCTCATCTACTGGGCTAGGAGCCTGGGTAAGTAAGCACTGAGCACGCTGCGTTTTAGGGAAGGCAATCACATCACGAATCGACTCAGCACCAGTCATCATGGTGACAATGCGATCCAAACCAAATGCGATACCGCCATGCGGAGGTGCGCCATATTGCAGGGCATCTAACAAGAATCCAAACTTAGCCTGCGCTTCTTCGGCGCCGATCTTCAATGCACGGAACACCTGACTCTGCACTACCTCTTGGTGAATACGGACTGATCCGCCACCAATCTCGCTACCGTTCAGAACCATGTCGTAGGCTTTAGCTAAGCACTTACCAGGATTGGATTCGAGATACTGCATGTGCTCGTCTTTAGGGCTGGTGAATGGGTGATGGCATGCGACCCAACGGGCATTGTCATCATCGTATTCAAACATTGGGAAATCCACTACCCACAACGGCTTCCAACCTTCGGTAGACAAGCCATGCTCTTTACCCCAAGCAGAATGGCCAATCTTCAAACGCAATCCACCGATAGCATCATTGACTACTTTTTCTTTATCAGCACCGAAGAAGATGATGTCGCCATCTTTAGCACCAGTGCGCTTCAAAATGCCTTCGATTGCAGCATCATGCAAGTTCTTCACGATTGGTGATTGCAAACCATTGCGGCCTTCGGCAACTGAGTTCACCTTAATCCAAGCCAAACCTTTGGCACCATAGATAGCTACAAATTGAGTGTAGTCATCAATTTCGCTACGGCTAATCTCAGCACCGCCGGGTACGCATAAACCAACTACTCGACCACCTTCTTGGTTTGCTGCACCAGAGAACACTTTGAAATCAACATCCTTCATTAAGTCAGTCAATTCCGTGAATTCAAAATTCACGCGCAGATCTGGCTTATCCGAACCGAAACGCGCCATACCTTCCGAGTAAGGCATGGTTGGGAATGGATTTGGCAACTCTACATTCATCGTAGTTTTGAAAATATGACGGATCATGTTTTCAAATAACTCACGGATTTCTAACTCATCCAAGAAGGCTGTTTCACAGTCGATCTGAGTAAATTCAGGCTGACGGTCAGCACGCAAGTCTTCGTCACGGAAACACTTCGTAATTTGATAGTAGCGATCAAAGCCAGCCACCATTAATAACTGCTTAAACAATTGGGGGGACTGTGGCAAGGCAAAGAACTGGCCGTCATGAACGCGTGAAGGAACTAAATAGTCGCGCGCACCTTCAGGAGTGCTCTTCGTCAACATGGGCGTTTCAATATCAATGAAACCAGCAGCATCTAAGTAGCGACGGCATTCCATAGCAACGTTGTAACGCAAACGCAAATTCTTTTGCATTTGCGGACGACGCAAATCTAAAACACGGTGAGTTAAGCGAGTGGTCTCAGATAAATTCTCATCCTCCAATTGGAATGGAGGGGTAATGGACGCATTCAAAATCACCAAGCTATGGCATAGCACTTCAATTTTGCCGCTGACCAAATCATTGTTCTCGGTACCGGCTGGACGCGCACGTACTAAACCTTTGATCTGAATACAAAACTCATTGCGCACCTGCTCAGCCAAAGCAAACATCTCTGGACGATCTGGATCGCACACTACCTGAACAAAACCTTGGTGATCACGCAAGTCAATAAAAATTACGCCACCATGGTCACGGCGACGATTCACCCAACCCGAGAGAGTAATTTCTTGACCAATGAGTGATTCAGTTACCTGACCGCAGGTATGGCTTCGCATCGACATAACAATTTCCTATAAATCAAAGATGACGGCTTGACCCAACAGCGGTCAAACCAGTTGAACTGGTGGGGGGAACGGATCCCATTGAAACAATATGCTTGAGCGCCTCTTCGACACTCATCTCTAATTCAATGGTGTGCGCACGAGGAACGATCATAAAAAATCCAGAAGTTGGATTTGGCGTAGTTGGCAGAAATACATTGACATAGTCCTCACCCAACTTCGCAGCAACTTCTTTTGCTGGCATGCCAGTCTGGAATGCAATCGCCCAAGAATCTGCATGGGGATAGCGAATTAATAATGCCTTGCTAAAAGCTTGGCCACTGCCAGAGAATAAAGTGGAGGATACCTGCTGTACGCTGGAATAAATGGATCGAACAATTGGGATGCGGTTCATAAACCGATTCCACACCTTCATCCACCACTGTCCCGCGAAGCTGATGGCGAGCAAGCCAGTAACCATAATGACTGACACCACGATCAAAATGCCCACACCCGGCAACTCACGGAAATGCTGTAAATCACCGGCAAATTGATTGGGGAATACAGCAATAATGGCGTGCATTACAGAGCCAAAAACACCATCGAGCAGGCCCAAGCCCCATGCAATCACCCAAATAGTGATTGACATCGGTGCCCACACCAGAATGCCTGCGATAAAGTATTTTTTCATTTGCCCATGCTTGCGCTTTGCCTAACCTGGCATTTTAGCGGTTTAAGCGACGGTAGGCGACAGACTAATAAAGACCAAGCCCGATTATCAGAATCCCAGCCAAAAAGCCGCCGGCGAATAGTAAAGCCCCAACCAACAGGCGATGAGTACGTCTTTCCTGCAATAAAAGGCCTTTTAAGACCTCTAATTCAGCATTTTGATCCCTTTGTGGAGCGCGCCCCTGGGCCAAACTCTCCGCAATCAGACGGGGTAAAGTGGGCAAAATTTGTGCCCAGCTTGGCGCCTCGGCCTTAATGCCATCCACCAAAGCCCTCCAACCCAACTGCTGGCTGACCCATTTTTCCAAAATAGGCTTGGCAGTCTTCCAGAGATCGAGGTCTGGATCAAGCTGACGCGCAAGACCCTCGACATTCAGTAAAGTCTTCTGCAGCAGAGTGAGCTGAGGCTGAATCTCCACCTTAAAGCGGCGGGAAGTTTGGAATAAGCGCATTAATACGATGCCCAAGGAGATCTCTTTTAAAGGGCGATCAAAGTAAGGTTCACATACCGAACGAACCGCACCCTCAAGCTCCTCAACACGCGTATTAGCAGGAACCCAACCAGACTCAATATGCAATTCAGCAACACGACGGTAATCACGATTAAAGAAGGCGAGGAAATTTAATGCCAGGTAACTTTTATCGGACTGACTTAAGGCACCGACAATACCAAAATCCAAGGAAATAAACCGGCCAAATGTTTGTGGCTCGAGGCTAATCATGATATTTCCAGGATGCATATCCGCATGAAAGAAGCCGTGCTCGAATACTTGCGTGAAGAATATTTGTATACCATCTGCCGCAAGCTTTTTAAAATCAACTCCAGCGGCGCGTAATTCCGAAGTGCGACCAATAGAAATGCCGTCCATCTTTTCCATCACGATGACATTGGTGTGACATAAGTCCCAATACATCTCTGGAATCATTAACTTTGTTGAGTCAACAAAATATCGGCGCAATTGACTCGCATTTGCCGCCTCGCGCATGAGATCTAATTCATCATGCAAGTAGGTATCAAACTCTGCAACATTCTCGCGGGGCTTTAAGCGACGCCCATCCTCTGACAGTCTCTCAATAATTTTTGCTAAGTCATACAGCAAAGCAAGATCACCATCAATGATCGGAAGAATGCCTGGGCGCAATACCTTGACCGCTACAGCACGACCCTCCCACTCTGGATGTTTCTCAGTGCCACGTAATAAGCCAAAGTGCACTTGAGCCACGGAAGCACTAGCTACGGGGGTGGCATCAAAGCTAATAAACACTTCTTCAATAGATTGTCCCAGCGCCTCTTCAATCAGTCGGCAAGATTCGGCATTGGAAAATGGCGGAACTTGATCTTGCAACTTCGCTAATTCATTTGCTATATCTTCTGGCAATAAATCACGTCGAGTTGAAAGTACCTGTCCAAACTTCACAAAGATTGGACCCAGCGCCTCTAAGGTCAAACGGATGCGTTCACCTCGCGGTAAAGACCGTCCTGGAGACGTCCAACAAAGCATCGTCAAAAAGCCGCGACGAATACCGGGCTTCAAAATATCGCGCAGCAACGGCAATAGGCCATAGCGCCATGCGGTGAAGAAAATAAAAGAAAGGCGGGCTAGGCGACGCACAATAAATTAACCTTTTCGCTCTAGGAGTTGGATGCGCTTCTCCATGCGATCAACCGCATCACGCAATGCATTTAATTCATTTTTGCGAATCATAAAATCTCGTTTATTCAAAAGTACTTTTCTTTCTTCGCTGACATACTCAACCACATTTTCAATTAGATCAGTGGCAGCAGATTTCCCAGCAGAAACCCATCTCTTACCTTGACGCACAGCAAAGTTTGCCGGGGCATCTCCAATGAGACGTGCTAGATCCTCTTCATACTCCCACCGAATCTGCCCTGCTAAGCGGCCCAATAATTGCGCAAGGTCAGCATCACCAGTAATCTTGACCGACTTCATTGCCTGTTCTCTTAAGTTGCCAGGGCCGCCAGCCAGAGCACTGAGTGCATCAGCGGAAACTTCCAGCTCCAATGAAGGGGAATCCACATTTGTTAAGGCAACCAGAGAGCCTTCAGAGCTCAACTCAAAGCAGAGTCTACCAATCGGCAAACTGAGCAAAATGACTTTACCAGCATGACGAGCCAACTCTGCCATAGCCCAGGGTTCAGACTGAAGGACATGATTAATCCCTCGGCAAGCCGTAGAAGCTGCAATATGGTGAGTAGCAGGGGATGTGGTGGTCATGAGTGTAAAAAACCCGCACAAGTGCGGGCTTTCAATGGAAAGTACCTCAAGCTTAAACTAACTGAGAAATACCCGCCAGTACCCAGCCGCCAGGACCGTTTACCGGCTTACTTAAATTCCAAATTTCAGAGAAATTATTTGCCTGCGCGCCTGCTTGCTCGCGAATCATGCCGGTGAATTGCACGCTGCAGAAATAAGTGTTATCGGTTGTCTCAATTCCTAGCAACTGCGCATTGAGGGTAACTACGTCCGTTTGATTGGCGCTATCAGCACGACCAGAGAGATCCTGTTCAATCGTAGCGAACATCTCAGGTGTAGTGAACTCACGCAATGCAGCTAAATCACCCTGATCCCATGCTTTTTGCAGGCCTGAAAAATATTGCTTCGCGTTATCTAAAAATGCGTATTCATCAAATCCTGGCGGCAAGGTTGACTGAAATGGTGCTGGCTCACTAGATACACCACCAAATGCATTTGCAGCTGGTGTAAATGCAGGCTCCTGTCTAGGCCCCTGATCAATGCTAGCGCGCTGCATTCCTTGCGATGGAATA
Source organism: Pseudomonadota bacterium (assembly GCA_040387715.1). Classification (GTDB taxonomy): domain Bacteria; phylum Pseudomonadota; class Gammaproteobacteria; order Burkholderiales; family Burkholderiaceae; genus Polynucleobacter. The sequence goes on along the minus strand of JAZKDF010000004.1, from coordinate 151,767 downwards.
CGAGCGCCTTGGCCAGCACCTGAAAGCGCTGGCAATAATCTGCGGATAACAAACATAATCGCGAAGCCCGCTAAAGCAGCAATCAACAATCCAGTAATTAATGAAGATGCAGCCTCACCCAATCCAAAATGAGATAAGAGATATCCAATACCAAGTCCAGCGGCAAGACCACCTAGGATGCCACCCATACCACCAAAGCGGCTAGGTGCCGGTGCCTGAGGGGCTGTAGCTGGTGTCGCCGGCTGGGCTTGTTGAGCTGGTTTTTGTACTGGAGCGGCTTGTCTCTGCATTGGCGCACTTGGCGCCTTACCAAAACTTCTACCGCCACCTAAACGCGCGGCATCAGCATTGCCAACGCTAGCAAATATCAAGCTGACACTTAATAGAACTGCCTTGAAAAAATGCTTATTCATCTTTTTTATCCCCTTTAGTGCTGCTTTAATTCTTACCTGCAACAAACTACAAATTCACTAGTATTTAATACCAATATGCAGCGCAACGATACCCCCAGTCATTCTATGGGTATCTACCTCATCAAAACCGACTCCCAACATGATTTCCTTGAGCGCCTGTGCATCGGGATGCATACGAATAGATTCCGCTAAATAGCGGTAGCTTTCAGAATCTTGAGCAATTTTTTCGCCCAACCATGGCAACACCTTGAAGGAGTATGTGTCATAGACCGGCTGCAGAAAAGCATCTGGCTTTGAAAACTCTAGCACTAGAACGCGACCGCCCGGCTTAATGACACGCAGCATCTCCGCCAAAGCAACATCTTTATGGGTCATATTGCGTAAACCAAATGCAACCGTCACCACGTCAAAATGATTCTCGGGAAAAGGAATTTTTTCAGCATCAAACTGAACGCAGGGTAAAGCCAGACCTTTATCCAAAAGACGATCGCGCCCAACACCTAGCATTGAAGCATTAATATCGCTCAACCACACTTGGGCCTCAGTGTTATGGCCCCACCCAGCTGCGCGCGCAAAGGCGGCAGCTAAGTCACCAGTGCCACCAGCAATGTCCAATACTTTTTGACCAGGGCGCACTTGAGCACGAGCAATAGTGACCTTCTTCCACAAACGATGAAGGCCGAATGACATTAAGTCATTCATCACATCGTATTTGCTAGCCACAGAGTGAAATACCTCGGCTACCTTGCCAGCCTTTTCGGCTTCATCAACGCTTTGGTATCCAAAATGGGTCTTACTCATATCTTCTTTGCTTTACTGAAATAACGATTAATGACTACCGCAAGATTTACCGCCAGCCACACTCATGGGAGCATCGCGATCTAAACCGGCAGCGGCTAATTTATCCAAATGCTCTTTCCACAGGGTCTCATGGTTCTCACATAAGAATTGCAAGAAATCCCAGGTATATAAACCGGAATCATGCCCATCAGAAAAGGAAGGCTTCAGAGCGTAGTGACCTACCGGCTCAATATTGGCGATGAGAACATCGCGTTTACCAGTTTGCAAAGTTTCCTGTCCGGGGCCATGACCCTGCACCTCAGCTGAAGGGGATACTACCCTTAAGAACTCAAAAGGGAGGCGATAGGTATTGCCATTCTCATAACTGAGCTCTAGAACTTTTGACTGCTGATGCACTACAACATTAGTTGGAATCATTAAACCAATACCCTCTCGATACCACCTTGGTTTGCCTTGGCAACATAATCTTGCATCCAATCAGGGCCTAATAATTTTTGCGCCATTTCGACCACAATGTAATCGGCAGTCGTATCACTATCTGCATCAAAACGGGTAAGGCCTTGCAGGCAAGATGGGCAACTCGTTAGTACTTTGACATCACCAGTGAAATCGTCCTTGCGCAATTCATTCGCGCCCTTCTCCATTTCAATCTGCTTGCGGAAGCGTACCTGAGTTGAAATATCAGGACGTGTCACAGCAAGTGTTCCAGACTCACCACAGCAGCGATCATTCTTCTGAATAGCTTTGCCATCCTCCAACTGAATTAACTCATTCACCGTCTTCAATGGATCCTGCAACTTCATTGGGGAGTGGCATGGGTCGTGATACATATACTTCACACCAGTCACGTTTGAAAGTTTGACCCCTTTTTCAAGCAAGTACTCATGTATATCAATAATGCGGCAACCTGGGAAGATCTGTTCAAACTGATAACCTGCCAACTGGTCATAGCAAGTACCGCATGAAACCACAACCGTTTTGATATCTAAGTAATTCAGAGTATTAGCAACACGATGGAAAAGGACACGATTGTCCGTAATCATCTTCTCGGCTTTATCGAAGTCACCATTACCGCGCTGTGGGTAGCCACAACATAGGTAACCCGGAGGCAATACAGTTTGCACGCCAACATTCCACAACATGGCTTGGGTAGCCAATCCAACTTGAGAGAACAAGCGCTCTGAGCCACACCCTGGGAAATAAAATACGGACTCCGTATCGGCGGAAGTGGTTTTTGGATCCCGAATAATCGGAACATAATTCGCATCCTCGATATCTAAGAGGGCGCGAGCAGTTTTCTTCGGCAAATTGCCAGGCATCTTCTTATTAACAAAGAAAATGACTTGTTCTTTTATGGTCGGCTTGGTGACCGTCGCAGGCGGATGCGCAGTTTGCTTACGTGCCAACTTACGGAAAACATCATTGCCCAAACGTTGAAGCTTGTAACCCCAACCAATCATGGTCTTACGAACCATCTTGATGGTGTCTGGATCAGTAGCATTCAAGAAGAGCATAGATGCTGCCGTTCCTGGATTGAAACGCTGTTGACCCATCTTGCGTAACAAGTTACGCATATTCATGGTCACATCACCGAAGTCAATTTTGACCGGGCATGGTGTCAAACACTTATGGCATACAGTGCAATGCGCTGCAACGTCATCAAACATTTCCCAATGACGAATCGATACGCCACGACGCGTTTGCTCTTCATATAAGAAGGCCTCGATCAACAAAGATGTTGCCAAAATTTTGTCACGCGGGCTATAAAGCAAATTAGCGCGCGGAACATGTGTAGAGCAAACTGGTTTGCACTTACCGCAACGCAAACAATCTTTCACGCTATCGGCAATCGCACCAATATCACTTTGCTGCATGATGATGGACTCATGCCCCATCAAACCAAAACTCGGAGTGTAGGCAATACTGAGGTCGGCATGCGGCATCAACTTGCCTTTGTTGAAGCGACCCTCAGGATCGACGCGCTTCTTATAGGCGCGGAAATCTTTGAGCTCTTCCTCAGTTAAGTATTCAAGCTTCGTAATACCAATCCCATGCTCACCAGAAATCACGCCATCCAATGAGCGGGCTAGCTTCATAATCCGATCGACGGCGCGATGCGCATCTTGCAGCATCTCGTAGTCGTCTGAATTCACCGGAATATTAGTGTGCACATTACCGTCACCAGCATGCATATGCAGCGCCACAAACACACGCTTACGCAAAATATTTTTATGAATGACTTCTAGCTCATTCAGAATGGGCTCAAATGCTAAGCCTCCAAAAATGATTCTGAGCTCAGCGCGAACTTCAGTCTTCCATGAGGCGCGCAAACTATAGTTCTGCAGATCCGGGAAATACGTATCCATCTGCGTAAGCCAATCCGACCAACGCGCCCGTACTTTAGCAATAAGCTCTAGCGCCTGCTGGACACGATCACCTAAAATTTCAGCACTCGGGATCTCAAAATCTTCATCGTCCTTGCCAAGCGGCAAGGCGCTCTTTGTCAAAAATGCTTCGAGACCATCTAAAACTTGTAATTTGTTTTTAAGAGAGAGTTCGATATTGATACGCTCAATACCATTGGTGTACTCACCCATGCGTGGCAATGGAATGACCACATCCTCGTTAATCTTAAAAGCATTGGTATGTCGAGCAATCGCAGCGGTGCGCGCACGATCCAACCAAAACTTCTTACGTGCTTCAGCGCTAACCGCTACAAAACCTTCTCCAACACGATTGTTGGCCATGCGCACGACTTCACTGGTCGCAGCCGCAACAGCCTCTTCGTCATCACCAGCGATATCACCAATCAATACCATCTTGGGCAAAGCATTTCGTTTGGACTTCGTGGAATAACCCACTGCTCTCAAATAGCGATCATCCAAATGTTCTAAACCAGCCAAGATTGGTCCGCCATCCTTACTCAAGCCGTCTAAGTAAGCTTTGATTTCGACAATGCTTGGAATCGCTTCTTGCGCTTGGCCAAAAAACTCCAAGCAAACAGTACGCATGAATTTAGGCATGCGATGCAAAATCCAAGTGGCACTCGTAATTAATCCGTCGCAACCTTCTTTTTGAACGCCAGGTAAGCCTGATAAAAACTTATCAGTCACATCCTTACCTAGACCCTCTTTACGGAAGCGCTTGCCTTCTACTTCTAAGGTTTCTGTTTTGAGAATGCGTTCACCTGGCTCACTAGAACCATCAGACCAGGTCAGTTGAAAGCGTACTGTTTCAGCAACGTGAATTTTTCCCAGATTGTGCTCAAGGCGCTCGACATTAAGCCAATTACCTTCTGGATCCACCATGCGCCAGCTAGCTAAGTTATCGAGTGCAGTACCCCATAAGACTGCCTTCTTGCCGCCCGCGTTCATGGCGATGTTGCCGCCAATACAACTCGCATCTGCCGAAGTCGGATCGACTGCAAACACCAGCCCAGAACGCTCTGCAGCATCTGAAACTCTGCGCGTTACAACACCAGCACCAGTAAAAATCGTAGCCACTTCATGATCTACACCAGGCAAGTGCTTGAGCTTGACAGCATCAATTTGCTCAAGCTTTTCAGTATTAATCACTGCAGACATAGCGTAGAGAGGAATCGCACCCCCGGTGTAACCAGTGCCACCTCCACGCGGAATAATGGTTAAGCCCAATTCAACACAAGCCTTCACCAAGCCAGGGATTTCAGATTCGTAATCCGGCTTGAGTACTACCAGTGGAAACTCAACACGCCAGTCAGTTGCATCAGTGACATGCGCTGCACGTGAGACGCCATCAAAACAAATATTGTCAGAAGCGGTAATGCGGCCAAGCTCTTTACGAGCGCGCTTACGAATCTCTGTAACCTCTTTAAATCCCCGCTCAAAACTTTCAACTGCTTGATGCGCAGCTTTTAATAAAACCTGCACCTGCTCAGCAGATTCGCCGCTAGATCTTTTCTTTACTTCGCCCAGACGATGCCATAAAGCATCAATTAATAATTGACGGCGATTGGCGTTATCCAGCAAGTCATCTTGCAAGAAGGGGTTGCGTTGAACCACCCAAATATCACCCAAGACTTCGAACAACATACGTGCCGAGCGACCAGTGCGGCGAACCCCACGCAAATCATTCAGAACGCGCCATGACTCCTCGCCCAATAAGCGAATAACGATTTCACGATCGGAAAAGGAGGTGTAGTTGTAGGGGATTTCGCGGAGGCGGGGTGAGCCCGCTTCGGCATTCAACAACTGATTCAAAGCTAATGGAGCGTTCATAGCGTCATATTTGGTAAATATGCATTTTAATTGAGGGATCTTGATATTGGCAGGAAACCAAGAAAGATGTTGACCTAAGGCGATAAACCCTTGCAAATCTAAGGGCTTAGAGGCCATTCATGGTACGCTCATCGCATGGCAACGAACTATTTAAAGAAAATTTTATCGGCCCGAGTCTACGATGTGGCTAGGGAAACAGAGCTCCAAGTAGCCCCCGAACTCACAAAGCGCTTAGGCAACCAAGTTTTACTCAAAAGGGAGGATAACCAGCCGGTTTTTTCCTTCAAACTGCGTGGCGCCTATAACAAAATGGCCCATTTACCCCCAGAAGCCCTAAAACGGGGGGTTATTGCAGCTTCAGCAGGCAATCATGCCCAAGGCGTAGCCCTAGCAGCAGCCAAAATGAAGTGTAAAGCCGTCATCGTGATGCCCCTTACGACCCCCAGCGTCAAAATTGATGCAGTCAAGGCGCGTGGTGGCTCCTGGGTCGAGGTGATATTGCATGGCGAATCCTATAGCGATGCCTTCAAATACTCAGAAGTTTTAGAAAAGAAACGTGGTTTAACCTTTGTTCACCCTTTTGATGACCCCGATGTCATTGCTGGACAAGGCACGATTGCCCAAGAAATCTTTCAGCAATACCAAGAGCCAATCGATGCAATTTTTGTCGCCATCGGTGGTGGTGGTCTCATTGCAGGCATTGGCGAATACGTCAAAGCAGTTAGCCCCAAGACCAAAGTGATTGGTGTTCAGTCAGTAGACTCAGATGCAATGAGACGTTCGCTCGAAGCCAACAAACGCATTGAGATGAAAGATGTAGGACTCTTCTCGGATGGCACTGCAGTCAAGCTGGTTGGCAAAGAAACTTTCCGTATTTGTAAACGCGTCGTCGATGACATTGTTACTGTTGATACCGATGAAATCTGTGCCGCCATCAATGATGTCTTTACAGATACCCGCAGCATTTTGGAGCCGGCTGGCGCCCTAGCTATTGCCGGCATGAAGAAGTATGTAGAAATGCATCGCCTGAAAAAGAAGACGCTAGTAGCGATTGCTTGTGGCGCCAATATGAATTTCAGTCGCCTGCGCTTTGTGGCTGAGCGTGCTGATGTTGGTGAATTCCGCGAAGCTGTTTTTGCCGTCACCATCCCCGAGGAGCGCGGTTCATTTAAGCGTTTCTGCGAATTGCTCGGCAATCGCAATGTCACTGAATTCAACTATCGCATCGCCGACCAAAGTGAAGCCCATATTTTTGTGGGGATCGGCACACAGAAGGCGACCGGTAGCGCCACCATTGCAAAACATTTTCGTAAAGCAAAATTTGCAACGATTGATCTCACCCATGATGAGCTAGCAAAATCCCACCTGCGTCATATGGTGGGCGGCCGCTCTAGTCTTGCTCAAGATGAGCTGCTCTACCGCTTTGAATTTCCAGAGCGTCCAGGCGCACTGATGAAATTCCTTACCAGCATGGCGCCCAATTGGAATATCAGTCTTTTCCATTACCGCAATCACGGCGCAGACTACGGTCGCATCTTGGTAGGCCTTCAGGTTCCCAAGAATGAGCAGAAGAAATTCCAAAGCTTCTTGGCCTCACTTGGATATCCACACTGGAATGAAACCGATAATCCGGCTTATCGCCTTTTCCTTAAATGAGATGTAATTCCTAAATGTCATACACACTCACCGGAAAACTCGTCGTTGCGATTTCATCGCGCGCACTGTTTGATTTCGAAGAAGAGAATCGCATCTTTGAATCCACCGATGACAGCGCTTATATGAAACTGCAATTAGAGCGCCTCTCCAAGGCAGCTCAGACAGGCGTTGCATTTCCACTGGTAAAGAAATTACTTGCCTTTAATGAAGAAGGTGAACAACGCGTTGAAGTGGTAATTCTCTCCCGCAATGACCCAGTTAGCGGCTTACGCGTATTCCGCTCAGCCGAACATCATGGCCTACATCTTGAGCGTGGGGTCTTCACACGCGGACGTCCACCCTATCATTACCTGCGCTCCTTGCATGCCAACTTGTTTCTCTCGGCCAATGAAGATGATGTGCGCGCTACGATTGATGCAGGCTTTCCTGCAGCGCGCGTTTATCCAGAGTCAAGCAAAACTGCAGAGTCTCACCCCAATGAAATCCGCATCGCATTTGACGGAGATGCTGTTCTTTTCTCCGATGAAGCAGAGCAAGTATTTCAGAGCGAAGGCTTAGTAGCTTTTGTGGATCATGAAAGCAAGAAAGCTGCGATCCCTTTACCGCCAGGTCCATTCAAGCCTTTGCTAGAAGCACTACATCGCTTGCAACGTAGCACTAGTGAAAAAGGTATGCGCATTCGTACCGCCTTAGTTACCGCTCGCTCTGCACCCGCGCATGAGCGGGCCATTCGCACGTTGATGGCGTGGGGTATTGATGTCGATGAAGCGATGTTCCTCGGCGGACTTTCCAAGAGTGAATTCCTCCGCGAATTTGAACCAGACTTTTTCTTTGATGACCAAACGGGTCACTGCCAATCTGCTGCATCAGTAGCGCCCACTGGTCATGTTGTATCTGGCGTTTCCAATAAACCTAAAAGCTAATGTCTACAATTCCACTTGGCCAGGCAACACAATATCCTGATCAATATGATCCGAGTCTGCTCTTTCCTATTCCGCGTTCTGAGAATCGCCTTAAGCTAGACATCGAACCCAATCAAGCATTACCTTTTGTAGGTGTTGATATTTGGAACGCCTTTGAGCTAGGCTGGCTCAATAAAAAAGGGAAGCCCCAGATTGCTTTGGCGGAGTTTCAGATTCCAGCAGACTCGCCCAACATGATTGAATCAAAGTCATTCAAGCTGTACCTGAATAGTCTAAATAGCGCCCGCTTTGAAGACGAGGCCGAGGTGCGCGAAAGATTAATTGCCGATTTATCAGCAGTAGCTGGCAGCAAGATCGCTACCCGTATTAATCCAACCGAAGCAGTTGCAAAAAAGGGAATGCAGGAGATGAGTGGCGTTCTGATGGATCGCCTCGATATCGAGATTGATCCACATTTATCTGCTGATCCTACCTTGCTAGAAGTAAATGAATCTTTTGGGCCAATCGAGCAATGCTTAGTTTCCCATTTACTCAAATCAAATTGCCCGGTAACTGGTCAACCAGATTGGGCCAGCGTGCAGATTCGCTATCAAGGTCGCCCAATTCTGGAAGAAGGTTTACTCCGTTACCTTATCGGATTCAGGCAAAAAGGTGAGTTTCATGAGCATTGCGTTGAAACCATCTTCACTGATATCAAACGTCAGTGCAAGCCAGAGAAGCTTTCTGTCTACGCTCGCTACACCCGACGCGGCGGCCTAGATATCAATCCATTCCGGACCGATCACAATGCACCCTGGCCAGACAATACGCGCCACGCTAGACAATAATTAAGGCTCCAGCACCTGTTTTGAGGGTGCCATGCTGGGACCATAGATTAGCTCAAGATTTTTTTGAATGCTGGGTACTTGAGAAAAACAGCTTTTTACCAGGGCTGGATTTGCATACCAATCAACATCGCCCTTTGCTTCATCGATAAATGATTTCATCACGATAGCGCTGTCGACATCATCAAGCCCTACAGCTTTTAATTTTGTGAAGCCAGAGGAACAAGCTTTTGCCAACTCAGAGCCCTCTGCTTTTGAAATACGCTGTAGCAAGCTAGGGGCAGAGCTATTTAAGATCTGCATAAAATTTTGGCTGGAGCTAGGCATCTGGAAATTTAAAATATATTCCGAGGAAAGATTTTCCCTGCTCGCCAATCCTTCAATATGGGAAATCGTCGGATAAAACACGCTACGGAAAAATTGAAAACCCAGCCTCACAGTAAATAGAAGTTGTTTTTCCGCTTTAGGATCTTTTTGTAATTGCAGAATTTGTTTGTCAGTCAGGCTGCCAACACTTTGATCAGCCTTGTAGACTGAGATTTCAACCGCCTGAATTCCTTTGCGCAATTCTGGCCAGCTAAAAGTCACTGGTGCCTTGGCATCAACCATTGCCTGCAACAGGCTGTTGGCTTTCTTTTGAGTCTCGCCTACCACTGAATTTCCAACTGTTGCTGAAATCCCGCCAATAGCTGCTGCCGATCCGCCAGTTGCCACAATTGCAGCGGCCCCCAACAATAATTTAGCGGACCCAACAAAATCCTGATTAGAGTCACTCGAACTTCTGACATTGAGAACCAAGGAGAGCGCTCCTGGATTAAATATGGAATAGGTTCCTAGCACCGTCATTGGAACTATTGATAATGGAGTGGTACTCAGTGAGGCGCACTCGGAGCCACCCTCTCTGCCATCAAAAGTAGCAATGGGAATTTCTAGCTTATCGAGCTTACCTTTAAAGCCCTGCGTCACAACCGATAACACCAATTGTGTTTTATCAGACCCCCAAAAACTGCGACTAGCCATTTGCGTACAGCTGCTCACGGGAATCACTTCAGAGCTAATCGTGAGATACCCATCATTGCCTCGACCATCATGCAGCCAATCCGGAGGCTCCCCTTTAATAAACGAGGGGTTCATATCTGGAAAGAAAAATGGGGCTGCTAGAGATGATTGAGGCAGAGCAACAATACAAATAGCTGCACAAGCCAAAAGTGGAGATTTCATTATCCCTGGGAGATTCATAGACTCATTTTAAGGTGAATAGAGAAAATCAAGTCTTGGTCCGCACCTATAGCAAAAAGAAAACCCCAGAAAGCAGCGCTCGCTGGGGTTGATCACAACGCAGTCAAATGACTGCTATCACCTCAATTAAAACGGAATATCGTCATCCATTGCACCGAGGGATGCAGCGCTTGAAGATGCGGGTGCAGACTGCTCAGCCGGCTTTGAGCGGCTATAGCTTTCGCCACCATCACCACTGCCGCCTACTGGCTTGCCACCGAGCATTTGCATTGTTTCCGCAACGATCTCAGTGGAATATTTTTCTTGGCCGCTAGCATCGGTCCATTTACGTGTACGTAAACGACCTTCTACATAAACCTGTGAACCTTTTTTGAGATATTGACCAGCGATCTCTGCAAGCTTTCCAAAGAATGCAACGCGGTGCCATTCTGTGGTTTCTTTCATTTCGCCAGACTGCTTATCTTTGTAGCGATCTGATGTCGCTACTGAAATATTAGTTACGGCGTCGCCGCTTGGCATGTAACGTGTCTCTGGGTCACGCCCTACGTTACCTACGATGATGACTTTATTTACCGAAGCCATGTTGTCTCCCGAAGAAAAATACTGCTGTTATTACTGCTAAAAATAAACTACTCACTTTAATTAAACCAATGAAGCTACGGCTATGTCTTTGGCGCTACATCCTTTGATGCTGTGACTCTCGTTGGCATTTCGCCCATCGACCAAGCAATTATAAGCCAGCATAAAAGCAGCGCTGCGCCCATCATAAAGACCGATAAATCGCCATGGCTATCCATTAAATAACCCCCAATGACAGCCCCTGTAAAGAGGCCTATTGACTGGGTGGTGTTGTAAACCCCTAGCGCCGTGCCCTTCGACTCTTTAGCGAAACGAGAGACCAAGGATGGTTGTAAGGCCTCAAGCAGGTTAAAGCCTACAAAGTAAATCAATAAGGCAATTGCGATAGATGTAACCGAAGCGGTATTGGTGAACAAAATTTCTGCAATCAAGAGCAGCACAATCGCCACCAATAAGATGGTTCGCAGCTGTTGCTTCTTTTCACCAAAAATCAAAATCGGCGCCATCAAGAAAAAAGAGAGTAGCACCACCGGAAGATAAATCTGCCAATGGGATGCCAAAGGTAGGCCTGCCTGCACCAACAAACGGGGCACCACCAAGAACATCGCAACTTGCGTTGCATGCAACACAAACACACCCGCATTCAGACGCATTAGCTCTGGGCGAAGAAAAACGTCTTTCAAACTCGCTTGTTGCGCCTTAGCCTCAGGCTTAGTGCTGGGTAGAACGTAGTAAGCAACAAACATTGCACCAACACCCAGTACTGCCAGCACCATAAAAATGCCACTCAAACTAATCAAGCGATAAATTGGCGCCGCAATCACGAGCGACAAAGCAAATGAAAGGGCAATGCTGCCTCCCACCAAAGCCATCGCTCGAGTACGAACCTGCTCGCGCGTTAAATCAGCAACCCAGGCAGAGATCGCTGCTGAAACCGCACCGGCGCCCATTACCCCGCGACCAATAGCAATCCAGAGCAAGTCATCTTGAGCAGCGCAAATGAGGGCGCCCGCTACAAATAAAGAAAGTCCCCATAAAACCACTGGTTTTCGACCGATTCGGTCAGAAAGGCGGCCTAAAGGGATATAGAAACAGGCCTGGACAATATTGAAGATTCCGAGTGTTAAGCCAACCCACAGGGCATGTTCACCACCAGGCAAACCCCTTGCATGAATGCTAAAAACCGGCAAAAGCAGAAATAGGCCCAGCATACGGAGGCCAAAGATGCCTGCTAAGGCCAGAGTAGATCGAAGTTCGGAAGGATTCATGGGAAAGGGCTATATTAACAAGTTACGCTAAAAAATCATGAATAACGAAATTAAAATCCGCGGTGCACGTACGCACAACCTAAAAAACATCAATCTAGACATCCCTAGAGAGAAATTAGTCGTTTTGACTGGCCTATCTGGCTCAGGCAAAAGCTCATTGGCTTTTGACACCCTGTACGCTGAAGGTCAACGTCGCTACGTAGAGTCCCTATCCGCCTATGCCCGCCAGTTTTTACAATTAATGGAAAAGCCGGATGTTGATACGATCGAAGGCCTCTCCCCTGCAATCTCGATTGAGCAAAAAGCGACTAGCCACAACCCTCGCTCAACAGTAGGCACGGTTACAGAAATTCATGATTACCTGCGTTTATTATTTGCCCGCGCTGGAACCCCACATTGCCCAGACCATGATCTACCGTTAGAGGCACAAAGTGTTTCTCAAATGGTGGATACCGTTTTGGCAATGCCTGAAGATACGAAGCTCATGATTTTGGCTCCAGTAGTAAGCGAGCGCAAAGGTGAATTCGTCGATTTATTCCAAGATCTTCAGGCGCAAGGTTTTGTACGCTTTCGTGTGCGCTCTGGTGGCGGCACCACCAATACTGCTAAAGCAGAGATCTTTGAAGTAGATCAACTGCCAGCACTGAAGAAGAATGATAAGCACTCTATTGAGGTGGTCGTAGATCGCATTAAAGTACGGCCCGATATTCAGCAACGATTGGCAGAATCTTTTGAAACCGCCCTACGTCTTGCTGATGGCAAAGCCATGATTGTGAATATGGATACCGGCAAGGAGATGATTTTCTCCAGCAAATTTGCTTGCCCTATCTGCTCCTACTCCTTGCAAGAGCTTGAGCCGCGTCTCTTCTCCTTTAATAACCCAATGGGTGCATGTCCATCTTGCGACGGCTTGGGTCATCAGTCTTTCTTTGATCCAAAGCGAATTGTTGCTCACCCAGACTTATCGCTGGCCTCTGGCGCCATCAAAGGCTGGGATCGTCGCAATCAGTTTTACTTCAAACTTTTGCAGACGCTTGCAAAGCATGGTGGCTTTGATGTCGAGAAGCCCTTCGAAACCTTAAATAAGAAACAGCAAGATCTCGTTTTGCTGGGCTCTAGTGATGTGACCATTCCTTTTGAATACATCAATGAGCGTGGCAAGAATAGTGTTCGCGAACACGCCTTTGAAGGAATCGTTGCTAACTTTGAGCGTCGCTATCGTGAAACTGACTCGGCAACAGTTCGAGAAGAATTATCACGCTATCAAAATGTACAAACCTGCCCAGCATGTAGTGGCAGCCGCTTACGGAAAGAAGCACGCTTTGTTAAGGTCGGCGATGGCAAGCAATCCCGCGCTATTTATGAAATCAGCGCTCTACCTTTAAAAGAAGCTAAAGAGTATTTTGAAGCACTAGAACTGAAAGGTGCCAAACGAGAAATTGCCGACAAGATTGTGAAAGAGATTGGCTCACGCCTACGCTTCCTCAATGATGTGGGCTTGGATTACCTCTCACTAGAGCGTAGTGCAGACACCCTCTCTGGCGGAGAAGCGCAACGGATTCGCTTGGCCTCTCAGATTGGCTCAGGCCTGACCGGCGTTATGTATGTATTAGACGAACCATCCATTGGTTTACATCAACGTGATAACGATCGCCTCATCGGCACACTGAAGCATTTACGTGACCTAGGCAATAGCGTTCTAGTAGTTGAGCACGACGAAGACATGATTCGCGCTTCCGACTACGTCATCGACATTGGTCCTGGTGCGGGTGTGCATGGTGGCGAAGTCGTGGCTGAAGGCACCCCTGAAGAGGTGGAAGCTAATCCAAAATCTTTGACGGGCGCCTATCTATCTGGTCGCGAATGGATCGCCGTTCCAGAAAAACGCATCCCAGTTAATGATAAGTTCCTAGAAATTATTGGGGCACGTGGCAATAATCTTCAATCTGTTCACGCAAAGATTCCAGTAGGCTTATTAACCTGTGTCACCGGTGTTTCTGGTTCCGGAAAATCAACGCTGATTAACGACACCCTGCACCACGCAGTTGCGCAGCATATCTATGGCTCAAATGCCGAACCAGCGGCGCATGATGCAATCAAGGGTCTTGAGAACTTTGACAAAGTGATTAGCGTAGACCAATCCCCGATTGGTAGAACACCACGCTCTAATCCAGCTACCTACACCGGACTATTTACACCAATCAGAGAATTATTCTGCGGCGTACCTGCTTCACGCGAGCGCGGCTATGAGGCTGGACGTTTTTCTTTTAACGTCAAAGGTGGTCGTTGTGATGCCTGCGAAGGCGATGGCGTTATTAAAGTCGAGATGCACTTCTTGCCGGATGTGTATGTGCCCTGCGATGTCTGTCACGGTAAACGCTACAACCGTGAAACTTTAGATATTCGCTATAAAGGTAAGAATATTCATGAAGTTCTTTCGATGACTATCGAACAAGCCCATGAGTTCTTTGAGGCAGTTCCGATTGTTAAGCGCAAACTCAAAACCTTGTTGGATGTTGGTCTGGGTTATGTGAAGCTAGGTCAAAGCGCCACGACCTTATCCGGCGGTGAGGCACAACGCGTCAAACTCTCGCTAGAACTTTCTAAACGTGACACCGGGAGAACCCTCTACATCTTGGATGAGCCAACTACGGGCTTGCATTTTCATGACATTCAGCTACTGCTAACGGTTCTTCAAACCCTAAAGAAGCAAGGCAATACGATCGTCATCATTGAGCACAACTTAGATGTGATTAAGACTGCCGATTGGATTATTGACTTGGGACCTAAGGGTGGCGCTGGTGGCGGGCAGATTATTGCTACTGGTACACCTGAAGAGGTTGCGAAGAATGAGGCTAGCTTCACCGGTCACTACTTAGCGCCACTGTTAGTTCGCAAACCAGCTCCCGCCAAAAAGAAAAGGTAAATCAAACCAAACCTGTTGGATTACATCATCCGAGCAATTTAGATTCGGCTAAATCAGTCGCTTCTGAATTGCCTGAGAGCACCAGGATGTCGTTGGCTTGTAAACGCAAGTCTGGGGTGAGATCTAATTTGACATAGTCAGCCCCGCCGACTTTTCGTCTAACTGCTTGCACGCTCACACCTTCATTTTCAAGATGCAACTCTTCGAGAGTCTGCCCAATACTGGCTGACTCAGGTAGCAAAGTGACCGAGTGCAAGCGCCATGATTCCTTGGAGTCAACCTCATCGGCAACACCACGGAAGTAACCACGTAAGAGACTGTAGCGAGCCTCGCGTGCAGTTGTAATACGCCGCACCACCTTACGCATGGGTACGCCCATCATGAGTAAGACATGCGAGGCCATCATCAAGCTACCTTCAATTAATTCTGGCACTACCTCAGTGGCTCCAGCGGCTTGTAGCTTCGCTAAATCCGCATCATCTTTAGTGCGCACCAGCACTGTCATGCCAGGCCGTAAATGCTCAACTTGATGCAGCACTTTTAATGTTGCCGGTGTATCTGCGTAAGTAATCACTACTGCCTTTGCTCTCGATAAGCCGGCGGCAACCAAGTAATTTTCTCGGCTTGCATCGCCATAAACCACATTGTCACCCGCGGCCGCAGCTTCTTTAACCCGATCGGGGTCCATATCTAAAGCAATGTAAGGAATTTTTTCTTGGTCAAGCATACGGGCTAAGCTTTGCCCTGAGCGGCCAAATCCGCAAATCACCACATGGTTTTCTGTACGCACACTTTTCGCCGCAACGCGAGTGAGGGCAAGCGATTGCAGCAACCACTCATTACTCGAAAAGCGCATCGCAATACGATCGCTGTACTGAATGAGGAATGGTGCGCCAAACATCGATAGCAACATTGCCGCTAATACCGCTTGACTTAAAGCGGGGTCGATTAAATCTAAGCCATCAATTTGATTTAATAAAACGAAACCGAATTCACCGGCCTGTGCCAAACATAAGCCCGTCCGAATAGAGATGCCCGGACTAGAACCAAAAGCGCGCGATAGCAAAGCAATCAAACCAAACTTGAAAATCAGTGGGCCAATCAATAAGAGTAAGACCAACATCCACTGCTGATAGATCACTTCGAAATCTAATAGCATGCCTACAGTAATAAAGAAGAGACCTAAGAGCACATCTCTAAATGGCTTCACATCTTCTTCCACTTGGTGCCGGTAAGGCGTCTCAGCAATCAACATGCCCGCCAAAAAAGCGCCGAGCGCTAGCGATAAGCCAAAGTGTTCGGTCAGCCCCGCCATACCCAACACAATGAGCAGTAGATTGAGCATGAATAACTCTTGGGAGCGCAACTTAGCAACCAAACTAAACCAGCGACTCATTAGGGTTTGGCCAATGACAAAAATGAGAACCAAGGCTACCGTGATCTTGATTGATGCTGCAGTCAGCGCCAAAAATAGATCTCCAGGATTTTTGCCAAGCGAGGGCAACAAAATCAGCAGGAAAACTACCGCTAAATCCTGAAACAGCAAGATACCGATGATGTTGCGTCCATGCTCCGTTTCAATTTCAGAGCGATCAGCAATGAGTTTGGTGACGATGGCGGTTGAGGACATTGCCAAAGCACCCCCTAGGGCAATGGCAGCCTGCCAGGAAATGGGATAAATCCAGTTCATCAGCAGACTCGCTGGGACTGCCAACAACATAGTCAAAATAACCTGGCTGCCACCCAGGCCGAAAACAATAGTTCTCATGGCCCGAAGCTTATGGAGGTTGAATTCCAGGCCAATCGAGAACATCAAGAAAACCACGCCAAATTCAGCTAAATACTTCACTGTGGCGGAATCATTGGCTAAACCAAGGGCATGCGGCCCAATTAGGACGCCAATGGCTAGATAGCCCAAAATAGGGGGTAGTCCAAAATAGCGGAAAATAACTACCCCGGCCACTCCGGAGGCCAGCAAGATGAGAGTTAACTGAAGGACTGACGGCATATACTCACCCCATGATAGCTAAGACTCGTGACCGAACCCTAAAGCTTGCGCGCGACACCCTCACCATTGAGGCTGCTGCACTGCACACCATGCGTGATCGCCTTGAAGGCGCAAACGCTGACGCCCTTGTTTTGGCGGTAGAGCTGCTGCACTCCTGCAAGGGCCGTATCGTTGTTTCTGGAATTGGGAAATCGGGGCATATTGCTCGCAAGATTGCAGCCACCTTTGCCTCTACCGGATCGCCGGCCTTTTTTGTACATCCCGCTGAAGCCAGTCATGGGGACCTAGGGATGGTGACGCGTGATGACGTCTTTGTTGCGCTCTCTAATTCTGGCGAGACCGATGAACTACTTACCATCGTGCCCATTGTCAAACGCACCGGCGCAAAACTGATTGCCCTCACTGGTGCACCAAATTCTTCTTTGGCGAAGCTGGCAGATGCCCACTTGGACACTAGCGTAGAAAAAGAGGCTTGCCCACTGAACTTAGCGCCAACCACCAGTACAACAGCAGCACTTGCTATGGGCGACGCCCTAGCGGTTGCCCTTCTAGATGCTCGCGGCTTTCAGGCGGAAGATTTTCAACGCTCCCACCCCGGTGGTCGCTTGGGTCGTAAACAATTAATGCATGTCAGTGAAGTCATGCGCAACTTTGATGAGACTCCTAAGATTTCAATCTCCGCCTCCCTGCAAGACGCTTTACTAGAAATGACTGCCAAGCGTATGGGTATGGTGGTTACTTTAGATAGCGGGAATAAAGTTGCCGGCATCTTTACTGATGGCGATCTACGCCGCTTGCTTGAGAAGAGCACCAACCTAGATGGCCTCACCTTAGAAAAAGCAATTACTTCAGCGCCGCGCACAATTCCTCCCGAGTTATTGGCAGAAGAAGCCATTGAGATGATGGAAAAACATCGCATCAATCATTTGGTGGTAACCGATCCTAAAGGCACATTGCTTGGAGCACTGAACCTCCATGATTTATTTGCGGCCAAGGTTATTTAAGCCACTTACTTTTTAATAACTCATTTATCTAATCACTTACATGCCTAGCGCCTTTAACGTTCATAACACCAACCCACTGAGCCAATATCCACAGGCCTGGGAGCGCGCTGGAGCAGTCAAGCTTCTGGTTCTAGATGTTGATGGCGTTCTCACCAACGGCCAAGTATTTATCGGCGAGAACGGTAAAGAGTCTCTGAAGGCCTTTGATATTCAGGATGGCTTAGGAATCAAGCTCTTAGAAAAAATTGGGATTCCGACAGCCATCATTACTGGACGTAGCTCCAAAATGGTTTTAGCGCGCTGCGAAGAACTCGGCATTCAGCATGTGCATATGGGCGTTGAAAATAAAGCAACTGCATTAGAAAATATTTTGCAAACTCTTGGACTCAAGTCATCCGATTGCGCAGTCATGGGCGATGACTGGCCAGATTTTCAAATGATGAAATCTGCAGGCTTGAAGGTATGTCCCGCACAGGGACATGATGCCGTGAAAGAAGTGGCTCACTTTGTCACCAATCGATCTGGCGGTAGTGGAGCTGTGCGCGAAGTCTGCGATCTGATCTTGAAGGCGCAAAACCGCTACGAGGAATTACTCGCTCAGGCGCGCGCTTAAGGTCTTTTTGCAATGGAACTGAATGCCCAAAAAATCAAACTTAGCATCTGGCGCGCCTTATTGCGCCTCATGCCTTTGATCTTAATGGGCACACTGACCCTCGTCACATTTTGGCTGGTGAAGAAAAATTCTCCGGCAGAAAAATCCGCTGTTGAGCGTGTGCGACTTCATGAGCCTGACTACACCATCACTAATGGCGCCTTATCAGCCCTTAATGAGGCTGGCAATACCAAATACCGAGTACTAGGCAAGAAGGTTACTCACTATGATGATGACGCCTCAATCGATATTCAAACACCCCGTATGCGCCTATTCCCACCAGAAAAATCGCCCATTACCGTTAAGTCAGATACAGGTCATTTAGATGGCGACCTAACAATTCTGGATCTCCTTGATAACGCTGAAATCTTTCGCCCACCGCAAGCTGCTACAGCAACCGAGCCAGCAAGACCGCGCATGCTTGCACGCTCCTCTTATTTCAAGGTGCTCATTAATGATGACATTATCGAGACCGATAAACCTATTACGCTTGAGCAAGGCGTTTCCGTTATTCGCTCAACGGATGGCGGCGTATTTAACAACATCGAGCAAAGCATGGTTTTATCTGGTCAAGTAAGAGGTCGTATCGAGCGCGTTCAACCAGGAGCGCAACCGTGATCTCATTGCGTACGCTGGCGATCTTCACCGTACTGTTGGGAGCTTGCATTATTAATACCGCTCGCGCTGAAAAAGCCGATCAAGATAAGCCGGTTATTTTGGAAGCAGAAAAAGTTTCTGTGAACGATGTCCAACAAGTCTATGAACTGGATGGCGAAGTACACTTAATCAAAGGCAGCATTTTGATTACAGGCGAGAAGGGTAATATCAAAGTTGATCCCGAGGGATATGAATACATTGATGTTCAGGGTAATCACGAATCTACTGCGAGCTTTAGACAAAGGCGCGAAGGGTCCGCAAATGAGTTCATGCAGGGTCGTGGCCAAACGGTTACCTACGATGCAAAAACTGAGCTGCTAACCCTTACTGGAGATGCTAGCTTGAAGCGTCTTCTTAACATGCAAATGCTGGATCAATTGCGTGGCTGGAAAATTGACTATGACGATGTGCAGCAGCGTTATCAAGTCTCACCGCCTGAAAATGCTAAAGCAGAAGACCTGCCACTGGCTAGAGCCATCCTTTCACCAAGAAGAAAAGCTACACTAGAGAAATGATCACGGATTCCAGCAGCATTCAAAACCCAGCAACCTTAAGCGCTCAGCACCTTCAGAAGCGCTATGGATCCCGTACAGTAGTACGGGACGTATCAGTTGAGGTTAAGTGCGGCGAAGTGGTTGGACTGTTGGGGCCAAATGGTGCCGGCAAAACAACCTCTTTCTACATGATTGTTGGTCTAGTTCCACTAGATGGTGGAAGCATTACTCTAGATGGCGCCGACATCACCCATCTTCCCATTCATGAACGAGCTCGTATGGGCTTATCCTATCTTCCCCAGGAAGCTTCTGTTTTCAGAAAGCTTAATGTAGCTGAAAATATTCAGGCTGTTTTAGAGCTACAAGTTCAAGGCGGTAAACCATTAAGCAAGGCTGAAATAGCGCACCGCTTAGATGAGCTGTTGGGTGAACTCCAAATTAGCCATCTCCGTGACAACCCAGCGCTATCCTTATCTGGTGGAGAGCGCCGCCGAGTTGAGATTGCTAGAGCCCTAGCCTCCCAGCCTAAGTTCATTTTGCTGGATGAGCCCTTTGCCGGTGTTGACCCGATTGCGGTTGGAGAGATTCAGCGGATTGTGCGCTTCTTGAGAGACCGCCAAATTGGCGTCCTCATCACTGACCATAACGTACGAGAAACTCTAGGGATTTGTGATCACGCCTACATCATTAGCGAGGGTAGCGTGCTTGCCGAAGGCAAGCCAGATCAAATCATCGAGAATGATGCCGTCAGAAGAGTCTACCTAGGCGAAAACTTCCGCATGTAAATATTCAGAGTTTTTCGAATATTTATTGAATAAAAATGATCTGCCCCCTTGGTTTTCAGCAAGATCGCTGATACGCTGGAGGTTCATGAAGTTCATTTCCACGTAAACAAGTACAACATTACAGGGGCCTGCTGCGCACCCCGGGTAATTATTTGCGCATGCATTTTGCTTTGCTATCAATAGGAGCTGCTGATGAATCTGAAAATTAATAGCCGTCATGTTGAAGTTACTCCAGCTATGCGTTCCCACCTTGAAGCTGGGTTAGCCAAAATTCGCAAACACTTTGACCACGTCTTAGATGCTTCGGCATTTTTGATTGTCGATAACGCCAAAGAAAAAGATCTTCGTCAAGCGGCCGAAATCACTATTCATCTCAAAGGCAAGGAGCTCTTTGCCGAAGCACATAATGCCGACCTCTACCACGCCATGGATGCAGTGGTTGATAAACTCGAGCGTCAAGTAGTTAAGCACAAAGAAAAGATCCAAGATCATCACCACGAAAAGCATTTTGAGTGATCTCGGGCGTCAGGACACCTATAATCATCCGACATGAATGCCCTGACCGATCTTTTCGCCTTAGACCGCATTGCCTTAAATAGCCCATCCAAAAATCGGGCCGAGGCATTTGCGGCCGTAGGGCAGCTATTTGCCAAACAAGCAGGCTTAGAAGCCGAAGCAATTGTTGGCTTCTTAAATGCTCGCGAGGACCTGGGCTCTACCGCCCTAGGTGCCGGGGTCGCCATCCCACACGGTCGCGTAAAAGGACTTAAGCATCCGATTGCCGCATTCGTCAAACTAAAAGAGCCGATTGAATTTGCCGCGCCTGATGGTGAAGCAGTTTCTATTTTGATTTTTTTACTTGTTCCAGAAAAAGCAACCCAGCAACATTTAGAAATTCTGTCCTCGATTGCGCAACTCCTATCCGACCAAGATGCTCGCAAGCTGCTTGCCTCGGAAGACAGTCCAGAGAGGGTATGCCAGCTGCTACAAACGTGGGGCTCGGCTTGACGACTCAAACCCTGCTCCTCGAGGGAGTTACCGCCCAGCAGATTTTTGACGACAATGTCTCAGATCTCAAGCTCTCTTGGATTGGCGGCCTAGAAGGCGCGGATCGTACATTTCCACCGGAAGCTGTTAAGGCAGCAGCCGCCAGCTCCGATTTAGTGGGCCACTTAAACCTCATTCACCCAAGCCGTATTCAGATTTTTGGTGAGCAAGAAGTTGACTATCATGCGGAGCTTGAACCAAAGCAAAGACAAGAGCAGATCTCAAGCTTAATCTCCAAAACGCCACCCTGCGTGATTGTGGCTGATGGCAAAGCGGCTGATGCTGATCTACAACTCTTCTGCCAAAGATCCTCTACTCCGCTCTTTACAACAGCAATATCGGCTGCCGAGGTGATTGATCACCTACGTACATACCTGACTAAGATTGGTGCCCCCCAGATCACCATGCATGGTGTATTCATGGATATTTTGGGCTTAGGCGTCCTCATCATGGGTGAGTCTGGCTTAGGCAAAAGCGAATTGGGCTTAGAGCTGATTTCTCGCGGTCATGGTTTAGTCGCCGATGATGCTGTCGACTTTGCGCGCCTCGGACCTGACTACATCGAGGGCCGCTGCCCCGTGATCTTACGCAACCTCTTAGAGGTTCGCGGGCTAGGGCTATTGGATATCCGCACTATTTTTGGTGAAACAGCTGTACGTCGTAAATTGAAATTACGCTTAATTGTGCAATTGGTTCGTCGTAATGATGGCGAATTCGAGCGCTTACCTCTAGAAGCTCAACACATTGAAGTATTGGGCGTTCCCATTAGAACCGTCAAAATTCAAGTGGCTGCAGGTCGAAACTTAGCGGTTCTTGTAGAGGCGGCAGTACGCAATACTATTTTGCAACTGCGCGGCATTGATACCTTAAAAGAATTTATGGAGCGTCAGCGCTTACAAATGAATGCTGAGGCAGAGTCTACAAAGTCACAAGGCCGACTGCTTTAATATGCAAATCAATCTGATTACCGGCATTTCCGGCTCAGGTAAATCGGTTGCTCTGAGGGCCTTTGAGGACGCAGGCTATGACTGTGTAGACAATCTACCTGTCACCCTCTTAGAAAGCCTGATCACTACACTAGAAAGCGAAAAGAGTGAGCGCGTTGCAGTAGCTATCGACGCACGTCGCGGTCAGTCGATTGCTGAGCTGCCCCAGATCTTAGAAAACCTACGACGCAATCATCAGGTGCGCGTTGTTTTCTTGAATGCAGATACCAATACGTTAATCCAGCGCTTTTCTGAGACCCGCAGGCGTCATCCGCTATCTGGGAAAACCCAGCAGACTCAGGCTGCCACCCTCATTGAGGCAATTGATAAAGAGCGAGAGCTCTTGGAGCCCCTGCGTACTCAGGCGCACAGCATTGATACCAGCAATCTTCCCGCTCATGCTCTGCGCTCCTGGATTCAGGATCTTCTCAAAGATAAACCGCAAGGGCTGACCGTCATTTTTGAATCTTTTGGATTTAAAAAGGGTTTGCCAAGCGAGGCGGATCTGGTGTTTGATGTTCGGTGCCTACCGAACCCGCACTATGACAAGGCCTTGCGCCCTTTATCAGGCAAAGACCAGCCCGTACGCGAGTTCTTAGAGAAAATTCCTGAAGTAGTCAGCATGGAAAATGACATTATTCAATTTATTGAAAAATGGTTGCCTCACTACATTGCAGATGGTCGCAGTTACCTTACCGTTGCCATTGGTTGCACTGGTGGACAGCATCGCTCAGTCTATCTAGTGAGCCGCATCATCGCGCATTTTTTACCGCAAAAAGATTTAGCAGCGCTCCGAATTAATTTCTTAAGCCGTCATCGCGAGTTAGACTCAATCCCTGCAATAGCAATTTAATTGGTTGCGGTAAACCGTATTTTCCTAGCTGACGCAAAGGAATCCACTTCAAATCATCGCTGGAGAATTTCACAGCTTCGCTTGATGTCACATGCCAAATCTGCATCCATAAACGGCGATGTGTAAAGACATGCTTAACCTCCATCCCCCGCGCTATTGATTTGCAGCTCTTTAAAGTCGTAGAGGTATTTTGCCCTGGTAGCACCGAGTTCAATAGCTCCTTCATAGTCAAATCAACTGCATTCTGATCTGAAGGTTTGGAGCTTTTTTCTTTTGCCCTCCAGTCAGATTCAGGCAAGGACCAAAGTCCACCCCATATGGCTTTCTCTGGACGCCTTTGCAGCAAGACTGAATCGCTATGCCGGAGCAACAACATATCGCAATTAAATTCGGGGGATTTTGCTTTAGCCACTTTACGAGGTAGCAATAAGACCTGATCACTAAGATTGGCCTGGCATTCTTTTGCAAATGGGCATTTCTTTATCCCACTCAAACACACAGGCTTGCGAGAGGTGCACCACGTTGCACCAAAATCCATTAGAGCCTGCGTGTACACCGGCATATCCGCAGCTTTTTTTGGAAGGAGTGTTTTCGCTAACAACCACAATGCATCATTCACCAATTTTTCTTGAATGGCGCCTTCTATACCAAACAGTCTCGCCAAAATACGCTTTACGTTCGCATCCAAAATAGGTGCTCGCTCATGAAATGCAAAAGCTGCAATGGCACCCGCAGTAGATCTACCAATACCCTTGAGTTGCTCAAGCAATACCGGGTCCTCGGGAAACTTTCCCCCAAAGTCTTCCATAACCTGCTTAGCGCAAGCATGCAAATTACGAGCACGCGTGTAGTAGCCAAGTCCCGCCCATTCGGCCAAGACATCATCCAATGGCGCAGCAGCTAATTTCTTAACGCTTGGAAAGCGCTTCATGAAACGGGGATAGCGCTCTAGAACAGTAGCTACCTGAGTTTGTTGCAACATGACCTCAGAAATCCAGACGGCGTAGGGATCTCGAATACTTTGCCATGGCAAGCCTTGACGTCCGTCCTTGCCATGCCAAGCAATCAGCTTAGTGGCAAAGTTTTTAATCAACGCTTCTGACATTGGGGACAAAAATAAGTAGATCGTTGACCTTGCACTATTTGCTTAATCGACGTCTTGCATACCTTGCAAGGCTGATCTTTACGATCGTAGACTTTGGTTTGCACCATGAAGTGTCCTGGGTCACCATCGCTATTCACAAAATCTTTCAAAGTACTGCCGCCTGCAGCAATTGCTTTTTTCAAGATCAGCCTCACTGCGGCAGCGAGCCGAGAGCATTGAGGGCGGGTTAATTTTCCAGCAGCCTTTGCTGGATGAATGCCTGCCTCAAACAAACTTTCTGAGCAATAGATATTACCTACACCCACTACTGCCTGCCCCGCCAATAAGAACTGCTTTACTGCTACGCTGCGCTTTCGTGAGTGCTGGTATAAAACATACGCACCAAGCTCGCCTGCAAACTCTGGTGAAAAAGGCTCAACCCCGAGTTTTTGCAAGAGTGCGTTGCTCTCAATTGGCCCTTTAGATTTGGGGTGCCATAAAACAGCCCCAAACTTTCGGGGATCATGCAGGCGCAAACTCAAGTTACCAAACTCGAAAGTCACTCGATCATGTGGCTTAAGCGGGTCCGAGCCAGGAAGCACCCGCAACGTTCCCGTCATACCTAGATGCACTAATAGATAACCAGTGTCCAACTCCAATAAAAGGTATTTTCCCCGACGCTCTATTCCCAAGACTTTCTGACCAGAAAGCAAGGCATTCAAATTGCTCGGCACTGGCCAACGCAGGCGACCATCAATAATTTTGACAGCGCTCACCCTGCGCCCCTCTAGATGGGGTGCAATACCTAATCGGGTCACTTCGACTTCTGGGAGTTCTGGCATAAATGGATTGTAGATTCGCGGATTAGAATGTGCTCATGACCAAATTTTCATTAAAGCCTTCTTTAAGGGTCTTATTGCTCGTAGCCGGACTTGGCATCGGCCTCTCCACCGGCTCTGCAATTGCCAAAACCAGCAGCCTAGATAGCGGTCAAGCGGTATTTGAGGTCCTAGCCTCCGAAATCGCCCTGCAACGTGGTGAGGCTGGCTTAGCCTACAACACCTACTTAGAGTTAGCGCGCCAGCTGGACGACCCTCGCTTAGCTCAACGAGCTATGGAAATAGCCATTGCGGCAGGCTCGCCTGATCTTGCGCTGCAAGCCGCTCAAACTTGGGATGGCTTGGCAGGGCCAAAGCAGACCAAACCCAAAGAAGTACTCGTAACCCTCTTAATTCTGAATCAACGTTGGTCAGATGCGGTTCAGCCTGCCATCTCCCTGTTGAAGCAGCAGATGCCAGCACAACGTGAAAACACCTTGCTGCAGATGCAGGCGCTACTCGCCAAAGCCACCGATGAATCAGAAGCCTTAAAAGCTTTCTACGAAATCGTTTCCACATTACAACCAGAACCAAAAGATCCTGGGCTTCTCTACACCTACGCTATGTCTGCTGAGAAATCTGGGCACATCGATGTGATGGAGAAAACCCTACGCGAAATTTTGCGTAAGAATCCAAACGATGTAAACAGTCTGAATGCGCTGGGCTACTCACTAGCAGATCGCAACGAGAAATTGCCAGAGGCATTTAAGCTCATTAGCAAAGCGCATCAACTTTCACCTAAAGATGGTTTTATTCTAGACAGCCTTGGTTGGGTGAACTTTCGTATGGGCAAAAATGCACTAGCGCTTGAACAACTACAACAAGCATTTGGCATGAAGCCTGAGGCCGATATTGCTGCGCATATCGGCGAAGTATTGTGGGTCATGAATCGCCCAGTCGAAGCAGAAGATATGTGGCGTAAAGGGCAGCAATTGGATGCTAACAACCCCACCCTAAAAGAAACGTTAAAGCGTTTGAAGCCAGATTGGTCAGTAGCTGACACCAACCTCAAAGGCTCATGGGATGGTCGTTTCGCGGTGAAGGTAACAGGATTAACCGAGAGTAAAAATCAAGGTGGCTCAGGTGGATTCACACTGACTCAAGATGCGCTCACTGATGTTTTAGAAATTCGCAATCCAGTTGGTGGATCAATTGCCAAGATTACGATTAAACCTGGTGAAGCAATTCTTGAGCGCGACGGTCAATTAACTACAGCGATTGATGCCGACACCCTCATTCAAAATGCATTGGGCCTTCCACTACCAGCTCGCGGTTTATCTGACTGGTTACGCGGACAAACCCGCCCTGGTAGTAATGCGAGTGTGGAACGAAATGCAAAGGGTCAAGTCAGCAAAATTACGCAAGATGGATGGACCTTAAATTACAACTGGAACAATGCGCAGCGTTTAGAAAAACTCACGATGACTCGTAGCTCCAATATTGGGTCGATTGATATCCGCTTGGTATTTGATACTCCGAATGAGTGAAGTGCGAATGATGAGCAATGCAATGGAACTACATTGCCCCGCAAAGCTCAATCTTTTTCTACATATTGTTGGGCGACGTGAGGATGGATACCACCTACTGCAATCTGTTTTTCAGTTGGTAGATTGGTGTGACGTCCTCACCTTAAAGCGCATTCCAGAAAATGAGGTTCGTCGTATTGACCCCATTCCAGGGGTCCCTGCCGAAGAAGATTTAGTTGTGCGTGCAGCCCAACTTCTAAAAGAGTATTGCAAGATTGAGTGCGGCGTAGAAATCAGCCTAGAAAAAAATATTCCGATGGGGGCGGGTTTGGGTGGCGGATCCTCCGATGCGGCATCCACTCTCATTGGCCTGAATACGCTTTGGGATCTCCATCTCGATATTGATGCGCTCTGCCAACTTGGCCTCAAACTAGGTGCAGATGTGCCATTTTTCATCTTTGGCCAAAACGCCTTTGTAGAGGGGGTTGGCGAGAAATTACAGGTAATTTCCTTGGAAACTCAAGACTTTGTGGTGATCTTCCCCAACCAAGGTATTGCTACCGCTCAGATTTTTCAAGACCCTCAATTGACCCGAGATCACGCTCCGATTACAATAGATCGCTTTCTTGCATCGCCAGGGTCATATCAGTCAAATGATTGTCAGGCAGTAGCGGTGCAGAAATGTCCTGAAGTGAAGCAAGCATTAGATTGGATCCACAAGGCAGTGCCAAACTCGGCGCCTTGCATGTCTGGCTCCGGAAGTAGCGTTTTTGCCGCCTTAGACCCTAAGGCGGACGCCGCAAAACTGGAAAATCTTCTGCAAAATCTTCCAAAAGGATGGATAGGTCGAATTGTTCGGGGGCTAAATAAAAATCCCGCTTACAATTTGATTTCTTCAGATTGACCTGTAGGGGAATCGCCAAGCTGGTTAAGGCACTGGATTTTGATTCCAGCATGCGAAGGTTCGAATCCTTCTTCCCCTGCCAACTACTGTAGATACGACCAAAAGACATCCATTCGACCCCACCAAAATTCCAAAATCACCTATGTCCGCCCCAATGAACGCTGATTTACTGACTCTTTTCACAGGCAATGCAAATCCGGTTTTGGCCCATGCGGTAGCCAAAGAGCTCAATCTCCCGATGGGAAAAGCATTTGTTGGTAGGTTCTCTGATGGTGAAATCCAAGTAGAAATTCAAGAAAACGTTCGCGGTAAGAACGTGGTTGTTATCCAATCCACCTGCGCTCCAACGAACGATAGTTTGATGGAGCTCATGATCATGATTGATGCCCTCAAGCGAGCATCAGCAAGCCGTATAACCGCAGTGATCCCTTACTTCGGTTACGCTAGACAAGACCGTCGCCCGCGCTCAGCTCGGGTTGCTATCTCCGCCAGAATCGTTGCGAACATGCTCCAGTCGGTTGCCGGTGTTGAGCGTGTTTTAACCATGGATCTCCATGCCGACCAAATTCAGGGCTTCTTTGATATCCCGGTAGATAACATCTACGCATCCCCAGTATTGCTGGATGACCTCCAAGCCCAGAAGACCCAAAAAGATCTCATTATTGTTTCGCCAGACATTGGCGGCGTTGTTCGCGCCCGTGCGATGGCCAAGCAATTGGGCACAGATTTGGCAATTATTGATAAACGTCGCCCTAAGGCAAACGTATCCGAAGTAATGCACTTAATCGGTGAAGTAGAAGGCCGCCATTGCGTCATCATGGATGACATCATCGATACCGGTGGAACGCTCTGTAAAGCCGCTGAGGCTCTTAAAGAGCGTGGTGCTAAGGGTGTTACAGCTTACTGTACTCACGCCGTACTTTCCGGTGGCGCCGTAGCCCGTATTGCCGCGTCTGAATTAGATGAATTGGTTGTCACTGACACTATTCCACTGACCCCAGAGGCAATGAAAGTCGCCAAAATTCGCCAATTGAGCGTCGCTCCCATCCTCGCTGAGACCCTTTCCCGCATTAGCAAGGGTGATTCAGTGATGTCGATGTTCGCTGAATAAGCCAAAAACAGCGTTTCTAGCTCTATTTTTGGCAGTTTTGAGCCTTTTCTAGGCAAAAACCGCTATTCCCAAGATATAATCAAAGGCTTTTCTGTTTGGTCGCGAACGGAAATTAACCTTAATTTAGGAATTCGATATGAAAGTAGTAGCCTTTGAAAGAAGCGTACAGGGAACGGGTGCGAGCCGCCGTCTGCGCAACTCCGGTAAAACTCCGGGCATCATCTACGGCGGTAAAGACGCCGCAACTGTAATTGAGTTGGATCACAACGCACTGTTCCATGCTCTCCGCAAGGAAGCATTCCACTCATCCATCCTTGATCTCGAAATCGGCGGCAAAGCACAAAAAGTGTTGTTGCGCGATTACCAGATGCATCCATTTAAGCCTTTGGTTCTGCACATCGACTTCCAGCGCGTTTCTGCGACTGAAAAAGTTCACATGCGCGTTCCATTGCACTTCATCAACGCTGACACTTCAGCTGCAGTGAAATTGCAAGGCGCTGTAATCAGCCACATCTCAACTGAATTGGAAGTTTCTTGCTTACCAGCAGACTTGCCAGAGTTCATTGAAGTGGACCTGAATAAGATTGAAGTTGGTCACGGTATTCATGCTAAAGATATCGCATTGCCAAAAGGCGTGAGCTTGGTATTGCATGTTGAGCAAGAAAACCCAGTATTAGCTAACGCACGTATCCCAGCAGTGAAATCTGCCGATACTGAAGCTGCTCCTGCAGCTGCTGCGGCTCCTGCTGCTGAAGCCCCAAAGGATAAAGCTTAATTATTTAAGCCCTATCTTTGCGACAGAGGAAGCCCGCTTACAAGCGGGTTTTCTTTTTTGCGGAAATACTTTTATTCTTAAGCACTCATCATGACTAAATTAATTGTTGGCCTGGGCAACCCTGGCGAAGAACACATAGAAGATCGGCACAATGCTGGCTTCTGGTTTGTGGACGCCCTTGCCAAACAATTAAATGCCCGCTTCGAAACCGAGAAACGCTTTCATGGAAAAGTGGCAAAAGCCAAATGGGAAGGTGAAGATCTCTTCCTGCTCAAGCCAAGCACTTATATGAATCTCAGCGGTCAGGCTGTGGGAGCGCTATGCCGATTTCACAAAATTGCGCCCAAAGACGTACTGGTTGTGCAGGATGAGCTTGATCTAAAACCTGGTACAGCGCGCATAAAGCTGGGTGGTGGTACAGGCGGTCATAACGGCCTCAAAGATATCCAAGCTCACTTAGGAACGCCTGAGTACTGGCGCTTGCGCCTAGGTATTGGCCACCCTCGTGACCTTGCTGCAGAAGGTGCGCGCGCTATGGATGTGGCCGACTATGTATTGAGAAGGCCTTTGCAGTCAGAACAAAAACAGATCGATGCCAGCATGGAAAATGGCTTACAGATTCTTGGATTATTTATGAAGGGTGATACTCAAGCGGCCATGCTGGAGTTACATTCAAAAACGAATTAGAGCGCTACTTAGTAGCTAGTGCTTTTTTAGCAGCCGTTAGTAACTGATACTTCACCATCAACTGATCCTTGCTCTCTGCAACATCAGGATTCAAAGGAATGCAGTCAACTGGGCAAACCTGCTGACACTGCGGCGCATCGTAGTGCCCCACGCACTCAGTACATTTATTGGGATCAATCTCATAGATCTCTAGACCCATGTAGATTGCATCATTCGGACATTCAGGCTCACACACATCGCAGTTGATGCATTCGTCCGTAATCATTAAAGCCATCTTGTTTGCCTACCAGCCTTACTCTTTGCTCTTATTAGCTTCGATCTTTTTGACCAACCACTTTTCTACGGATGGAAATACGAACTTACTCACATCCCCGCCCATTGAAGCAATCTCACGAACAAAGGTGCCGGAAATAAATTGGTATTGATCTGATGGCGTCAGGAATAATGTTTCTACATCAGGCAACAGATAGCGATTCATGCCAGCCATCTGAAACTCGTACTCAAAGTCAGATACAGCGCGCAAGCCGCGCACAATGACGCGCGCATGATGTTCGCGAGCAAAGTCTTTTAATAAACCCGTAAAACCCACAATCTTTACGTTGGAATAGTGGCCAAGAACTTCTTTAGCGATCTCAATACGCTCATCCAAAGTAAAGAAAGGGCGCTTGCTACGGCTATCAGCAACACCAACAATGAGTTCGCCAAAAATGCTTGAGGCGCGACGAACTAAGTCCTCGTGACCACGAGTAAAGGGATCAAATGTTCCGGGGTATACAGCAACAGTCATAACGCTCCTAAGGCTTTTCAGCTACAGGCAAGAGTTTAGTCCCTCTTAGAGCGAAATAGACAAGCTTTTACCTGCCCAGCTTCTAAGTACTTTCCACAATGCCAATCCGGCACCAAGGCCTCAATCTGCTCGCGGGGGCGACTGGCGGGAAACTCCACATAAATCCCCCCGCCCGCACTGTCATCACAGACACGAGCAGCTTCTATCAGCGCTTGATTTAATAAGCCCTCCTCCTGAAAGGGTGGGTCTATAAAGATCAAATTGCTAGAGTGGTCAGCCTGCTGCTTTAAAAACTCCAAGCTATCCCTGTGCAAGATCTGCACTACCCCGGGGGCAGGAGAGGACTGTAGCGCCGCAAAATTAACCAAGAGTTTTGCGTGGGCCTTCTTATCTTTTTCTAATAGTGTTACCGAATTAGCATGCCGTGAGGCGGCCTCAAAACCCAAGGTTCCAGTACCCGCAAATAAATCTAAGCAACTCAAACCCACTAGATCCTGCCCGAGCCAATTAAATAAGGTCTCACGAACACGATCCGTGCTGGGACGCAGGCCAGGTAAATCGAGTACACCCAACAAACGACTACGCCAAACTCCACCAATAATGCGAATTTTCTGAGGGGGTTCTGGACGCTTGCCTGGTTTCGCTGCTGGCACCGACTTTGCTGGCTTATTTATTTTGAGCTCCTAAGACCACAATCTTCATTCGATCCATAGCTAAGTATTTTTGGAACGCCGCCTTTACTTGCTCCAGATTCACCGCCTCCACTTGTTTGGTCCAAACCTCCATCGTATCGAGGGGCAAATTATTCCAAGCAATAGATGACACGTTATCGAGCAACTTGCGATTGTTATCAATCCTTAAAGGGTAACCATTTATCAAATTCGCTTTGGCAGCATCGAGTTCAGATTGCGTGGGCCCATCAGCAATAAATTGCGCAATGGAAGAGCTCATCACCTCCAATGCCAAAGTAGCCTGATCACTCTTTGTTTGCAAACCCGCCTGAAAAATTCCTGCATCCTTACCAGGAGCGAAGTAACTAAACACGCTGTAGGCTAGACCCCGCTTTTCACGAACCTCTGACATCAGGCGCGATACAAAACCACCACCGCCCAAGACATAGTTACCAACCAGTAAAGGGAAATAATCAGGATTACTGCGGGTTACCGCAGTCATTCCTAGGGCGATATGTGCTTGTTGTGAATCAAACGGAATGTTTATTTCACGCTGACTCAAAGGCTCTACTGGTGAACGCTCGAATTCTGGCAACTGAGCTAAGGGAGAACCTGACTGAGGCACTCGCTGCAATAAACCCTGAACAATTTCAGCAGCCTCAGACTTACTCACATCGCCTACGATACTGACAATCATGCGATCACCACGATAAAACTGTTTATGAAATTGCTGCAGATCTAGGGAGCTGATATTGGCAATACTTTGCACTGTTGGCGAATTACCTAATGGGTAGCCGCCATAAACGGATTTTCTAAAACGGCGATCTAATACTGCCTCTGGCTTGGTCTCCGACTCTAGCAAGGCCGTGGTCATTCTTTGCTTCTCACGCGCTAAGATTTTGGCATCATAAGTGGGCGCACTTAACATGGCCGATGCCAATTGAACGGCGCGATCACGCAAATCTTTCCTACTCAGAGTCCGGATACGCATAACCGCGCGCTCACCACTGACAGAAACACCAAGGTTTGCCCCTAAGTCGGCAATCTCGTCGGCAATCTGTGCCTCACTCAACAAACCCTTCTCAGACTTCGCGCCATAGTTCATCAACTGACCAGCCACTGTGGCTAGACCACTCTTTACTGCTGGATCATAGCGATCACCCGCATCAATGCTGATCTCAATATCTACCATGGGTAGCGCTTTGGTTTGCACTAGATAGGCTTGCGCGCCCTTGAAGGCATCAAGCTTTTCAATCGGTAAAATTGCTTGAGCAACACTGATGACTCCAGTCATCAGTGCGATTGCAAGGCTGGCTTGCTTGATGAATTTATTTAGCGGCACGATTGCCTCCTTGCTTACTATCAACAGACTGACGCGCCTGTGGATCTAAGACTGCAATAGTCAAACCTTCATCGACTAAATATTTTTTTGCAACGGCTTGAACTTGTACAGGAGTAATGGCTTGCATCTTGTCTAGCATCACATCAATATCCCGCCATGAGAATCCGGCCATCTCCGTGCCACCAATTTCCATTGCCTGGCCAAAGATCGAGTCGCGCTTATAAATTTGATCCGACAGAATGCGCACTTTGATACGCTTAAG
The DNA here is from genome assembly GCA_040387715.1 of Pseudomonadota bacterium. GTDB lineage: Bacteria > Pseudomonadota > Gammaproteobacteria > Burkholderiales > Burkholderiaceae > Polynucleobacter. The sequence goes on along the minus strand of JAZKDF010000004.1, from coordinate 118,429 downwards.
CTCAGATTCCAGAATGCCCCTATCAACAATCTCTTTTAAAGCCTTCCGAATACTACCCTCAGCCTGCTCCACTGTTTTGCCTTTAGCCATACTGGTACTAATCAGAAATAATTCCGGCCCTCTAGAGATCATGTCGTAGCCAACACCCACATCATCGACTACGCGCTCTTGTTTTACTAACGTGCGATTCAAGCGGGCATTGTCATAACCATCCAATACTGCAGCCAGTAGCTCAAGTGCATAAGGCTCATCATCATCGAGCTTGCCCACTTGTAACTTGGGAACCTTCCATGCCATTGCCAATTGGGCATTATCTGCAGATGCTTTAACTTGCACCCGCTTAATGCCTTTTTGTGGCGGCTCGATCTGTGGTTTACGTTCAGGCAATGCTCTTGCAGGAGCGACTCCATAATATTTTTCTGCTGCCTGCAATATTGCTTTAGGGTCAACATCGCCCGCAATCACGACTGTTGCGTTATTCGGCTTGTACCAACTGCGATACCAATCACGTGCATCTGTAGCTTTCATATTAACCAAGTCATTCATCCACCCTACTACCGGATGACGATAGGGAGAACTCATGTAAGCGGTGGCCATGAGTGATTCATTAAGCAAGCTACTGGGATTGTCTTCAGTACGCAGGCGACGCTCTTCCATCACCACCTGAATTTCTTTTAGGAACTCCGCATCATCAAAATTGAGATTGGACATGCGATCAGCCTCCAGCTTCATGACTTCATCCAGTTTGGACTTTTCAACTTGCTGAAAATAGGCCGTGTAATCACGGGAGGTGAACGCATTTTCTCGACCGCCTACTGCGGCAACCAAGCGAGAGAACTCACCTGACTTCACTTTGTCGGTACCTTTGAACATCATGTGCTCGAGCACATGGGCCACCCCAGTCTTGCCATTGACTTCATCCATCGAGCCAGCACGGTACCAAACCATGTGCGCAACCGTAGGCGCGCGATGATCCTCGCGCACAATCAACCTAAGGCCATTGGAGAGCTGAAACTCATGGGTATTTACTTGGCCTATCTCTGATGCCGCCCAAGCAGTTTGGCAGCAGAGCACCAAATAAAAAGAAAAATGCAATAAAGTGGAGCGCATCTGTAAGATCACCTATCCCAAGAATTAAATTGATAAGATGCAAGGATTAAATTGTATCGATTATGTTCGGCCTACGTAAAACCCTCGGATCCCTATTTAAATCGAATCAGACTGATGAAGCCTGGTTTGATGCCCTAGAAGAATCGCTCATTCTGAGCGACGTGGGCCTACCTACGACTGAGCAACTGATTGGCAAACTTCGCAAAGCTGCTAAATCAGAAAAAGCTAGTAGCCCAGAAGATCTGAAGCAGCTACTAATCCAAGAGGTCGCAAGCCTTTTAAAGCCTTTGGAGTCGACCCCAAATCCCTTATATGTGCATGAGCAAAAGGCTATGCCTGAGGTATGGCTTGTAATTGGCGTCAATGGTGCGGGCAAGACCACCACCATCGGCAAGCTCTGCAAACTCTTTCAATCACAAGGAAAATCCGTTTTACTAGCAGCCGGTGATACCTTCCGCGCAGCAGCACGAAACCAGCTTCTTGAATGGGGTGGCCGCAATCAAGTCGACGTCATCATGCAAGAGAGTGGTGATGCGGCGGCAGTGGCACACGATGCCATTCATGCGGCGATTTCTCGTAAGAGCGATATCCTCATTATTGACACCGCCGGAAGACTGGCTACCCAAGACAATCTCATGGAAGAGCTCAAGAAGGTCAAAAGAGTGATCGGCAAGGCCCTTCCTGGGGCCCCTCACCAGACTTTGCTCGTTCTAGATGGGAACACTGGTCAAAACGGTTTAAGCCAAGTAAAGGCCTTCCATGCAGCTCTAGGGCTTTCCGCCTTAATCGTGACTAAACTGGATGGCACTGCTAAAGGCGGGGTCATCTGCGCGCTTGCTCACACCCTCAGTGAGGGGCCAAAACCAGCGGTTTTAGCCTTAGGCAAGGGTGAGGGAATTGATGATTTAGCCCCCTTCACAGCCACCCAATATTCTTCTGAATTATTCAATTAAATCATAGACTTACAGATGTAAAAAACCATTAGCACTCTCTTGACAAGAGTGCTAAAATAGAAGCCTATTAATACCTAAAATATACAAAAAAATGGTTCAAAAGAAAGCATACAAACCGCAATTGCAAGCAAGGCAAACACTGCCAGCAGCGCAGGCTGCTGCGGCTTCGGCTGCCTTTCCGATGCTGCCTACCCTTGGCGTTGGCACACTTGACTCTTATATCTCGTACGTTAATCGCGTACCTATGCTCAGCGCTGCTGAGGAACTTCACCTTGCGCAAGAATTTCGTCGCACTGAAAATGTAGATGCTGCGAAAACCTTGGTTCTCTCACACCTCCGCTTGGTGGTGTCTGTTGCACGCCAATATTTAGGTTATGGCATTCCGCATGCCGACCTCATTCAAGAAGGCAATATCGGCTTGATGAAGGCCGTGAAACGCTATGACCCAAACCAAGGCGCACGCTTAGTCTCTTACGCAATCCACTGGATTAAGGCGGAGATTCATGAATACATTCTCAAGAATTGGCGCTTGGTTAAAGTCGCTACAACTAAAGCGCAACGCAAGTTGTTCTTTAATTTGCGCAGTAACAAACCTACACTGGCTGCCCTCACGCCAAATGAGATTGAAGCCCTAGCTAAGGCGCTCGATGTCAAAGGCTCTGACGTAAAAGAAATGGAAATGCGTCTTGCTGGTGGTGATGTTGCCCTAGAAGGTGATGACACAGATGATGAGTCAGCCTATGCACCAATTCAATGGTTAGCTGATAACAGTCAAGAGCCTACTGAGATGATGGCTGCTGCGGCAACTGATGCTCTGCATGGCCCTCAATTAGATCAAGCACTCATGGCGCTAGATGAGCGTAGCCGCAACATCGTGCAATCCCGCTGGTTGGCAATGGATGCGGATGGCAATGGCACAAAGACATTGCATGATCTCGCCAGTGAGTACGGAATTTCTGCAGAGCGTGTTCGTCAGATTGAGACTGCTGCCCTCAAAAAGATGCGCGGCCTCTTGCAAACAGAAGCTGCTTAAGCAACTTCCCTACTCAGCTTTTACTTTAGTAGTTCCTTCAAGTCTTGCGCCAAGGTCTCAGCACCTTGTGCATGCTTGATATAAAGGCGCAAACGCCCCTCTGGGTCGAAGGCATAACTTCCTGCTGTGTGGTCCATGGTGTATGAACCAGGACTTGTGCCAGGCACCTTCTTGTAATAAATCTTGAAGTCTTTGGTGACCTTCTCCAAAGCAGCTTCATCCGCTGGGCGCAAGCCCAAGAAACGCGAATCAAATGCAGGCACATACTGCTTCAAGATGCTCGCACTATCTCGCTCGGGATCTACCGTCACAAAGAGTACTTGCACCTGATCAGCCTGCGGGCCCAATAAAGTCATGACCTGTTGCATCTCGGTTAGCGTTGTAGGGCAAATGTCTGGACACTGCGTATAACCAAAGAACATCACGACTGCTTTGCCTTTAAAGTCAGCCAGCGTTCTTACCTTGCCATCGGGATCAAGCAAGCTAAAGTCTGTACCAAACGCCTTGCTACCAGTGATGTCGACATTCTTGAAACTCTGCTTAGGACTGCAAGCCACCAAAGTCAAGCCTATGAGCGACAACATCAAGATGCGCGCAATACCAATAGAAGGTTTTGATAAATTCATATTCATCTCAAATGAAATAGTGATCGATTAACAGCGCCGCAAATAGCAGAGACAAATAGGTAATCGAGAATCGGAAAGTCTTCTTCGCCAGCGCATCGCTATAAGAAACAAATAAGGCAATCACATAAGCAAGGAATATCAGACCCAAAACGATTGCGGAGACTAAATACACTAGACCGCTCATGCCATAAATATAAGGCAGCAAAGTGGCGGCAATTAAGATTAAGGTGTAAAGCAAAATATTGAGCAAGGTAAAGCGCTCACCATGTGTCACGGGCAACATTGGCAAACCACTCTGAACATAGTCATCACGACGATATAGAGCGAGCGCCCAAAAGTGTGGTGGCGTCCAAACAAAAATAATCAGCACCAAGAGCCAAGCCTCTGCAGATAAGCCATTAGTAACCGCTGCCCAACCTAAGGCAGGCGGCATGGCACCAGAGAGACCACCAATCACAATATTCTGTGGTGTGGCAGGCTTGAGCAACCAGGTATAAATCACAGCATAACCAACAAAGGTTGCTACGGTGAGCCACATGGTTAATGGGTTACAGAAGTTCCATAAGATGACCATTCCCAAACTTCCGAGAACAATCGAAAAAATAGTAATGTGAAAAGGCGTTACTTCACCAGTAGCCGATGGCCTCCAAGAGGTACGCTTCATCTTCGCATCCACCGCTTGTTCAATCAAACAGTTCATTGCAAATGCTGCGCCCGCCAACAACCAAATACCAACAATGCCGCCAATCAGAACTGGGTAAGGAACCATGCCAGGGGTTGCTAAGAACATCCCAATCACTGCGCAGAAAACTGCCAACTGAGTGACGCGAGGTTTAGTAAGAACCCAATACTGACGCCAACGCGGCATCGCTACAGGAGTTGAGGAAGTTGGGCTACTCATAATGATTTAACCATCTTAATATGAATTGGGGCGTTCCAAGACGACCATTGGACTAGACGCACCAAACAGAACACCAATGCCGCAGAACCCGCGGTATGCATTAAAGCCGCAAGTAAGGGCCACTGAAAGACTACATTAGAAATGCCGGTAAGAGCCTGAAGAATTAACAAGCCGAGTAACAGCTTGGCAATCTTACGCATCCCAGATAATGCGGAGTTACTTAACTGGAGAGCGCTGATTCCCAGGAGCCCTAGAACTACTAAAGCAATGACAGCAAACACGCGATGCATCCAATGAATCGTTTGCAGGGCGACAGAAGAAATAGATTCACCTTGAGCATTTAGGCCTAAGCCACGCCAGAGAGTAAAGCCGTCTTGCCAAGCTGTTTCTGGCCAAAGAGAACCCATACAGGTTGGAAAATCAGGGCAGGCCAATACAGCGTAATTGGTACTGACCCATGCGCCCAAAAAGATTTGGGTACAGAGGGCGACTGCAGCAAGCAAGAGCAGCTTTGCAGAAAGCGGTTTGACCTGCAAGCGAAGCACTGAGGAAGATTTTTCTTCCCACTCCTGCTGCGCATAAACCGTTAAGCTAGCCAGCAAAACCAAGGCCAACATGAGGTGGATAGTCACAATGATGGGCTGCAATTTAAGCGTAACGGTCCACGCACCAAATGCTCCCTGAATACACACCAAGACCAGTAAACCGAGGCTGCCTAATAATGGCTTCTTACCCAAGCTATGCAGTTTGCTCCAAGTTAGCGCCACCTGAATCACAATCAAGGCTCCGACTGTCATTGCCAAATAGCGATGAATCATTTCAATCCAAGCCTTGAAGACGGTGACAGGACCGGTAGGCATATTAGCTTCAGCTAACTGGATATTACCAATCGCATGCCATGGATTGGAAGTACCGTAACAACCAGGCCAATCAGGGCAACCTAAACCAGAGTCTGTTAAACGGGTAAAGGCACCAAATATAATCAAGTCAAAAGTCATAAAGACTAAAACCCAATTGAGCTTTTGGAAAAAGTTGTAGCTTGGCCTCGTCCAGAGATACACCAAAGGCAGCCCTGCAAAGACAATGGCAATTGCAGCCAACTCCGCGAACAATAAAAAACTGCTCATTGCAAGTTCTCGCCCTTGCGATTGAGGCGCAGCAGCTTCTCAAGATCCTTCTTGATGCTGCCGAATTCTTTAGGTGAATTGGTCACTGGAAAAACCATCATCTTGGCTGGGCTTGGGTCAATCAACTGAATCTTCTGGCCTGCCCCATCTCGATTAAGCCAAGACTCAAAATCAGCTTTCAACTTAGTGTCTGCCGGCAAGTCGAGAATCTGAAATCCTGCCGTCTTTTGATCATAGGCCAACAATACTTCTGGATCTACTGGCTTCACATCTGTATTAACCCAAACTAACTGAACACGACTACTTTCACGTCCGACAGCAATACGTAACTGACGCATTAAAAATAGTGCCTCAAGGCAAGATTCATTTTTAACAGTGCATTCGCCTGCCGGTCTTGCGACTAGCAAAGTCCACTTGCCATTAAAGGGAACGGTAAACCAAGCGGGGTTCATATCCTGGACCGGCTGAACCAAAGTACCAAAATTGGTTTTCCCGCCCTCAGGCTTAAAAACGTAATAAGCGAAATAGGATGCTATGACTGGTGCCGCACAAGCGAACAAGAGAAAAAGCATCTGCAGACGACCGCGGCGGGTCTGCGCATTAATTGCTGAGGAATCCATTTTCGATGCTGGGATCAATAACTCTTTATCACTCACACTCTATCTCCATTCACAGCAAGCTCACGCCGATATTTCATAAGCCCATTAATAAGCCAAAATAAAAATCCAGCCAATGCCAATGCAAACCATTGAAAGGCATAAGCATAATGGCGATCGACTCCGTTTGTTGGGGAAGGCCAATTTCTGACTAAACCATCCCTCTTGACTGAATCAGACTCACGAACGATAAATGGCAATTGCCTCCATCCATGACTTTGAGCCTCTAATGCCAAATCAAAATTTTGCTCAATTCGAGGGGCGGCCTTCGTACTGCCTTTTTGTCCCAACTCATAAACTCTGCCCGGATGGGAAAAGGCAATGCCCTCAATAACCACCACCTCATCCACAGTATTTACTGGGGGTAGCTCAGTGCGGTTTTCATTATTGCGGGGAGCCCAACCTCGATTAACCCAAAGCACAGTCTCTTGACCCTCTAATTTCAAGGGCATCATCACATAAAAGCCTGATTGCCCTGTGCTACCAGCGCCACCGTCAGGAACGGGGCGAGGACGGTTATCAAGCCAAATAGTCTCATCCTGCATAAAGCGGCCCCAGGCAAGAATCCGACGCTCTGCGGCCTGCCCCAAGGTCAAGCTATCGGCATTAGCGTTCAATATGGGCATTTCCAGCTTGGCAGCCAGAGAGTCACCCAAGCGAATTTTCTGATCGGCTCGATTAAGCTGCCAAACACCAGCGCCACAGCCTATTAAAATCACCAGAAGGGCTGATACAGTAGCGGCTATACGACTAGTAATTAAGCTAGAAAAGATATTCACAGGGGTACTTTGAGATGAAATGGATTATTCCGGTTGCACTGCTAATGATTGTGGGAAGCTTAGGCTCTGCTCTCTACTTCATGATGAAGGATAAGGGCGGCAGCTCAAGAATGGTTCAGTCTCTCATGCTGCGTATTGGGCTTTCAATAGTACTATTTCTTGGCATCTTGATTGCCCACTACTTTGGTTATATTGAAGCTACCGGCATTCGGGTGGGAGCAAACTAAGCAATACAAAAGCGGCAACCCAAAACAAATCGGGGCTTAACGCCCCGATTTTTATTTCCTTACATCCAATAAACAGCGATGTAGAGGCCAAGCCAAACAACGTCAACGAAGTGCCAGTACCAGGCGGCACCCTCGAACGCAAAATGATTCTCAGCAGTGAAGTCACCACGAATCATGCGGCGCAACACAATCGCCAACATCAAGCCACCGAGGAATACGTGGAAGCCATGGAAACCAGTGAGCATAAAGAATGTAGAACCATAAACGCCTGAAGTTAATTTCAAGTTCAGCGCATGGTAAGCATGGTAGTACTCGTAGCCCTGGAAGCACAAGAACACAAAGCCTAAGCCAACAGTAGCTGCCAAGCCCATGATTGCCTGCTTCATATGATTTTCACGGAGGGCATGGTGAGCGTAAGTCACTGTTACACCGGAGCTCAAAAGCAACAAGGTGTTGATAGTTGGAATTGGCCATGGACCCATGGTTGTGAATTTCTCCACCAGACCTGCAGGACCATCATTTGGCCAAACTGCCGTGAAGTTAGGCCAGAGCAATTTGCTTTCGACATCACCCATCCAAGGCATCGCGATATTGCGCGCATAGAACAAGGCAGCAAAGAATGCGCCAAAGAACATGATCTCAGAAAAAATAAACCAAGCCATCGACCAGCGATAAGAGATGTCGACGTTCACGCCATTTTTGCCGGCATTCGATTCGGCAATAGTGTCTCCAAACCAGTTGTAGAGCACGAACAAAACCCAGAGTACACCTACTGCAGTTACTGGGCCGCCCCAAGCTGCATGGTTTACCCAACCAGACATGCCGGCAGCAAAGGCTAATAAACCCAAGGCCGCTGCGGCTGGATGACTGGATAGTCCAGGAACGAAATAGTAAGGGGTTGAATTGGATGACATCTTATTCTCTCTATTCAATCAAAAAATAATCAATGGGAAACAACTGCTTTAACTATCAAAAGGAGTACGCCCATAAAAATCAAGGCGCCAACTACTCCCGCAATAATAATGTGGATAAAACTTAATGAAGCTACATCTTCCTGCAATCCTGATTTTTTACGCACACCCAAAAAAGCCCACAATACAGCGATCATGGATTGCATAAAAGTACTTTTCTTACTCATGACACCGATTTCGATTTAGGGGTTGTTGAGCCTGCTGGCTGCTGACCAACGCCTAACTCAAAGAAGGTGTACGACAAGGTAATGGTTTTCACATCAGCAGGTAGTCCCGCATCAATCACAAACACTACCGGCATCTTTTTCATTTCATGCGCAGCCAAGGTTTGCTGTTGGAAACAAAAACACTCTAGTTTGGTAAAGAACTCCATAGCGCTTTTAGGCGCATAACTTGGAATGGCTTGAGCCTCTACAGGGCGACTCAAATTGTTTGTTACCTCGTAAACAATCTCCGTCATTTCACCTGGATGCACTTCTAAGAAGTTCTTCACCGGGCGAAACGTAAAAGGACCGCGACTATTAGAGTCAAACTCAATAGTTACCTTACGGGAATAATCGACTTGCGTATTGCCCACCTTGTTAGCGCTATAGGCTCGAATCCCGTAATCGTTCTTGCTAGTGACCACATTAATACCGGTTACTTCACACAAGGCCTTATACATCGGCACCAATGCGTAACCAAAACCAAACATCATGACTGAAGCGATCAGTAGCTTCAGCAGAATTTGGCGGTTAATGTTGGCAATAGTGGACATGAGAATACGAAGGGCCTTAACCCAGTACGCTCCGCTTCATCACGATGCCAATAAAGAACACAAAGGCAACGCTTAAAAGGATAAAACCCAATCTGCGATTGCTAGCAGATTGGGATTTTTGTGCGGCTACCTTAGATTCCTGCGGCATTTAACTCTGCAGCGTTAGGAGGAGTTTCAAATGTGTGGTGTGGGGCTGGTGAAGGCACAGTCCACTCCAAACCTTTGGCACCATCCCATGGCTTCATTGGCGCTTTTTCGCCTTTGCCGTTATAGGCTGGCAAGACAACAAATAGCAAGAAATAAACCTGGGACAAACCAAAACCGAGTGCACCAATTGAGGCAACCATGTTGAAATCAGCAAACTGGGTTGGGTAATCAGCGTAGCGACGCGGCATACCTGCCAAGCCCAAGAAGTGCATTGGGAAGAACGTGACGTTGAAGAAAATCATGGAAGTCCAGAAATGGATCTTGCCGCGAGTTTCACTGGCCATGTAGCCAGTCCACTTTGGACACCAGTAGTAGAAGCCAGCAAACATGGCGAACAATGAGCCTGCTACTAATACATAGTGGAAGTGAGCAACAACGTAATAAGTATCTTGCACGCCAATATCAATTGGCGCCATCGCCAAGATCAAGCCTGTAAAACCACCCATTGTGAATACGAAAATAAAACCAACAGCCCACAACATTGGAGTTTCGAATGTCATCGAACCTTTCCACATCGTTGCGACCCAGTTGAAAATCTTCACGCCAGTTGGTACAGCGATCAACATGGTGGCGTACATGAAAAACAACTGACCAGTTACAGGCATACCAGTTGCAAACATGTGGTGAGCCCAAACGATGAATGACAGGATTGCGATAGATGCAGTGGCATAAACCATGGAGCTATAGCCAAACAAAGTTTTTCTTGAGAACGCAGGGATGATCTCACTCACAATTCCAAATGCTGGAAGAATCATGATGTAGACCTCTGGGTGACCAAAGAACCAGAAAATGTGCTGGAACATGATTGGGTCACCACCGCCGACTGCGGAGAAGAAAGAGGTACCGAAATGGCGGTCTGTAAGAACCATGGTGATTGCACCAGCCAACACAGGCATTACAGCGATCAACAAATAAGCAGTGATCAACCAAGTCCAGCAGAACATTGGCATCTTCATCAATGTCAGGCCAGGAGCACGCATGTTCAAGATGGTCACAATGATGTTAATCGAGCCCATGATGGAAGAAGCACCCAATAAGTGGAGTGCAAAAATGCCCATGTCTAAGCCTGGACCCATTTGCGATGTCAATGGCGCATACAAAGTCCAACCACCAGCGGGTGCACCGCCAGGAGCTAAAAATGAACCGAACAACAAGCAAGCCGCTACTGGGAGAATCCAGAAGCTGAAGTTATTCATGCGGGCAAAAGCCATGTCGGACGCGCCGATTTGCAAAGGAATCATCCAGTTCGCAAATCCAACGAATGCCGGCATGATTGCGCCGAACACCATGACCAAACCATGCATGGTGGTTAACTGATTGAAGAACTCAGGACGCAGGAATTGCAATCCTGGCTGGAACAATTCCAAACGAATACCCAAAGCCATCACACCACCAGCCAATAAGCTGACGAATGAGAAGATCAAATACATCGTTCCAATGTCTTTGTGATTGGTTGCAAACAACCAACGACGCCAACCATGTGGCGTGTGATCATCATGCGCGTGATCGTGTGCGTGATCGTGGGTGGTAGAGACTGTGCTCATGGATTACTCCGGTTTAGTTTGATCTGTATTAATAAATGAATTACTTGCCAGCGCGTGCAGAGACAATATCTTGGGTCTGAACAACTTCACCCGTTTTATTTCCCCAAGCATTGCGTGTGTATGTCATCACGGCAGCAATATCGCCATCAGAAATCACACCAGCCCACTTCGGCATTGCACCCTTACCATTGATAAGAATGTTGTATTGACCAGCTTTTGGTCCATTCACAACCTTGCTACCGTCTAAAGCCGGGAATGCGCCAGCACCTTTACCGCTAGGCTGGTGACATGCTGCGCAATTGGCTGCATAAACTTTGGCACCACGCTCTTTTTGCTCATCTAAGGTGTAAACCTTAGTTGGATCATCAGAGGCTCCGCCCATTTCTTTTTTCTTCTCTTGTACCCACTTGGTGTAGTCCTCTTGTGAGACTACATTAACTACGATAGGCATGAAGGCATGTTCAGCGCCACACAATTCTGAACATTGACCACGATAGGTACCGATTTTGTCAGCGCGGAACCAAGCGTCACGAACAAAGCCAGGGATAGCATCTTGCTTTACACCAAATGCGGGGATAGTCCATGAATGAATCACATCATTAGCAGTGGTAATGATGCGAATTTTTTTGCCAACAGGCACAACCATCTCGTTATCCACTTCCATCAAATACGTATTTGATTTAGGCGCTAAGTTATTGATGGCTTCACGTGAAGTAGACATGGTCGATAAGAAGCTAATGCCCTCACCCTCACCTTTGATGTAGTCGTAACCCCATTTCCACTGGTAACCAGTAGTCTTAATAGTAATGTCAGAGTTAGTAGTGTCCTTCATTGCCACAACAGTTTTTGTTGCTGGCAAAGCCATACCGATCACGATCAACAATGGAATGACCGTCCAAATGATCTCAACAGTAGTGCTTTCGTGGAAAGAGGCAGATTTAGCACCCAATGATTTGCGATGCTTGAGGATGGAATAGAACATCACCCCAAAAACACCCACAAAAATCACTGCACAAATGATCAACATCATCCAATGCAACCAATGGATTTCTTGCATGATTTTTGTCGCAGGGGCCGTGAAATTTAACTGCATGACAGCGGGGCCGCCAGGCATATTTTCGGCTGCACGTGCTGCTGCAGCACCGAAGGCTGCTACTAAATAGAGCGAAGCCCTAGTGACTTTTCCAAATAAATTCATCTTATTCTCTGTTTATTGTCGCGAACTTCTGTAGCAATAAAGCCTCAGAAAGCCCAAAAAAGCGGTATCAAGCCAATACATCTAGCCGTGATTATAGGGTTAATTAAGTTCAAGAACAAACCGGGTTAACCAGGTCCGCCTCAATCTTGGCAATGGTTTAAAAGATAGTGAGCACTTACACTTAAGCAGAATCACTCCTAGTCTTGCGCCCGATTTGATTTAGATCAATATAGGCGACATCGTCCCGGGCTTTAGCTAGGTGCTTACCCAAAGCCCAAGCATGCCCATAAACAAGCTCTAAAGTGAGTTTTTTAGGCAATTGAGTGGATAGGTCGCTATTTTGATTGCTAACGCCAAGCAAATTTAAAGCCCTAGCGTCAGAGAGGAGCACCGCATCAGATTCATAGTCCAGACTGAGAAACTCCATATCCATCACTGGGTCAGAAAAACGCTCTCCCAGCAGGGCATCCCCCATATCGTGCATATCCCAAGGACTAGCCAGCGCCTGGTGCGGCAACTGTTGAGCCAAGACATCAGAGCGAAGCTCCTTAGCGGTGTCGGGCCCCAGATAACTAAACGACAGCAATCCACCCTCTTTCAGTACCCGCCAGCACTCCTGTAAAAAGTGCTTTGGGTCTGGCAAATCTTGCAATAACAGTACGCTGAATATCAAATCAACAGAATTACTGGGGAGATTAATACGGCCTGTTTTCTTGTAGTCATCCAGAGAAATCAATGATGATTTCAGTCTTGAATTCCAAAAACGAGCGATCCTCAGTTTGAATCCATTAAAACTGGATAGCTCGCATTCTGGCGCGCTACAAAAGCGAATACCCGGAAAACGCTTTGTCAGAAAAGACGCATGCGATCCAGGGAAATCTGGGATAACTAAGACGTCCTTTACCTTCAGCTTCACGATGTCTAATTTTTGCAACATGCGAGTTGCAATTTCATCCTGAAGCCATCTGATTGATTGGGTCATTAGCTCAGTATACTCAGCGCCCCATGCACCCAATAGAGAATATTTTTCAAGCACTGTGCTCTCACTTACTGCCCAGCGCCTGCATCGTTTGCGGGGCATTTCAGCAATGCACACTCTGCGTTAGTTGCTCCACCTTATTAGAGTCAGAGCAGCTAACAAATTACGAATGCTGCCAGCAATGCGGTCTCACACTGGTGGCAAGTGAACTTCAAGAAAAATATTGCCGCGAGTGCCTCACCAACCCACCCTACTTTGATGAAACCCACTGCTTCGATCGCTACGAGGGCAGACTACAGTCTGCTTTGCATCAATTGAAATATCAAAGACGCCTTGCTTGTGCACACGGGCTGGCAGCAGCATGGAATCAATTGAGGGCTGGGAGCTTACAAAATTCACAAGCGGACTATTTACTACCGGTGCCGCTGAGCCCGGAGAAATTATGTGCTCGTGGCTTTAATCAAAGCTGGGAATTAGCTAGACGCATTGCTTGTGACAAACGTATTCATAAAAACCCACACATCTTGAAGCGCCATCACAATGCCCGGCATCAGGCCAATGAAAGTAGGGTTAATCGTCAAATCGTCATTCAAGATATGTTCTACGTTGACCCCAAATTTCAGGGGCACCTCAAGTCTGCAACAGTGATCGTATTTGATGACGTGATGACAAGCGGGGCAACCTTAAATGAAATCGCTCGCGTATTGAAGGACAATGGCGTATCTCGTGTTATTAATTGGGTTCTACTGAGAACGCTGTACCCAGGCTCACGAAGTTAACGCAAAGATCGCCCCATGTTTAATATTGTTTTATTCGAACCAGAAATTCCACCCAATACAGGCAACATCATTCGCCTGTGTGCAAACACCGGCGCCAAACTGCATTTAATTGAACCCCTCGGCTTCCCGATGGAAGATGCCAAGCTGCGCAGAGCAGGTCTTGACTATCACGAGTTCGCCAAAATAAAAGTACACAAAAACTGGGCGCAATTTCTGATCGACGAACAACCCAAGCCTGAAAGAATGTTTGCTTTAACTACCAAGGGGTCTGGCAAGTTTCATGATGGTAAATATTCACCTGAAGATTATTTTGTTTTTGGTTCAGAAACCAAAGGTATTACTGAAGAGGTGAGAAGCTCAATCCCAGCGCCCAACCAAATGCGCTTAGCAATGCAAGATAGCAGTCGCAGTTTGAATCTTTCGAATACGGTAGCGATTGTGGTGTATGAAGCATGGCGCCAAAACGGATTGCTTGGCGGAAACTAGTGGAAACTTAAACTTCGACTTTGGGGTCGCGCCCCATCAGTTTTTTAACCGCTTCATGTGGCGAGAGCTTCCCAGATAAGACCTCTCCCATCATGGTGGTAATTGGCATCTCGACACCTAGGCGGGTAGCAAGATTACCAACAGCAGAAGCGCACAGCACACCCTCAGCGACATGTCCCAAGTTATCCAAAATTTCAGATAAAGACTTTCCTGCTGCAAGCGCCAAACCAACACGACGATTACGAGAAAGATCGCCAGTAGCGGTCAGGATCAAGTCGCCTACGCCAGTTAATCCCATACAGGTCTCTGGTCTGCCGCCAGCGGCTTTTACTAAACGCATCATTTCTGCAAGGCCACGCGTTAATACCGCAGCGCGTGCATTTAAACCTAGATCTAAACCATCGCCTATGCCGGCTGCAATTGCAAGAACGTTTTTAATGGCACCACCCAGCTCAACGCCAACTAAATCATCGCTGGCATAAATACGCATATTGCCGTGATGGAAGGCGCCTTGAACGATGTCGCACAAGGCGTTGGATTTGCTAGCAATCGTTAATGCGCATGGCATTCCATTACCAACTTCTTGCGCGAAACTAGGTCCTGATAAAGCACCATAGGAATGACGCAAGCCATGACTGTGGAGCTTATCTTCGCGATCGACCACTTGATGTGGCAATAAGGTAGTGCTGGGCTCTAACCCTTTACATAACCATACGATATTCAGTGGGTGCTTTGCGAGGCGCAATACCTTCGCCACAGTTTCGGATAAGCCCGACATGGGGGTGGCAATCACTAAAAGATCATTTTCAGAAAGGCGTGTAATAGCGCTCTCAAAACTACTTTCTAGTTCCAAGTCATCAGGCAAGATAACGCCAGGCAAATAATCTGAATTCTCGCCCGACTTCTGAATGCCTTCTAACTGCTCAGCACTGCGCGACCATAGACAAACATCGCCCGACCGCAAATAGCGAGCAGCTTGCGCGGCCATAGCCGTACCCCAAGAACCAGCTCCAAGCAGTGTCACTTTCATGATCTGTGGATCTTTCGAGTAGATTTAGTTAGGAAGCTTTCCCTTGCTTTCCTCGGTAGCAGCTTGCTGCGCTTGCATGATGCGATGCTCATACATGCCGTGGAAATTGATCTCATTGAGATGAATTGGCTGGAAGCCTGCGCGGCTAATAGTGTCAGCAATATTCGAGCGCAAGTAGGGATATAAAATCGTTGGGCAAGCAATGCCCAACATTGGATCAATTTGCTCTGTAGGAATATTATTAAATTCAAAAATACCCGCTTGCTTTGCTTCAACTAAAAAGAGTACTTTGCTTTCGACTTTAGCCGTTACTGTCGCAATTAAAACAACCTCAAAAATTTCATCGCTCAAGCGAGTGGCGGCAACGTCAACCTCAACCTCAACTTGAGGCTCAGCAGCAACCAATAAAATTTGTGGTGCGTTCGGCTGCTCTAAAGATAAGTCCTTGAGATAAATCCGTTGAATACGAAAACCAGCCTCTTTTGGGCTATCGGCTGCATCTGGAGTAGAAGTAGTTTGTTCAGTCATGGGAAACTTTCTGAGTAAATTTTTTAAGCTAATAGTGGATCAAGTTGGCCGGCGCGATCTAAAGCAACTAGATCGTCATAACCGCCAACATGGGTTTCACCAATATAAATTTGCGGCACAGTGCGGCGACCCGTGCGAGTCATCATGATCTCGCGCTGCGCAGGGTCGCGATCGATCAGAATCTTCTCTAGATTGGCAACGCCCTTCTTCTGTAAAAGCTTCTCTGCCATAACGCAGTACGGGCAAACTTGAGTGCTATACATGGTGACTGGTGACATATCTGGGGCTCGCTAAATTATTTAACCAATGGCAGAGCTGCGGCCTGCCAGCCTTGAACTCCGCCATCGAGCACTGCAACCTCAGAGAATCCCAGTTTTTTTAACTCTGGAACAATCTTGCGGGCACTGACGCCAGAATGACAAACCAAAATAACGGGGTTTTTACGGTCTAGCTTGAGCTTATCTAGTCCGGATGGGATTTGATCGGCCAACACATGCTTCGATCCGGGCAGATGTCCAGCTTTAAAGTCGGATTCTGGGCGCAAGTCCAGAACGGCCGCTTTACGGCGGTTCATCCAAATAGTTGCTTCTGTGGGCGACAAGCCTTTTCCGCTAATAAGCGTAGATAATGTGGGGAAGAAGAGTGCTGCGCCCGAAACTAGCAAGAGGGCAATAAGCGCTAAATTATCAATTTGGGTGAGAAAGTTCATCACCGGATTATAGAATGGCTCTATGAAACAACTTGTCCTTATTCGTCATGGCGAATCCGCCTGGAACCTTGAAAACCGCTTCACTGGCTGGGCGGACGTTGACTTAACTCCAAAAGGCACTGAACAAGCCCTGGCCGCAGGTGAAAACCTCCGCAAAGCAGGCTATGAGTTTGATGTAGCCTACACCTCAGTCCTCAGAAGAGCTATTCGCACTCTGTGGCATGTTCAAGACACCATGGACCTCATGTGGTTGCCCGTAGTTCACAGCTGGAGACTGAACGAACGTCATTACGGCGCCCTCACCGGCCTCAATAAAGCCGAAACTGCTGCACAGTATGGCGATGCCCAAGTTCACATTTGGCGCCGCTCCTACGATGTACGCCCACCACTCTTAGAAAAAGATGATGAGCGTAATCCGCAAAATGATCGACGTTACGAAAAACTGAGCGCTTCCGACATTCCTTTAGGTGAGTGCCTTAAAGATAACGTCGACCGTGTATTGCCGCTCTGGAATGAATCCATCGCCCCCGCTCTCAAGGCAGGCAAGCGTGTCTTACTAGTTGCACATGGCAATAGCATTCGTTCTCTCATTAAGTATCTCGACCAGGTTTCTGACGAAGACATTATGGAAATCAACGTCCCTAATGGCATCCCGCTTGTTTATGAGCTCGATGACAACCTCAAACCTATTCAGCATTTTTACTTGGATTAAGGTAAAACAGAAGCATGCGCGTATTTTTCAAGAACTTTGCCCTAGTTTCTGTCGGCCTCATCGCCGGGGTAGCAGCCACCATCCAACTGTCAGCCACTGCCCAGCAGGGCGCGACGCTCCCTTTAGATGAGTTACGAACCCTATCCAATGTCTTCGCTCAAATCAAGCGTGAATACGTTGAACCGATTGAAGACAAGCAGTTACTCACTGACGCAGTGAAGGGTATGGTGAGCAGCCTTGATCCTCATTCCACTTATCTTGATAAAAAAGACTTCTCTGAAATGCAGGAACAAACTAGCGGCAAGTTTGCTGGTCTTGGTATTGAAATCACTTCAGAAGATGGTGTTGTCAAAATACTTAATCCAATTGAAGACAGCCCCGCTGCACGCGCCGGATTACAAGCTGGTGACCTCATTACTCGCTTAGATGACAAACCTGTTCGCGGCATGTCACTAGATAAAGCAGTTCGCACGATGCGCGGTACACCGGGTACAAAAATTACGTTGACAGTCTTCCGAAAAAGTGAAGAGCGTAGCTTTCCGGTGACGATTACTCGCGCGGAAATTAAAGTGCAATCCGTTAAAGCCAAAATTTTGGATAACGATATTGCTTGGGTCAGAGTAACAAGCTTTCAGGAACGCACCGTTCCTGATCTTGCCAAGAAATTAGCTGAACTCGCAAATCAAGACCCCAAAATGAAGGGCATCATCCTTGACCTCAGAAACAATGGTGGGGGCTTGCTACAAGGCGCAGTCGGCGTTGCTGCCGCCTTCTTGCCAGCCGATGCTGTGATTGTCTCCACTAAAGGTCAGACAGCGGATTCAAAGCAGGTGTTCAATGCCACGCCAGCGATGTATCGCCTGAGTGAGCCTGGCGATCCTTTGGCTAGCGTGCCAGCGATGTATAAAAAATTACCGATGGTAGTTTTGGTCAACGCCTACTCCGCTTCCGCCTCTGAAATTGTGGCTGGCGCATTGCAGGATTACAAACGTGCAACCATTATTGGTAAAACCACATTTGGCAAAGGCTCTGTACAAACAGTCCGCCCACTGACCAATGATTCTGCGCTAAAAATCACTACCGCCTATTACTACACACCGAGCGGTAAATCGATTCAGGCTTATGGCATCAAACCTGATATCGCGGTTGACCAAAACAAAGATGGCGATCCTGATGATGTATTGATCACTCGCGAGATTGATAGCGAGAAACATTTACGCAATAAACAATCATCGGAAGAAAAGCTTGTTGCTGATCGAGAAAAACGTCGCCTAGAAGAACTACAACGCATTGAAGAAAAAAATGCTAAGAAGACTCCTGAAGAGAAGGAAAAAGACAAGTCCAAGAAGCCCGTCGAGCTCGGCAGCGCAGATGACTTCATGCTTTCTCAAGCAGTTGCATTTATCAATGGCGAGCCTGTAAAACGCTCAGCCTCTAAGCTAGAGTAAGTTCTAGTTAGGCATGCATATGAATGATGAGCAGCTACTTCGCTACTCACGGCATTTACTGCTAGAGGAAATTGATGTTGCTGGCCAAGAAATACTTCTTGGCTCGCATATCCTCATTATTGGTGCCGGTGGATTAGGAAGCGCTGCAGCTCCTTATATCGCAGCGGCTGGCGTAGGAACAATAACCCTAGTTGATCACGACCAGGTAGAGCTCACTAATTTGCAGCGGCAAATCATGCATACCCAGAACTCCATTGGCAAAAGTAAAGTGGAATCGGGCAAGCAGTTTTTACAAAGCATGAATCCCGCCCTCACGATTAATGCGATTGCGGAGAGGGCATCGGAGGATTTGTTGAGAAAACTCTTGCCAACGGTGAATCTTGTTTTGGATTGCACGGATAACTTCACTACCCGCCAACTCATTAATGCTGCTTGCTTTAGCCATAAAACACCACTCGTTTCTGGATCTGCCCTCAAATTTGACGGCCAATTAAGCGTCTTTGATTTTCGGAATAAAGCCTCACCCTGCTACGCCTGTCTCTTTTCACCAGCAGAGCAGTTTGAAGAAGTGAGCTGTGCCAGTATGGGCATCTTTTCACCTTTAGTGGGCATTATTGGCGCCATGCAAGCAGGCCAGGCCCTACAGGTATTAATTGGCTTTGGCCGACCGTTGGTGGGAAGAATGTTGCTTTGGAATGCCCTCAACACTCAGATTGATGAGATTCGCATCTCCAGAAATCCTGAGTGTTCGGTTTGTGGTCTAGTCCACTAAGCCCAAAAACTGCATAGATCTCACGCAATTTAAGAGAGTAGCTTTTCCAGTGCCTCAGCCTGCTCTTCCGGTTCAATCGCCTTGAGTACTGCGCCAATGCGAGATTTGAGTAAACCAACATCCGCTTTCAAGATCTCGCGCTTTACCAATAACAACTGACTAAAGTGCATAGAGAAATCTGTCAGCCCTAAGCCGAGGAGCAACTTCGTCATCGAAGGATCGCCCGCCATTTCTCCACAAACTGCCACGGGAATATTAGCTCGCTTAGCTTGATCAATGATGCTAAATAACAAATTGAGAATCGCTGGATGATAAGGATCATAGAGGTGAGCAACAGCATGGTCTGCCCGGTCAATCGCCAACGTGTACTGAATCAAGTCATTAGTGCCAATGGATAAGAAATCAAAGCGATTAATAAACAAAGGTAGCACCAAAGCAGCTGCCGGAATCTCAATCATGGCACCCACTTGGATATTGGGATTAAATGCCTGCCCACGTTGATGCAACTGCTGTTTCGCTTTTTCAATCAAACGCAAGGTCTCATCAATCTCTTTAACGTGAGCTAGCATCGGAATCATGATCCGCGCCTGACCGTGCGCCGAAGCCCTCAGGATTGCTCGCAATTGCGTTAAGAAAATCTCCGGCTCAGTCAAAGACCAGCGAATCGCTCGTAAACCTAGAGGTGAAGTGCCGGTCTCTGATAAATCGGAACCCGAACCCAGGGCTTTATCCGCACCAACATCAATAGTGCGAATGTTGACCGGCAAGCCATGCATCAAATCCACCACCCGACGATATTCTTGATATTGCTGCTCTTCGTCTGGAAGAGCTTGCTTACGATCCATGAATAAAAATTCTGAGCGGAACAGTCCAACACCAATTGCACCCAAATCGACCGCCTGAGTAGCATCTTCTGGCAACTCAATATTAGCCAGCAATTCAATCGCAACATGGTCAACCGTAGAAGTACGAGAATGCTTAAGCTCTTGGAGCTTGCGAGTATCTTGAATAGCCCTCTCTTGTAAGAGGCGGTATTCAGAAAGCAGTTGTTCGTCAGGGGCAACGACGACTACGCCATGCTCACCATCAATAACCAACCAATCGCCATGTCGAATCATCTCGCTGGCATGGCGAACGCCCACTACTGCAGGGATTTCCATGCTGCGCGCAACAATCGCCGTATGCGAAGTTTTGCCACCCAGATCCGTCACAAACCCAGTAAAGGCATGCTCTTTAAAGCGCAACATGTCATGAGGTGCAATATCGTGCGCCACAATAATGGTATCCGCCCCAACATCACTTGGCGACAATAAATCGGAATCACTTAAAGCATCTTTTTTCTGGGCATTGAGCGCTTTAAGCACTCGCTCTGCCACTTGACGAATATCGTTCGCCCGCTCTTTTAAGTACGCATCCTCAATCTCAGCAAATTGCTCCAAGAGATCATTGAGCTCAGTAGTTAATGCCCAAGCAGCATTTAAACGTTGCGTACGAATCAGCTTGAGGGGCTTCTCAGCCAAAGCTGGATCCGCCAAGATCATGCCGTGCACATCTAAAAACGCAGCCATTTCTTGTGGCGCATCTTTAGGCAAGCCTTGACGCAACTGCGCCAATTCCAGGCGCACTTGCTCAAAAGCATCTAATAATTTTTTAGCCTCGGCCTCTTCCTTGCCGGCCTCAATCAAGTAATGACTAACCTCTAATGCTGCACGCGATATCAGTACGGCTTTGCCAATGGCAATACCCTTGGAGACCGCTATTCCGTGCAAAGCAAAAGTCATCCTTATTCGCCCTCGCCGAATCGATCATTGATTAATGCAGTTAATGCCTGCATCGCCTCATCCTCTTTATCGCCAACAGTCTCTAGAATCACTATGCTCCCAATACCGGCAGCCAGCATCATGACACCCATAATGCTCTTCGCATTAATTTGGCGACCATTACGGGATAAGAAGATTTCGCAAGGGAACTCGGCAGCAAGCTGAGATAGCTTGGCGGACGCACGAGCATGTAATCCCAATTTATTAATAATTTCGATTTCAGCAACAGGCATAACGAGTCCTATTTTTCCGTAGTAGCTTGTGGGGTTTTGGAGCCTAAACGTAGAATGCCATTTTGGCCACCTTGAAGCGCTTTGTGAGCCAGCTCTTCCAAGCCTTCTCCGCGATGAGAGATACAACGCATCAGCATAGGTAGATTGAGCCCAGCCAACACAATCACGGGTGCATTCAGACCAGATAATGGCCCCAGAGCCTCAAGTTTGGACGCCACGTTGGCTGGGGTAGCCCCCATCACATCAGTCAAGATTAAAACGCCTTGACCCGTATTAACCCCGTAGGCTGCCTTTAAAACCCGTTCGAAGCTAGCCTTTGTATCCTCGTAAGGTGGAATATCGACCGCTCTAACCCTCTCCGGAACAACACCAAATGCATGCTCCGCAAAACCGAGCATCGCACTTGCCACTGGGGTGTGGGCAACTATAACGATTCCAACCATGTTTATGCCAATGCCTTTTCGAGCGCAGTTAACCAAAATTTTGGCACATCAAATCCAGTCTGTTCAGTAATCTCAACAAAACACGTTGGGCTAGTCACATTAATTTCAGTGACATAAGCGCCAATTAAATCTAATCCTACCAAGAACAAGCCCCGTGCGCTCAAAATGGGGGCAAGGCGCTCAGCAACTTTTATCTCGGCATCAGTCAGCGGCATAGCCACTCCTTTACCACCAGCAGCTAGGTTGCCGCGGATTTCTCTACCCTGTGGAATACGGGCCAATGCAAATGGCACCACCTCACCACCAATCAGCAACACACGCTTATCGCCCTGGGCTATCTCAGGCAAGAATCTCTGCACCATCAAAGTACGCGCACCATTCTCACCCAAGGTCTCAACAATGCTTACCAGATTTAAACCGTCTGGTCCTACGCGAAACACGCCCATGCCACCCATACCATCTAGAGGCTTAATCACAATATCTTGGTGCTCTTGATGAAACACCTCAATCGCACTGAGCTCACGCGTCACTAAAGTTGGCGGAATAAGTTCTGGGAATTCAGTAATCGATATCTTTTCAGAATGATCCCGAATAGCCATTGGACTGTTAAATACATTCGCGCCCTGACGAACTGCGGCAGACAACAACCAAGTGGTATTGAGGTATTCAATATCAAATGGTGGATCAGTGCGCATCATGACTGCGTTAAAAGTATTTAATGGGCGATCTTCTATGGCGCCCAATTCAAACCAGGCAGTACCGCTTGGCTTAATGTCCAGAGACTGGCAATCAGCTACTACAAAATCATCTCTCCAAAGGATATTGCGACTTTCACAAAACCACAGCTGATGTCCTGCCTCTTGTGCAACTCGCATCATTGCTAAGGTGGAATCCTTACTAATCTTAAAAGACTCTAAAGGGTCGGCAATGAAAAGCAGGTTCATCTCAGTATCCGAATAAATTAAGCAGCTTCTGCGTTAGGATCAGAGCGCTCTAACTCTAAGGAAGCAGCCAGTAAAGCTAGACGAGCGACGACGCCATACATATAAAAGCGATTGGGCGGCGCGCTGCCGGGCTTAGCGCCCAAGTCTGGCATGGAGTTTTGCTCAAATGCCAAAGGCACAAAATGCATGCCTGGAGCATTTAGATTCTCATCGGGGCCACGGTCAGTATGTACACGATAGAAACCGCCGATCACATAGCGATCAATCATGTACACCACAGGCTCAGCAACTGCCTCATTGACTTTCTCGAAGGTATATACACCCTCTTGAATCAATACATCACTGACCTCAAGACCTTCTTTTACAACACTCATTTTGTTGCGATCTTTACGATTCAAACCCTTGAGCTGCGCAGGATCATTTACTACCATTACACCCATGCCGTATGTACCAGCATCTGCTTTGACAACGACGTATGGCTTTTCTTTAATACCGTACTCACGGTATTTCTTGGCAGTCTTTTTCAGTATTTTTTCGACGGCAGCTTGTAGCTCCTCTTCACCTTTGCGCTCATGGAAATTGACATTAGAGCAACTCGAAAAATAAGGATTGATCATCCAAGGATCAATATCAACTACCTTTGCAAATTTCTTTGCAACCTCATCATAGGCTGCGAAGTGATTTGACTTGCGACGGATATGCCAGCCAGCATGTAGGCCTGGCAAGAGATACTGCTCGTGCAGGTTTTCTAAGATTGGAGGAATGCCTGCAGACAAATCATTATTCAGCAAGATCGAACATGGATCAAAATCTTTTAATCCTAAGCGTTGATTCTTTAAGCCTAAGCGCGATAAAGGCTCCATCAAGAGACGATTACCATCAGGCAAGTCAATCCAAGTTGGCTTCTTGATTTCATCTGACAAAGTGCCTAGGCGCACATTCAAACCCGCTTGACGCAAGATCGAAGATAAGCGTGCAATGTTCTGTAGATAGAACGTATTGCGAGTATGTCGCTCGGGTATCAACAGTAAGTTTTTTGCCTCGGGGCAAATTTTCTCAATTGCTGCCATTGCCGCCTGAACAGCCAAAGGCAACATCTGGGGCGAGAGATTATTAAAGCCACCAGGAAAGAGATTGGTATCAACTGGTGCCAGCTTAAATCCAGCATTGCGCAAGTCGACCGAACAGTAGAACGGCGGAGTGTGCTCCTGCCATTCCAGCCTGAACCAGCGCTCAATTGTTGGGGTTGCTTCTAATACCTTCGACTCGAGATCGAGAAGAGGGCCGCTAAGGGCAGTGATGAGATGTGGGACCATTTCACCATTGTAAGATTTTTAAAAGAAAGACGCGGAATCCGAAGATCCCGCGCTTAAAAACCGGGCAGCCAACCAAAGCCGCCCAGTGAGGGGTAAAACAGCTAATTAAGACTCGTAAGCGGACTCACCGTGGGAGCTGATATCCAAACCTTCGCGCTCTTCGTCTTCCTTAACGCGCAGGCCAATCACCATATCAACCAATTTGTAGGCGATATATGAAACCACGCCAGACCAAATTAGGGTAACGATCACACCTTGACTCTGAATCCACAATTGGCTAGCGATAGAGTAATCAGGTGCTGCAGCATTCGCTACATAATCCCAAATACCTGTTCCACCTAAAGCTGGGTCTGCGAACACACCAGTCAACAAAGCGCCCAAGATACCGCCAACGCCATGCACACCGAATACGTCCAAGCTGTCGTCTGAACCCAAAAGCTTCTTGAGACCAGAAACACCCCACAAGCAAACCACACCAGCAGCAGCACCAATTACGAGGGCACCCATTGGGCCAACGAAACCAGCAGCAGGAGTAATCGCAACCAAACCAGCTACGCAACCAGATGCACCACCCAACATGGAAGGCTTACCTTTGTGAACCCACTCAGCAACTGACCAGCTCAATACTGCCGCAGCTGTTGCCAACAATGTGTTGACGAATGCCAAGGCTGCACTGCCGTTTGCTTCGAGGGCAGAACCAGCATTGAAACCAAACCAACCGAACCACAAGAGTGAAGCACCAATCATCACGAACACTAAGTTATGTGGCTTCATTGCTTCTTTGCCGTAACCTAAACGCTTGCCGATCACGAATGAACCTACCAAGCCTGCAATCGCAGCATTGATATGAACAACGGTACCGCCAGCAAAGTCGAGAACACCCTTCTGCCACAACCAACCAGCACGCGCTGTGATTGCTTCAAGTGATGCTGCATCTTTGATGTCATCAGGACCAGGCCAGAACCAAACCATGTGTGCGATTGGCAAGTAACTGAAGGTGAACCAAAGAATTACAAACAACACGATTGCAGAAAACTTAGCACGCTCAGCAAATGAACCGATGATCAAGCAGCAAGTAATCGTTGCGAACGCAGCTTGGAAGGCCATAAATACATACTCAGGAATCACAATACCTTTACTAAAGGTAGCGGCAACTGAATCTGGAGTAATACCTTGCAAGAACAAACGATCGAGTCCACCAATGAATGCCCCGCCTTCAGTAAATGCAAAGCTGTATCCATAGAGGGACCACAACACTGTAATCAACG
This sequence comes from Pseudomonadota bacterium, assembly GCA_040387715.1. Lineage (GTDB taxonomy): Bacteria > Pseudomonadota > Gammaproteobacteria > Burkholderiales > Burkholderiaceae > Polynucleobacter. The sequence continues at coordinate 92,873 of JAZKDF010000004.1, read as the reverse complement.
CAAACACAAACATACACTGTACGAGTACAGAAAGAATGTTCTTGCTACGCGTTAAACCACCGTAGAACAAAGCCAAACCAGGCAATGTCATCAAGATTACCAATGCTGTACACACTAGCACCCAAGCTGTATCACCCTTGTTAGGAACTAATGCAGGAGCAGCGGCAACTGCAGCAGCGGCAGCGGCGGCAACAGGTTTAGCCTCATCAGCAAAAGCTGGTGAAGCCACCATGACACTGGTTGCGCCAATAGCCAAGGCCATTGCGCTTCCAGCTAGGAGTCGTTTCATCCAAGTTAACATTTTGAACCTCTCTTTAAAGTGCTGACGCGCCGGTTTCACCGGTACGAATACGAATGACGTGTTCAACTGGGGACACAAAAATCTTGCCATCACCAATTTTTCCAGTACGAGCAGACTTTTCAATTGCCTCAATCGCTCGCTCCAAGATGCCATCTTCAACAGCAGCTTCAATTTTTACTTTAGGTAAAAAGTCGACAACATACTCAGCACCGCGATACAACTCGGTGTGACCTTTTTGACGGCCAAAGCCTTTAACTTCAGTGACGGTAATGCCCGAAACTCCCACTTCTGAGAGAGCTTCGCGCACTTCGTCAAGCTTGAAGGGCTTGATGATTGCGGTAATTAATTTCATACGTTTCTCCGTTTAGAGGTGGAAATTAGAAAGTTTTTGTAAGGGAAACAATACCAGTTGAGCCACCCAAATTCTTGCCTGTTGGCGATACATAGTTATAGGTACCTGCTGAACTTTTCTTAGCATCAGTACCGATATAAGCAGCAGACAGAGACAAGCCGCCTCCAAAGTCTTTTGTAACTCCCAGTTTCCAATCAGTATAGGAATATAAAGAACTATTGGTTACGTTTGGTGCGCTACCCTGAACATTTCCCGCTACAAATTGGTAACCAACGTGTGCATTCAGCGCTAAACCCCAGACGCCTGTGTCGTAGTTCATAGTCAGATCTGGGTAGTATGAGCCGGAACTATTTGCAAAACCAAAGATTGGGCTTACTGAATAGGAAAGCTTGCCAAATCCAGTCACCGGGCCAAATGTAAAGTTCTGCGCAAGATAGAGCTCTGTTGTATTTGGATTAGCAGCAGTGCCCGAAACATTTAATCCTGATGTTGGGTAGTAGTACTGCAAAATACCCAAGTCAGAAGCAAAACCTTCGCCGATGAGCTCTTTCTTAATACCACCGTAGAAATCCATTTCAATCGGCGCGGTTACTCTGGTGCTACCAGTAGCTGGAGCGGCATCAGAAATCCAACTAATGGAGCTATTCCAGTTACCGATATAGAGACCACTCTCATGCGCATAATCAAAACCGCCTTGAATAGCTGGCTTGAAGTTTGATTGACTGATACCACGATAGCGATAGTCATTGGTCACAGTAACGTTAGCTGTTACTGGGCTCACTTCTGGAGCCTCTGGTGCAGCTGCAGGTGCTGTTTGAGCGAATACCGCTGTTGCGAATAAGCCAGAAGCTGCAAGAGCGATGGCTGTTTTGTGAATGATTTTCATTTGTAGCTCCTAAGTGGTCATGAAAAAGGGATAAATGCTTTATTGCATGGAGTGATCATGAATCTCAGGCCGACTCTTTATTTGATGCAAATCCCCTAAATAAGGCTTATGCCCAATTTTGGTGCTTATTTATGCACCATTTCTGCTCATTTTTCTGCAATTTCCCTAATTTCAGCTGGTTTTGCCTGATTTTGGCTCCTCAACTTAAAATAGGCTCCTTGTCTTTTATGCAACTCTTTATAGAACGGTGGGCAGCATTATGCAAAAACCAGGTGAAATCCTTGAACAAATTCAGCGTATTGCTAGCGATATGCAAAACAAGGTTGGTGATGCCATTCGTAATTCACCAGCGCAAGAGATTGAAAAGAATGTACGCGCCATGATGAATCAAGGCTTTCAGAAAATGGACTTGGTTACTCGCGAAGAATTTGATCTGCAATCTAAAGTGCTTGCTAAAACTAGAGAAAAGCTGGAGGCCCTCGAAGCTAAAGTGGCCGCCTTAGAAAAGACTTAATCAGCTTTTCAGTTTCATCCGAAAGCTATTCCGGATGAAACTCATCAAAGAAATTGGAGTACACCTCTTCAGAGAAAAATTGTTTGGCATCTATCCGCGCAGGGGCAGCATGCAAAACTGAGAGCTGGTAAATCGAAGTCCCATTATCTGGCGTAGATCTGATGATCCAACGAACTCGCATCGACTGCTCCACTGCACCAGTGGATTTAAATTCTAAAAAATAATCTTTAGTAGCAAGACGTTGACGATTGGATGATTGATAAAAAGCATCCGCACTCACAGCGCTTTCCAGATTGACATTCGCGCGACTAAATAGATTGCTTTGCAACTGTTCCAATAATTTCGGCGCAAACTCAACTTGATCTTTGCTCAGATGAATCGTGCTTACAGCATAAATATCATCCTCAATTTTTACCGCCTCTAAGGCCTGCGGAATTTCTTGGTTTTGATATGGCAAGCGTCGCTCAATCTTTTCAGGCTTGCCGGGAAATAAAGCGCTATAGCCTTCCTGTGGAGACTGCACAGTCCGCCAGTCCAATTTAGGGCTACAAGCAGAAAGTAGAAATGCAAACGCTAGAACTGCCCCAAACTTTTGGAGCATAGATTTAGACAATGCCAGCTCCATGCGCCTGCTGGTCAGCATGGTAACTAGAGCGCACCATCGCGCCCACGGCAGCATGTGAGAAGCCCATTGCATATGCCTCTTCTTCAAAATGCTTAAAGACGTCGGGATGCACATAGCGGCGAACTGGCAGGTGATGTCCTGAAGGAGCTAGATACTGACCAATAGTCAGCATATCAATATTGTGTTCACGCATATCGCGCATGACTTCTAAAATTTCTTCGTCAGTTTCTCCCAAGCCAACCATTAAACCGCTCTTGGTTGGAATATGCGGGAAGCGTTCTTTGAAATCCTTTAGCAACTTTAAGGAATGTGCATAGTCAGCACCAGGGCGCGCCTCTTTGTATAAGCGCGGAACAGTTTCCAAGTTGTGATTCATGACATCAGGCAAGCCTTGCGGCGCATACTGAGAAAAAATATCCAAAGCCTTATCTAGGCGACCACGAAAATCCGGAACTAAAACTTCTATGCGCGTGCTTGGCGAGAGATCTCGTGATTGAGAAATACAGTCCACATAATGCATCGCACCACCATCACGTAAATCATCGCGATCTACGCTAGTAATCACCACATAATTTAATTTTAGGGCAGCGATCGTGCGCGCTAAATTGCCAGGCTCTTTTGTATCTAGCGGATCAGGTCTGCCATGACCCACATCGCAAAATGGGCAACGACGCGTGCATTTATCGCCCATGATCATGAAGGTAGCCGTACCTTTACCAAAACACTCGCCGATATTGGGGCAACTTGCTTCTTCACAAACTGTTACCAACTCATTCTCACGGAGAATCTTCTTGATCTCAGAAAAACGGGAGTTTCCAGAAGCAGCTCTTACTCGAATCCAATCTGGTTTTTTGAGCACTTGCTCTAAGGGAACGATCTTGATCGGAATACGCGCAGTTTTCTCGCTCGACTTCTGCTTGCGTGAAGCATCGTAGTTCAGGTCTTGGCGACTATTGCTAGTTGCGGCGATATCGAGATCTGGCTTATTGGTGGTCATGATGGAATCAGTTGCTTTTGCAAATGCCCTAAAAGGGTTTGGCTAATAATGCTTATATTGTCCTTGATCCCAAGGGTTTGCATATCCACCGTCTTTAAGCCCTCATACCCACATGGGTGAATCCGGGCAAAAGCTGCTAAATCAGTGGCTACATTCAAGGCAAGTCCATGATAAGAGCACCCCTTGGAGACTTTGAGACCCAAAGCAGCAACCTTGGCACCCTGATACTCCAATGGAATTAAACCCTGCTGAGCAACATAAATGCCAGGCGCACCAGCATGCCTTTCAGCTTGAATACCAAAATCAGCCAGGGTATCAATCAGGGCCTGCTCAATACGAGACACCAGCTCTTTGACGAAAATTCCCAAACGCCTGAGGTCGAGCAGGAGGTAAACCACAATTTGCCCAGGCCCGTGATAAGTGATCTCACCACCACGATCTACCTGCACCAATGGAATTTGATTGCTGGGGGAGTGTAAGTTACTCGCATCTCCCGCTAAACCTAAAGTAAATACCGGGGGATGCTCAAGAATCCAAATTTCATCTGGCGTATCGCCGTCTCGCTGCTGCGTGAAATCCCGCATCGCTTGATAAGTCAACTCGTAATCAGCAACTCCTAAATGTTTTACTAAAAAACTCATGCAGGGAATTTTAGAGAACAACGCTAACCAAAGGATGAGTAGAAAGAGTGCGATAGAGCTCATCTAACTGCTCGCGACTAGTTGCAGTGATCGGCAAAGTAATACCCAGATAATTGCCGTCTTTGGAGGGTCGTTGCTCAACCTTACTCTCATCAAGGGTAGGATCAAATTGACGAGCAATATGCAAAATTGCAGGCAAGTATTCTGGATTGGTCTTGCCCATCACCTTAATTGGAAACTCAGATGGATATTCGATGAGGGATTTTCTGTCTTCAGTCATGCGCTCTTATCTTTCTTAATTTTCTTTTTTGCTTTATTGATTGCGGTGATCAGGCATGCCCAACCAAGCACCAGTGATGATGTTTCGAATGCAATGTAAACGTCGATGGAAAAAATGATCTGCACCTGGTACCACTTGAACCGTTAACTCTTGAGGACGCGCCCAATCCAAAACATCAACCAGAGGAATAGTTTCATCCACTTCCCCATGAATCAAAATCGTATCGGCAGGTACAGGCGCCAAGACCCACTTACCAGCCGCGCTACCTACCATGACGAGTCGCTCAGCTGGGCGCCCTAGCTCTGCCAAACGCTGTACTAGGTGGGTTCCAACAAAACTTCCAAATGAAAATCCAGAAACTACTAAAGGCAATGTATTTGCAGTCTGCGCCCACATTTGCTGTGCAGTCGCCTCAAATTGATTCCAGCTCGAAGGGGTGCGCATCCAATCAGTGACATGCAGCAAATCTTCCATCTCACCAACGCCATCATCATGCACGCCAGCCGTAGCGCCGACGCCGCGGAAATTAGGTCGCACACTAACGTAGCCTAATTGATTAAAAGCGCGTGCCATCGTTTGCGCGACTTTGTTGTCCATCGTTCCCCCCATCAACGGATGTGGATGTGCCACCAAGGCCAAACCTCTCACTGCGAAATCAGGGTTATTTTTTAATTCATCGGGTAGATCAATCGACATTTCGATTTGACCCACAACGCCATCAATGTGAATGATTTTCGTACGGCTATTCATGAGGGAAACTTTCTGAAATCTTTTTAAGCCAACTGCAGGCGCTCTACTGGACGCCCTTGTATTAAGTGCGACTGAATAATTTCTTCAATATCTTCGGTATCCACAAAGGTATACCAAATACCTTCTGGGTAAATCACGGCTACCGGACCATCGGCACAACGATCTAAACATCCCGCCTTATTAATGCGGATGTTTCCGGGGCCAGACAATCCCAACTCTTTCACACGATTTTTTGCATACTCAAACAATGCAAAAGCGTTATGGCGATCGCAACAATCTTCGCCATTACTACGCTGGTTTAGGCAGAAAAATACATGGTGTTGAAAACTCATACTCAATCTCAATTAAGGTTTTAAATTAAAAGCGGCTCTATTTCGCAGCACCCAAAGCAAAGCTAATGGCAACCATACTACGGAAACCCATTGCATTAATTCATTAAAGTGTAATAGCCGACCTTGGTACCAGTGCCGCAAGGTAAGAATGAAGTAGGGATTGTCCGGCAAAATATTAATAGCAATGGTTGCACTAAGCAAACAAGCGACTGCAAGCCAAGCTTTACTGGCTAAAGAAAGCTGGAGGGTCCATCTGAGCAAAAGACTGCCGCACAGCATCCCCCAAATAGCGCCCGCAGTAAGCCACAGCAAGCTAAATTCTGCGCCAAATTGCAAAGCAGTAAAAGCCATCTTTACTAAGACAGTGAAGCAAAGCAGGCTATTTAAGATTTTCCACTGGGGCGCTTTAGCTCGCATACCAAGCGATAGCAAGAGCCCAGTGCCGAGCCAACAGACTGCCGTAATGATGGATTCTTGGACGACATGATTCACCACCATGGTGCCCCAGTCGACGGAGGCAAAAATTGCATGTCCCCATACCCCCGTACCCAACCAAGAGCTTTGGGGGTAAATCTGAGCCCAAGGAAAAAGTAGAAATAAGGCGCAAGCAGCCCAGTTCAAACCAAACCACTGGTCAAAGCGACGGCGCAATGCACTACCCGAGAGCCATTGCGGACCCAGGGGAATCGCCAATAAGCCGCCCATCAAACCACCCAAGAGATTGGCCCACCAATCCATTTGACTTGGTATCCGAGTAGGCAGCCAAGTTTGCAGTGACTCCACGCTAAAAGCCAATATCCCACTGAAGCTCAGGGCGATACCTAGAGCAACAAAATTACTCCAACGCGGGTAACAGGCAAAAACCAGCAAAAATCCTAGGGGGATATAGGCCAAGATATTGACCGAGACATCAAAGAGCGTAATGAAGCGGGGTAAAGGGGCATCTAACCACGCCCATGCGGTAATGCCATTATCAAAATTGAAATCAAAGGGATTTAGGCTGACATAGACGATTAAGAGCGCATAGCTCAGGCTAATAGCCCTGGCCAAAGGCATTGCCTGGAGAGGCCAAACAAACTTGCGAGGACGCTGATCTTCGTGATGCATTCCACCATTCTAGGTCAGCTAGGCCAGATCTTTCTACAATAGGAAAATGAGCTCGAATTACATCCTGGAACGCGTTGCCACCACGAAATCAACTAACGATGATTTATTGGCCCGGTGGCGTGCTGGGGAGTTAATTGATCCTGTTGCCCGAATTGCCCACGAGCAAACCTCTGGCAAGGGCAGGGCTGGAAGAGTTTGGCTTTCCAATCCCAAAGACACCCTATGCTTTTCCTTAGCCCACCCCTTCCATAAGCGCCCCCATGAATTGAGCGGACTCAGCCTGGTTATTGGGCTGGCAGCCATTGCAGGGATTGCCGGAGCCTTAGGCAGTAGTGAGGCTGCCCTATATGAACAGGGTCTACGGCTGAAGTGGCCTAATGATTTACTGCTCAACAACGCCAAACTTGGCGGCATCCTCATTGAAGGCGGACAGAGCAATCCAAACTCACCCACTTGGATGGTGATCGGACTAGGCCTGAACCTGCGTAATGCAGCGCTGATTGAAAAGAACTTAGAAGACCATGCTTCTTTTGGGGTTGCCGCCTTGGACCAACTGATGCCTCACCAAACACCGATTCCTGATGCTGAGTTTATTTGGTTAAAGCTGCTTGATTCATTTGAAAAGCATTTAACCCAATTTGACCAACATGGGTTTAGCTATTTTAAAAATTCGTGGTCGCAATGGGATGCCTTCAATGGTCAGTCCGTCTGTATATCAGGCGCCGGTAAAGATTCCATTGCTGGAATTTCTGCCGGAGTAGATGACGCTGGCGCGCTTATCCTCAAACAGCATGACAAATTCATTGCCATTCATGCGGGCGACGTTTCTTTGCGAGTTCAATCATGAGTTTGTATTTAGTATTTGATCTGGGTAACACTCGGCTTAAGTGGGCTGCCGTCGAATCCACGCAGAACATTGCAGACCGCAATAAAAAACTGTGGGCGTATTCTGGGTCGATTAGTACCAAGTCCTTCCAATCACGCGAGTTGCGTGCCGAGCTATCTGAGTACATTTCTAAAACTTTGCCCAAACCAGATGCGATTGGATTTTGTTGTGTAGCGGGCAATGCTGCCATTGAAAATCTACGCAGCCTCTTCCCGCAATGGCAAGATATTGAGTGGAAGCAATTTACAGGTAGCAGTACTTACGAGGGTGTACGCACACTCTATCAAGACCCAAGCAAGTTGGGCGCAGATCGATGGGCTGCGTTGATTGGCGCCAGAGCACTCTCGAAAACCAACACGCTGGTCATTAGCGCTGGGACGGCCACCACCATTGACTTACTGGGTGGTAATGGCATTCATTACGGTGGCTGGATATTGCCAGGCCTCAGCCTAATGCAAGAAAGCTTGCAACAAAATACAGCCCAACTTCCACTAGCGGTTCGCGCTGGCAACCCTGAAACTCAAGCGAGCTTTGGCACAACAACAGATGAGGCCATTACTGGCGGTTGTGATGCTGCGCAGATGGGGGCGATCCTGCGCGCAGCCTATTTAGCTAAAACAATGAATCATCCTGTCGAACGGATTTGGCTTGATGGCGGCAATGCCAAAATTTTGGCGAATGAAATCAAACAATTTCCAGAACTTGCAGCGCTTCCAATTGAGCCTATCGAAGGCTTGGTTCTGCGCGGCTTGTGGGCCTGGCTCTTACAAAATCTTTAGCTAGTGCGGATCTTGCCTAGCAAGGTTGTTGTAGAGCGCTCGTATAAAAATGGAATGGCAACTGCTTTGCCACCCCAAGTTTTCACCAAGCGAGTTTCTTCAAGGGTATCGATTTCATAATCTCCACCCTTGACGTAGATATCTGGATGAATTTTGGCAATCAGGTTCACTGGAGTCTGCTCCGTAAATAACACCGCCAAATCCACACTCTCCAGTGCCGCCAATAGAGCCTGGCGATCAGCCTCGGTATTGATGGGTCTGTCATCACCCTTACCCAACATCTTGACTGAAGCATCTGAATTCACCCCTACCACCAGACTGGCACCTAAGGCACGCGCTTGAGCCAAATAACTGGCATGTCCGCGATGCAGAATATCGAAGACGCCATTCGTAAATACCAGCGGTCTCGGAAGCGCAGCAATACGAGCCTCCAGCTCAGCTGGGGCACAGACTTTGGACTCAAAAGAAGGTGAAGGTAAAGAGGTCATTACATGATATTAATGGCATTGAGCTCATTCCAACGATATTTACCAGAATGTCTTAGACTTGGACATCCCCGTCCCACCTAAAGGCTCCAGATGATTCGCAATATGCCAAGATACTTACTGGCACTACTTTTGCTGCTACCGGCAATGCAATTCGCAGAGGCAGCTCCTGCAGCCAGCCCTAGCTGTAGCCCTCTTTTGGCACATACTTTTCCAAGATTGCAGGATGAGGCCCCTCAAAACCTTTGCCAATACCAGGGGAAAGTCATCTTAGTTGTTAATACGGCCAGTTTTTGTGGCTTTACCAGCCAATACGAGGGCCTTGAAAAGCTATATGCCAAATATAAAGATCGCGGCTTAGTCGTATTGGGATTTCCATCGAATGATTTTGGGCAGCAAGAGCCGGGTAGCAATAAAGAAATTGCCGACTTCTGCAAAAATACTTATGACGTGAAATTCCCCATGCTTGCTAAGAGCTCAGTCAGCGGCAATAATCCAAATCCTTTATTTAAGATGTTGATTGCTAAAACCGGTACAACTCCCAAATGGAATTTTTACAAATATCTCATTGATCGCAACGGGAATGTTGTCGAGTCATATGGCAGCATGACTAAACCAACGAGCACTAGCATTACCGGTGAAATAGAAAAACTTCTTGGAGAGAAAATTTAGTGCTTAAGAAAAAAGTTGCCATTATTGGCGCCGGTATATCCGGCTTAGGATGCGCATATGCCTTAAGACAGCACCCAGATTTAGATATCACCATCTTTGAAGGCGGCAACCATATTGGCGGTCACAGCAATACCGTAGATCTCACCCTTGAAACTCCACAAGGAAAAATGGCCCATGGAGTAGATACTGGATTTTTGGTATTTAATCGCAAAACCTATCCTCGCTTAGTTCGCCTGTTTGAGGAAATTCAGGTTCCAATTGCGCCGTCAGAAATGTCTTTTTCAGTATCGATTGATGCTAGCGAGAAAACTGGGCGCAATAAAAAAATTGAATGGGCTGGTAACGATCTCAATTCCTTCTTTGGACAAAGATCTAATTTATTTTCACTGTCATTTTGGAGAATGGCTTATGACATCTTGCGCTTCAATCGTCTTGCCACTCGGCTGGCAGAAGAACAAATTACTGCCAAGCTTGAATACGCAGAGCCAGATGAACGTATTAAAGACTTCTTAGATCGAAATCGTTTTAGCACGAGCTTTCGAGAAAATTACTTCTTGCCAATGATTGGGGCTATTTGGTCATGCTCTGTTGAGCAGATGCTAGAGTTTCCGATTCAGACTATGGTTCGCTTCTGTCACAACCATGGACTTTTGCAAATCCAAAATCGCCCGCAATGGCTTACTGTTAAAGGTGGGTCAAGAGAATATGTAAAGCTTTTAGTGGCAGCTCTCGAGAAACATCAAGTCCAATTTGTGCGTGAATCCGTTTCTCGCGTCAATACAAGTCAAGCTGAGCGCTCTCCAGTTGAAGTGGTGACGCCTTCAGGATCATACCGGTTTGATGAAGTGGTGATGGCGTGCCATAGTGATCAAACCCTAGATCTCGTTCATGGCATTGGCCAAGATGCCCGGAATATTTTAGCCTCGGTGCCTTATCAAAAGAATCGTGCAATTTTGCATACAGACACGGACTTCTTACCAGCAACTGAGCGCTGCTGGGCGGCCTGGAACTACACAGCAAAATCTGGCGCAACACCCACTGCGCAACAACACGTCAGCGTGAATTATTTAATCAACCGCTTACAGCCTCTGCCTACAGAATTTAAGAATACTCAAATTATTGTGAGCTTAAATCCACTGACAGATCCCAATCCAAAATTAGTGCGCCAAGAAATTCATTACTCGCATCCTGTATTTGATATGCGTGCAGTGCAGGCGCAAAAAGAGCTGCCACTCATTCAAGGGAACTCTTCAATCTGGTATTGCGGCGCATGGACTGGATTTGGCTTTCATGAGGACGGCCTGCGCTCTGGCGAGTTGGTAGCTAAAGATTTGATGGAAAATATTAGTCATCGCAGCCTTTCAAAGACCACTGAAAATAGTTAACAAATGAATTTTCCAACGATTAATTTTGGAGCGGTGAAGCATCGACGTTTTCGCCCTGCTAAAAATGCGTTCGGCTATGGCGTCTTCACTTTATCCATTCCGATGCGTGCGCGCAGGAATGACCCAACATTACTCAGCCAGCGCGGCCTCAAAGACAATCGATTCGGGCTTTTTTCATTCTTCGATCAAGATCATGGCTTGGGCAATATAGATAGCCTGTCTTGGATCGAGACGATTCTTAAAGAAAATCATATCCAGCATGTGGATGGTGAGATTTGGTTGCAAACCTTTCCGCGAGTGCTTGGCTATGTCTTTAATCCCGTCAGCTTTTGGATTTGCACCCAAGCAAATGGTGAAGTTAAGGCAGTTCTCGCTGAGGTAAATAATACTTTTGGTGAACGACACTGCTATTTACTACATCATGATTCTGGCAAGGCTCTGCAATCTGGGGAGACTCTAGTGAGCAAGAAGGTATTCCACGTATCGCCGTTCTGTGATGTACGCGGTGAATACCACTTCCGCTTTCTATTTCCTCAAGACAGCAATTCACGGCGCAATATTGTTTGCAGGATTGAACTCCACGAAGATGGCGCCCCATTGATCAATACCAGCATCAGCGGTCTTGCTCAACCCTTGGACAAACGCGCCCTCTATCTTGCCTTCCTGCGCTACCCCCTAATGAGTCTGGGCGTTATTGGCCGCATTCACTGGCAGGCATTGAAATTATGGTTAAAAGGTGTACCCTTTTACTCGAAACCTAAACCACCAGAACTTGAAATTACTCGATGAATCGCCCCGGTCAATCCCTACTATCTCGCCTCACCTTCTCCCGTCCTGAGAAGCGCGAATCCAAACAGCAACAATATCGTGCAAGTACACAAACCTTATTGGGTCTTTTAGCGCAATTGCGCAGCGGGCATTTGGTGCTCACCCTGCCAAATAAAGAAGTCAGAGAATTTGGCAATAGCTCAGACCAACCTCATGCAGAAATTCAAGTTTTAGACTGGTCCGTCTTTAAACAAGTTTTATCTCATGGTGATATTGGCTTTGCCGAGAGCTATATTCAGGGCGAATGGAATACGCCTGACCTTAAAACCGTTCTGGAATTAGCCATCCGCAATCGCAACATCCTAGAAAGAGCCATCTATGGAAGCTGGCTAGGATCTATAGCGTATCGCCTGAGACATTGGTTTAGAGACAACTCCAAATCTGGTAGTCGCAAAAATATTCATGCTCACTATGACTTAGGCAACGCCTTCTACACTCTTTGGCTAGATCCCACCATGAGCTACTCGAGCGCCTGGTTCTCTGAGGGAGACAAGCAATCCCTGATGGATGCGCAGCGCGCTAAGATCAAACGCATACTAGACTCCATCCACGCTAAACCGGGCGACCAGCTACTAGAGATTGGCTGTGGCTGGGGTGGCTTTATGGAAGAGGCCTTACGTAATGGCAATCAAGTTACCGGCCTGACTTTATCCACGGAGCAAAAATCTTTTGCAGACACTAGACTTCAAAAGGTCAATGCAGAGGCAGGCACTCAACAGCAATTCGAGGTACGCCTCCAAGACTATCGTGACTGTACAGAGCAATTTGATGGCATTGCCTCCATCGAAATGTTTGAAGCAGTTGGCGAGAACCATTGGGGTGAATACTTCCAGACAGTTGCTAAGAGACTGAAAGCGGGTGGTCGAGCCTGTATCCAAACTATCGTGATCGCAGAAGATTTATTTGATCGCTATCGCCACAGCACCGACTTTATTCAGCAGTATGTTTTCCCAGGCGGCATGCTTCCCTCGCCTTCTAAATTCAAAGCTGCGGCAGCTAATGCGGGTTTAGAGGTTGAGGCAGAGTTTGCATTTGGTGCTGACTATGCCAAGACCTTATGCCTTTGGCGCGATAGCTTTAATCACAAGATTGAAGAAATCTATCGCCTTGGTTTTGACGAGGCCTTTATTCGACTGTGGAATTTTTATCTCATGTATTGCGCTGCTGGATTCTCCGAAAAGAATATTGATGTTGTGCAATACACCCTTAAACACCAAGATGTTATTTCCACAAGCGATGCCCTACACCCATGAAACAAAAAGGAATCAATTCTTTTGCAAGTCAACGGATTTGGATCATTGGGGCCTCGAGTGGAATCGGTGAAGCCTGTACAAAAGCCTTTATTAAAGCAGGCGCCAAAGTCGCCCTCTCCAGCCGTCGTGCCGAGCGACTAAACGCCCTTGCGCAGTCTGCAGAGCTAGGGCAAGCCTTAACCCTCCCACTCGATGTGACGCATCAAGAGCAGCTCATTTCCGCCTATAAATGCATCATAGATACCTGGGGTGGATTGGATCTCATGCTATTTGTTTCAGGCGTATACACCCCTTTACGCGCCGATAATTTTGACTTTGAGATTGCGCAGAAAACCATTGATGCCAACCTGCTCGGACCCATGCGGGCAGTTAGCATTGTTTTACCCAATATGCTCAAAGAGCATGCTGGTCATATTGCCATCGTTGGCAGCGTAGCTGGATATAGCGGACTACCAAAAGCCCTAGCCTACGGGCCTAGCAAAGCAGGAATTATTAATTTCTGCGAAACCCTGTATTACGACTTACTACCGCAGGGTGTGAGCGTGCACCTAATCTCGCCGGGGTTTGTGGCAACCGAAGCTACCGCGCAGAACGATTTTGAAATGCCAGCACTCATCACTGCTGACAAGGCTGCACAAGAAATCCTCAGCGGAATTCAGGCCGGGGAATTTGATATCCACTTCCCAAAGCGATTTTCAGGTTTCTTAAAGTTCCTCAGAATCTTGCCATACCCACTCTATTTTTGGATCGTACGGCGCTTCGTCAAAATCTAAGACTCTGAATTACTTGTACTTATCCTTGCGGATTTTTTGCTCTAAATAATCCATGACCGCAATCGCTTTAGCTTTGGTTCCAGCAATCGATGGAGAGGTCACATAGCGACCCTGCATCACAATAGTTGGCACACCATCAATGCGATAGGCATCAGCCACCTGTCTTGCAGCGAGCGCTTTAGATACCACAGCAAATGAGCGATAGGTAGCCAAGAAAGTATTGCGATCAATGCCTTGAGAGGCTACCCAGTCTGCAATCTCATTTTCTGTCATGAGACGCTTATTTTCTTTGTGCATGGCGTACATCACTTTTTCATTCATCGCCTCGCCCTTACCCATAGCTTCTAAGGCATAGAACAGCTGACTGTGTGGCATGAAGTCGTCACGGAAAGCAACAGGCACCCTACGGAAGGTTACGTTGCTAGGCTGACGTTTAACCCAAGCACTCAACTCTGGCTCAAAGTCATAACAATGCGGGCAGCCGTACCAAAAGAACTCGATGACCTCAACCTTCCCCTTGACTTCAACTGGCTGAGGGATGGGCAGAATACGGTAATCAAACCCCTCTTCGATCTTAGGACTTTGCGCAGCAGTAAGCCCTGAAAAAGAAAACGCCAAGCCAAGAATGGCGGCAGATAAAAGGGCTCGCTTAGACTTTGATAATGTAATCATGATTTGCTAGATTTGATAACGCTCGGTTTAATGCCCATGCCATTTAATTTATCTCGCACGGGATTGCTTTCTTCAACACTGTTATATGGGCCAACGCGTACGCGCCAGAGTGTATTGCCCTCACTGCTAATCTCACTCAATTGAGACTGAATGCCCTGAATAGCTAAACTTGCTTTTTGCGCATCCGCATCAGCACGTTTATTAAAGGCGCCCACTTGCAAGAAATAAATTGCCTCGGATTTGGCGGCTGTGGCAGCTTCTGCCGGCCTCTTGCCATTCGCTAGATCAGCAATTGGGTCTGACGTATTAGGGGCAGATGCTGCTGACTTACCCTGCAAAGGTTTATTGAGGTCTAAAGGCTCTGCTGGGGCAGTCGCCTCACCCTCCGCAGACGCTGAACCTGACTTAATCGTGAGAGGGAGGTTAGGGGCTCTTACTCCAGGACGCTCTTGAGGCGTATTTTTGGAAAGGTAAAAGGCAATCACAAAAGCAACGCCTAGGCCAACCCCAAGCCCCAAGATAAAACCTAGAATGGTGCCGCCATACTCTGGGCTCGAAGACTGGGTCTTTGGAGTGAAGCTGGTGTGTTGATTGTTTTTTTTCATCGTGTCCCCATCCTTCTTTTTACTTCTTAAGCGCTAGTTAACAACTACAGCTTACATCTTAGCGGGTGCTGAAACACCTAGTACTTTTAATCCATTTTCAAGCACCTGGCGCGTCGCTGAAAGCAACGCCAGGCGAGCCAATTTCAATGCAGGATCATCCACCAACACGCGATCGGCGTTATAGAAAGCATGGAAGTCTCCCGCTAAATCACGCAAGTAAAACGCTAAAGCATGAGGCGCCAAGTCTGCCGCCGCATCAGTGAGCATTTCTGGGTATTCAGCTAAGCGTCGCAGCAAATGATCAGATGCTTTGCTTTGTAACAAAGAGAGGTCTGCATCCTTGAGGTCGGAAACCTGTCCACCCCATTGAGTCAAGATTGAGCAAATTCGCGCATGGGCATACTGAACATAGAACACGGGGTTCTCATCATTTTGCTGCAACGCTAAATCCACATCAAATACAAATTCAGTATCAGCCTTGCGAGAGATGAGGAAGAAGCGCACAGCATCTCGTCCTCGCTGAAGTGCTAACTCACGCTCATCCACAGTCATCTCTGGTGTAATGCCACCGGACCACTCAACCAAGTCGCGCACAGTCACATAGGAGCCTGCACGTTTAGAGATTTTGACTTCTTCACCATGGCGCATTACTGTCACCATCTTATGCAATACATAGTCGGGATAGGTTTTTGGAATATCCCAGCCACGCTTCTGTGCCACACCCTGCAAGCCTGAGCGTACACGGGCGATCGTGCCATGGTGATCACTGCCTTGAACGTTAATTACTTTTTCAAAGCCACGATTCCATTTGCTGGCGTGATAAGCGACATCTGGCACAAAGTAGGTAAAGCTACCGTCAGACTTTCTCATGACACGATCTTTATCGTCACCATCATCTGTTGTCTTAAGCCAAAGCGCGCCCTCAGACTCATAGGTTTTGCCAATACCCTGTAACTCTTCAACAATTTTTGCAACGCTGCCATCGGTATACAAAGAAGACTCTAGGTAATAGCAATCAAACTTCACGCCAAATGTTTTTAGGTCGATATCTTGTTCATTGCGCAAGTACGCTACGGCAAATTGACGAATAGCTTCAAGATCATCTTTATATTCAGATGAAGCCTTAAAAGCAATCGCAATTTCGGCAATGTAATCACCGTTGTAAGCGCTTTCCGGCCACGCAGCATCGCCTGGCTTCAAGCCATTTAAGCGGGCCTGGACTGAGAGCGCCAAATTCGCAATCTGTACTCCGGCATCGTTGTAATAAAACTCTCGGTGCACCTTGATACCCTGAGTTGCCAACAGATTTGCCAAAGCATCACCTAGCGCAGCCTGACGACCATGGCCAACGTGTAGTGGACCAGTAGGATTTGCGGATACAAATTCAATCATGGCGCTAGCGACTGGAGCCGCTTCTGGAGCTAGCTGACCAAACTGAGGTCCTGCCGTGAGAACTTCTTGCACCACAGCAGTTTTAGCGGTATTGCTAAGACGGAAGTTGATAAACCCAGGCCCTGCGATATCGCAAGAGGCGATGAGGTCGCCATAGCCGGGTTGCTGCTCTAAACGCTCAACCAGGGCTTGTGCCAACTCCCTAGGATTTAGCTTCCAGGCCTTGGAAAGCTGAAGTGCAATATTGCAGGCGACATCTCCATGGTCTACCGCCTTGGGGCGCTCTAAGCGAGGCGCAGGGGCATCGCCCAAGCCACGCTCCTGAGCCAAACCCTGTAGGGCCACACTAAGCATTTCAATTAAACGATTTTTATTAGTTAACAACATAGTTAAGTGAGTTTATCAGGTGGTAAGCTATCGAAATGATCTATCAATTTCGCTCCAAAGCGGGTCCTGACGTCATCATGCTGGCTGATCTGACCCAGCGAATCTTTGAAATTTTGGGCCGCCCATTAGAGCCCAGAGGTATTTTGACGGTTGAGCAACTACCAGCCCTCATCATCGCTTTAGAAACCGCGATTCTGAAAGACTTGGAAGAGCGGGCTAAAAGCAATACGGCCGACCAAGAAAATACTGAAAAACCGAAGCTGGCCGACAGACTGGGGCAGCGTGCCTACCCCTTCCTAGAGCTCATGAAACAGGCTAAAGCCAAAGATGAGCCGGTAATGTGGGGCATTTAAAGCCACCACCCCACCTAAGTGTGCCCGACTTAGTCGATTGAACTCGCCAACTGGCGACGGACATCTTCCACAGACTCATTGCGACGCTTAGCAAGATCTTCAATTTGGTCTGCTGACAACTTACCCACATTGAAATACCGCGCATCTGGATGTGCCAGATAAAAGCCGCTAACGCTAGAAGCTGGATTCATGGCCATCGATTCAGTCAGGGTCATACCAATATCTTCTGAACCAATGACACGCAATAAGTCTTTTTTAACTTCATGGGCAGGGCAAGCTGGATAACCTGGCGCTGGACGGATGCCGCGGTATTCCTCATTGATCATTTGATCATTCGTCAAAATCTCATCAGTTGCATAACCCCACAGATCAGTACGAACACGATGGTGCATTAATTCTGCAAATGCTTCTGCCAAACGATCAGCCAAAGATTGCAACATGATTGCACTGTAGTCATCATGCTTCGCATGAAACTCAGCCACTTTTTTCTCAACACCATGGCCAGTTGTAACGGCAAAGCAACCTAGGTAATCGGCAACGTGTGAATCTTTTGGCGCAACGTAATCTGCCAAGCAACGGTTAGGTCGACGAACACCGTCGACTACGGGTCTCTCTGACTGCTGACGCAAGTTATGCCAAACAAACAATGGATGCTCGCGCGATTCATCGCTGTACAAAACGATGTCATCACCTATCGTATTTGCTGGATAGAAAGCCACTACAGCATCGGCTTGTAACCACTGGCCCTTGATCAATTTATCCAATAGGGACTGGCCATCTTCAAAGACTTTACGAGCCTCTACGCCAACAATTTCATCATCCAAAATTGCTGGAAACTTACCAGCCAAATCCCAAGTCTGAAAGAACGGCGTCCAGTCAATGTATTTAGCAATATCACTAAGAGCAAAATTCTTAAAAACACGACGTCCAATAAACTTGGGCTTCTCAGGCACATAATTAGTCCAGTCGATTAACTCGCGATTCTTGCGTGCGGCTTCGAGTGAAATCGTCGGGGATGCTTTTTTGTTTGCGTGCTGCTCACGTATGCGCACATAGTCATCGCGTAAGTCTTGGATAAATTTCTTGGAGCCTTCATCAGAGAGCAGACTCGATGCAACCGAAACAGAACGGGATGCATCAGGCACATAAACTACCGGGCCATCGTAATGCGGTGCAATCTTCACTGCTGTGTGTACTCGAGAAGTTGTAGCGCCACCAATCATCAACGGAATCTGACGCTCGCGGAAATAGTCATCACGCTGCATCTCTTGAGCAACGTAGGTCATCTCTTCTAAAGACGGAGTAATCAAACCAGAAAGACCAACGATATCGGCTTTTTCTTCTTTGGCGCGCTTGAGGATTTCTGCACAAGGCACCATCACACCCATATTGGCAACTTCAAAGTTATTACATTGCAGCACCACGGTCACAATGTTTTTACCAATGTCGTGCACATCGCCCTTCACGGTTGCCATCACAATCTTGCCTTTGGCCTTGGCTTCGCCGCCAGAAGCAATATGTAAGCGTTTTTCTTCCTCAATATAGGGAATCAAAATCGCCACCGCTTGCTTCATCACACGCGCACTCTTGACCACTTGGGGCAGGAACATTTTGCCGGCACCAAACAAGTCGCCAACGACATTCATACCATCCATCAAGGGGCCTTCAATCACCTCAATTGGACGGCCGCCCGCACCCATAATTTGCGCGCGCAGCTCTTCGGTATCTTCTTCAATAAAGGTGGTGATGCCGTGCACCAAAGCATGGGTTAAACGCTCACGCACAGGGGCTTCACGCCACACCAAGTTCTCAACTTGCTTGGCGCCGCCGCCCTTAAATTGGTCAGCAATATCGAGCAAGCGCTCGGTTGGAGTCTTGCCTTCTTTTTCTTTAAAACGATTGAGTACTACATCTTCAACGCGCTCACGTAATTCTGGATCTAAGTCTGCGTAAACGCCAAGTTGCCCTGCATTCACAATACCCATATCCATACCTGCCTGAATAGCGTGGTACAGGAACACGGTATGAATGGCTTCACGTACGCGATCGTTACCGCGGAACGAGAAGCTAACATTAGAGACGCCACCACTCACCTTCGCGCCCGGCAGATTTTCTTTAATCCAGCGGGTAGCGTTAATGAAATCTACTGCGTAGTTGTCATGCTCTTCAATACCCGTCGCAATGGCAAAGATATTGGGATCAAAAATAATATCTTCTGCTGGGAAGCCAATCTCGTTAACGAGAATCTGATAGCAGCGCTGACAAATTTCCGTCTTGCGCTTAAAAGTATCTGCTTGACCTACCTCATCAAATGCCATCACTACCGATGCTGCACCGTATCGACGAATTAGGCGCGCTTGTTTTCTAAATGGCTCCTCACCCTCCTTAAGAGAGATCGAGTTGACAATCGGCTTACCTTGAATACACTTGAGGCCCGCCTCAATCACGCTCCATTTAGAGGAGTCGATCATGATTGGTACACGAGCAATGTCTGGTTCTGATGCAATCAAATTCAAGAAGCGCGTCATCGCTGCTTCGGAATCTAACATCGCCTCATCCATATTGATGTCAATAACTTGGGCACCATTCTCAACTTGCTGCCTTGCAACTACCAAGGCTTCGTCAAATTGATTATTCAAAATCATGCGAGAAAATGCTTTGGAGCCCGTGACGTTAGTGCGCTCACCAATATTCACAAAGCCGACATCGGCCGTAACATTAAAGGGCTCGAGGCCTGAAAGCTTCATCGGCGGCATTGCCTTTGTAGTCTTACTCATGCCGACACCTCCGCACTCTCGCGATAGAAAGCGCGTGGTTTACGCACAGCAACTGCATTAGCAATCGCACGAATATGATCTGGTGTCGTTCCGCAGCAACCGCCCACAAGATTCACCAAGCCATCTTTTGCAAAGCCATCAACTAAGCTAGAAGTAATTTCTGGGGTCTCATCAAAGCCAGTGTCACTCATCGGATTAGGTAGGCCGGCATTGGGATAGCAAGACACAGCGGCATCACAAATGCGAGCAAGCTCAGCAATATACGGACGCATCAACGTAGCACCTAATGCGCAGTTCAAACCAAAGGTCAGCGGCTTGATATGGCGCAAACTGTTCCAAAATGCTTCTACTGTTTGCCCAGACAAGATACGGCCCGATGCATCTGTCACTGTTCCCGAAATCATCACCGGCAAACGCTCACCAGTTTCTTCAAAGAATTCATCTAAAGCAAACAACGCAGCTTTGGCATTGAGTGTGTCAAAAATAGTTTCGACCAAAAATAAATCGACACCACCCTCAAAAAGACCTTCAATCTGCTCACGATAGGAAGCTCGCAGCGCATCAAACGTCACATTGCGTGCACCCGGATCATTTACATCCGGAGAAATGCTCGCCGTCTTCGGCGTAGGTCCAATTGCGCCAGCTGCAAAACGAGGTTTGTCTGGTGTAGAGTATTTTTCACATGCAGCACGAGCCAATTGAGCAGAGATCACATTCATCTCACGTGCCAAGCTAGCCATTTTGTAATCCTCTTGAGCTACAGAAGTAGCACCAAAAGTATTGGTCTCAATAATGTCTGCGCCCGCATCCAAATACTGTTCATGAATCTTGCTGATGATTTGTGGCTGAGTGAGCACTAGAAGTTCGTTATTACCCTTGATATCACCAGGATGAGCCTCAAAGCGAGTACTAGCTGGCAAGCCACGATAATCCGCTTCATTGAGCTTGTATTGCTGAATCATGGTGCCCATCGCGCCATCCAAAATCAGAATGCGCTGCTTTAGTAGCTCGGGAAGTGCCTGACCGCGGGTGTAAGGCTGGGATAAACCATTAGATTGCATTGCTTAACCGGGATTAATCTCTAGAATCTCTTATTGTATTGGCATTAAGCCACTTTCATCTGACCCGGAGCCCGCCCTATGTTTGGAACTATCCCAGAATTCAATCAAAGCCTTGAAATGATGAAAACCATGTGGGGTCAGGGGGCAGGTGGGCAGACGCCAGGTCAATTTCCCTTTACTACAGACGCCTCTAAGGCTGCCGGTGGATTTGGCTCAGCATTTCCGGGGCTAGATACAGATGAGCTTGAAAAGCGCATCAAAGACCTGAAAAGCGTTGAAAACTGGCTCAACCTCAATCTCAACATCTTGAAATCGACCATTCAGGGCCTAGAAGTGCAGCATGCCACGATGATGGCGCTCAAATCCTTTGGAGATGCCGTTTCAGCCACTGCTGCTGCGGCTACCGGCGGGGCTTCCGAAGAGTCTGGGGCAAAGGCTTCTAAACCACGCAAAACCGCAACACGCCGTCGTCGCAAAGCTGGCGACTCAACTTTCCTCGACGAAGTAGGTAATTCAGATGAGCAATAGCCTCACCCATCGCAAATGTCATTTGGTGAATATCTAATTCACGCTTAAATAAAACCGGCACTATCTCCCGAGCAGTTGCCGGTTTTTTACATGCGCCGAGCGTTTCCGCCAAACGCTCATCGTGATGCGTTTTCAACTGATCAATCCGCGGCTTCATTCCTGTAAATGGCTTGCCATGTGATGGCAACACTAGAGCATCATCGGGCAATGGCAGATATCGATCCAAGGAACTGAGATACAAACCCAAAGGATCGGCATCTGGATCGGCATCGTAGACGCTGACATTAGTGGAAATGCGCGGCAACAACATATCTCCAGAGATTAATACGCCGAGATCTTTGCAAAAGAGTGAAGCATGCTCAGGCGCATGTCCGAACCCCATAATGACTTGCCACTCATGCCCACCAATCAAAATCATTTCGTTATCGATAATGCGACGATATTGGCGTGGCACACCTGGAACCATATTGCTGTAGTAATTAGAGCGCGCCCGAATTTTTTCTAAATCTTCCGGGGCAGTTAAGCCATGCTTTTGAAAGTGATCAGCAGAACCACCGCCACCAGCACGTGCACCCACAGCAGCACCGCCCTCTTTATGACTCAGCCATTGCGCAGTTAAATAATCTGTCATTGAAATCCAGAGTGGTGCGTTCCATTTGTCACAGAGCCACTGAGAGAGTCCCACGTGATCTGGGTGCATATGGGTTACCAGCACACGCAATACCGGCAAACCCTCTAGCTGAGTGGCAAAGATCTGCTCCCACGCCACTTTTGTTTCATCATTAGCAATACCGCAATCCACGATGGCCCAGCCCTGAACGCCTTCAAACTCATCACGCAGCAACCACAGGTTGATATGGTCCAAAGCAAACGGTAGACGCATCCGCAACCAACGAACACCGGGCGCGACCTCCATTGAACTGCCCACTTCCGGCAAAGCATCAGCTAAGGGATAATGAATAGAGCTAAGATCGCTGGATTGGTTTTTAGTATTCATCTTTTTCTATTCTAGGTTTGCCTTGACAACAGTTCCATCGCCTTGCATTAACTGGTGCGACATCAACCCTGAAAATGGTTTTTGCCGTGGCTGCTATCGCACACTATCTGAGATTGCAAAATGGTCTGAACTTGCTAATTCCGAAAAGCTTGAGGTTTGGGAAAAACTAGAAACTCGCAAACCTCAAGCGCCACAGTAAGCATTGCTAACTACTAATTGCTTATTTATTAACATCCACAATTAATCGACCGCGCACATTGCCAGCCATCAACTCTGCCGCGTACTTTAAAGAATCTTTCAAACTAATTTCGTGAGAGATCTCTTCTAAGGTTTTGAGATCGACCAACTGACTCAATTGCTCATAGGCGGCAATACGTTTTGCTTTTGGCTGCGTCACACTATTAATGCCGTACAAAGTCACGCCGCGCAAAATGAATGGCGCAACAGTCGATGGAAAATCCATGCCTTGAGCAAGGCCACATGCAGCAACTGCGCCATCACTTTTGGTTTGTGCACAAGCATTAGCTAATGTATGGCTACCAACGCTATCGACCACCGCTGCCCAACGCTCTTTGGCCAAAGGCTTGCCAGGAGCTGATAATGCGACGCGATCAATAACCTCGCTAGCACCCAATTTCTTCAAATAATCAGCTTCAGACATGCGCCCAGTACTGGCCACAACCGAAAATCCCAGCTTGCTTAAGAGGGTAATGGCAAAGCTCCCCACCCCACCAGCGGCGCCAGTTACTAATACCTCGCCATCACTAGGTTTCAAACCATGCTTTTGTAAAGCCATTACACACAGCATTGCCGTATAACCTGCAGTACCAATCGCCAAAGCTTGTTTAGCAGTAAAACCTTTTGGTAGCGGAATGAGCCACTCCGACTTTACGCGTGCCTGTTGAGCCAGGCCACCCCAATGGCCCTCACCAACACCCCAACCATTAAGCAGCACCATGTCGCCAACCTTAAACTCTGGGCTAGCGCTCTCCAAGACTTCCCCCGCGAAATCAATCCCCGGAACCATTGGAAAACTACGGACAACTGGACCCTTGCCAGTAATTGCCAAACCATCTTTGTAATTCAGCGTGGAATAGAGCACCTTGACCCTGACATCCCCCTCGGGCAAGCTAGCCTCATCAACTTGAGAAAACTCAGCCCGATAGCCCTGATCATCCTTATTTACCAAAATAGCATTAAACATGTTTCATCCTTTTGAAAGCGCTGCATTCTCCACAGCAAATACGTAATAGGTTTATCCTAACGAGCATTGCTGATTATGGGGGTTTCCATGAAAAAAATTCTACTATTAACTACGATTTCTGGCTTAGCGCTGATTGGCTGCTCCTCAAGCCAAATTAATATGTCTATGGGCAATATGCGCCTAATCACTTCCAGCGCAGGCCCACAAGATGTCATGGATTTTGCCAACACGACTTGCAAGAATGATTTCTACCAAGGCGCAAGCTTCCTTTCCAAGGCTGGCAAGGAATATCGCTTTAAATGCGTTAAAACCGAAGAGAATGAAGTCCTGACTCCAATCCCAGGAACGACTATCCCTGTCGATGCGCCCGCTCCAGCAGCGGCAAAGTAAACCACTCAATAAACTCACAAGATGACCCCATTTACCTCCCAAGAGCTCCGCAAAGGATTTTCTTCCTTTGCAACTGGGGTCACAGTGATTACCTGCTTAGATGCTGACCAGCATGCCCATGGCATCACCATCAGCTCCTTTAATACTGTCTCACTGGAGCCGCCTCTTATTTTATGGAGCCTCAAGAAGCATTCACGCTTGATGCCCAACTTTGAAGTGGGTCACAGACAGCTAATTCATGTGTTGGAGCGTTCGCAAGAAAGTATGGCGATGCACTTTGCCACTGTTAAAGAAAATCAATTCGTTAGCATCCCACACAAAATTGCAGCAAGTGGACTTACTCAAATTGAAGGATGCTGCGCCTACTTCGAATGTGAAACTGTATCCGTGCATACCGGCGGAGATCACAACATCATCGTTGCAAAGGTCATCAATCTAAAGCACACCCCAGAAAGTCACCCACTGATATTTGCTCACAGCAAATTTATGGGCTTGGATTCGTCACTTTAAAAATACCAAAATAGGAACTCTCATGATTCGCTTGTGGGGAAGAAAAAGTTCTATCAATGTGCAAAAGGTGTTGTGGTGCCTTGCAGAGTTGGGGCTGGAAGAAGGAAATAATTTTGAGCGTATTGATGCTGGCCTTCACTTTGGAAAAAATCGCACCCCTGAATTTCTAGCGCTCAACCCCAATGGCCTGGTCCCCACACTACAAGACGGTGATCTGGTGCTCTGGGAGTCCAATACTATTTTGCGATACCTTGTCGGTCAGTACGATAAGTCGAAGCGCTTTCCAGCGGACATCACTAGTCAGTACCAATCTGAAAAGTGGATGGATTGGCAACTAGGCACCATGTGGCCAAGTTTGCGCATCGCCTTTTTGGGGCTCACTCGTACACCCGAACATGAGCGAAACTACGAAACAATTCGTAAGGCTTATCAAGATACGAATACTTTGCTTGCCCTGCTTGATCAACAGCTAGCCAATCAGCACTATTGCTCAGGAAACGCTTTCCATATTGGAGATATTCCGCTGGCACTCTGTGTAAGCAGATGGATGCTATTAAACCAAACCTTTCCAGAACAAACGGGTTCGCGCCTTGCTTTACACAATATCGAAGCATGGATGCAGCGGCTAGAAGCAGAAACTCAGTACAGCATAGTTGCAGAAAAAGAACTCAACATTGTGAAGTAAGTCAGGAGATTTAATAGAAAAGGGTGAACCAAGTTCACCCTTTTTCTTTGGTAGCTTACAAAATAAATTACTGTTGCTTGAATTTCTTCTGATGGTGATCTGCGCCAATAAATAAGTACATGGCTGGCACTACGAAGAGCGTAAACAGAGTACCAATCGATAAACCAGTAAAGATCACAATACCCATCGATTGACGACCAGCAGCGCCAGCACCCGAAGCAATGACGAGAGGCACCACGCCCAACACCATAGCCGCAGTCGTCATCAGGATAGGGCGTAAACGCACGCTACTGGCTTCTACGATGGCATCCAACTTGCTGCGACCAGCTTCTTGTAGCTCATTAGCAAATTCCACGATTAAGATACCGTGCTTACTAATCAAGCCCATCAGGGTAACGAGCCCAACCTGCGTATACACATTCAAGGTGGTAAATCCTAGATTGATAAAGATGAGTGCGCCAAACAAAGCGAGCGGCACTGATACCAAAATCACAATCGGGTCTCGGAAGCTTTCAAACTGTGCGGCCAAGACTAGAAATACGATCAAGATTGCAAAGAACATGGTTACCAAGAAACCGCCAGATTCCGCCATGAACTGGCGTGATGGTCCGGCGTAATCCATGGTGTATCCACTAGGCGCAACTTCTTTCAAAGTTTGACGCATGAACTCAAGTAAATCTGCCTGAGAAATAAATGGCGTACTCACACCAGAGATTGTTGCGGAATTGAGCTGCTGAAAGTGATTAATAGATTGCGGAACTACTTTTTGCTTGATCGTTGCAATCGTACGCGCCTGAATCATCTGTCCGCTAGGAGTACGGATGTAGTAATCCAAGATCTGATCTGGGTTTAAACGATCCACTTGCTTAACTTGTGGAATGACGCGATAAGAGCGACCAGCAACAGAGAAGTAATTGACGTAACCACCACCTAGAGCGGCAGATAGTGCACTGCCAACCTGCTGCTGAGTCATACCCAGTGCGGCTACTTTTTCACGATCAATTTCTAAAACGTCTTGTGGTTTATCAATCTTTAAATCAGAATCCACAAAGAAGAAGTTGCCACTGCGACGAGCTTTATCCAGCACTGCCTGAGAAACCTCATTCAGCTGCTCATAAGACTCAGTAGTGTTGATTACCACCTGCACAGGCAAGCCCTGGGCACCCGGCAAGGCTGGGAACTGGAAGGCGGCTACACGAGCACCAGCGATCGTGTTCCACTTGCCCTGCATGTCCTCTTGAAACTTCGTGGCATTACGACTGCGTTGATCCCAGTCCTTCAGAAGCACGCCACCAAAGCTGCTAGTTGGACTAGTAATTTGGAACATCTGCTCGTACTCAGGCTCTGCTGCTGATATCTGATAAATCTGATCAGCGTAAGTTTGCATCTGATTCACGGTGCTGTTCGGTGGGCCTGAAGCCTGCATCAACACAATACCCTGATCTTCTGTTGGCGCTAGTTCAGCGCGCGCAGTAGCGTAAAGATAAGCCACCCCACCCAGCAAAATCACACCCATCACAATAATGACCTGCCAGGTACTCAAGAGCTCACGTAAAGTAGTTTGATAGCTATGGTGAACCTTCTCAAAAATACGGTCGATCTTTTGCACAAATTCAGAAGCCTCTTGTTCCTCCGTAAAAATGCGAGAACACATCATCGGTGAGAGCGTCAAGGCAATTAATCCGGATACCGCTACCGCACTAGCCAAGGTAAAGGCAAACTCCGTAAAGAGCGCGCCAGTTAAACCGCCCTGGAAGCCAATCGGAATATAGACCGCAATCAAGACAATCGTCATTGCCAAGATAGGACCACCCAACTCACGCGCAGCAATTAAGGAGGCCTCTAATGGGGACTTGCCCTCCTTCATATGTCGGTCAACGTTCTCAACCACAATAATGGCATCGTCGACGACTAAACCGATCGCTAAAACCAAAGCAAGTAGTGTCAGCAAATTAATGGAGTAGCCCAAGATCTGCATTAAGAAGAAGGTACCAATGAGAGACAGCGGCATCGCAATCACCGGCACTGCAACTGCACGTGCGCTTCCCAAGAAGAGATAGATCACCACCGTCACAATTAATAGCGCTTCTAATAAGGTAGCCACTACCTCATCAATCGAGGTGGTAATGAACTTAGTGGAGTCATAAACCACCTTGCCAGACATACCAGTTGGTAGCTGCCTCTGAATATCGGGCACTGCTGCACGAACACGCTCAGCCACATCGAGCAAGTTGGCTTGAGGCGCTACCTTGATCGCAATAAATACCGACTTCTTGCCGCTAAACGCGACGTTAGTGTTGTAGTCCTCGGAACCCATGCTCACGCTAGCTACTTGATCCAAATACACAATATTGATGCCATCTTTTTTGATGACTAGCTTGCGGAACTCATCAAGAGTATGCAGATCAGTACCAGCCACCAAGTCCACGGCAACCATGTCGCCTTTGGTGCTGCCTACTGCGGATAAGTAGTTATTGGCAGCCATGGCGCTGTAGACATCATCAGCACCCACGCCAAGGCCAGCCATCTTCTCACGATCGAGCCAAGCCCGCAGAGCAAACTTTCTACCACCAGTAATTTCCGCGTTCTGCACTCCATCCACGGAATCTAGCTTTGGCTTAACTACCCGCAACAAGTAATCAGTAATTGCATTGTTCGGAATGTCATCGCTATAGAAACCCATATACATAGCTGCTGTTGACTGGCCAATTTGCACGGTCAATACAGGCTGCTGGGCTTGTGGCGGCAGTTGATTCTTAACAGAACTAATCTGAGTCTGAATCTGCGTTAAAGCCGCATTGGAGTCGTAATTGAGCTTCAGGGTGGCGGTAATCGTCGAGAGACCGCTCACACTCATCGATGATAAATAGTCGATACCTTGAGACTGAGCAATTGCCGTCTCTAATGGTTGAGTAATAAACCCAGCAATCGTCTCGGGATCAGCACCGTAATAAGCAGTCGTGATGGTGACGATTGCATTTTGTGTTTGCGGATACTGGTTAACCGGTAAAGATCCCACTGCCTTCAAACCAAACACCAAGACGAGCGCACTCACCACCAGTGAGAGCACTGGCCTACGAATAAATATGTCAGTCCAGTTCATCTAGGACTTATTCCTGTGGCTGTGGGTTTGGAGAATTCGAAGGCAACACTTTATTGTTCACAATCAGTGGAGTGCCGTTCTTCAACTTAAGCTGGCCACTAGTGACAACCGTGGCACCCTCTTCAACACCCTTGAGAATTGCCACTTGATCACCACGCGTTGGCCCCGTGGTCACAAAGACTTGCTGGGCTTCTAGCGCAGGCTTGCCCTGCTTATCCTTTTTACCAGTTGGCTTGGCAACAAAGACTGTCGAACCGTAAGGGTTATAAGTCACGGCAGTTTGGGGCAAAGTCAACATCTTCACTTCATCACCCAGCTTGATATTCACATTCGCAAACATGCCAGGCAAAATCTTTTTATCCGGATTAGCCAACTGGGCTTCAATTTGAATATTGCGCGTGTTGGTATCCACCTTCGGACTTACTGCAGTGATCTTGCCTGTAAAGCTCGCATCTTTGAATGCATCAGTCGTCACCACAATTTCTTGACCAACCTGAATCTGTTCGGCATTACTTTGTGGGAGATTGAAATCCACAAAAATAGGATCTAAGGTTTGGAGAGTGAGCAACTTATCGCCTGGATTAACAAACTGGCCAGGGTTAATCATCACAATACCCACGCGTCCACTGAAGGGGGCCTTTAAATTCTTCTTAGCCACTAAGGCAGTTTGCTGCTCTACCTGAGCTTGCTTGGACTTTGCATCTGCCTTGCTTGTGTCAAATACATTCTTACTAATCGCCTGAATCGCTAACTGCTGTCTATCACGCTCATTTATCACCTTAGCCAAATCGGCCAATGCTTTTAATGAATTGAGTTGGGCGACATCAGAAGCATCATTCAGTTTAATGAGTAGATCGCCTTCTTTAACATCCATGCCAGATTTAATAGGCACGGTTTGCACAAGGCCACCGATTTCGGTGCTGAGCTCTACACCTCTATAGGCGCGCACATTGCCAACGCTAGATAGCTTCGGTTGCCATGCTGTTGTTTCTACGACCATTGTGGAAACTGTTGCTGGTGGTAAACCCATGCCAGCAATGAAATGCTTAATCATGAAAGTCTTCAGCTGATTAAAACCGAAGATCAAGCCTAGCAATAAAAATACACCGCACAGCATGATGGTCATGCGTCGACGCAACGGCGTCATTTCTTGCAACTTGGCATAGGCCTTGCTTCGTATGAAGCGTGCACGTAAACGCGTCCAGAGGCCTTTTGCTTTTTCCCAAAGTGCAATGAGTCTCTCACGAAGCTTCCACTCTGCAGCCTTTGCAAGCATCCAAGCCCACAAAGTAATAGCGGCGGCAGTCGCCTTAGTTTTAATTGTTTCCAGAAGTTTCATTTTGATCTTTGTTCGCTATAGCTTTTGGTTGAAAGGCTGGGCCAGTACGATTCCACCAACCGCCGCCTAATGCTGCAAATAACGCTGCTGTGTCAGAGAAGCGAGTGGCTTGTGCAGACACCGATTTCACTTTGGCAATTTGATATTGATTTTGGTAATAGAGAACAGCCAGGTAACTGGCAGTGCCTAATTTGTATTGCTGCTGGACCAACTCTAGAGTTTCGTATGCGTAACGCTCCGCATCGGATGCGGACTTCAATGCTTGAGCCCCAGTTTCTAAAGCGCGCAAGGAATCTGCAACCTCTTGAAATGCCTTAAGCACGGTTGCTTGATATTGAAAAACCGCTTGTTCGTAATTGGCAATGGCGCCACGGCGTTGTGCCAATAACTGACCACCCTGAAAGAGTGGCTGAAAGACGCCGCCAGCAATAGACCATAGAGTGGCATTCGGGCCAAACAGGGCTGCACTGGTTAATGCTGCAGAACCAATAGCACCTGTAATATTGAATTGCGGTAATAAATTAGCAGTGGCAACGCCCACTAAAGCATTTGTTGCCTTTAACTGCGCCTCTGCTGCGCGGACATCAGGGCGTTGACGAACTAGGCTTGATGGCACTGAGAGTGGCAACTTATCTGGTAAATGCAAAGACTTTAAATCGAACTTCGTAATATTGGCATTGCTGGGCAACTCACCCACCAAGACTGCTAACTGGTTACGAGCAAAAGCAAGATTGCGCTCGTAGGTAAATAAATCCACCTGAGAATTAGAGACCAGCGTTCTCTGTGAAGTTACATCCACTCTAGAGACTGTGCCGATCACCAGCTGCTTTTCTGTTACTTCAGCTAAATTGGTTTGTGCTTTTAGAATTTCTTCGGTAGCTTGCATTTGTGCGCGTAAGGCCGCCTCGCGTACAGCGCTAGTGACAATATTCGCGGTTAAAGAAAGATATGCACCCTCTAACTGAAACTGAGCAATCTCTGCTTGTGCTTTCGCGCCCTCTACTGCGCGGCGCGCACCACCAAAGACATCGAGCTTATAAGTAACATTTACAGAGGTGTTATAGAGATTGTAGGTATCAGAGCCATACGGCAGGCCATAAATTGCTGAAGGTTGTAGCTGGCGTCCTACGCCGCCATTTAAGCCAACTGCCGGAAAATACTGCCCTCCAATTTGGGCGCTCACATTTTCTTGGCTGGCACGAAGAGCTGCATCAGCAGCGCCCAGGCTTGGATTTTGCTGTAAGGCTTTCTTAATCAACACATCAAGCTCAGGAGACTTAAACAACTCCCACCACTGCGCCTCTATATCGGCACCTTCAACAAATTCTTGGTCCGTGCCACCTGGTACTCCAGGTGCGGTAGCCAGCTTCTGAGAAAGAGTGGTTTCGGTGTATGCAGAGGTATTGGGAGCATCAGGCTGCTTGAAGTCCGGACCCACCGCACATGCAGAGAGGAGTC
The DNA here is from genome assembly GCA_040387715.1 of Pseudomonadota bacterium. Lineage (GTDB taxonomy): Bacteria > Pseudomonadota > Gammaproteobacteria > Burkholderiales > Burkholderiaceae > Polynucleobacter. Next base: position 61,566 of record JAZKDF010000004.1, on the reverse strand, counting down.
CCGCGAAAAGAAGCGAGAGTAAGCGCAAACTAGATAAATCTTTTAAATCAAACATGAAGGGGAATAGATATCCTTTTCTACAGCAGATATTTGAACACACTTTTCTAATCTAGTCTGTGTAACACCTTGATTTGAATGATGAATTTTGTACACAGCCAGGTACAGAAGTCAAACAGATTTTTTACACTCAAACCACATTTTCAATGGGGAATCTTTCCAAAACTGCCGCTGTTAAAGTCTTGCATAGCTTGTGCAATTTCTTCTTTGGTATTCATAACAAATGGGCCGTAGCCTACGATCGACTCATTAATGGGTTCGCCACCGAGCAATAAAGCAATGGAGTCTTCCAAAACATCGATTTGAATATCCTTGCCCTGATCACTAAACATCAGCATCTGAGCATCTTTAGCCACCGTACCATCACCCGCCTCAACAGCACCCTTGAGGACAACCAGAGAGGCATTCCAACCCTCAGGCACCGCAATACTTGTTGAGCCCTTCTTCAACTTCAGGTCAATTACATTGAGTGGAGTAAAAGTATTGGCTGGCCCTTTATGGCCATCTAACTCCCCAGCAATGATGCGGGCTTGCCCGGCACCATTTTTCAATTCAATCGCGGGAATCTGTTTATCCAAAATAGCTTGATATGCTGGCTTAGTCATTTTGAGCTTTGCTGGCAGATTCACCCATAACTGCACCATCTCTAAAGTTCCGCCATTTTTAGCAAAATCTTCAGAATGAAATTCTTCATGCAAGATCCCAGAGCCCGCAGTCATCCACTGCACATCTCCAGGGCCAATAGTGCCTCCCTGACCCGTGGAATCCTTATGCGCGACTTCACCTTCATAAACAATGGTGACAGTTTCAAAACCACGATGAGGGTGTGAGCCCACACCCTTGCGCTCAGTTGTTGGGGGAAATTCTGCTGGGCCTGCATAGTCGAGCATCAAGAATGGACTCATTTGCTTTCCTAAGTCTTGATAGAAAAAGAGAGTGCGCACCGGAAATCCGTCGCCCACCCAGTGACCTCGATCATTACCTTGTAAACCAATGAGTTTTTTCATAAATCCCCCAATAACCAATACAACTTACTTACTGTTAAATTCGCTAGCAACTTTAGCAATGCGCTCACCGTACAAGCGTGCTGTTTCTAAATCGCCTGCGTTCACTTCTTCAGCACTTGCATCAGAAGGGGTTTGCATCATCGCACCAGCAAACGAGCCAACATAGTTAACGTCATCACGCTTAGCCGCCTTAGTATTTGAAGCCTTGAGTCCAGTACCAACCCAAATGCCAGAATGCTGCATAGCCAATGTGAAGAAGTAATGCAATGTGGAGTGCTTGTCACCGTTCATGGTGGCAGAGTTAGTGAAGCCACCGAAGACTTTGTCTTTCCACTGCTGCGTAAACCATGGCTTAGAACTAGCGTCGGCAAACTTCTTAAACTGCCAGCTTACTGTACCCATGTATGTTGGCGAACCAAACACGATGGCGTCGGCTGCATTCAATGTTTCCCACTGCGCATCAGTAATATTACCTTCGGCATCAATAGCCACTAATGTGCCATTCGCGCCTTTTGCTATAGCTTCCGCCTGTTTAACGGTGTGGCCATAACCACTATGAAATACAACGGCTACTTTAGTCATTTTATTTTCCTTAAATAAGTGAAATTATTTTGCTACTTTACGACCATCAATGCTGAAGCGACCTGCACCAGCAGAAGCAAGAACTAATAGACCACCCATCACAGCAATGTTCTTGAAGAATAATAATTGCGCGATAAATACAGCATCAGCCGGAGCAGCCCAATATGCGTGGCCAGTAACCGCCGCTGCCAATGTAAAGATCGCCATGATTACTGCAACGATACGTGTCTGGATACCTACGAGCAATGCGATGCTTCCCAATACTTCAATCAGAATCGTGACGACCAATGCGAATACTGGGGCAGGAATACCTAAAGATGCGAAGTAGCCCAACGTTCCCTCAAATCCAGCAATCTTCCCTAGGCCTGCCGGCAAAAATAGTGCAACGATAAGCAATCGACCAACGAGGTTAAGTGCGCTTTGATATGTGTTCATGTGATGTTCCTTTTTAAGATTTACTGATAAGTTGATTAATTAAAAATTGCTTTTACTTCCTGCAAAACAGTTACCGCCTGTTCTAATTCTTTTTTGCTGAGCTTGCTAAATGCCTTGCCAAGGTATTCAACATGCTCTGGAAATACCTTCTTGAATAATTTATCGCCAGACTTAGATAGTCCGATCTTGTAACTACGGCCATCCTCGACGTTGAGAAACTTTTCAATTAAGCCTTTTGCCTCGAGTCTTTCTAAAACGCCCGTCATTGTTCCCTTGGATACCAACGTTTTTTCACCAAGCTCCTTGCAAGTCATTGGCGGTTGATTGCCTAGGGTTGCAACAATGTCAAACTGGGTTGTAGTTAAGCCCATCTCTTTGATATGTGCCCCTGAGTGAGCCTCAAAGGCCTGATAAGCCTGAACCAGCTCCTTAACGAGCGATAGGTGATTCATTTAATTGCCTCAATTTAGTCTGTATACGTACTAGTTTAGTACTAGTTCGTACTAATTGCAAGGCCCTACGAAAATAGGGGGAATTGCCCCAGTTGATTGGCTTTCGCCTGAGTGAATGGGCTTACGTGGAATTTTGGGGTGAATCCACCCCGAAGGAATTACTCGACGGTAACGCTCTTTGCCAAGTTGCGCGGCTTATCAACATCCGTGCCCAAGGCACAAGCAGTGTGATACGCCAAGAGCTGCAATGGAACTACGTGCAGAATTGGGGAAAGATTGCCATAGTGCTCAGGCAAACGAATGACTTTGATGCCTTCACTACTAGTAATTTCAGTATCTTGGTCAGCAAAGACGTACAACTTACCGCCGCGCGCTTTGACTTCTTGCATATTGGATTTGAGCTTCTCCAGCAAATCATCCTTTGGCGCTACGGTCACTACTGGCATCTTTTCAGTTACTAGCGCTAGTGGTCCATGCTTCAACTCACCTGCTGGGTAGGCTTCAGCATGGATATAAGAAATCTCTTTTAGCTTGAGAGCACCCTCAAGGGCAATTGGATAATGCATGCCGCGTCCCAAGAACAAGGCATTCTCACATTTAGCAAATGCCGTACTCCAAGCAATAATCTGTGGCTCAAGCGCCAGGACTGCATGCAAAGCTTTTGGTAAATGGCGCAAATCACGCAGCAGTTCTTTTTCTCTTTCAGGGCTAAGCTTGCCTGCGCGCTTAGCCAATGACACAGCTAATAGGTAGAGCGCAACCAGCTGAGTAGTAAAGGCCTTAGTGGAAGCTACGCCAATCTCAGCGCCCGCCTTGGTTAAGAAATTCCAATGGGTTTCACGAACCATGGCGCTACTAGCTACGTTGCAAATGGCCAGCGTGTATTGATGGCCTAAAGCTTGCGCATGACGCAATGCCGCCAGAGTGTCTGCAGTCTCGCCAGACTGGGAGACCACCACAATTAACGTATTGGGATTCGGGACTGTTGTGCGATAGCGATATTCACTAGCGATCTCCACTTGGGTAGGAATGCCGGCTAAATCCTCTAGCCAATATTTAGCAACACATGCAGAGTAGTAGCTAGTGCCACAAGCCAATATCAGAATTTGGTCAAACTTTTTCCATTCCTCAGCATCAGCATTAAATAGTTCTGGACCAAAGCCAGCAATATTAGCCAGCGTATCGCCGATCGCTCCAGGCTGCTCAAAAATCTCTTTTTGCATGTAGTGCTGATAAGGCCCTAAATCGACTGCGTCAGCCTGCGCAGGCATAGCCTTATGTTCTCTCTGCACAGATTTGCCATCTTGATCAAGGATCTCAATACCTTCGGCCTTCAGAATGGCAACATCGCCCTCTTCGAGATACATCATCGAATGAGCGCGACCAGCCAAAGCCAGCGCATCAGAAGCAAGGAAATTTTCATTGTCGCCAAGAGCAACAACTAGTGGGGAGCCAACGCGTGCGCCCACCAAAACATCGGGGCGATCTTGTGCAATCACACCAATCGCATAGGCGCCATGTAAGCGCGGCAGCACCGCCCGAACAGAGGCTACTAAATCTACTTGATTGCTAGACACATACGCTTGATGAATTAAATGCGCAATCACTTCGGTATCTGTTTCAGATGCAAATACATAGCCCGCAGACTTCAACTCTGTGCGCAGTGATTCGTAATTTTCAATAATGCCGTTATGAACCACAGCAATCAATCCACCGGAGATGTGGGGATGCGCATTTTGCGTGTCTGGCTTACCATGCGTTGCCCAGCGGGTATGGGCAATACCTAAGGTGCCATGAAAGTCTTTGCCCTGCTCCGCTAACTCAGAAACACGAGCGGTCGTACGGGCACGCTCAATTGGATGCTTGGAATCATCGCCATTAATAACGGCAAAACCACATGAGTCGTAACCGCGATATTCAAGACGACGTAAGCCTTCAATCAATACTTCAACAATATTCTTACGCGATGCAGCGCCGACAATTCCGCACATTATTTTTTTGCCTTCACTAATTTTTTGGTAGCCACTTTCTTTGTCGCTACTTTCTTTTCCTTCTTTACTGGGCGTTGCCACTGTAAAGAGATTTGCTTGGCTCGTGAAACAGTTAACTGATTTGGAGGTGCATCTTTAGTTAAGGTAGTTCCTGCGCCCAAAGTCGCGCCACGCCCCACACGTACCGGGGCAACTAACTGAGTGTCGGAGCCAATGAAGACATCATCTTCAATAATAGTTTGGTGCTTATTCACACCATCATAGTTGCAGGTAATCGTACCTGCACCAATATTGACTCTAGAGCCGACAATCGAATCACCTACATAGGCCAAATGATTCGCCTTGCTATTGGCGGCGATCTTGCTGTTCTTCACTTCTACAAAGTTACCAATATGAACATCATTAGCCAAATCTGCACCAGGACGTAAGCGGGCGTAAGGCCCAATCAGTGAATTTGCACCAACTTTTGCGCCATCAATATGACTGTAGGGATGAATCATTACACTCTTACCAATTACGCTATTTCGAATAATGCAGTAAGGGCCAACTTTAGTGCCCGCAGCTAAAGTGACACAACCTTCGAATACGCAACCAACATCAATAAAAACATCGGTGCCGCACTCTAGCGTTCCACGGATATCAATGCGCGCTGGATCAGCCAAGGAAACACCCGCATCCATTAATACATTAGCTTGATTCAGTTGATGCACACGCTCTAGCGCAGCTAACTGATCACGGCTGTTAACGCCAACTGTTTCATATTCAGCATCGGCTTGTGCAGTACGAATGGGTACGCCATCTTTAACCGCCATCGCAATGACATCAGTTAAATAGTATTCACCTTGGGCATTACTGGATCGCAAAGCTTTCAACCACTTCTTGAGTGAATTGGTTGGCAGCACCATAATTCCAGTGTTGATTTCTTGAATACGCTTTTGCTCAGGCGTCGCATCTTTTTCTTCAACAATCGCTTTTACAGAGCCATCCATGTCGCGCACGATGCGGCCATAGCCCGTTGGGTTGATGAGGTTTTGAGTCAGGAGCGCTACAGCAGAATCTTGCCCACGCACACCATCAGCCAATTTGGCTAATTTAGAGAGTGTCTTTTTGCTGGTGAGAGGGACATCGCCATACAGAACCAAAGTAGGCTCATTCACATCCAGCTTAGGCAAGGCTTGCAATAAAGCATGCCCCGTCCCTTTTTGCTCGGCCTGCAGCGCAGTGCTAACTTTGCCCAAGCGAGAATCTTGCTCGTTGGCTGCTTGGAGAAATTGTTTAACATCCGCAGCGCCGTGCCCAACAACAATAATGGGGCCAGTTTTAGCCGTTTTACCCTGGAGATCTAGGGCCGTATTGAGAACGTGCTGGAGAAGCGGTTTCCCTGCCAAGGTTTGAAGAACCTTGGGTAATGCGGACTTCATCCGCTTTCCCTGCCCAGCAGCCAAAATAACGATGTTCATAAAGAAGGATTATAAGACCCCTGAATCAGCGTTCCGCAGGCTATTTCATCGATTTCCGTCTCATCAATTGCCTTATCGCCAGCTGATCTGGCAGCAATACCAGACAGCTCCGTAGAAATCTCTAGATTCTTGAAATCAAAGGCCTCCCCATCCATTAAATGGGATGGAACGATGTGATGCATTGAGCGGAATAGATTCTCTACGCGTCCCGGGTGCTTTTTCTCCCATTCGCGCAACATCTCTTTCATGGCGCCACGCTGTAAATTAGGCTGACTGCCACACAAATTACACGGAATAATCGGGAAATTCATATCTACCGCATAACGTTCTAGCAATTTTTCAGGAACATATGCGAGAGGACGAATGACGATGTGCTTACCATCATCAGATCGTAATTTTGGTGGCATGCCTTTGAGCTTGCCAGCAAAGAACATATTTAATAACAAAGTTTCTAAGATGTCGTCGCGATGGTGACCTAAAGCAATCTTGGTCGCGCCCAACTCATCTGCTACGCGATACAAAATGCCACGGCGCAATCGCGAGCAAAGACCACAAGTCGTTTTTCCTTCTGGAACAACACGCTTGACGATGCTATAGGTATCTTGATTTTCAATATGGTACTGAACACCTAAAGCTTTTAAATAGTTCGGCAAAATCTCCGCTGGAAATCCCGGCTGCTTTTGATCTAAGTTGACGGCAATAATTTCAAAATCAATTGGGGCACGCTCGCGCAACTTCAGCAAAATATCGAGCATGGCATAACTATCTTTGCCGCCCGACAAACACACCATTACTTTGTCACCATCTTCGATCATGCCAAAGTCGCCAATTGCCTGCCCAACTAAACGACACAGCTTTTTCTCAAGCTTGTTTTCTTCGAAGACGACTTTACGGATATCACTCATAGCTACTGAATTCTTTTCTGAAATTTCTCTTTAAGCTCGCTTAATTCGAAACACTTCAACACCAACGGAGTGACAATCTGGATAGACATCTGGCTTAGCCGTACTGACGCGAGCGGCAATTACTTTAGGATGCAATAACATCGCAGTCACGATGTCATCGCAGAAAGTTTCTTGTAGGTGGATATGGCCTTGGGAAGACCGCGCCTTAATGGTTTCACGCATGAAGTCATAATCCACAACCTCTTCCAATAAATCTTTAGTGGGGCTGTTCATGTCGAGTGGAATATATAAATCGACATTCAAAATAACGCGCTGCTCGGCCTTCTTTTCAAAATCATGCACGCCGATATTGATATAGATTTCATAGTCACGCAGAAATAAGCGGCGGCAATCAGTTAGTGCTGGATGAGAAAGAATAGCGTGCATAAATTTTATTAACTCTTTTTAACTTTGTATTCTGTATTGAATTCTTAATTTGTCTTAAACATGACATCGCGTGATGATGGCAAAAGATGCTGACCACCATCTACATATAAGGTAGTGCCTGTAATTGCGTTTGAGCTTGCCAAAAATACGGCCGCTTTTGCAATATCGCTTGGCGTTGATGACTTACCTAATGGGGTCATCTGATGTGCCTTAGTAAAGCCTGCTTCAGTTTGATCGCCCGAAGTCAGCGTAATACCCGGAGCCAAACCAATTACCCGTAAGTGCGGAGCAAAATCTACCGCTAGCACCTCAACTGAAGTCAGCAGTGCAGCTTTAGATAATGTGTAAGACAGATAATCTGGATTGAGATTGATCAATTTTTGATCAAGCAGCTGAATCACCGAAGGAATGAGTAAATCTGTATCGGTGCTTTTGATTGTCTTATTCTTTTGATGCTCGAACATCAACTGCGACAACATAATCGGAGCAGCTAAGTTGACCTGCATGTGGTCTTGCAAACTTTTGCCACTCAAAGGGGTGCCCGAATTAGCGCGATCATATTCAAAGATTGAAGCGCTATTAACTAGACATTGCAAATTACCGAACTCAGCTACAACTGCAGTAAACAGAGAATGGATTTCAGTTTCACTAGAGAGGTCAGCCTTAAATGCCACAGCCTTACACCCCAGCTTCTGAATTTCAGCTACGGTAGCTTGGGCATCTGACGCAGACTGACCATAGTGAATCGCCATATCCCAGCCCTGACGCGCAAATTCCAAGGCGATTTCTCGACCAAGGCGCTTGGCAGCGCCGGTCACTAAAACTGCTTTATTTTGCCGAGGTGGTGGGTTTGAACTCAAGTTCACTTAAATTCTCTTAGACTAGCGAGCTATGGATATTACCTTGACCAGCCTTGAAACGGCTCATACCGAGCTCCTAAGCCAAAAAATAAGGGCAGAAATCGCTTCTCAGGGCGGCTGGATGCCCTTTTCAAGATATATGGAGATGGCTTTATATGAGCCAGGCATGGGTTATTACAGTGCTGGAGCCCATAAATTGGGTGCTGGAGGGGATTTCACGACGGCCCCCGAGCTTTCACCCTTATTTGGTGCAGCCATTGTTGAGACGCTTCTACCCGTTCTGGAGGGCCTCCAAGCCCAAGGACACCCCACCCAGATTCTGGAGTTTGGGGCTGGCACCGGAAAACTCGCTGAATCCATTCTTAATCGTCTGCATGATCTGGACTTCTCTTTGGATCGTTACGACATCATCGAGATATCACCAGATCTGGCTCAAAGACAAGAAGAGCGCCTGAAGAGCCTTTCGACAAAACTCAACCTGTCTACCCAGTGCACTTGGCTAAGCTCTCTACCCATCAATTTCAAGGGCGTCATTCTGGCAAACGAAGTGATTGATGCAATTCCTTGTGACGCCATCATTTTTCAAAATGGCTTTTGGTATTGTCAAGGCGTTTCAGTCACCGATGGCAAACTTGCTTGGGCGCCGGGGAAACCTGTCGAACAACCCTTGCTTCCAGAGGCATTACAGAATGGGAGTTTTTCTGAAGGCTACGTCACAGAACTACACGCGCCAGCCAATGCTTGGATGTGCCAAGTGGCAAATCATCTGGATGCCGGCCTCTTTCTCGCTTTTGACTACGGATTTCCGGAGAGTGAGTACTATCACGCGCAACGTATCGAGGGAACTTTAATGGCGCATCATCGCCACCATGCCATTCAAGATCCATTTCACCTTCCGGGATTGTGTGATTTAACAACTCATGTGGAGTGGTCGCAGATTGCGCGTAGCGCACTCAATGAGGGAGTGGATGATATCTATCTCAGCAATCAAGCAAGCTACTTACTCGATGCGGGGATTGGTGACATTGCCCTAGAGATTGGCAACCCTAGCGATCCAGAAACTTTTTTACCAATATCAAATGCATTACAAAAATTATTATCTGAAGCCGAGATGGGCGAGCTCTTCAAGGTCTTTGCGTTCTCAAAGAGGTTGCATGGTGTACTGCCAGACTATGAACTAGAGGACTTACCCGGCCTGCGAGGCAGAAACCGACTGTAAGCCTTTATTTGCCTGAGGCAGCGGTAATGGCTAAGAGTCTCGCGGCATCTACTGCACTACGAATTTTTTCGCCATTAGATCGGTCTTGGGCAGGAATGCTGGCGATCACTTCTGCGGTATTTAGCGTCTGCGCATTTTGCACTGCTGAAAGTAAGGCGCTAACATTCAAGCCAATACGCTTAGCTAAATTCAGTAGAGCATGTCCACGATCAGGCTTACGCCAAATATCTGCGCGATTAAACCAAGCCAATACATCAGCGGGCTTGTATGCGCCACTTGTAACATTTTCCGAACTCTCAATCAGCACATTGAGCCCACTAAATATTTCACTGAAGTCACGCACCTCATTTGGCATCTTGACGCACTCTGCCCACGAACGAATTTCACTAGCAGGCAAATACATGAGAGTGACGGCGCAGCGATCTTCCAAGCGACTATCTGCCGCATACAGATGTGCAATGAGCTGCTCACGATATTCTTCTTGAGCTAAATTCGAGGTCAAGGTTGATGGCAGCAATACTTTAGCTGCGCCAGCATCAAGCAATACTTGAAACATCCGCATTGGCTTATTGGCTGTCAAACCTCTGGCTAATTCCTGCCAAATTCTTTCTGCAGAGAGTGCGGATAATTCATTGGATTGAACGATTGCCTGTAATGCAGCCATTGTTTCTGGTGCAACCATAAACTCAGGAAAGCGCGCTGCAAAACGAGCGATCCGTAATAGACGCAAAGGATCTTCGGCAAACGCATCCGAGACGTGGCGAAACACTTTAGCTGCTAAATCATCTTGGCCATTGAAGGGATCCAAAATAGGCCCCACCCATTTGCCATCAGCATCCACTTCTTGCGCCATTGCGTTAATAGTCAGATCGCGACGCTCTAAGTCCTGCTCCAGAGTCACGGTGGGGTCGGCATAAAACATAAATCCTTTATAGCCTCTACCCGTCTTACGCTCCGTGCGAGCCAAGGCATATTCAGCCTGGGTATCTGGGTGCAAGAACACCGGAAAATCCTTGCCCACCGGTCGGAAACCTTGGGCAATCATCTCTTCAACGCTAGAGCCAACCACTACATAGTCGATATCGTGCACCGGTAACCCCATGAGGGTATCCCGAATAGCGCCGCCAACTGCGTAGATTTTCATTGAGTTACTTCATGCCTTCTAGTGTGCGACGGCTAATGCCAAAAACTTTAGTCAAGGCATCTACCCCATTCAGCGGCAAAATATTGGGTAGCTGCATGGAAGCAATATTATCGCGAGACATCAGAGTTGGAACGGGCAAGAATTCAAATGCTAAGGCCTGAAGGTAGCCAACAAAAGCAGGTACAGGAATAATGGCGCATTTTGTATTGACCTTACGCGCAGCAAATTCCACAATCTCTTTCATGGTGTAAACGGTAGGTCCTACCAAATCATAAGATTGATGAATAGTCGATGGCATTTTCAGAGACTTTGTAAATGCACTAGCCACATCGTCCACACTCACCGGCTGAAACTGTGCTGCCGAGTTTGCCAGAGGCATCGCCGGAAATAATTTCGTTAACTTGGCAAACAAATTAATAAATTGATCTTGAGCACCAAAAATGACTGAGGGTCTGAAAATCGTCCAATCTACATTGCTGGCTTTTACTGCAGCCTCACCATCACCCTTGCTGCGCTGATACATCGACGGGCCTTTTGAGTCCGCACCTAATGCACTCATGTGCAGATAGCGCTTAAGACCATGCAACTGCATCGCAGTCATGATATTTTTTGGGAGCTCTACATGAGCCGCTTCAAATAATTTTCCATAAGGCTGAGCGGGTTTGTCGTGCAGCACACCCACCAAGTTAATCACGGCGCCACTTGGTTTAATGCGCGAGCAAAGCTCTTGTAAAGAATCAAACTCATGTACATCAGCATCTTCTAAATGCACCTTAGGCAGCATGCGCAACTCACGTGCTGCAGCTAGGTGTCTAGTTGGCAGTAAAACAGAATAGCCCTCTATCTGTAGCTGGGCGGCCAAGACCCTACCTACAAAACCGTTGCCGCCGATGAGTAGAATGTCATATTTCATAAAACTCCAATACAGTTGAAATGCTAAGGTAGCTCAGACGCGTTTGCCGCTTTAGGAGTGATTACACCTAAACGTTGCTTTAAAGACTGTGACTGGCCATTCATCACCGATGAATAATACGTTGCATTAGCCAACACGTTTTTGACATACGTTCTCGTTTCATTAAACGGGATCGTTTCCGCAAAGATTGCACCCTCCGTAGGACTCATGAGTTTTTCCCGCCATGTTTTCGAGCGTGATGGTCCAGCGTTATAAGCCGCAGATGCCAGAACCCAAGAACCGTCTAGATCTACCAAGACCATATTCAGGTAATTGCTACCCAGAGTGAGGTTGGTATTGGTATCGCTCAATTTGTCATTGGTGTAGCTGGTCATGCCAATTTTTTTGGCCACATACTTTGCAGTATTGGGCATCACCTGCATTAATCCTGAAGCACCTACTGAAGAGGATGCATTCATGATGAAGCGTGACTCTTGGCGGATCAACCCATAAGCCCAAGCCAAATTCAAATCAATTTGCTTTGCAATCGGCGATAGCTCATCACGGTAAGGTGTTGGATAGCGCAAGCTAAAGTCGTGCTCTTGCTTTGTGCGGTCCGCGGTATTCACAACGCGGTCATACAAACCAATGCGTTTCGCATACTCAGCAGAGGCTAATAACTGTTTATCGCTCATATTGCGCAACTCCCAATTCCACTCGCGATTGCCTTCAAAGCGCAAATTCATGGCATACAAGCGCTCGCCTCTGACGAAGCCTTTACGAGTGCTCATCGCTTCAATTTCTGCATCCGTTACTTTGGTGCGCGCGGGCGCATGATTCGACTTACCCAAGTCTTCGCGTGCTAATTGTCCGTAAAAGTTATATTGATCAGCAATCAACTCAAGACTCTCACGTGCCTTTTCATTCTGGCCATCGACTTTTAATGCGCGCGCATACCAATAGGTCCAGGCAGGATCCTTACTACGCACAGCGGGATTCATACCCTCAATGGCATTCTTTACCAGCGGCCAATCCTTGGACCGTAAGCCCGCCCGCACCTTCCACTCCTGGCTTTCAGTAGAGAGAAGCTCGTTGTAGCCCAAGCCCTGCTGGAGTCGATAAGCATCATCTGCGTTGGGATCTAATTTTTTAGCAAGGAACTGACCAATCACACCCCAAGCCACAGCCTGATTTTCTTTGCTATAGCGAGATGCATTTTGTGAGAAATCCTTAAACGCTTTTGCCGGATCTGTTTTAGCAGCTTTCACGATATCAGCAATCGGATCTTCACCACCGAGGCGGCGTGACATTGTGTCAAAACCCATCTCACTAGCAGCGCGACCAATCGCCTTTGCTTCGCTCGGTGTCATGCCGCCAGCACCAACTAAGGCGGGGACCAATTCCTGGCAAGCCTGTCCAAAATAGCGGGGGTCTAACAAAATTGCGCGTGCGTCTATTCCCACCTTAGTTGGATTCTCACCTTGAGCTAATTTTGACTGCAGTGAGTAGCATTTCACCTGAGTATCGTCATCCAAAACAAACTTAGGGTATTCGACATCAAAGCGCGACCAATCTTTGCGCTTACCCAGCACGAGCAACCAATCATTGCGCATCCGATCGGCCAAAGCGGTGCCCTGGTATTGGTTTAGAAAAGCCACCACCTGAGAGTCTGGATTGGTATCGGCCCGTGCCACACCGGCACTATCAAATAACTGGGGCTTGATGCGGAAATAAGCTACATAGTCGTCATAAGGGTAATTAGAAAGGCTGGCAGCCAATGTTTGTGAGCGAGTCACGTCATTTCTTTTGGCCGCCTCACGCAACTCAATAAAGGCACGATCACCTTCAGTGATTTCAAAGGCGGAAATTCTGCTGTCTTTGGCTGGAGCGGCTTTTGTGGATTTTTCTGCAAAAATGCTGGGCGCAGAAACTGCTAGGGCCAGAAATACAATTCCGCCCACCGTTTTTTGCCACCCACTAAAAACATCAAACCTCTTTTTCACCGTCTTGCCTTATCGATTTACTATATCTCTTAATTTTCGCCTGATAATGGTCGATATGCACGGCAATTCTCCAAAATCGCTTCGGCAGGACTTGCTAGCCCAAAGAAAACAGTTTGCGGGCAGTGCGGGCTATGCCCGCATACAAGAAGCCATTTTGACTAGTCTTACCCACTTTCTAGTCGACTATGATGCACAAGTTCAATCTGTTGCCTTGTATTGCCCAATACAAGATGAGCTGGATCCAAGACCCACTCTATTGGCTTGGGCTGCCAACAAACCGTCTAAAACGCTAGCCCTACCATTTGCTCGCCCCGATAAACATTTGGATTTTTATAGCTGGCAAAAGGATGATCTACTCATCCCAAGTCGCCACGGCGTCCCAGAGCCCGATCCCAATAACCCACGAAGACCCCAAGTTACCCCAGACTGTATTTTGATTCCCTGTGTAGGCTGGTCAGAATCTAGGGTGGGTGATAAAACGCATTATTGGCGGCTTGGGTATGGGGGTGGCTACTTTGACCGCACCTTGTCCCAGCTACGCAAAGCCAAACCAAACCTACTGTGCGTAGGCATTGGCTTTAATTGGCAAAAATTAGATGATGCGCAATGGCAGGCTCAAACACATGATGAGCCTTTAGATGCCATGCTCACTGAGTCAGGCTTACTTATTAAGACTTAAATTATCTGCAATCGCCAAAACAGCGTCTGCCTGATTTAACGAATAGAAATGCAAACCTGGAGCCCCAGCAGTGAGGAGTTGATCGCAAAGGTCCGTCACTACCTCTTCACCAAACGCACGAATCGAAGCAGTGTCATCGCCATAAGACTGCAAGCGCAAACGAATCCAGCGCGGGATCTCTGCACCGCACGCATCTGAAAAGCGAAGCAACTGAGTGCTATTGGTAATCGGCATAATTCCAGCTATAACTGGCTGAGTAACACCCAAGTCATAGGCCTCATCTACAAAGCGGAAGTACGCATCACTATTATAGAAATACTGTGTCACTGCTGAATTGGCTCCAGCCTTCATTTTCTGCACAAAGAAATCGATATCGGTTGCCGGTGACTTAGCCTGAGGATGACATTCTGGATAGGCGGCTACATCAATGTGAAACCAATCGCCAGTTTCTGCGCGAATGAATTCGACCAATTCATTCGCGTGATGAAACTCACCATACTGGCCCATGCCAGATGGTAAGTCGCCACGTAAAGCTACGATACGTTTAACACCTAAAGCTTGGTATTGCTTCAACATGTCGCGCACGCTTTCACGTGAGCTACCAACACAAGACAAGTGTGGGGCGACCGCTGCGCCCGCAGCATGAATATCGCTCACCACTTTTAATGTGCCAGATTGAGTAGAGCCACCGGCACCGAAGGTCACGGAATAAAAAGCAGGCTTGAGCGCTTCACTGAAACGCTCGCGCACGAGATGCAGCTTGCTCTCACCTTCCGGTGTTTTTGGAGGGAAGAATTCAATGCTTAATTCCATGATCTTGGGCCTGTATCTCTATTTCTCTATTGAACAATATCTAGCAAGGGGCAGATTAATAACGATAGTGGTCAGCCTTATAAGGGCCTTCCTTCGTTACGCCAATGTAAGAAGCTTGCTGATCTGACAATACAGTTAACTGTGCATTCAATGTCTTCAGTTGCAAACGAGCAACTTTTTCATCTAAATGCTTAGGCAAGGTGTAAACACCAACCGGGTATTTATCTGTGCCAACTGCATTCCACAATTCGATCTGCGCAATCACTTGGTTCGCAAATGAAGAACTCATTACATAAGATGGGTGACCTGTACCGCAACCGAGGTTAACCAAACGACCTTTAGCCAAGATGATGATGCGCTTCTCAGGATTGCCATTAGCTGCTGGGAAAATCACGTGATCTACTTGTGGCTTAATTTCTTCCCACTTGTATTTTTCGATACCGGCAACATCAATCTCGTTATCGAAGTGGCCGATGTTACAAACAATGGCTTGGTTCTTCATCTTGATCATATGATCATGCGTAATCACATGGTAGTTGCCTGTTGCAGAAACAAAGATGTCTGCCTTATCTGCGGCGTAATCCATTGTGACAACACGGTAGCCTTCCATCGCCGCTTGTAATGCGCAGATTGGATCCACTTCAGTAACCCAAACTTGAGCAGACAAGGCACGTAGAGCTTGGGCTGAACCTTTACCCACATCGCCGTAGCCACAAACCACTGCAACCTTACCGGCAACCATCACGTCAGTAGCACGCTTGATCGCATCAACCAAAGATTCGCGACAACCATAGAGGTTGTCGAACTTGCTCTTCGTAACAGAGTCGTTCACGTTAATTGCTGGGAACTTCAAGTCACCTTTAGCGAACATCTGATAGAGACGATGTACACCAGTAGTAGTTTCTTCAGTTACACCTTTTACTTTTTCTAAGCGTGTGGAATACCAAGTTGGATCTTGAGCCAATTTCTTTTTAATAGCCGCGAACAAAATGGTTTCTTCTTCGCTTGTTGGGTGATTCAAGCAAGCTTGATCTTTCTCAGCGCGTGCACCGAGGTGTAACAGCAAAGTAGCATCGCCACCGTCATCCAAAATCATGTTGGTGAAGCCGCCATCAGCCCACTCAAAAATACGATGGGTGTAATCCCAGTACTGCTCGAGGGTTTCGCCCTTGATTGCAAATACTGGTGTGCCGTTGGCAGCAATCGCTGCAGCAGCGTGATCTTGTGTGGAAAAAATATTACAAGATGCCCACTGTACTTCAGCGCCGAGTGCTTCAAGCGTCTCGATCAATACTGCAGTCTGAATGGTCATGTGCAATGAACCAGTGATGCGCGCACCACGCAATGGCTGCTGTGATGCGAACTCATCGCGAATCGCAATGAGGCCTGGCATTTCAGTTTCAGCAATGGCGATTTCTTTACGGCCAAAGTCAGCCAAAGAAATATCGGCAATAGCGCAACGGGTTGCTACAAAGTTGTTTAAATCGGAAACGGTACTCATGAATGCTCCAGCTAAATACGATCCAATGCTGGAGTAGAAACTCGCTAGCCATTGAATCATGGGTTAGCGAGCGCAGTTGCAATTAGCAAACTCTGGGGTTACCTAGGAGTCCACTCCCTTCAAGCCTGGGGAAACACTGGTTCTCAGTATTCCTTGCAACGCTCCTTGAAGGTATGGCGAAATTGTAATCAATTTCGCCATATTTCGCCTCAATACAAAACAAACTGCCAATTTACTGCCTAGAAAGCAGATTACAAGCCAGCGGCTGCACGTAATGCAGGCGCTTTATCGCACTGCTCCCAAGTAAATTCTGGCTCTTCACGACCAAAGTGGCCATAAGCAGCCGTCTTGCGATAAATCGGGCGCAAGAGGTTCAACATCTTGACGATGCCTTTTGGACGCAGGTCAAAGTGCTCAGATACCAATTGCGCAATCTTCTCATCGGAGATCTTGCCCGTGCCAAAAGTGCTCACCATCACTGAAGTTGGCTTAGCCACACCAATCGCGTAAGAAATCTGAATCAAGCACTTGCTTGCTAAACCTGCAGCAACCAAGTTCTTCGCCACATAGCGACCAGCGTAAGCAGCAGAACGGTCAACCTTTGATGGATCCTTGCCAGAGAAAGCGCCGCCTCCGTGAGGAGCAGCACCACCGTAGGTGTCCACAATGATCTTACGACCTGTCAGGCCGCAATCACCTTGCGGGCCGCCGATAACAAATCGACCGGTTGGATTTACCAAGAAGTTAATTGCGCCTTTGATCAAATGCTTTGGCAATACGGGTTTAATGATTTCTTCGATGACTGCTTCACGCAATTTCTCGAGTGAGATTTCTTCATCATGTTGTGTAGAGAGAACCACTGTATCGATTGAGTCAGGCTTGCCATCCACGTAACGCAAGGTCACTTGAGATTTTGCATCTGGGCGCAACCAATTCAAACGGCCATCACGGCGTAGTTGAGACTGACGCTCCACCAAGCGGTGTGACAAATGAATTGGCAAAGGCATCAGCTCTGCTGTTTCATCACAGGCGTAACCGAACATCAAGCCTTGGTCTCCAGCACCTTGATCTAAGCCATCGTCATGTGCTTTATCAACACCTTGAGCAATGTCAGGACTTTGCTTGTCATAAGCAACCAATACGGCACAACCTTTGTAATCAATACCGTAGTCAGTATTGTCGTAACCAATTTCACGCAAAGTGTTGCGGGCCACTTGGATGTAATCCACATTAGCATTCGTCGTGATTTCACCAGCTAAAACTACCAGGCCGGTATTACACAAAGTTTCCGCAGCAACACGCGCAGTTGGGTCCTGAGCCAGGATTGAATCTAAGATGGCATCAGAGATTTGGTCTGCTACTTTATCGGGGTGACCTTCAGAAACGGATTCTGAGGTAAAGAAGTAATCATTTGCCATTGCATATTCCTTTAAAAATTAACACGATCTATGGGACAACTCGACGTGCCAGGAACTTCAACGGCGACGCTTTAGCAGAATTTATGAATCGCCCTGCAAGTTGCCTTAACTCAGCGATGGTGCAATTCTATCCGAAAAACGCCATATTCATCAAGGCACATCAGAAATTTGGCCCTATCGCCCGCATTGAATATCATTGGGGGGTGCGAAAACTCCTTCTCAAGCTAACCCTCGCTGCAATAGCGGTATTGCCCTTATTCTTAGTTCAGGTGATTGGGGCTGCTTTAGGGGTATTGGCCTATGTAGGATCCAAGCAATATCGATCACTTTTTCGCCCCCAATATGAGGCGGTTGTTAAAAGCCACCGCTTACCCCCGGAAATCTGGAGTGCGGCAGCGGCTTCAGGGCAGCTCTTCTCAGATAGTTTGTGGATTTGGCACAATCCAGCCAAAGCCCTCAAGCTAGTCGAGGTACAAGATTGGGCTTTAGTTGAGGCAGCCATCAACGAAGGTCATGGCCTAGTGATGCTGACCCCCCACCTAGGTGGCTTTGAGATTATTCCGCGCGTATTAGCCCAGCACTTCCCTGCCACCATTCTGTATCGCCCATCACGCCAAGAATGGCTTAACGAAGTGGTTGAAGAAGGGCGCGCCTATCCCAATATGCATTTCGTGCCAACCAACCTGAATGGCGTTCGTCAGATGACGCGAGCACTAACGCGCGGCGAGGCCATTGGCATTCTTCCAGATCAAGTCCCGAGTGGTGGCGAAGGTGTTTGGGTACCCTTCTTTGGGCGCCCTGCCTATACAACCCCACTACCTGCGCGCCTGGCAAATCGAAACAACACGCCCGTTGTGATGTTTACTGCCAAACGAAAAGGTCTTGGCAAAGGCTGGCTTATGCAAGCTAAGAGATTGGAGTCGCTTTCCGAGGATTCCACCATTGCCGCCGCCCAGCTCAATCTCGCAATTGAAAATGCGATCTTGACTGCACCTAACCAGTTCATCTGGGCTTACAACCGCTACAAACATCCTGCTGGAGCAGAATTACCACCAAGCAATTAGTTAATAAATTTATAATTTATTCAACATGTACTGGCTACAAAACGTTTTTAATTTTCTGGCGCTCAATCTGTTGCGCCTATTCGCCTTTCTGCCCTACGCCCTTACCATCCAAGTTGGCTATGGTCTTGGCTGGTTAGCGGCCCACATACCCAATGAGCGTGCCAAGGTTGTGAAAACCAATCTTCGCCTCTGTTTCCCCAATCTGAGCGGACGTGAAATTGATTCACTTGCAGTAGAGCACTGGAAACTATTTGGACGCAGCGTAATCGAAAGAAGTCGCATTTGGCTTGGCAACGGAAGACAAATCACGGATATCGTGACGATCAATTCTGCGATTACGCTGGGCGATCGTAAGCCGCGCCTCTTAATTAACCCACACTTTGTTGGGCTTGAGGGCGGCTTCATGGCACTTTCCGTTTTGGCTAGTCAGCATGATTGGCCGCGGGGTGCCGGCCTTTATCAAAATATGAAGAATCCCTTCTTTAATCAAAAGATGATTGAATGGAGAAATCGTTTTGGCGGTAAATCAATTGAAAGACAAAGTCGCCTACGTGATTTGATTCGCGAAATTCAAACGGGCAACTTTATTTTTATTGCCCCCGATATTGATCTAGACCCTCGTGACTCTGTTTTTGTACCCTTCTTTGGAATCCAAACCAATACGATTACCTCGGTCTCCCGCCTTGCAAGACTTAGCGGTGCGGAGGTTTGCTTAATGACCACCACCTTAAATCCTGATCGCAAAGCCTACACCTGCAACATCAGCGCACCACTTCCCAATTTTCCAACGGATGATGTGGAAGCCGATACTGCGCGCCTGAACAAATACATCGAAGACCTTGTTCGCGAAAGGCCGGCAGAGTACTATTGGGTACACAAACGCTTTAAACATCGGCCGCCTGGCGAGCCTAGCCTTTACAACTAATTGGAAATCTTTTGAGCACGAATTTAAATAAGTCTGCACGCACACTACGCTTCACCAAAATGCATGGTGCTGGCAATGATTTCATTATGCTCAACGGTATTGATCAAGATCTCAGCAGTATCACTCGTGAGCAGTGGCAAAAATTAGCTCATCGCCAATTTGGCATTGGCGCAGATCAAATTCTGCTCGTTGAAAAAAGCACACGCCCTGATGCTGACTTTCGTTATCGCATCTTTAATGCGGATGGTGGCGAAGTTGAGCAATGCGGCAACGGTTCACGTTGTTTTGTTCGCTTTGTGCTCGACCAAGGTCTCTCAACAAAAAATCCTTTACGCGTTGAGGTGGCGCATACCGTGCTTACCCTCAAATCTCGTGAAGATGGGCAAGTTGAAGTTGATATGGGCGCGCCTATTTTTGAGCATAGCCAAGTCCCTTTTAATGCGAGCGGCTTAGCAAGCAAACAAGAGTTCCACGAAATGCTCTACGCACTCCCTATTGCTACACCTGCCACACACGACAGCTGGATTGGTGTCGTGTCGATGGGCAATCCCCACGCAGTGCAGGTAGTGGGCGATGTCGACAGCGCACCAGTACTAGAAGAGGGCCCGTCAATTGAGAAAGATCCGGCTTTTCCGAAAAGAGTTAACGCAGGCTATATGCAGATCCTCAACCGCAATGAAATTAAGTTGCGCGTCTATGAGCGTGGTGCCGGCGAGACTCTTGCCTGCGGTACTGGCGCATGTGCTGCAGCAGTCTCTGGCATTCGTCGCGGTTTACTTGATTCCCCCGTCAAAGTGCATACCCGTGGTGGCGATTTACAAATTGCCTGGGGCGGCATAATCAATGAGTTTGCTCAGCCCGTCATCATGACAGGCCCAGCGATTACCGTGTTCGAAGGCGAAGTAAAGATCTAAATATCGGCAATAGAGCAAATACTGCTGCCGCTACTACTCTTTAGATTAAATCCCGTACTTCTCGCGATAAGCTTTTACTGCTGGTAAATAGTTGGTTAGCTCGGCATTGCTGGAAGTGGTTAAGAAAGCCATCAAGTCTGCCAAGTTCGCAATTGCTACTACCGGCAATCCAAACTCTTGCTCTACTGCTTGCACGGCTGACTTGTCACCAATCTCCGTAGCGGTTCCCGATTTTTCCATGCGATCTAAAGCAATTAATACCGCCGCTGGCTCAGCACCTGCATCGCGAATGAGTTTTACAGATTCTCTCACCGAGGTGCCAGCAGAAATGACATCATCAATGATGACCACCCTGCCCTTCACTGGAGCACCCACTAATGAGCCTCCCTCGCCGTGGTCTTTGGCCTCTTTGCGGTTGTAGGCGTAAGGCACATTACGACCAGCATCAGCTAAAGCAATCGCAGTGGCGGCGGCCAATGTAATGCCCTTATAAGCAGGCCCATAGAGCATGTCGTACTGAAGGCCAGACTCTTGCAGGGCCTTGGCGTAATAGCGGCCTAGCGCGCTTAAGCGGGCGCCATCGTTAAATCCACCGGCGTTAAAGAAATAAGGAGAAAGACGGCCCGCTTTAGTTTTAAACTCCCCAAACGACAAAACATTTGCCTCCAAGGCAAATTGAATAAAGTTATCTTGATTAGAATTTTTTGAGCTCATAGGCCTATATGTTACGCATCATTTCTGCCAACCTCAACGGTATCCGCTCAGCGGTCAAAAAAGGCTTCATGCCATGGGTTGTGAAACAAAAGGCAGACTTTGTCTGCATGCAGGAGCTCAAGGCTCAGCAGGATGACCTAGAAGATGCCATTCTGAATCCAGACGGCCTGCATGGCTTCTTTCATCATGCAGAGAAAAAGGGGTACAGCGGTTGCGGTATCTACACCCCACACAAACCAGATGAGGTGCTCTATGGCTATGGTAATGAAGAATTTGATGCCGAGGGTCGCTACGTAGAGACCCGGTTTAAAAAGCTGTCAGTGATCTCGGTATACATGCCCTCAGGCTCCAGCTCACCAGAAAGACAGGAAGCGAAATATCGCTATCTAGACTCTTTCTTACCCCATCTGATTGAATTGAAGAAATCTGGGCGCGAGATTGTGCTGTGTGGCGACGTCAATATCGCTCACAAAGAGATTGACCTTAAAAACTGGAAAGGCAATCTGAAGAACTCCGGATTTTTGCCAGAAGAGCGCGCCTGGCTGACAAACCTGTTTGACAAAGTTGGATACGTAGATGTCTACAGAAATCTAGAACCCGAGGCTACCGATGCCTGCTACACCTGGTGGAGCAATCGCGGTCAAGCGTATGCAAAGAATGTAGGTTGGCGCATTGACTATCACATCACTACTCCGGGGATTGCAGCGAGTGCTAAAAATACTGCTGTGTACAAGGATGAGCGCTTCTCAGATCACGCGCCACTCACAGTCGATTACGACTGGTCTATTTAGCGACCTGTGAGTCGTGCTGCTTAAATTCAACCACTTTGAAATGAATGGTGAGCCAAATCAGAATTAAGACTGGCGCGCCAATAATTGCAGTGCCGATAAAAAAGTTTGCGTAACCAAAGTTATTTACAAACACGCCCGAGAATCCCGCTAACCACTTTGGCAACAACAGCATCATCGAGCTAAACAATGCGTACTGCGTTGCGGAGTATTGAATGTTCGTCAGCGCCGATAAGAAGGCAATGAACGCTGCTGTAGCAATTCCGGAGCTCAGGTTATCAGCAGAGATTACCCAGATCAGGCCATGCAAATCATGGCCCTGCGTGGCAAGCCAAGCAAATAACACATTGCTGATGGCCGATAAAATTGCACCCAGAAACAAAATGCGCATCACACCGAAGCGTAAAGTGAGCACGCCACCAACGAAGGCACCAACCAATGTCATCACCACACCAAAGACTTTGCTGACTGCTGCCACCTCATCCTTGGTATAGCCCATATCGACATAAAATGGATTGGCCATAATGCCCATCACCACATCACTAATGCGATAGATGGCGATTAAGGACAAAATCAAAACAGCGTGCCAACCATACCGTTTAATAAAGTCTGCAAATGGTTCAATCAAAGTTTGATGCAGCCATGCTGTTGCATTACGGGCTTTAGCAAGCTCAATGCGCGCAGGTTCTTTACTGAGTAAGGTGGTGATTACACCCACGCCAATCGAAAGCGCCATGCAAAGATAGGCGAATTGCCAGGCGGCCGGATCATATCCGGCGACACCAGATTCAGCGCGAGCAGCCAACCAGAGGACACCGGCACCAGACCAAATTAATGCAAGTCGATACCCTGTTTGATAAGTGGCCGCCAAGGCTGCTTGATGATCGCTATCAGCAGACTCAATTCGAAAAGCATCCAAGGCAATGTCTTGAGTTGCCGAACCAAAGGCAACGAGCAGCGCGCACCACACAATCGGCGTGAGCTCAACCTTAGGGTCAATGCTGGCCATGCCGACCAGACCGAGAATAATGAGAAACTGCGCAAAGAGTAACCAGCTACGCCTTCTGCCAAATAATGTTGATAGCAAGGGAATGGATAGTCGATCTACTAAAGGCGCCCACATCCACTTAAACGCGTAGATCAAACCAACCCAAGTGAGATAGCCAATGGTGCTGCGATCAATGCCGGCCTCTCTTAGCCAAAAGCTCAGGGTTCCCAGAATCAACAGCAGAGGTAGGCCCGCAGAGAAGCCTAATAAGAGCATTCGAAGGCAAGGCCATTCGAGGTAAACCCGAAAATCTTTGAGCCAGGACTGAAGCTTACTAAGCACGTCGAACGCGGAACAGCGCTAGGCTTCCAAATAAATTAGGCATCAAGGTAACTTGTCGTCCCTCATGCAGGATGCATTGATCCAAAATCTGCAGCCCCAGACTTGAGGCTAGCTTTTCAAAATCCGCCACTGTGAGAACGCGCACGTTAGGTGTGTTGTACCACTGATATGGCAAGCTCTTAGAGACGGGCATGCGGCCAAAGCCAACCGCTAGACGATGAGACCAGTGGCCAAAGTTTGGAAAAGAAACAATCGACTCCTTACCAACTCGAACCACTTCACGCAAGATCTTTTCAGTTTCATGAATGGTCTGCAATGTCTGTGAGAGCACTACCGTATCAAAGCTGTTGTTCTCAAAGAGCGCTAAACCCCCCTCAAGATTTTGCTGAATGACGTTCAAGCCCTTTTGCACGCAAGATAGTACACGCGCATCATCAATCTCAACCCCGTAGGCATGAACGGGTTTTTTCTTTTGCAAATATTCCAAGAAGCTGCCATCACCGCAACCGAGATCCAGCACTTCACTATTGGGTGCAATCCAGTTCGCTATTGCGGCAAAGTCTGCGCGCTTCATGATTTAGCCTCAAGCATTTGTTCGAAATAAGCACGAATCAGATTGTGATAACGAGGGTCATCTAACAAGAAAGCATCATGCCCGTGCGGCGCATCAATCTCCGCATAACTCACTTCACTCTTGTTGCTGAGCAAGGATTCCACAATCTCGCGGCTGCGATTTGGCGGGAAGCGCCAATCCGTAGAGAAGCTCACGACTAAGAACTTGGCCTGAACTTCAGCTAGAGCACGATTCAGGCTGCCTTCATAACGACGAGAAGGATCAAAATAATCTAGCGCCCTAGTAATCAGCAAATAGGTGTTGGCATCAAAGTAAGTGGAAAATTTATCACCTTGATGGCGCAAATAACTTTCCACCTCAAATTCAACATCAAAGCTAAAGCGATAGTCCTGAGATTCGCCATTGGGTCTCTGCAGCTCACGCCCAAACTTTTCTGCCATGTCATCGTCAGATAAATAGGTGATGTGACCAACCATGCGAGCCAATTTGAGGCCGCGTTTAGGCACTACGCCATGCTCGTAGTAATTGCCACCATGAAAATCTGGGTCAGACAAAATGGCATTACGCGCCACTTCATTAAAAGCAATGTTCTGCGCACTCAGCTTTGGTGTTGATGCGATTACCAAGCAATGCGCAAGGCGTTTTGGAAATTGAATTGACCAGGCTAATGCCTGCATACCACCCAAACTTCCGCCCATCACCGCAGCAAAACGGCGAATACCTAACTTATCGGCCAAGCGCGCCTGGGTATTAACCCAGTCCTCCACCGTGATGACTGGAAAGTCTGCACCATAAGGCTTGCTGGTGGCAGGATTAATGCTCATTGGTCCAGTAGATCCAAAGCATGAGCCCAGATTATTGACGCCAATGACAAAGAAGTGATCTGTATCAACTGGCTTACCCGGCCCAATCATGTTGTCCCACCAGCCGATATCTTTTATATCGTCAGGATTGGGTCCAGCTACATGGTGGGATGCATTTAATGCGTGACAGACCAAGACGGCATTGCTTTTATCGGCATTGAGTTTGCCGTAGGTTTCAATAACTAAATCGTAGCCCGATAAGATGGCGCCACTTTGCAAAGGCAAAGGCTCGGCAAAATGGATAGTATTTCTAGAGAGATGTAGCTCGCTCATTCGGACAGAAGAATGCGAAGACTAATATCAGATGCTTCCGTTGGAAGCTTCTTAAAGCCGCTACGGGCAAAACGGTGCCAGCGACCTAAGACATAACTCATCAACATCGCCGCACGAATGCTGACTTCATCTTGAGATACGTTTGCCCAGTTACCACCCTGAGTTTGAGCAATACGGAGCGCCTGCTTTAAGGATGCCTCTACACGATCGAGCACTTGTGTAATACGGTCTTGTAGGCGATCATCTTCTTGCAGTAGGGCGTCGCCCAGAAGAACGCGAGTCATGCCGGGATTCTTTTCGGCGAAGAATAAAAGCATCTGCAAAATACCGCGAGCTTGAGCAAGCCCAGACTCTTCCTTCTGATTAATCTGATTAATCAGACCAAAAACTGTTTGCTCGATAAAAGAAATCAGGCCTTCAAACATCTGCGCCTTACTAGCGAAATGTCGATAGAGAGCCGCTTCTGAAACTTGTATTTTTGCCGCCAAGGCAGCAGTCGTTACACGCTCACCCTTAGGGTTTTGCAACATCTCAGCCAATACCTGCAAGATCTGGAGGCGGCGCTCGCCAGGGCGTGGACGCTTACGTGTCTTACCCTCTTCGGCAGCTGTCACTTCAATCTCTGATGCAGTAGGGTCTAAAGAATCACGCATGGTTATATCTCTTATTCAACTCTTAGCGGGAGCGAATCATCGTTCCAAATGCTTGCTCTGTCAGAATCTCCAGCAGTAAAGAGTGCTCGATTCGTCCATCAATAATGTGAACTGAATTCACACCACTCTTTGCCGCATCCAATGCGGATGAAATCTTCGGCAGCATTCCACCAGAAATCGTGCCATCAGCAAAGAGTCCATCAATTTCACGTGCAGTCAGGTCTGTTAAGAGCGTGCCGTTTTTATCCATCACACCAGGAATATTCGTCATCATGACCAATT
The DNA here is from genome assembly GCA_040387715.1 of Pseudomonadota bacterium. GTDB lineage: Bacteria > Pseudomonadota > Gammaproteobacteria > Burkholderiales > Burkholderiaceae > Polynucleobacter. The sequence goes on along the minus strand of JAZKDF010000004.1, from coordinate 35,342 downwards.
TCTCTGCGTGCAAAATTTCCGCCATCTTGCCAGCTACTAAGTCGGCGTTGATGTTGTATGCCTGACCCTCTTCGCTAAATCCAATAGGAGAAATCACCGGAATAAATGCATCGTCTTGCAATGCTTTTACAACCGCTGGATTAATGGCTTCAATCTCACCAACAAAACCTAAATCAATGGTTCCACCAGCCTTCTTTTCATCAGCAACCAACATTTTTTTTGCGCGAATCAAGCCACCATCTTTACCAGTTAAGCCGACAGCTTGGCCACCAAAGTGGTTAATCAACATCACGATATCTTGCTGCACTTCACCACCAAGAACCCACTCCACTACTTCCATGGTTTCTTCGTCGGTTACGCGCATACCTTGAATAAAGGTGCCGGTCTTACCAATCTTCTTCAGAGCCTCATCGATTTGCGGGCCACCACCGTGCACTACCACAGGATTCATACCAACCAGCTTAAGCAAGATGACATCGCGCGCAAAACTTTCCTTCAAGCGATCTTCAACCATGGCATTTCCACCGTACTTAATCACAATAGTCTTACCGTGATACGCACGAATGTAAGGCAAGGCCTCGGCCAAAATCTCCGCCTTAAGTAAAGGAGAGATTTCGCTAATAGATGGGGATTGCTTTGTCATTGCTACTTTTTTATTTAATCTGGCAATTAATCGCCAAACAACTTTTGACGAAGCTCACGACGCTCTTGTGCTTCGAGAGAAAGATTGGCTGTTGGGCGCGCAATTAAACGGTTCAAGCCAATCGGCTCACCAGTTTCTTCACACCAGCCGTAGTCACCAGACTCAATGCGGGCCAAAGCCTGCTCTACTTTTTTCAATAGCTTGCGCTCACGGTCGCGCGTGCGCAACTCGAGTGCGTGCTCTTCCTCAATCGTTGCACGATCCGCAGGATCAGGAACCAAAATGTTTTCACGCAAATGCTCTGTAGTCTCAGAAGCATTCTTCAAAATATCGTCTTTTAGGGTCAAGAGCTTCTGACGGAAAAAATCCAGCTGCGCTGCATTCATATAGTCCTTTTCGGACATGTTCAGCAGCTCAACCTCTGTTAAAGGGGCACCCTTTGCAACCTTTGCACTTGCAGCCTTACTAGGCGCTTTCGCTGTAGCTGTAGATTTCGTTGGTGTTTTTACCGTCATTTCGTTCTTTCCATGGATCTAAACCATTATTGCTTCATTCTGCCAAACTTTTGCCACCCTTTTGCCAATATTTATCAATATTGACCGTGGCGGCGGATTGTACTTTATATTTCCTAGGCCAAACAGCCCTCAAGCCCAGCCAGCAGGGTATCTTTAGGCAAATCGATGCCAATAAAGACCATGCGGGTTTGCTTGGGCTCTGCACCCCATAAACCAGCCATATCGCTGCCCATCATCTGATGGACGCCCTGGAACACGACTTTTCGGTTGCTACCCTTCACATAGAGGACGCCTTTATAGCGCAACATCTTCTCTCCGAAGACCTCCAAAATGCCTCCCAGGAAGTCCTCTAATTTTTTATGATCAAAGGGTTTATCACTACGAAAAACGAAGGATTGGATACGATCTGTATGGCCCGCATGGCCATGATGATCGTGACTATGGTCATGCCCACAAGTGCTGTGATCATGATGGTCATGGCTGTGATCGTGGCCACAAGTAGCGTGGTCATGATCGTCTTGTTCCAAGAAGTGAGGGTCAATATCGAGCTTAGCGTTCAAATTGAAGCCCTTGAGATCTAAAACGGCCTCTAAAGGAACTACGCCCTTAGAAATACCCTGAATTGGGGCACGGGGATTCATATGCATCAAACGATTGCGGAGCGCATCCACCTCAGCAGGCGTCACCAAATCCGTCTTAGTAATGAAGATTTGATCAGCAAAGCCCACTTGGCGCTGTGCTTCTTCATGCTCGGTCAGCTGTTGTGGGCCATGCTTAGCGTCCACAAGAGTAACCACCGCATCCAACACGTAATGGTCCGCAACATCGTCATCCATAAAGAATGTCTGCGCCACTGGGCCTGGATTAGCCACACCAGTAGTCTCAATGACTACGCGATCAAAGCTGATCTTTTTATCTTTGCGCTGCTCCCAAAGCTCATTCAGGGCGTCGACCAAGTCACCGCGAATCGTGCAGCAAATACAGCCATTACTCATTTGCACAATGTTCTCTTGATTGTCTTGAACCAAGATGTCGTTATCGATATTCTCTTCGCCGAACTCGTTTTCAATCACGGCAATTTTTTTGCCATGATCTTCAGTCAAGATATGTTTGAGCAAAGTCGTTTTGCCACTGCCTAAAAAGCCTGTGAGAATTGTTACTGGAATTAACGCCATCATTGATCCATTCAAAATCTATAAGTACATTTCCCAAGCGGGAAACCTTCTATCTTACCGAGTTCCTCAGGCTTTGCCAGCCTTTGCGCGAGGATGGGCTTTATCGTATGCCTGCGCTAGGTGCTGGAAATCCAAAGAGGTATAAATCTGTGTACTGGCTATGCTGGCATGCCCCAGCATCTCCTGCACTGCCCGTAAATCTTGGGACGATTGCAGAACATGACTAGCGAAGCTATGACGCATCATGTGCGGGTGCACATGGGTTGGCAGTCCAGCCCTCATTGCCAAAGTCCGAAGACGCGCCTGCACCGTCCGGGGGGATAGACGCGCACCTGTAGCGGAGATAAATAAAGCCATCGATACATCTGCCTGCTCCAGTTGGTCGCGGGCCGTACGCCAAACTTTGAGGGATTGCATTGCAGGTCCACCAATCGGAACTGAGCGGCGCTTGCCACCTTTACCCAAAACCGTTACCTCTGCAGCCTCCCAATCCAACCATCCGGCAGACTCCTGTTGGCGATCTTTGCTTTGCATCACGTCAATACCCAGCAGCTCTGATAAACGAAGACCCGAGGAATACAGCAAATCGATGATCGCTGCGTCACGCAAAGTCTCTAGATCTTTTTTTTCCTCAGCCTCTTTTACAGCTTGATTTACTAAAGAGAGTGCTTGCTCAACCGAAAGTGCTTTAGGCAAAGACTTCAAACGTTTGGGAGCCTTCACATCATCAACAGGATTGGCCACTAGGTTTGCGGTCACTCTTCCCGCCTGCGCATCGCGACGTGCATCTTTCTCAGTCAACCAGTTATACCAACCACGCCAAGCAGAAAGCGCCCTAGCAATCGTGCGAGATGACTTTCCTTTGGAGTGCAAGCGACCAGCCCAGCGACGAACATGGGCATTCGTTACTTTTAACAACTCAACGGCATCATCCACTGCCAATGCCTGCAGCTCACCAAGATCCATGCGATACGCCTTCAGCGTATGGGGTGAGAGCTGCCTTAATACATGCAGCTCGTGCAAATATTCTTGCACCAGAGGATGAAGATCAGCTGGCGCTTGGCTCATAAGCCTGGATGCGATCCAAAGCTGCAGCAGTGAGTTCAGCAATCTGACGCAAATAGAATGCGCCCATATCTGCAGTAAAACGCGACTCGTCTTTGCTTGCCAACAACAATACTGCTGGCGATTGAACTGCGCCTACGCTTTTACCCAATGGCAAACCAATGGCCACCATGCTTTGCCATTCAGGATCAATACTCACTTGGGTTGCCAATAAATCCACGCTAGCAGCAGCCAGCTCGCTGGCAGAGCCACATAAAGGCGTATCAATCCAAGGGCCAAATGCTGTGTTAGGTGACAAGAGTTGCGCTGATTCAACCTCGAATACCTCTGCTAAACCCGCGGTCACTGCAGACTCTACATCCGCCCTGGTGTTGGCGCGCATTAAGCGTAGCAACCAAGCCACCAAGCTTTGTTGCGTCTTGTCATTGCGACTACCAAAGTGCAGCATCTCACTGAGACGACGATTGAGCTCTTGGTTCTGAGTGCGCAATAAAGTCATCTGACGCTCTTGCAGTGAGATCGCCCGATCCTCATGCGGATGCTTCAAACGAATTTCATTTAAGAGATTGGCGTAGCGCTCAAAAAAACCTGGGGTAGCGCGTAACCACTCCGCCACCAACTCTTCTTGCTCTGCTTGCTTAGGATCGATTGCGCTCATCTATTTCTTTCTCGCTTATTTTCTTATTTAAGTTTTTAGCTCAGCTTTTTACGTAGCAGCTCATTCACTTGACCTGGATTAGCTTTGCCTTGAGACGCTTTCATAATCTGGCCCACCAAAGCATTAAATGCTTTTTCTTTGCCAGAGCGGAACTCTTCAACAGACTTCTCATTAGCTGCCAACACTTTATCAATCATGGCCTCAAGCTCACCACTATCGCTAATCTGCTTCAAGCCTTTGACATCAATAACTTGATCAACAGTACTAATGGCTTTGCCTGCGATTGCCTCTTCCCACATAATTGCAAAAATATCTTTTGCGATCTTGTTAGAGATCGTGCCATCTGCAACTCGAGTTAATAGTGGCGCTAAATGCTCTGCTTTTAACGGCGCATTTGCGGCTGCAATTCCAGCCCGATTCAGTGATGAGGCAAACTCACCCGCAATCAAATTGGCTGCAGCTTTTGCTAACGACTTGCCAACAATAGCTAGCAGCTCTTCAAATACTTTTGCAGTATCGCGATCCTGTGTGAGTAATTGCGTATCGTAAGCACTTAAACCAAATTCGTTTTGCCACTGCTCGCGAAGCTGTGCTGGCAAGGCCGGCATCTTGCTACGGACATCGGCAATCCATGCATCATCAATCACTACCGGCAACAAATCGGGGTCCGGGAAATAGCGATAGTCGTTAGCATCTTCTTTGCTACGCATGCTGCGAGTTTCTTGACGATCGGGGTCATACAAGCGCGTTTCCTGAACGACTGTGCCACCATCTTCAATCAGCTCAATTTGGCGACGCACTTCATATTGAATCGCTTCTTCCAAAAAGCGGAAGGAGTTTAAGTTCTTAATTTCGCAACGGGTACCGAATTCTTTTTGACCAACAGGCCGAACAGATACGTTGGCATCACAACGGAAGGAGCCTTCTTGCATATTGCCATCGCAAACGCCCAACCACACCACTAATGTATGAAGTGCTTTTGCATAAGCAACTGCTTCAGCCGCACTGCGCATGACTGGCTCAGTCACAATTTCTAACAATGGTGTGCCGGCACGATTCAGATCGATGCCGCTTGATGCTTCGCCGTGTGGGCCCAAGAAACCCTCTTCATGAACTGACTTACCTGCGTCCTCTTCCATGTGGGCGCGAGTGAGCTCAACTACCTTGACTTGATCACCGACCAAAATTTCCAGATGACCGCCTACTACCACCGGGAGATCCATCTGGCTGATTTGATATCCCTTTGGCAAGTCAGGATAGAAATAATTCTTGCGCGCAAAAATACTCGCCGGGGAAATCTTGGCATTTACTGCCAGACCAAAACGAATGGCATGCTCAACTGCCTGACGATTCAATACCGGCAAAACGCCCGGCAATGCCAAGTCAACGGCACATGCCTGTGTATTAGGGCCTGCACCAAAACGCGTGCTCGCACCACTAAAAATTTTGGATTGCGTTTGAAGCTGCGCGTGGGTCTCTAGACCAATAACGATTTCCCATTGCATCATGCCACCTCGCTTGCTTGACGCAAATGCCAGTCACTATTTTGCTGATATTGATGCGCCACTTGAAGTAAGCGCGCTTCAGAAAAATAATTGCCAATCAACTGCATGCCGATTGGTAGCTTGCTTGAATTAAATCCGCAGGGAACGCTCATTGCTGGCAGCCCTGCTAAGTTAGTAGAGAGCGTGTAAATATCTTCTAAATACATCTGTACGGGATCTTTTGATTTTTCACCTAAGCGCCAAGCTACATCAGGAGCTACAGGCCCTAAGATCACATCGCATTTCTCAAACGCTGCCTGGAAATCCGCTGCAATAATGCGACGAATTTTTTGCGCTTGTAAATAGTAAGCATCGTAATAGCCGTGGCACAGCACATAGGTGCCAACCAAAATACGGCGCTTCACTTCTGCGCCAAAACCTTCGGTACGAGACTTCTTATACATGTCGGATAAATCGCGATATTCATTTGCTCGGTGTCCGTAACGCACGCCATCAAAGCGACTCAAATTACTTGAGGCTTCGGCTGGGGCTAAAACGTAATACACCGGGATGGATAACTTAGTTTTAGGTAGGCTCACTTCAAGCAACTCTGCGCCCAAATCTTGCAAGGCCTTTGCTGCAGCATTGACTGCATTGGCTACTTCCGGCGCAAGGCCTTCTGCGAAGAATTCTTTTGGCAAGCCAACACGCAAGCCCTCTAAAGGCTTTGCCGAATTTGAGCCGCCCTCTTTCCAAGACTGGGAGAGATAGCGACCGTAATCCTCTCCAGAGTCTGCCAAAGAAGTGGAGTCACGTGGATCGTGAGAAGACATCGCTGTAAGCAATAAAGCGCAGTCTTCTGCGGTCTTGCCCATTGGGCCAGCCTGATCGAGTGAAGAGGCATAAGCAATCATTCCGTAGCGAGATACGCGCCCGTAACTAGGCTTAATTCCAGTTAGCCCGCAAAAAGCGGCCGGCTGACGGATGGAGCCGCCAGTATCTGTACCTGTTGCAATTGGAGCCAATCCTGCGGCTACTGCCGCTGCAGAACCTCCAGAAGAACCACCTGCAACATATTCTGAATTCCAGGGGTTTAAGACTGGTCCATACGCTGAATTTTCATTGGAGGAGCCCATCGCAAACTCGTCCATATTGGTTTTGCCAAGGCAAACCATGCCAGCCCCACGGGGATTTAACTCATCTGGAATTCCCAGATTGGCGACCACAGTTGCATCAAAAGGACTTTGGTAGCCCTCAAGCATTTTGGAGGCTGCAGTGGACTTCCAGCCGCGCGTAACAAAGACATCTTTATGCGCAACCGGAATGCCAGTCAGCTTTCCACCTTTCCCAGAGGCCAATATGGCATCCGCTTTATATGCTTGCTCTAAACTTAAGTGAGCGCTTACATCAAGATAGGCATTCCAATGTTTTCCGGCCTCAATACGGTCTAGAAAGTACTTTGTCAGCTCGACGCTAGAAACCTCTTTAGCAGCCAAGGCTTTAGCCATCAAGGCGATAGGAGTTTGGTGCCAGCTCATTCGATCACCTTTGGAACTAAGAAATATCCATCCTGCTCAGCAGGGGCAGATTGCATGTTTTCAGTGCGCTGGTCGGTTTCAGTAACCGCATCAGCGCGCAAAGGTTGCGCCAAATCACGCAAAAAGAGTATGGGGTGAGCTAAAGGTGCGAGACCGCTGGTATCGACAGCTTGCATCTCCTCAACCAGGGCAAAAACGGCCTGTAGTTGGGGCAAAACTGCCTCGGCTTCTGCCTGACTTAACTCAAGACTGGAAAGGTGCGCAATGCGCTGGACATCATCAAGTTTCATGGGGCGCTAGAGTATCATTCCTATATATATTTTTTAACACTTACTTATTTTCCCACTACATCATGTTTGGTTTTTTCCGCAGCTACTTTTCTAATGACCTGGCCATCGACCTAGGTACCGCCAACACCTTAATTTACATGCGTGAACGGGGTATTGTGCTTGATGAACCGTCAGTTGTGGCAATTCGCACTGAAGGCGGCCCAAATGGCAAAAAAACCATTTTGGCGGTTGGAAAAGAAGCAAAAGCGATGTTGGGGCGTGTTCCTGGAAATATTGAGGCCATTCGCCCTATGAAAGACGGCGTTATTGCCGATTTCACGATTACCGAGCAGATGCTCAAGCAATTTATCAAAATGGTGCATGAGAGCAAGCTCTTAAAGCCTAGCCCACGAATCATCATTTGTGTTCCTTGCGGATCCACCCAAGTTGAGCGTCGCGCAATCCGTGAATCCGCTTTGGGGGCAGGCGCATCACAGGTATTTTTGATTGAAGAGCCAATGGCTGCTGCAATTGGCGCAGGTCTGCCAGTTTCTGAAGCGGCTGGTTCGATGGTTGTTGACATCGGTGGCGGTACAACTGAAGTTGGCGTCATGTCATTAGGCGGCATGGTTTACAAAGGTTCCGTTCGTGTTGGTGGCGATAAGTTTGATGAAGCCATCACCAATTACATCCGTCGTAACTACGGCATGTTGATCGGCGAACAAACTGCTGAGTTGATCAAGAAGACAATTGGCTCTGCATTCCCAGGGCAAGAAGTTCGCGAGATGGAAGTAAAAGGTCGCAATCTTTCCGAAGGTATTCCACGTAGCTTTACTGTGACAAGTAATGAAGTGCTTGAAGCCTTAACCGATCCACTGAATCAAATCGTGACTGCAGTAAAAGCAGCCTTAGAGCAAATTCCTCCAGAGCTCGCATCCGACATCGCCGAGCGCGGCATGATGTTGACCGGTGGTGGCGCGCTATTGCGCGACCTCGATCGCTTGCTGCTCGAAGAAACTGGCCTCCCTATTCATGTTGCAGAAGATCCACTCACTTGCGTCGCTCGTGGTTGCGGTATTGCCTTAGAGCGCATGGACAAGCTGGGCGGCGTGTTCTCACAAGAGTAATTGACTTAAGCGTCGATTAGGGAATTGCAACATAGCGCTCCTCCTCTTTTCAGACAAGGCGTTCCGGCTTTAGTCAAACTGATTGTCTGTCTATCGATCAGCATCGCATTGATGTTGATCGATTTTCGCTTTAAAGCACTTGATCCGATTCGCAATAACGTCAATTGGTTGTTGCGTCCGCTGGAATATGTGATGATGCTCCCGCGCAACGCGTATGAAGCTAGCTCAGAATATTTCACCAGTCGCGGAACGCTCGACAAAGAAAATCAAGAAATGAAAGTGCGTCAAGCAGAGCTGTCTTTGCTTGCCAACCAATCAGAATTTCTTCTCGTAGAAAATCAAAACTTGCGTCAACTGATGGAATTACAAAAGCATGTTCCATTCAAAACGTTGCCAGTAGAAATTTTATTCAACCCACCCAATCCGATTTCTCAGCGGATAGTGATTAACCGTGGAAGCGATGATGGCCTTAAGCAAGGCAACCCTATCGCAAATGACTCAGGCATCCTGGGACAGGTAGTGCGCATTTATGATCACTCCGCAGAAGTGTCGCTGTTAGAGGATCGTGACTTCGCAGTTCCCGTACAAGTCGCTCGAAATGGCTTAAGGGCAGCAGTGTTTGGGGCAGGGCGGGGCAATCCGCTTGAGCTTCGCTACCTTCCTGTTGCCAGCGATTTAGAGGTGGGTGATGTATTGATTACCTCGGGCATCGATGGCATTTATCCGCCTGGCTTTGCAGTGGCTGTGATTAGCCGTATAGAGCGTAATGCTGATAAAAATTCTTCAAACGTATTTTGTGTGCCGGTTGCACCAGTAAATCGTTACCGCCAAGCTTTGGCCCTGCTTTACGATCCGCAGTGGGATGCCAAAGCATCTACCGCAACCAGCAAACCCGGCGCGCCACTGACAAACGCTCCAGGTCGCCGACAAACTCGTGCGCGAGGTATGCAATGATCGACCTTCAAAGCGGTTACATTCTGCGCCCGGTGAATCCGGTCTTTATTTATTTCAGCCTGCTTTGCGCTCTACTGCTAAATCTTTTGCCAATTGGTAATTATGGTTGGGTTCCTGACTGGCTCATTATTTGTATCGTGTTTTGGAATATCCACCAGCATCGCTATGTCGGGGTGATCATTGCCTTCATTCTTGGCCTGCTAATGGATGTGCATAATTCCGACTTGCTAGGCCTTCATGCTTTCAGCTACTCGTTAGTGGCTTACCTTGCCATCTCTTGGCATCGCCGCATTATTGCCTTAACTGTTCTCACTCAAGCGCTACATTTACTACCCATCTTCTTGATGGTTTCGCTATTCCCAATCTTGGCGCATTGGCTATTAAGCGGTGAGGTGCATTGGTGGGCTTTAACCGGGGCCATTCAAGCCTTGATTGAGGCGATGTTATGGCCTTTGGCAACGCGAATCCTGCTCTCACCTCAACGTCGCCCGATTGACGTTGATCACAATCGCCCCCTTTAAAGAGCGGCATGGTTTCATTTAAAAAACCAGATCTCGACTCGTTCCAAGAGCGCATTCATATCGCGACTCTGTTTGTCACTTTTTGCTTCTTATTATTGATTACGAGATTAGTATGGTTGCAGCTCGTGAGTCATGGCAAGTACGCCTTATTGGCCGAAAATAACCGCATCGCCCTAGTGCCTGCTCCAGCTAATCGCGGCCTGCTGATAGATCGTAATGGCATCGTGATTGGCCGAAACTATTCGGCACTAACCCTAGATGTCAATGCCGAGGAAATCAAGGGCAATGTTGATGAGCTCATCGACGAACTGTCCGAAATTGTGCTGATTTCCCCGAGAGATCGCCGAAACTTTAAGAGATCACTCGAAGATTCTCGAAAAATGGGCACTTTTCCCCTCAGATCGATGCTTACCGAGGTGGAAACGGCCCGATTTATGGCCAATCGCTACAGATTCCCCGGGGTGGAGATCCGCGCCCGCAGCTTCCGAGAGTATCCCTACAACGAGTTAGCCTCCCATTTAATTGGCTATATCGGGCGCGTTTCTCAAAGAGACAAGGAGAAAATGCAGGCGGAAATTGAGAACTCCAAGGCGGATGATCCAGATGCATTGCAGACTTCTTTTTTGCCCGGCATTCAGTACGTCGGGAAGATTGGCTTAGAGCAAAGTTACGAAACGGTTCTCCGCGGAGTGCCTGGATACGATCAAGTGGAAATTACTGCGGGCGGCAAACCTGTGCGCACACTCTCGAGCTCACCTTCGATACCCGGAAAAAATGTGGTGTTGTCAGTAGATATCAAACTGCAATACTTAGTCGAGGAGCTTTATGGAAATTTCCGCGGCGCATTTGTAGCGATTGAACCTGAGACCGGTGACATTCTGGCATTTGTATCTAAGCCCAACTTCAATCCCAACGACTTTGTAGAGGGTATTGATTCGGTAACGTGGAAGGAGTTGAATGAATCACCACAAAAGCCGCTTTACAACCGCCCACTCAAAGGAATATATCCACCGGGGTCAACGTACAAACCATTTATGGCGCTGGCAGCTTTAGAAACCAAAAAGCGCACACCGTCACAAACCATCTCAGACCCAGGTTATTTTGATTTTGGAAATCACACTTTCCGTGATGATAAAAAAGGTGGACATGGCATTGTTGATATGCAAAAGTCCATTGTCGAATCTTGCGATACCTATTACTACATGTTGGCACGCGATATGGGCGTCAACATGATGCATGACTTCATGAAGCCTTTTGGTTTTGGCCAAATCACTGGTATTGATTTGCAAGGCGAATCAAAAGGCGTGCTGCCCTCAACCGAGTGGAAGAAAAATACTTTCAAAAAACCAGAGCAACAAAAATGGTACGAGGGTGAAACAATTTCCCTGGGGATTGGTCAAGGCTACAACGCATTTACTATTTTGCAATTAGCACATGCGATGGCGAATATGGCGAACAATGGCATTGTGATGAAGCCGCATTTAGTAAAGGCGATTGAAGATCCTTTTACAAGAAATCGCACGCTCACTACGCCAAAAGAAAGTTATCGCATTGATCTCGTGCCAGAAAACATTGAAGTCATTAAGAAGGCAATGGTTGAGGTTAATAACTCTGGAACCTCTGCCTCCGTCTTTAAAGGCACAGGCTATCAAGTTGGCGGTAAGACCGGAACAGCACAAGTCTTTAGCTTGAATTCAAAAGAATATAAACATGGTGCTACTGCAGAATTTTTACGTGATCATGCTTTATATATTGCTTTTGCTCCCGCAGATAAGCCTACGATTGTGATTGCGATGGTTGTCGAGAACGCTGGATTTGGCGCGCAGTACGCTGCACCAATCGCTAGAAAAGCACTAGATTTTTACCTTGAAGGAAAATGGCCTAAGGAGATTCCTGAATGGAAAAGAGCGCCATAAGCAAAACAAAAAAAATATTTCTGAATATTTTTAGCGGGCTCGATCGCCAGCTAGGCTTTATTCTACTTGGCTTGGCGGGAGTTGGATTTATCACCTTTTTATCTGCCAGTCAAAATACGCCCGTTCGATTTGAGGATGAGTTTCGCAATTTGGCGCTGTCATTTGCCGTCATGTGGATAGTCTCTCGCATTCCACCAAAATGGTTGGAGACGGCTGCAGTATGGATTTACGGAATTGGAGTTGCGCTGCTGATTGCAGTCGCCACATTTGGTTTGATTAAAAAAGGTGCGCGGCGCTGGCTTAATGTCGGCTTCGTGATTCAGCCTTCTGAGCTCATGAAGATTGCCATGCCACTCATGTTGGCTTGGTACTTTCAAAAGCGTGAGGGCATACAAAAATCTTGGGACTACGGAGTGGCTGCAATCATTCTTGGTATTCCGGTGCTGCTGATTGCACGTCAACCAGACTTGGGTACCGCGTTACTCGTTTTTGCTGCAGGCTTATACGTAATCATTCTTGCGGGATTGCCATGGAAGTGGATATTGCCATTTGTCGGCATTGGCGCCTTCGGAATCATCCTCATCATTATTTTTGGATCCACCATTTGTGCGCATGATGTGGTGTGGCCACTTGTACACGACTATCAGAAACATCGTGTGTGCACCTTGCTCGATCCCAGTAGCGACCCCCTAGGCAAAGGTTTTCACACCATTCAATCAATGATTGCGATTGGCTCTGGCGGATTTTTTGGTAAGGGCTGGTTTCAAGGTACGCAGGCCCATCTTGAATTTATTCCAGAGAAACATACCGACTTTGTCTTTGCCGTCTTCTCCGAAGAGTTTGGCTTGCTCGGCAACTTAGTTTTATTGGCGCTTTTTTTCGCATTGATTAAAAGAGGCCTAGCCATCTCTGCCAGCGCACCTAATCTATTTACGCGTCTGCTAGGCGCATCAGTGACGCTCATTTTCTTTACCTACGCCTTTGTCAATATCGGCATGGTCAGCGGGCTGTTGCCGGTTGTAGGCGTTCCATTGCCCTTTATTAGCTACGGAGGAACCGCCCTGGTGACCCTGGGGTTTGGCGCTGGCATTTTGATGAGTATTCATCGCCATCGACGCCTAGTTCAAAGCTAGTCAGTACAGTAGAAAAGGTATGCGCAAAATTATTGCGCGATCCCTAGAAACAAAAAAGCCCGGCATGCCGGGCTTTTTCATCAACGAAGCAAGAATTACTTCTTACGCTTGTTAACTGAATCTTTAAATGCTTTACCAGCAGAAAACTTAACAGTTTTAGCAGCAGCAATTTTGAGTGGCTCGCCAGTTTTTGGGTTACGACCCATACGTGCAGCGCGCTTACCAGAAGCAAAAGTACCAAAACCGATCAGCTGTACTGAGTCGCCTTTAGTAACAGCTTTAATGATTTGCTCAATAGCAGAATTTAATGCAAATTCAGCTTTGGCTTTTGAGATCTCAGCGTCGTCAGCAATAGCTGCGATTAGTTCTGCTTTGTTCAAGTGAAGCTCCTTATAGATATTGATATCAGCGCACAGTGCGCTTACATGATTTTAACCACAAAAAATTACAAAAATAAAGCTGCGTCACAGCAAATTTTTATATTGCCGCTTTTTACTCTTCTAAAACTGTCACATCCGATACAAAATACTCCGTATCGCCAAAACAGCTTGTAGGCAATCCAATGTGCTGATCATATTTAAGCGCAACCTTTTTACCCAAATTGGCATTAATTTTTTGCGCTACAGCATCTTCACGCACCGTAAAGAGGAATTTTTCAGACATCGTGCCTGGCATCGAAACCATGGCCAATTCACCCTCCCAGGTTTTGCAGATATAGCCTCGATTGGAAAACTTCTGAACATAACCAGCGCGCTCACCACTGCCATAGCTCCAATTCAGCATGATCCAGGTATAAGCCGCTAAACCAGCCAAGCCAATCAATATCAGGCTTAAAAGCCACTTTACGAATCCATTCATGTGATTTTCCTTAACAAACGATCCTTACGACCCCTATTGGGCGCATTCCCTAGGGCCTATTTTGACCCCAATCAACATTTGAGCATATTCATTACAAAAATAGGCATGAAATGGTGTTCTATACAAATTAAAATACGAGCGTTAACGCTAATTGGTACATTCCATGGAACTACGTCACATCATCTTTCTGATCTTTGTTGTATCGGCCATTTATGTCTATTTCAGGGGCAAGGTGAGATTTGGCTTAGTGCGCTCCCTAACAGACTACCAAGTCCTGCTGGCGCCCGTTAATAGCCTGCTCTACCTTTTTTCCAAAATAAAGGCTGGTGCGTTTATTCCTGTTAAAGACTTTCCTGAAATGCAGATCCTTCAGGACAATTGGGAGGTCATCCGGGATGAAGCGCTCGCATTGAATGCGGATGGCGCCATAGCGGTTGCAACTGGATATAACGACATTGGCTTTAACTCCTTTTTTCGGACGGGCTGGAAACGCTTCCACCTTTATTGGTATGGCAAAGAAATGCCTTCTGCACAAATACAGTGCCCAAAAACTGTAGCGCTCTTAAAGTCCATCCCCTCGGTAAAGGCCGCCATGTTTGCCTCATTGCCTCCCGGAGCCACGCTGGTACGTCACCGCGACCCTTATGCAGGCTCACTGCGCTATCACATTGGCCTGGTAACTCCCAATGACCCAAAATGCTTTATTGATGTTGATGGCGAGCGTTATTACTGGAAAGATGGCGAGCCAGTCATGTTTGATGAAACCTATATTCACTATGCCGCCAATGAAACTGATCATCAACGCATTGTTTTATTTTGCGATGTGGAACGCCCAGTCCATACCAAGTTGGTGCAATTATTAAACCGTTGGTTTGGGCGTTACGTCATGAGCGCCGCATCTTCTCAGAATGTTGAAGGCGAGAAAGTGGGTTTTGTAAACATTCTCTTTAAGTACTTCTACCACTTAAGGGCGCAGGCGAAAAAACTGAAGGCCAAACACCGCACCGTTTACTACGTCGGTAAATGGGTGCTGATTTTAGGAATTTTGTGGGCCATCTTTTGGTGATGCTTAAGGACTCAATACCTCAATAATTTGCTCTGGAGTGATGGAGCCCCAGATTTCCACCCGCTTGATGCGGCTGTTTTGGCCTGATAGCAACTGAATTTGTTTTTGAGGCACCCTCAATTGCTTTGAAAGCCACGATAAAAGCATCTCATTGGCCCTGTTTTCTAATGCGGGAGCCTGTAGAGATATTTTCAGGCAACCATCGTGCAAACCGACCACCTTGGTCTGTTTTGCGCCTGGCTGGCAATGCAAATTTAGCGCAATGCCAGTGGGAGTTTCTTTTAACCAAATAGGCATTATGAAAGTACTTTAAACTCAAACCATGATTATGAAGAACTCCAGCGCCTTAGACCAGCTATTTGCCAATAATCGAGATTGGGCAGAGGCAATGATTGCCAAAGACGCCGACTTCTTTAAGCGCCTAGTTTCTCAACAAGCGCCCGAGTATCTCTGGATTGGGTGCTCAGACAGTCGCGTTCCAGCAAACGATATTGTGAACCTCCTGCCTGGCGAACTCTTTGTTCATCGCAACGTTGCGAATGTCGTTGTTCATACTGACCTCAACTGTTTATCAGTTATTCAGTTTGCAATTGATCTATTAAAAGTGAAACATATTTTGGTAGTTGGTCACTATGGCTGCTCAGGCGTTCACGCCGCCCTCACCGATAGGCGAGTGGGGCTTGCTGATAACTGGTTGCGCCACGTGAAAGATGTCCACCAAAAACATGAGCGCTATCTTGGTGAAGTCATGCCAACACCTAAACGACAAGATCGCTTATGTGAACTCAATGTCATCGAGCAAGTTGTGAATGTTTGCGAGACTACCATCGTCCAAGACGCGTGGTCCAGAGGGCAAGAGCTGACAGTACACGGCTGGGCTTATCGTCTCGAAACTGGGTTAGTAAATGATTTAGGTATGTCCATCAGCTCCACCGAAGAAATGCATGTGCGCTACGCTAAATCCTTATCTCGCTACGACGCCGCATAAACTCAGTTTTGTTTAAAAACTTTTCAAACTACTCTGGGGTAGCCCTCCTTAGATTTCTGGCTTCGCTTCCTTATAAGACTTTAGTCTCCATTGGCTATGCACTGGGCTGGATGGCGGCGCATATCCCGAGCGATCGTAATCGTGTAGTTCAGAAAAATTTAGAGCTTTGCTTCCCGGAGCTTAGCGCGCAAAAAATTGATCAACTCAGAAAACAACACTGGCGACT
The DNA here is from genome assembly GCA_040387715.1 of Pseudomonadota bacterium. Classification (GTDB taxonomy): domain Bacteria; phylum Pseudomonadota; class Gammaproteobacteria; order Burkholderiales; family Burkholderiaceae; genus Polynucleobacter. The sequence continues at coordinate 19,206 of JAZKDF010000004.1, read as the reverse complement.
ACTCGGTCGTAGCTTGGTTGAGAAAAGTATTATTTGGCTCGGCACTAAAAAACAACTTGCTGACATGATTGAAGTTCACTCAGAAGTAGACCTCAGCGATAGACAACCCCGCATCTTAGTCAATATGCATTTTATTGGTATTGAAGGCAGCATTATCTTAAGTGCGCTTGCAAAAGATAAAGGCTGGCCACGCACATCTGGCTTTTTTCAGAGAATGAAAAGCCCCTTCTTCAATAAAAAAATTATTGAGTGGCGCAATCGCTTTGGGGGGAACTCCATTGATCGCCAAGGAAACTCCATTGCGCTCATTCGTGAAATACGCAAAGGTAGCTTCATCATCATTGCACCCGATATCGATTTAGGCCTGAAAGACTCCGCCTTCGTCCCCTTTTTCAATATTCAAACTAATACGATTACAGCCGTCTCACGCCTTGCCAAAATTACTGGGGCACAAGTTTGCATGATGATCACGACCCTCAAGCCGAGTGAGGCCGGGTATGTTTGCACTATTAGCAAGCCACTGGAGAACTTTCCAACCGAGAGCCCTGAGGCAGATACCGCGCGCTTAAACCATATTTTTGAACAAGAAATTAGGCTTCGGCCGGCTGAATACTATTGGGTACATAAGCGCTTTAAAAATAGACCATTTAACGAAGCTAGCCCCTATTAGCCCTTCTGCTAAAGACGCTTTTGTCCTATCATTAAAGGATGACAGAACGTATTGGGCTCTTTGCCGATCTACATAGTAATTTAGAAGCTTTTGATGCCTGCATGGAGCAGGCTAAAGAGCTCGGCGTTACCCGCATGGTTTTCTTAGGAGACATTGTTGGCTATAACGCAGATCCTGGCGCCCTGATTGATCGAATTGGCGAAATGGTTGCGAATAAGCAAGCGATTGCAGTCCTAGGCAATCATGATCAGGCAGTTTTTGAAGACCGTCATCATCAGATGAACGCCAGTGCAAATGCTGCAATCGAGTGGACCAAGGCTCAGCTCAACCCCACCCAAGTTCAGTTTCTAAAAGATTTACCATTAATGATTCAAGAAGAAGCGATGTGTTTTGTTCACGCATCGGCCCACAATCCTGCAGACTGGAATTACGTCACCGATAGCATGAGTGCATGGCGTTGCGTACAGAGCTCAGGAAAGACCTATACCTTTGTCGGCCACGCGCACGAGCAAGCACTGTTCTATCAAAGCGCTGTTGGTAAATTGATTCGCTTTGCACCACATCCTGGTGATGAGGTTCCTGTCATGCATCATCGCCAGTGGGTAGCAGTAGTTGGCTCACTTGGCCAGCCACGAGACGGAAATCCCGAGGCTTGCTTTGCCGTATTTGAACCAGAACTAGAGGCGCTCACCTTTCATCGCACCCCTTATGACCAATTCACGGCAGCAGATAAAGTTCGTCGCGCTGGATTGCCAGAAGACCTAGCCAACCGCCTCATCACCGGAAAATAATTTACCCATATCAATGAATACTGATATCGAAGCAGTTGATGAGATTTTTCAAGAAGGCAAGGTAGTCGATGGGTTTGTATTGGGGGCGGAGGTTCATCGCGGTGGCATGGCCAGCCTATACTCCGCAACCAAAGAAGGCATTGATGTTCCTATTCTTCTGAAGATTCCGAGGGTGGGTCGCGATCAGCCTGTTGAGAGTCTGATTGGCTTTGAAACAGAATTAACCATACTGCGCTCGCTGAAGAGCCCCTATGTCCCAAAGTATCTCGGCTCAGGCAATATGGCGACGCGCCCGTACATTGCAATGGAACGCGTAGATGGCAGGCCGCTTGAGGACTTCATTCAAGAAGGTAAAGTTTTTACGATTGATGAGGTGGTGCAGATTGGTGCCGACTTAGCACAAGCAGTGCAGTCACTACATGCGCAAGATGCTATTCATTTAGATATCAAACCTGAAAATATTCTGATTGACGATAAGGGCAAGCTGACTTTAATTGATTTTGGCTTATCGCATCATGCGCGCTTTCCCGACTTACTTGCGGAAGAGATGCGCAAGGGAATAGGCTCAGCACCATACATTTCACCAGAACAGGTCACCGGTATACGCTCAGACTACCGTAGTGATATTTTCTCTATCGGCGTCATCATGTATGAGATGCTGACCGGGGAACTTCCTTTTGGAAATCCACAGACGATGAGCGGTCTACGCAAAAGAATGTGGGCGCAAGCATTTCCGCCGCGCGCCATTCGCAAAGAGATCCCACGCTGGTTGCAAGAAATTGTTTTGCGCTGTCTGGAGCCTCGCGCAGCTGATCGGTATCAAAGCGCTACACGCCTGCGTCAGGTCTTGCGCGATCATGAGAGCGTCACCCTTACTGAGCGGGCAGATCGAGTTGACCCACTCAGCTTTTGGGAAAACCTTCAGCGCATGTTCCGTGCAGCAGGCTACGAGCCATCCCCAAGCCCGCGCCCCAGCATCGGAAATGATGATGCGCCATTAATGATTGCGGCGATTGATACACGGCAATCTGATGAGGACCTGCGTGATCGCATGCAAGCAACTGCAAAAAATTTACTGCAGGCTTATCCTGAAAGTCGCCTCGTGTGCCTCAGCACCATTGCGAGCACCCCAACCTTTGAAGGCAATCAAGAAAGTGAAACCGCCAGTGGCATTGTGCGAGGCCATCTGGTGCAGCTCATGGAATGGGCTAAGCCCTTAAAGTTGCCGCCAGAGCGGATTTCGTATCACGTACTAGAGGCGCTTGATCCTGCCAGTCGAATTGTGGAGTTTGCCAAAGACAATGATGCGTCGCTAATCCTGATTGGCGCATCACACAAGCTGCCGAATAAAGTAACGCCATGGCGGACTTCTATGACAAAGATTGTCGAAGAAGCCCCCTGCAGCGTTCATATTGTCAGAACATAGTCTTTTCTGGGGCAATTGCCCGATAATATGGCCATGGAAGAAAAAATACGTGTATCCAAGCTACTCTCTGAGTTAGGCCTATGCTCCCGACGCGAAGCAGATTCTTATATTGAACAAGGCTTGGTCACGGTAGATGGGGAAGTAGTCAATGAGTTAGGCTCACGCGCCTTTCGCCATCAGAAGATTGAGCTCCAGTCGGGCGCCAAAGCGCAGCAGGCATCCCGGATTACCGTCATTCTAAATAAGCCAGTGGGCTTCATCTCTCACTTTGATGACGAGCAAGAATATCAACCGGCCGCCTCACTCATCACGCCAGACAATTACTTTGCTAGCCCGCTGGATAAGGGGCGCAATCCGCGCTTTAATACTCGCGGCCTAGCGCCTGCTGGTCGCCTCGACATTGATTCCACTGGCATGCTGGTTTTAACCCAGGATGGTCGCGTAGCAAAACTCCTCATTGGTGAAAACAGTCCCATTGAAAAAGAGTATCTAGTGCGCGTTGAGGGCGCACTCTCCTTTGAGAACCTGGATCGTCTAAAACATGGTCTGGAATTAGATGGGGTTGTTTTGAAGCCCGCCCAAGTGAGCTGGCAGAACGAAGATCAGCTTCGCTTTGTTTTACGTGAAGGTCGTAAGCGTCAAATTCGTCGGATGTGTGAGATGGTTGGCCTAAAAGTTTTAGGCCTCAAGCGGGTGCGCATGGGCAGAATTTCTCTGGGCGCTCTACCCCCTGGAAAATGGCGCTTTGTAAAGCCTGAAGAGCAATTCTAAGAAGCCACTCCCGCTTATAATTCTGTCAATTAGATTAAGCGCAGAATTACCATCGATACCATCACCTCCAGCACCCCAGGCGCAGAAGTTTTAAGACGCCGTAGCTTCGCCATCATCTCCCATCCAGATGCCGGCAAGACCACGCTTACAGAAAAACTGTTGTTATACGCAGGCGCCATTCAGATTGCAGGCAGCGTGAAAGCGCGTAAGGCTAGCCGGCATGCAACTTCCGACTGGATGGAGATTGAGAAACAACGTGGCATTTCCGTAGCTAGCTCGGTAATGCAAATGGAGTATCGCGACTGCATCATCAATCTACTAGATACCCCAGGCCACCAAGACTTCTCTGAAGACACCTATCGCGTGTTAACTGCTGTAGATTCGGCACTCATGGTGATCGATGCTGCGAATGGTGTTGAGTCGCAGACATTACGCTTGCTTGAGGTTTGTCGTGCACGCAACACGCCAATCGTCACCTTCATCAACAAAATGGATCGCGAAGTAAAGCCGCCCATGGAGCTCATGGATGAGATTGAAACTGCACTAGGGATTGAAGTAGTTCCTTTTACTTGGCCAGTGGGCATGGGCAAATCATTTGCCGGTGTGATTGATATTGCCAACTCCCAAATGCGTATGTTCAAGGCAGGTGAAGATCGTGTAACTGAAGATTCTCATGCGATCGTTGCTATCAATGATCCTGCGCTGAAAGAGCGCTTAGGTACTGATCTTGAAAATGCACTTGCTGAGGTAGACCTAATTAAAAATGCGATGCCCGCATTTGATCGGGAAGCCTTTCTGGCGGGCCGTCAGTCGCCGGTATTTTTTGGCTCAGCCATTAATAATTTTGGTGTACGCGAGATTCTCAATACCTTAGTAGAGCTCGCACCATCACCGGGATCACGCAAAGCATTGCAACGGGAAGTAAGTCCAGCTGAAAATAAATTCTCCGCGGTGGTCTTTAAGATTCAAGCAAACATGGATCCAGCACACCGAGATCGCGTTGCCTTCTTGCGTATTTGCTCGGGGCATTTCCAACGTGGCATGAAACTCAAGATTTGTCGCAATGGAAAAGAAGTGCGCACCAATAATGCCCTGTCTTTCCTGTCACAACGACGTGATATCTTAGATGAAGCCTTCCCTGGCGACATTATTGGGTTGCCAAACCACGGCCTGCTTAGACTGGGTGATACGCTCACCGAAGGCGAGCAATTGCAGTTCACGGGCCTCCCATTTTTTGCCCCAGAAATTTTCCGCATGGTGGAGTCTGCCGATCCATTGCGCTCAAAACAATTGCGCACAGGCCTAATGCAACTTGGGGAAGAGGGGGCGATTCAAGTATTCCGCCCGATGACTGGCGGCACCATGCTGCTCGGTGCATTTGGGCAGCTACAGTTTGAAGTGGTGAGTCATCGCCTGCAAACAGAATATGGCGCTGAAGTTCGCTTACTTCCTGCGCGCTACAACTTAGCTCGCTGGGTAAGCTCAGATGATCCTGTAGCACTCAAGAAATTTATACAAGAAAATATTCACCGCATGGCGGAGGATGTTGTGGGAGCCTCAGTATTTCTGGCCAGTCACAAGTCCGAATTAGATGTTGCCCAACAACGTTGGGAATCCATCCAGTTCCATGCCCTCAGAGAGCATGCAGGCCTCATCTATCAATCAGACCTCGCTGGCTAAATCTAGCGTGGATTTGATTGCGGCCAAGTACAGTCAAACACCGAAACTAACTGGGTGTCACTCTTTCTAAAAGATGCAGTCTTGCCGTATTGCGCACAGTAGGCATTAGCCTTTGGAGTGAGCGCAGCAATAGATTCACCATCGCTATTCAGAAAGGTGACGTGATTCGAGTCTGAAGCATCGGTATAAACCGCGGCACAGGCATTCAGACCAACCACTCCAAGCAATACAACATATCTGAGATGCTTCACTAGAATCCTCTTGTTCAAAAAATACATTAAGCCTCCAACCATACCCACCATGACAGCAAAAATAAGATTGGGTATATTTCTCATCATCTAATCATAGCGCCTAGATCGCTTAACTGTTATTCTGATCTGTGATCACTATTCCGCGCCCTACTTAGGGGAGCCTACTGAGCAAGCTCAGAGGTTCATCATTCCAAGATTCTAGGAAAATATATGGCTGTTGGCCAAAATCAAAGAAATAGAAAAAATGACCCCATGGTTAGCAAAACTGGCAAAGCAAAATTGGGCCCACTTACCGTCACTCAACTCAGTAAATTACTAGAATCAAGCACCAAGCCTAAAGAGAAGGCAAAGATTCAAAGGGCTCTTAATAAGCGACCTCCTGCACCAGCAGCTGTAGCAACAGAACCAACAGCAGCATAAATACTAAGCCCCGAAATTACCGGGGCTTTTTCTTATGTAATATGCTCTCATCATGAAAGCATCTGCGCAAATTCACTCCATTCACATTGCCGCCCAAGCTGGCGAGCCCATGCTTCAGATTGCACAGGCCGAGATTATTGCTGGCGAAGGAATTGCGGGTGATCGTTACGCACTAGGTATAGGCGCATTCTCCAAAACTAAACCCAAGATACGTCACATCTCCCTCATTGCCTTATCAGGCTTAGAGCGCGCCAACCGTCAATTACTCTCCAAACAACAAGCGCCCTTTGATGAAGGGGAGACCCGAAGAAATCTAGTCATCAGCGGCATCTCCGAGGATGAGCTTAATGGCCTCGTTGGCAAAATATTCTATCTAGGCGGGCTCGCATTTAAAGGCACTGAGCTGTGTGAGCCTTGCCAACGACCGGCCAACCTACTGAAAAGACCAGATTTTATGGGTGCATTTGAAGATAGAGGTGGTCTCAGGGCAGAGGCGCTAGAGTCCGGAACCTTTAGCAATGGGGACCTGCTCACATACTCAATCGACTAAGAAAAAATGATTACCTATACTGAGAACGCCAACATTACTCCAGAGCAGGCAATTGATCTCTATACCCGATCGACCCTAGGGGAGCGTCGCCCGATCAATAGCATCGAAATATTTACGGCGATGCTTGCCAATGCAAACCTCATCATCTCTGCGTGGGATGGTGAAAAACTAGTTGGGATCAGTCGAAGCCTGACAGACTTTGCCTACGTAGCTTATTTGGCTGACCTTGCCGTGGATGAGCAATATCAGCGACAGGGAATAGGAAAGCAACTCCTTGAAGAAACCAAAAGGCGTCTAGGATCTAGCTGCATGATTGTGTTACTTGCAGCTCCAAAAGCAAATGCCTATTACGAACATCTTGGTTTCGAGCACAACCCTCGCGCTTGGACGATAAAAAATAATTCGATTTAATATTGCAACGTGACTACAACAGAACTCTGCCTTATTCGCCATGGTGAAACCTCCTGGAATGCCGAAAGGCGTTTGCAGGGGCATACCGATATTCCCCTTAATGCTAGAGGCATGTTGCAGGCCCGCCAAATGGCACAAGCACTTAAAGACATCAAACTTACATTTGATGTTCTGTACACCAGCGATCTAAAGAGAGCAGCTGACACTGCAAATGCTGTGGTTGAATTGTTTGGTGTAGATGCGCAAATAGATAGTGAACTACGAGAGCGGAATTTTGGCGCTCTTCAAGGACTTTCAATTAGCGAGGCGCCATTGAAGCGACCTGACATTTGGCAAGCCCATATTACTCGTGACTTAGAACATGATCTTGAGGGTGGTGAAAGCATTCGTCAATTTGCATTGCGCGTACAAAATGCGCTAGACAAAATTCAAGCACGGCATGCAGGTAAAACCATACTGATTGTTAGCCATGGCGGGACCCTCGATATGATGCATCGAATTGCTAGCAAGCAAGCTCTAAGCTCCCAACGAGCAGCTTCCGTACCAAATGCTTCGCTAAACTGGATTACTCACAATAAAGATAATGGCTGGGTAGTCAAACAATGGGCAGACACTCGGCACTTAGAGGGTCCCACGCTAGAAAACATTGACCTCTAAACAAAAAAGTCACCCGAAGGTGACTTTAAACTTTTCAGAAAAAATTTACTTTCTGATGTGTGCGTGACGAGCAGCATCTTGCGACATTCCCTCGCCCTTTGGCTTGCCTTCAAGAGCTTCTTTCTCGGCAGTAATTTCTTTACGGCGCTCTTTACATGAGCCAGCAATCTCTTGCAAAGCCTTACGAGCTCTTGCGGCAGAAGCCTTGATTCCTTTTTCGTGAAACTTTTCATTCTCTGATTGGTACGCTTCAAAAGCGGCAATTAGCTTGTCATGATGAGACATATTTTTCCTTATAAATAATTGAAATGATCGGCTTAAGAAGCACTTTAACCCAATATACAAAAATCACTTCAATTTATTGTGTCCAACGGTTAATAATCGCTTTGAGCTTTTCTGGTCCAAGCTCAGAAAGATATAAATTAAAGTCCTCTCGCAACTTCGAGCCCTTTTTAAAGGCAAACCCCAAACTATCAAATCCAACCACCTGGTAGCTGCTGCTGACCGGGAGATTTAAGGAGTTTTGATAATTGACCAACATGACGTTGTCCACAAATACCAAATCTACATTGCCATTTTGTAATGCAATCAGGGACTCCGTAGGTGACGGATATAGTTTGACCTGCTCAACTGAGTAATAGCCTTTTGGCTGCAGCACATTTTTTACATAATCATCAAATACACTGCCCGTTGGATACGCAATGCTGTATTTTTTCAATTGGGACAAATCTGTAATTTTGATATTGCGGTTTTTTAAGCCAATCAACTGCCAGGTGCTAGTGAAGTAGGGATCAGAAAAATCCATCACCTCTTTACGTTTATCGGTAATCGAAATTCCCGAAAACGCGACGTCGGCCTGCCCACTAGTGACTGCGCCCAACATGCCCAGCCAGTCGTATGCAGTCATCTTGAATGTACAACCTCGTGACTTACAGTAGCCCTCAAATATCTCCAAATCTATGCCAGTGTACTTTCCATCTTTCTCGAAAAGCATTGGGGGGATGGTGGGCGATATGGCGACCTTAATCACGCTGGATTGCTCTTCCTTGGAGCAAGCACCAAGAATAAATACCGTCAATAGCAATAAAAGCATTAGGCGGAAAAGTCTCATAAGGTACTCATTATTTAATTAGATGAATGATCTTATCAAGAATTGAATGTAAAAAGCCACCCGAGGGTAGCTTAGTAGAAGAAGCTAAAGGAGATTAATTCACTTTCTTAATTTCTTTGATGGCATTACCCTCGCCCAATAAAACAATCTTTGGGACATGCTTTGCTACCTCGTCATTGCTTACTTGGCCGTATGTGCAAATAATGAGATGGTCGCCAACATGTGCTTTACGGGCAGCGGCGCCATTGAGAGAAATGATCCCAGATCCGCGCCTTGCCTTGATGATGTAAGTTGAGAAGCGCTCTCCATTATTAATGTTGTAGAGCTCGATCTTTTCAAACTCACGCATATCTGCAGCATCAAGTAAATCTTCGTCGATTCCACATGAGCCTTCGTAATGCAAATCCGCCTCAGTGACGGTTGCTCTGTGTATTTTTCCCAATAACATAATGCGATTCATACGATTCCCTTAAGAATTAACAGCATGCCCTTTTTAAATATTTTTAGGGGCTAGCTCACTATTTTCTCAAATTTTTTTAAAGTAATGCCATTAAAAAACCCCGCATACACGGGGCTCTTGTGCAGCCATTATCTACGAATTACTTAGTGCGGCTTTTTGCTGCCTTAGGTGCTTGTCCAAATTGACCTTGCGCACTCTTCATTGCAGTTTCAACACTTTTCTCGAAGTTTGCAAATGCATCTTGAGTGCTTGAGCGAACTTGGTCAAAGTTTTGCATTGCTGTATTGAATGCAGACGTGAAAGCGCTTACATATGCCTCTGATCCAGCTGGCGCCTTTGATGTTGCGGCCGCTACAAAACTCTTGAGATCGTTCTGCGATTGGTCGATAGCGGCCTCCACAGCCTCAACCAACTCTTGGTTGCCACGACGCAGCACTGCGGCCACTTTTTTCTGATAAGCAGCAACTTCTGCAACAGCCTCTTGCACTTCCGGGCTTTGCAAAAGATCCAATGCCGCCTTGGCATCTTTACCCTTCAAGAGCTCGGCAGCTTTTGCCTGTGCATTTGCTACGGCCTGCTGCGCTGCTTGGTAGTTGATCTCGGCCAATTCTTGAGCATTCTCAAGGGCGGTTTGACCTAGTGCGCGAGCGCTTTCTGCTGATTTGGCTTGATTGTCTGCAAATTGATTTTTGAACATATATTTCCTTTAAAGGGTTATTTGTTGCACCGCACCATATTAATGCCATATTTTGGGCTTAGCAAGGAAATATTGCTGCTAAGCAACAAATAGCCCTTTAAGGGGAATGGCTCGCTCACTGAGGCTAAATACAATCTGCCTTAATTAGAATCAAGCTGGATTATTTTTTAAATAATCGATCACCCAAGCTGGGTCACTGTCGCTTGGAAAGATTGGGTAGTGCACGGCCTTAATCACGCCATCATTCGCGATCAGGGTGATGCGCTTTAATAAAGTCATTCCAGCCGCAACAAAGGTGGGCAACTGTAATGCTTTCTGAAATTGATAATCAGCGTCACTCAACACCGGAAATGGCAAATGCAAGCGATCTGCCATCTCTTGCTGGTATTCAGTAGATTGCACACTCAAGCCCACCACTTCAGCACCAAGAGAGCATAGCTCCTGATAGTGGTCTCTAAATGAGCAACTTTGTGGAGTGCACCCCCTTGCTCCAGGCATCTGATCCCACCCCTCTGGCAATGCAACATTTGGCTGACCCGTCATTGGATAGCAATAGATCACTAATAGACCCTTACTCTCGCCAAGGCTGAATGGGCTACCAGTAGTTGAGAGCAGTGCGATAGCGGGCAACTGCATGCCTACCAAGTGATTGGCAGCCCCATCATCTTGGGGGATGGGTAGATCGCTAGGTAGTTGATTGAGATTAGTCATAGGATTATCTTAACGGAACAGAGCTGGCTTACTTACACGCCTTTACTGAGGCCGACCTCTTAAGGGATGCCATCTCGGCCATGGACTCAAACTGTCGACGCACAATATTTTTGATGAAGAATTCAATCACTGCTGATGGCACTAAAGAGTTTGGCTCAACCTGTGCATCGTATTTGAAGGTCGTAAAATCTTTCTCGGGCGACAGTCGCCAACTGCCCTTGTAATACTTGGTGTCTCCGCTTAACTGCTCGAAGAATACTGCTTTATTAGGGACCTCAAGGTATTCCAGCTCAGATCGCATCTCAAATGGGATAAACAGAATTCTTTCCTCGAGTAAGCGAGCAACCTTTACTTTATTCCCCGATCTTGAGAGTACTTTTGAATCCACAATGCCCGGCAAATTTTTAGCGCCATCATAGTCAGTAATAAATGCAAAAGCATCGCATACGGTAATAGGCACCTCATAGCTTGCGTTGACTTGAAAACGATCACCCACTCTAGTGACCGCCACTCTTAAGTCGTAAGAATTAGATACCTCTTGCGCAAAGGCAAGGCCAGACAATGCTATAAGAAAATAGAAGGGCAATTGCTTCATATCAAGAGTTTACGGGGCCTAAGCAATTGTCTTTGTTAACAACACCAACTTAAGCCCACTGATTTTAGGGCTTCCAACACCAGCATTTTCTGGATAGTCTGATGATATTTCTGTAGATTGATAACCTCTGCGTAGATAAAAATCAAACAGCTCTCTGCGCTCTGAAATAACAAACAAATTAAATACTAAAGCCTCATATTGATTCTCAGCATACTCTTCGGCGAGTTGAAGCATTTCTTTGCCTAGGCCTAAATTTTGAAATGACGGCTTCACGGTTAGCATGGCGATATAAATTGCTCCAGCCTCTTCATTGACATTAACACCAGCAACAATCTCGCCTTTAATTAGACCAAGCAATACTGTCGAGCCCTCCCTCTCAAGCAGCTCAGTAAGTTGCTGAGCGTTAATTCTTGGGCCAGCTATCAGCTCTGATTCATGAGTCCAGCCAGCGGTGGTGTTGCTTGGGCGATATGAGTCGTTAATTAAGCTCACCAACTCTGGAATATCTTTAGGAGTGGCAATTCGGTATTCATCAATATTCATGGGGATAGTTTCACCCAAAAATGAAAAGGTCGCCCGAAGGTGGCTCTGGTATTGCCCAATGGCCTAAGATGCACTTAACCGGAGGCTAGGATGCTCGATCGGTCAGGATCACTTTGATATCTCTATAAATCTGTAAACCAGCAATAAACATGAGGGAAAGAGAGAGCGGCACCACCGAAATATAACCAAGCTTCTTAAAACTAAGCGCACCAATAATTCCGCCAATTAAGAACATTCCAAAAATGAATAGGTGCGTTTTTAACTTTTCTCTATTGGCTTTGACATAGCCATTCTTGTTGGCTTCCATTGATTTATTCCAATAAATCAACTTGCCCAACTCTATGCCGATATCAGTAATCACCCCTGTCATATGGGTGGTTCTAATTTCCGCTCTAGAAGCCTTGGTAACGATGGCATTTTGAAGGCCCATCACAAAGCATAAGAGTAAAGCAATTGCTGGAACGGTTAAGGGTAGATACAGATTTAAGTTGGCCCCAACCAACCCAAATATCAACAACAAAATTGCCTCAAGCAATAAGGGTAAAGCAAACTCACTGTGTATTTTTCTTCTATGCCCCCAGTTAACAATAATGGCGGTCGAAGCGGCACCAAATAAAAATGAGAGCAAGAGGGAAATGCCCCCTAAAACAGAAATAAAGTCATTTAACGCCAAGTCATCACCAATGGCCGAAATGATGCCGCTCATATGGGATGTATAGCGAGCAATGGCCAAGAATCCCCCCGCATTCACCGCTCCCGCCACAAACGCCATATAGGCACCTAGCTGAACGTTCGTCTTATGAGAACGCTGGGCACTAGTTAAGCGCTGAATAAACTTAATGGGCATTGAGTCTACATTCTACGACCCAGGATGATTACTGGGTTAAGTTAAATTCTGAAATGAAAAAACCACCCAAAGGTGGTTCTCGTGCTTCTTTGTGGCCCAGAAGGAATCGAGCCTCAAAAGAAGAGCTATCGCCCCTGACAATCAACCGGAAGATCCCGAAAAGGCTTTCCGGTTCCATAGTCACAGCTAACCCCGACTGGTGAGCTAGTACTCGCAAGGCAGCCCGACAAAGACACGGCGAACAAAATTGCAAAAGCCAAGCTTTTTAATCGATTCATATGAGGCCCTCCTTAAAAAATTATATGGTGAAATTTTCGCATCAAAATACCAGGCCTGGAAAATAAAAAACCGTCTGAGGTAATTTTGGTATTACTTGCTAACCTGGGGCGGAGTCAACCAGGACCTACGATGTATAAGTCTTGCCTTAGACGGCCATCGGCAATTCAACAATAAAGATAGCTCCGCCACCAACAGCATCTTGGTAATGAATCGAACCACCATATCTTGTAACGATGTGCTTAGATAGCCATAGGCCCAAACCCATGCCCGTTTGCCTAGTAGTGCTCATTAATTCGAATAGTTGAGGCTTAAATTTAGCCGACACACCATGCCCATTATCAGCAATACTTAGCCTAATGAATTGGCCGAATTATTAGCAATATTAATAGTGGATTTGTCTAAATGACAGCCAGCACCTGAGTTAGCGAATTACCTTCATAGCTTGGCTTTTCGCCAATCTCTTCAAGTGGATGACCCAAGCGATTAACCCAGAACACATCAAAGCCATACCACTTGGCGGCCAGAGCATCCCAAGCGTTACTGGACACAAAGAGAACTTCTTCTTTCTTGACAGGAAATGCCTTTAATAAAAGCCCATAGGCCTGTGGGGCTGTTTTGAATAAGCGTACATCCTCGATGGTGACAACTTGATCTAAGTAAGACTTTAAGCCGTTACTCTCGACTACGGTTGCCAACATTTCTCTACTGCCGTTAGACAAAATGGCTGTAGATAAACCTTTTTCTTTTATAGTTTTTAGAACGGTCAAGCTATCTTCAAAGCCAGTGAGCTTGGCATACTGATCCATCAGGCGTCTCTCGAATTCGGGCGTGAGATTTAAGTTCATGCGTTTACAGACATACCGCAAAGAACGAATCGTCAATTCCCAGAATGGCAAATAGTGCTTACTACCAGCAGGATTGGGATCACTCATTGTTACTAAGCGCGTGTATTCAATTTGGCGATCTCGCCACATTAAAGCCAGCGCTTGGCCGTGCCCTGGAAATAGTTCTTCTGCCAACTGACCCATCGAATAGACATCGAATAGTGTTCCATAGGCATCAAAAGCAATTAGCTTATACATGCTCTGTCTCCTACTTTTTGTTATGAATTTCTATTGTCGCTTAAATTGATGCTTGAACGAAACGAAGATCTCTAATTGATTTGCCCTTATAAAGGACGCTTCTTGATGGAGATATCCGAGACTAATGGTGCCTAACCCTGCCAAGCCCCAAATGAGAAACCACCCGAAGGTGGTTTAGCGTTCTTCGTGGCCAAGGGCGGGAATCAGCCTCAGCTAAGATTCAACCCTACCTGATCAAACCACACGCGATTCTTGGGCCAGAATTTCCAGCTGGCTGAGATTTATAGTCATCAGGATCGCGATGAACCACAACGGATCTTCCCAATATTCCAGTTGGTCCGCTATCAACAGCAAATCCACTGAGCTTTGCCGAATAAACCGCATTACCATTCGCATCTGATTTTATGTTTGGCATATCGCCAGCATGATTTGATCCACTATCTGGCACCCCATGCGATTTGGTGCCTGGATTAAAGTGGCCCCCTGCGCTGGTAGCATCAGGGGCGGAACAATCTCCCTTTTCATGAACATGAAAGCCTTGTTCAGCATTTGGCTTCAAACCAGAAAAGTTTCCGGTAACCAATACATCATGCCCTTGCCATACAAAATTAACCGCCCCTTTGGCGTTCGAGCCTGAGCGCGAATCTAAGTTGGCGGAAGCTTTTTGACCGGTACCATGCTCCATGGACTGACAAGCCACTAAGGACAGAGCGGACACAGCACCAATTAATAGAGAAACTTTTTTAATCATTATTCACTCTCTTATGTTTATCTCGGATCAGAATAGATCTTTTATGGCTAGTCTTCAATGAAAATAGAGGCCATACTCTAAGTAGTTTTATTGACCAAGAACATCATCGATCGAGGCGAAGGATGCCAGACTCTATTAATAAGTGAGCCCAGCAACATAGGCATAAAGCGGAATTCCGAAGATGATATTAAAGGGGAAGGTAATGCCTAATGACATCCCCATATATAAAGCGGGGTTTACTTCGGGCAGCGCGTGCCTCAATACTGCCGGCACGGCAATGTAAGAGGCGCTAGCGGCAAGCACCATCAATAAAACAGTATCACCTAATGGCAGTCCTAGAAACTTACATAATCCCAACGCGATAGAGGCGTGCAGTAGTGGGGCGCCAATTGCGTAAAACAAAGTAATAGGCGGCTTGCCTTTTAATCCCTCAAAGTTTTTAGCCGCCATCAAACCCATATCGAGCAAGAAAAAGGCAAGCATGCCTTTGAACAAGTCGATTGAAAATGGGGCCATTATTTTTTGTCCAGCATCACCGCTCACCAAACCTACGATCATCGACCCCAGCAGAAGAAGTTGTGCGCCATCGGTAAATGATTCATGAAGAATTTTTGACATTCCGGTGGATTTCTTTGAATTGGTGGCTGATGCCCTCGCTTTATTTGCCAATAAGATGGCCAGAATAATTGCGGGTGACTCCATCAAAGCCATTGCGGCGGCCATATGTCCACCAAACGCAATGCCGTATTGATCAAGCGCCTGCGTTGCGGTAATAAAAGTAACGGCGCTAACTGAGCCATAAGTCGCTGCAATGGCAGCTGCATCATAGTGATTGAGTTTAGTTTTTAAAACCAAATACCCCATTAGGGGGATCAGGATCGCCAAAAATACTGCCAAGCCAAGAGCCAAACCAATCTCAAGAGTAAAGCCTGATTTATGAAGTGCAAAACCGCCCTTTAAACCCAAAGCCATCAATAGATAGAGTGATAAAAATCTAGCAATAGGCTGAGGAATTTCTAGATTGGATTTAACAGCGCCAGCAAAAGCACCAAAGATAAAAAAGAGAATTGCTGGATCTAAGAAGTTATTCATACCAACATCTTAGGTAATTTTAGAAATTCTTGTATTAGCCCCACTGAGTCTGAGGGCTAAGTGAAAAAACCACCCGAAGATGGTTTTGGTGTTTCTTGATGGCTCGGGGCGGAATCGACCGGGGCCTAGGATGTCTTAATCTATGGGCGCCATCTCCGCTCCAGCCGGTCTTTTATAGCGGTTGTAGGACCACATATATTGATTTGGTTTTGAAAGTATCATTTCTTCAAACGAATGATTCATTTCTGTGCAGGCATCAACCAGACAATCTGGAAATGCTTCCGTCATCAGTCGACTCTTAATTAGCCAGCCCTTACCTAGTCCCAGCCTTTCTGCTCCAACAAAAAGGATTGCCACGTTTGCTTGGCGAGCCAATTTAATTGGAAATGATGTTGTGTAAGCATATTGATTAAAAAACTTAGCCCACACTCCATCGCCAATACTAGGCACCTGATCGGCCAATAAACCGACTACCTCACCTTTTACTAAGGCCCGCTTAATTTGACGAACCCCGCCAATATTTGCTTCAACAAACTCAATTTCGGAATGTTTACGTGATTTAAGCATGAGCTCATTCACCCATTTTTTTCGGGCTGGCCTATACATTACTGTTGCTCTTGTATGCTCAGCAAAAATACGAGGCACTATTTCAAACCCTCCCAAATGAGAAGCAAGAACAATTAAGCCTTTTCTATTTTTAGATAGCTCAATGACTTGATCCAAGTTTTCTATAGTGGCTTTATTAATGGAGGATTTTGGGTGCCTCCAAATCCACAATGTGTCAGCAAACATCATTCCAGATTCAGCGGCCACCCTCCATGGGGTTAATTGGAATCCAGAATAATGGGCTGCACTCTGATAATTTTTATATAGACGCCGGCGGTACCTGGGAGAAAACAAGCAAATCAATACGCCCATGCCAGCACCAACAATTTGGATGGCCGCCAATGGAAGTGAGCTAAAGAGTCTCAATATGAAATACAACATTGGCCATTCTAGACGCTATTTCTAGACTATTGACCCCCTGCCTGACCCTCATTTAATTTTTTCATTTGATGCTGTAGCCACGGGCTATGTTGAGCAAAATAAGTGAGCAAGCCAACAACAATCATATTTCCAAAGAAACCGCCCATCACGATAATCATGCTTTCACGCATGAAGTTATCAAATTCGTAGTTATGAATAGTAAAAATTACATAGGTATAACTAAAGCCATGAGCAATGCTGGCAAAGAATGCCAAAGTAACTACATCGCGATATTTCAAATCATGGAGATCTCTCGCAACACCAAGTCCTTTGAGCGTTAAATTCACTGCCAAGATGAGAACAACGCTACCAACACTGGCAACAGTCAACCATACGAACCAAGATTGTTCTGGTTGAAACACTACTAATCTAATAAACACGGCAAGGCCTATGCCTATGGCAGCCATCCAACCAAAAATCAGGACCGAGAGAACTTTAATTCCTGCTGGCAGATAGATGTAGTAACTAAGCTCAGGCTTATTTACCAGCACAGGAAATGCCTTAACTAGATAGAGAGCTAAAAAATAAAGGCAAAACGGCAATCCTATTTTTAAGAGGATAATTGATGTAGACGGTATTTTTCTAGGAAAAATGGGCACAGACTCATCATACTTAAAAAGAGGAGATAAAACTAAATGACAAATTCTTACTTACGATTTCTACGACTTGCTGATACGCTGACCAAATCTAGTGAAAAACCCCTAGACTCCTTAAGCAAAGATATTCTTGAATACATCAGCAAAAACATCGTTCTGAATGAGGGCAATTTTGTAGTGGGTGATATTCTCAATCTTAACCAGCTTGGCTCTCAAGCCACACTACATAAAAGACTTCATTCATTGGTTGACAATGGATATATCAAACTAAAACCAACGGAAGATGGTCGCGTAAAACAAATTGAGCTAACAAAAAAAGCCGGCAAGTATTTTGCCGATTTAAGTCGGGCACTAGAAAAGGCTGTAAAAACTTAAATTGGTTTTGTCGTTTAAGACGACATCATCACAAATCTCATAGACGAAAAAACACCCTGGGGGTGGTTTTAGTATTTTTTGGTGGCGCGGAGTGGAATCGACCCAGAGGATGGTCGACCCCAATCTTGATTGCCTTTGGCAACTGAGCGCATGATTCTCAACAACTCAACATCATGACTCGGCAGACCATCAAGGAGGCCAGCGAGATGAGGGGCATCTCTAGCAATTTGATCGCCCCCATAAAACCTCAAAGCCCAATTGGGAAACAGTCTTTGGTCAATCTCATCGAGCTCAATTCGATGAAGCACTTTATGGCGATAGTCTTTCTGAATTTTTCCCCAAATGAATAAAACATCTTTTCGCCTACCCTCAAGAATCTGCGCAAAATGACCATTCTCGTAGAACAGGGCGCCCGTGAGCTCATGCTCTAAATTCCACTTTCTCGCAACATCAAATAGATGGACTAGGCTTGAAAGGCCCATGTCATGAGTCGCCTTACTGATATAGCCAAGCTCAACCAATTGATTCGGATCATCAGAACCCACCCATCTCCCCCAGCTCCGCAAAAATGTCTATGAAAACTAAGGTCAGTTTGTTCTTTTAGTTGCCAAGCTCAAATGGGCAATAACCCTATCGCCCCAAACGAAAAAACCACCCGAAGGTGGTTTTGGTATTTCTTGGTGGCCCGGGGCGGAATCGAACTAGGACCTATGATGCCTGACTCTGCTTTAGACTAATACCTACTTTATTCGTAGTGAGTCCACATTCTTAAGATTCGAACCGTCTTCTCCTTACGCAAAATTTCATAAACTAAGCGATGTTGAATATTAATTCTGCGTGAGTAAGCCCCCTTTAAATCGCCAACTAACTTCTCATAAGGCGGCGGATTTTGGAGAGGGTCTACTTCTAAAATATCCAATAAAGCCTGGGCTTTATCTTTAAGCCCTGCGGCAGATAGTTTTTTAGCATCCTTAATGGCGTATTTGGAATAAGCTAAATTCCAAGTCACCACTTCAATGCTCTTTTACTTTTAGTAATGGGCTCAGCCATAGCGTCTTTAATTGACTCACGCATTCCTGGAATTGCCAATAGATAAAGCGTCTCCTGAATAGCGCTCCAATCTTCTTCAGAAACTAAAACAGCATTTGCGCGCTTACCAGAAATGACTACTGGCTTGTGTGACTCTGCCGCTTGATCAATCAAACGGTAGAGACCTGCTCGAGCTTCACTTGCGGTTAATGTGGTCATCATTTCACTCCTTTTCCACATCGTACGCAAAAGCGTACGCTTTGTCAAGTGGCCACCTAATCCACCCGACCAAAAGAAAATGCCCCGCACGAAGCAGGGCATTATTTGAGTTTGGTGGCCCGGGGCGGAATCGAACCACCGACACAAGGATTTTCAATCCTCTGCT